>JBGCDI010000072.1:0-34139 GCA_045105315.1 Phycisphaerales bacterium | reverse complement strand
CAAAAAATATCGATATGTAATCCCTATCGGCAACAAATCAACTAGGCGTACCATCCGTGAACTACTTGAGGTCAAGGCGAAACCCTTTCCAAATATACGGCCAACTCCCTCCCCGTCTCGTGATGTTATTTCAGCTTCTGTACCGCTTAGAATAACATGAACAACCACATCCGTGCGCAAATCTCCCCCACTTCCCAACGCCCCCCTTCCAATCCCCACGCCGACCAACTACAATTCCCTCGGCCCCCACCCACATTCAACCAAGGGGGCACTATGCACAATCAGACACACAACCAGTCGCACAATCAGTCACAAACAGACACACCACAACCCACCGCCAAGCTTACAGAGAGCCTCCTCGAAGACCTCCTCGATCCCGCGATGACCCCCATCCTCATCTGCCAAATCCACGGCCTCACCCTCCCACAACTCGCCAAACTCACCCAATGCGAAGACTACCAATCCGCCGTCAGCGCCATCCAATCCATCAACGCCGCCCGCACCCCCACCATCCACACCAACCTCCACCTCCAATCCCTCTCCACCCTCTCCCAAGCCGCCGACCTCGCCCACCAGAAAGAGGACCACGAATCCCTCCGCAAATCCTCCACCGCCCTCCTCAAGTCCGTGCACCCACCCCGCCAATCCAGTACAATCAACCAAACACCCCCAACCACAGGAGCCCAAACCCATGGCCGACATCGCCGACAACAAAATCGTACTCATCATCCTCTCAATCCTGATCCCGCCCCTCGCTGTAGGCCTCAAAGTCGGGTTCACCAAACACTTCTGGATCAACCTCATCCTCGTCTTCCTGACCTTCGGGATCGGCGCCATGATCCACTCCCTGATCATCTGCCTCAGGTAGTTCCAGCCCCGCCCCCTGATGTCCTTCATCCCGACCATCCTCAAAGACCCGCAGCTCAACCTCCCCAAACAGGAGCGAGCCGCGATCCTCAAACAAGCCGCCAACCTGTGGTTCGCCAAACCCAGCAATGTACTTCTCTACGCAGGAACAACCGTGTTCTGGGTCTTGCTGATGATCATCGCCAAACCCGTGATGCGTTCTCTTGGGATCAACTCCTATCTCGCCAGCTTCCTAGTCTGGGGAGGCATCTACCCAACCATGTTCATCTTCACATACTGGATAATCTTCAACTTCAACTTCCTCCCCTTCCTCTACAAAGAGCTCCGCACCAGACAACACGATGTCTGCCCCAAATGCGGATACATCCTCATCACACTCCCAGAATCTCAAACCCAATGCCCCGAATGCGGCACCGTCCGCCAACCCCTCCCCGAACCAGCTCCAGAATCTGATTCCGCCTCATAGCTCACCCACCTGAGTCCATACTCCCGCCCCCACGGATCACCTCAACCACATCCTTCGCCGACTCATTGGGCACCAAAAATGTCAATGAATAGTGCGCGATCTTCCACACATCCCCATTCCGCTTGAGCACCCCCGTCCCGCGGAGCACCCCATACTTCTCATTATCCAGCACCTCATCGATCCACGCAATATCCCCAAAAGCATTCGTGCGGATATGACGATCCCGAGGCACATACACCCACCCCTCCCCGTCCCCAAAGTACTGCTCCGCATACCCCTGCAACTCATCACGCGTCCACCGCTCGCTGACATCGGTCCCCATAAAAACTGAGCCTTCAGTCATCGATTCGATATATGGTTTAAGCTCCCCTGCCGCGGCCGCTTGATGCCAACCATCAAGCACCGCATCAATACTCGAATGATCCACCCGGCTATACGAAGTCGCCGAATCCCCATCAATATTGATGCTCGCAGAGCATCCCAACTGGGTGAGGATTGGAAATGCGAGCAATGCTGTAGCTGAGAATGCGATAGTGCGTTTCATGATGTTTCCTCTTGTTGGGATTCCGCATTGACCATCCAGCTGCTGAAGTCGTGAACGAACTTCCAGACTGCGTCGACATGCTCGGGGGGCATTTCGTATTTTTCGGGTGCTTCGTCGAGGGTTTCTTTGAAACAGCGGAGCCATTCGGCACGGGCTGGTTCGTCGATGATGAAGGGCAGGTGACGCGCCCGCATCATGGGTCGACCGTGACGCTGTTGGTAGAGGTGTGGACCACCGAAAAGGAAGGTGAACATCGCAGCGCTTTTATCGGCGGCTCGCATCAGGTTCTGTTCGCTCTTGGGGAACATGTCTGAGATGCTGGATTGGCTCAGACGGGCGTAGAACGCGTGGAACATCTTGGTGATGTTGTCCTCTCGCATCGTTTCGTAGACAGCAGAGGGGATCCGGTCGGTTTGGGGTGGCCCCATTGCGGGCGTGTAGATTGGTCGGTCACCGGGGCGGTCTGGATAGGCGTTGAGGATGTCCATGGTGCATGGTAGGTGAGGACTGGGAGGCTTGGGTGGTCTGGTGGGTGTGATGGGGCTGTGAAGGTCTGAGTAATTATTTTGGTGTTGATCTTGGCATAAAGAGCTCGCAGAACTTGGGATATGGGTGATAGTACTTGCATGAGCCGATGGACTGCTATTGCCAAAATGATCGACGACCAGGGGAAACCTGAGTCACGCGTTAAGCCTCGCTTTGTTGCTCGGCATATGAAGTGCAATGACACATCTGAGGTGCTTGATTTTTCTGCATCGGGGATCCGTGTGTTGTATATTGGGAAGCCTGCGATCAAGGTCGGTGATCAGCTTGAGCTCTCACTGAAGTCGGATGTTGGCGTTCATCGAGGACTTGCGATTGTCAAGCGGGTAAGCAAAGTCGGTTTCCGGAAGTGGGAAGTCGGGTTTATGTTTGCCGATCCTGAAGCGGCGAAGCAGATGCAGCTCTTCAAGTGTGGATACAGCGCACTCGATGATGGCCAATGGTCCGCAGCGTAGTTCTGCGTAACTGCTCACGACTCACTGTTCAACAGCTCGGTAGTGAATGCTGACACCTGTGTATCAGGTGTTTTTCGTTTTTCATACGAATGATTGGAATACTTTTACTCTGGGTGGTGATCTACTTCTGGTAGAAAGCTCGTGCACCCAGTCCTTTGTCCTGTGCGTGGGGCCCGGACGCGATTTTATCGTGTCTCGGGCCTCTCTTTTTGAAGTTCTTGTTTGGCAGAGCGAACGGATTCTGGTATCTTTTTTGGATCATATCTGGACCATTTGGATATCAGAAATCTGACCATTGTTATTATTACAGGACTTCACATCATGCCTATCCGATTCCCGTTCGTTTCGTTGCCTTCTGTTGATTTGTCGGCGGGGTTGATTCTTTGTGCTTTCGCTGGGCTTTCATGCGGCGATGCGATCGGTGGAGAACCTGAAGAAGTGATCCAGTCTCAATACACCTCGGCGCTTGGATCTGGGGGGCTTGCGTTTACACAAGAACTACATGATGGTGAAGGGTTGCTTCCTTTACCAAAGATTCATGCGGCGCGTGATATCAATGGCGACGGCATTCTTGATTTGATCTTTGCATTCGATGATGATTTTCCAAAAGCGTATGGGAGCGCTCTTGGGTTTGTTCGAGATGATGGCTCGATCGGCTTTGAGGTTCAAGAGTCATTTGAAGCGACTTCTCAGTTCGATGCGATTGATGCTGCGGATCTTGATGGGGACGGGCGGGCGGAGTTTATCTTTCGGTTTGTAGGCCTTGGTTCGCTTGTGATTGTTACATTTGAGGATGGCGAGAAGGTTGAGATTCGTGGCGAGAACTTGTTTGGTGAAGATTACAACTCGGGCGCTTCAACCTTTCTTGATGCACGATCGATGGTGCATACGGGTGATCTTGATGGTGACGGGATTGCGGATGTTGTGCTCAATACAACTCAGTCTCGGGTGGTGGTTCGGTGGTCTTCGAGACCAGAGGGGACAGAGTATGGCGTGTATCCTGTTCCGTTTTTAGGATCTCAGTGCGCGTTGTACCCTGTTGCGGATTACAACGGTGATTCGAAGAATGATGTGCTTGTGCTTGATGTTGCCAGTGAGCGGTTCATTCTGCTTGAAGGTATTGATATGGATTCGGTGGGTTTACCGAGGGTTGTGGATGTTCCTGTTAGTGGGTTTGTTGAGCAGAACTACAGGCCACTCTTTGGGCAGTTTGATAATGACCCCGCAATCGATGTTGTGCTTCGTGATGGGGCGAGCGGGGAGAGCTTTGCGGTACTGAACTTTACTGAGGGGATGGATCAGACTTTTTCGCTTGGAGTGGATGCTGCGCTTGAACCGGTTGAGATCGTTGGGGATCTTGATGGTTCTGGATTTGATGATGTACTCTTTGTGGGGGTTGACCCACTCAGTACGGGGTCTGTTGATGTTGAGGATCAGTTTGTACTGCTTGATCCATCGGCGGACGGTAGTACATTGATTTCTGCTGAGCTTGGCAATATTGAACGCGAGGAGAGTGAGCTCAATGGGGACTCGCCTTTATCGAGATCTTCGATTGCGATGAACCTTGACAGTGATGAAGATATGGAGCTGCTATGGACGGGTGGATCGTATTCTTACTTTGTTCAGGATCCGGATGGTTTGGTCGGCGCGGGTAATCGCTGGTCGGTGTTCCGGGTGAGTGATCCGCGGCAAGGAGACCAGCCCGGGCTAGACATTGGAGCTGTTCAAATTGAGGCGCAAAGATCTCCGACACATTCAATTGCTGTGGATGTCGATGATGATGGTGTGGATGAGCTGTTGGTTGTTGGGACTGGATCTCGCGCTAAGCTTGTTGATTTTGTTGATGGGACTTCGGTGAATGTGCCCGGTATGAATAACTCGACCATGGTCGCACTTGCGGATATACAAGGTGATGGTGATCCGGAAATCGTTGTGGGTCGAGCGGTTGATAGCGTACTTGTCTACACGATCAGCAGTGATGGCACGATCGGCGGGCGGGTTGCGTATCCAAATCCGAACGATGAAGAGTATGAATCGATCGTGGTTGCTGACTTGAACCTTGATGGCCGCGATGACATCGCGGGATACGACCCGGTGAGTCGGGAGATTCATATTTTCCAAGGCATGATGGATGGGACGATTGAGCTTGAAACGATTCTAACCGGGATCGCTCCTAGCACGGAAAACAAGATCGAGACGGCGGACATGAATGGCGATGGGCTGAGTGATCTGATCACGGGATCAGACGACGGGTTTGTGGTCTATGAGAATACTGGCGATCTGACCTTTGTTGATGCGGGGCTATGGATTCCGAGCTTATTTAGTCCTGTTTGGATTGTGATAAACGATGTGGATCTTGATGGCCATCTTGATTTGGTGACTGCAAATGGTACTGATCCACTGGTCGTGTACTTTCTCGATGGCGAAGGGGGAGTGGAACGGGTATCGCTTGATGCGATTTCTGACCATCAGATTTTGGAGGTTTTGGCGGAGGATGTGAACGGTGATGGGCTTGTTGATCTTATTGGAACGGTGTTTAATGGGACGCAATCTGTAGAGAGGGTGTTTAATAAACAGGTGATTTGGATTCAGGTATCGCCAAGGGTTTTTGAGCCTGGGGTGATTCTGCCGGGTCCTGACTCATCAGCGTTGGCTGCGGGGAATTTTGATGGGGATGGAGTTCGTGACCTGGCGATTTCCTCTGGGATTGACGACTCGGTGCGGGTGCACTGGGGTGTTCCGGCGGCATGTGCAGCAGATCTGAATGGGGACGGGGATTTGAACTTCTTGGATATCTCGATGCTGTTGAGTGATCAGCCTGATTTTAATGGGGATGGCGGGTTTAACTTCCTGGATATCAGCGCGTATCTGGCGGCGTTTGGGGCGGGTTGCCCTTAGGGTGATTTCGAGCTGATCGGATGGTGTGGTGGGTGATTGAATTGGTGTGCGCTATGATTGTGGGCGGCTTGGGATGCTCCTGAGCTCGCTCACTTTTTTTGATCAACGACAGCGAGAATGAACATGTCACAACGCACGCATACCTGCGGCCAGATTACCGAATCGGATATTGGATCAACTGTGGTGCTCAACGGATGGGTGAATGCTTTCCGGGGGCACGGTTCGGGGTTGATTTTTGTTGATATGCGTGACCGGGATGGGATTACGCAGGTGGTGTTTGATAGTGAAGATGCGAATGCGGAGCTTGTTGAAGCGGGTGATAAGCTGCGGAACGAGGACTGCATTTGTGTGACCGGTGTTGTTCGTGAACGCGCTAAGAAGAATCCGAAGATTCCGACTGGGTCGATTGAGATTGTGGCTACTGGTCTTGATGTGCTTTCGAAAACAAAGAAGCTGCCTTTCGTTCCCAGTGATGAGAAGAATCTCCCAGCGGAGGAGACTCGTTTGCAGTATCGGTATTTGGATTTGCGTCGTCCTGATATGCAGAAGATATTGCGGACTCGTCACCGGTTGACCAAGCTGACTCGTGACTACTTTGATGAGCATGGGTTCCTTGAGATCGAGACACCGATGCTTTGCCGGTCTACGCCTGAGGGGGCGCGGGACTTTTTGGTTCCATCTCGTCAGCAGGAAGGGATGTGGTATGCGTTGCCTCAATCTCCGCAGTTGTTTAAACAGATTTTGATGATTGCTGGGTGCGACCGGTACTTGCAGATTGTGCGTTGTTTCCGCGATGAGGATCCGCGCGCGGATCGTCAGGCAGAATTTACTCAAATCGACCTTGAGATGGCGTTTGTTGATCGCGATGCGGTGCTTGAGATCATGGAGGGGTTTGCGAAGACTATTTGGAAGGACATCATGGATGTGGAGCTTGCAGAGTTCCCTCGGATGACTTACCGGGATGCGATGGATCACTACGGGAGTGATCGTCCGGATACTCGGTTTGATCTCAAGCTGATTGATATCTCTGAGATTGCGGGCAAGACTGATTTTGGTGTGTTCCAGAATGCGCTGGGCATGGAGAAGGGGTGCGTGAAGGCGTTCCGGGTGCCTGGTGTTGCGGAGAAGTTTACTCGCAAGACGACTGATGCGTTTAGCAAGTTTGCTGAGGATTTTGGAGCGGGCGGGATTCCGACGACAAAGTTTGTCAATGGGAATCTTGAGGGCGGGATTGGGAAGTTCCTTGGTGATATTAAGGACGAGCTGGTTTCGGCTCTTGGACTTGAGGACGGGGATGCGGTTGTGTTTGCGGCTGATACTTATTCAGTCGTCACGCGCTCGCTTGGTGAGCTTCGTTTGAAGATCGCGAAGGACTTTGATCTGATTCCTGAGGGGATGTGGAACTTCCTTTGGGTGTACGACTTCCCGATGTTTGAGTGGGTTGAGGATGCTCAGCGGTACCACGCACTGCACCATCCGTTTACAGCACCGACTGATGCGGAAGTTGAACGGTTGTTGTCCGCGGATGCGAGCGATATCGATATGGTCGAGTCGATTGTGTCTGATGGGTATGACATGATTTGCAATGGTTCAGAGATTGGCGGCGGATCGATTCGTATCCACCGGGCTGATATCCAGGCGAAGGTGTTTGAGCTGCTTGGGCTGAGCGAGGAAGAAGCGAAGCAGAAGTTCTCGTTCTTGATGGATGCGTTGTCTTACGGCGCTCCTCCTCACGGCGGGGTGGCGTTTGGGCTTGATCGGCTGGTTATGCATATGTGCGGGACGGAGAATATCCGTGAGGTGATTGCGTTCCCCAAGACGATGACCGGACAGGACCTGATGTGCGAAGCTCCGAATGTGGTTGATGATGAGCAGCTTAGTGAGCTGCATGTGCGATCAACAGTCAAGGCTCGGGTTTGAGCGGCTGATCTTTCAGTGTACAATTCAAGACGCCCACGATTATTTAATCGTGGGCGTCTTGTTTTTAAGACTTGATGCTCAGCAAACTGTTTTATGGGCAGCCGGCGCCGTAGAGCTGGAGGAACTCGGCGATGTCGAGGAAGTTGAATGCTCCGCTGTTGTCAAGATCTGCGGATGGATCTTGGTTTGAATAGGCGCTGAGGAATGCGGAGACATCTGCAAAGTTGAGAGCTCCGAACGGGGGCGCGAAGTCAGCGGGGCATGGGTTTCCGACTGCGAAGACATCTTGCTGGAGCTCTGCTCCGATTCCGGTGTTTCTTCGGATGATGTCGGCGAGTTTGGTGTTGTGGATCTGGTTTGCGAGTGGCTGGGGGAGGTAGGACTGGTACCAGAAGCGGTCGCCGTTTCTGAGGGCGATGAACTGGCTTCGGAGGACGCGGTAGAGTGTTTCACCGACGAAGGCGTTGTTGCGGTGTGGTTCTGCGAGGAGCCCGATCCATGCGTCGACATCATTGACTGATGCGTAAGCAGCGGAGAGCTTGGCGATGACTGCGGGGTCTGGATTGATGTCGGCGAAGGTGGTTGCGGCTGGTCTTGAGAATCCGGTGCGTACATTGTTGTAGCTTGGGAGGCCGTGATCGCGACCGCGCTGGAGGTTGAGAGAGGCGAGGTCGAAGCCTCCTGATCCGGGTTGACCGAAGAGGAAGTTTCGGATGTCGTCGATGACATTGATGTCGACATTTTGTGCTTCTTGCTTTGCAAGACCACGGAGGACGGAATCGATGCCGTTGGTTGAAATTTCTGTTGGTGTAAAGAATGCGGAGGAGAGGCTGATGTTTCCTTCGATTGCTTCGTTGTTGTTTGAGTCAAGACGCAACAGCTCTGGGGAGAGCATGGTGTGACCGACGCGGTAGGCAGCGGTGGCAAAGAGGTTGGTGATTCCGGGGTTGACTGAATCGTCGTATTGCTGGTATGGAGGGATCGCGTTTGGACCGAGTAGTTTAGGGAGGAACTCGTTGTAGGTGATCGCTTGCATTTGTGCTGCGATGCGGGCGCGTGTGCGCTCGAAGATCTCGTCACCGGTGAACTCTGGATGCATGTCCATGATGTTCTGCGCGATTCGGTTGTGCTCACGCATGAACAGGGTGTGCATTGCGGTCAGTGCGATTTGTTCGTTTGCGCGGACATCACCACCCAAGAAGAAGGATGGGTCCATACTGGTCGGGGCGTTGTCGAACCCGTTGGTGTTGAATGGGAGGAGGTCCCCGGCGCTTGTTTTGAGCATTCCGGTGCCATCGTTGGTACGGAGTTCGGCAGTTCGGTGGTCTTCTGAGCCGTAGATGTTTGAAGCGTCGATGTAGGAGGTGATGTTGTTGATTTGCTGGCGGACATTGTCGACCATATTGAATGCGGAGCGATCGAGAGCGATTTTTTGTGTTCCGGTTGACATTGGATCAAACCATGCATCGCCCATGGGGACATCGACATCAAAGTGTTCGCGTGGATCTGCGATTGGTGTTTCGTCGATGTCGTGGTCGAGGAACTGGCCCCACTGCCACACGAAATCGGAGAGTCCGAGTGTGTTGGGGATGTCGATGCCATCTTGAGCGGCGACGAGGTTTGAGATCATGCGGGCGCTTGGGCGGGATGCGCCTGATGGCGTGCTGATTCCGTCTGCGTAGTCTGCGGGTAGAGCGCGGACGAGTTCATGACCGGCGGCTCCCCATGTTGGGTTGGTGAGGTTGTTGTTTGTGCCGTCGATGGTGCGGAACTCGAGGGGGTAGATTGCGGGTCCTGGTGGGACTCCTTGGTTTGATTTGGCTTGGTCTGCGGGCCGGGCGGCGGGCTGGGCGTCGCGCTGGACGAGCGATCTCTTTTCAGGTGATTGATTGATTTGTTTTGACGCGTCTTGCTTGGTTGATTTGGCGTCAGGTTTGGCCTCTTGCGCATTGAGTGTGACGGCTAACACGGATATGGCTAGGCCTGAAACGAGTAGGACGCTGAGTTGTTTGCTTTTCATCATGTTTCCCTCTTGATGTGTGAAGCGTTTGAGATGTGGTATCTACTTGTTGGAACGCGTGGGATTAGTATCCATTGCGATTCCGGACCTATTGAACCAGTAATTGGCAATTTGGGCAAGAGAATTTATGGTGACTTCTTGGATTGAAACGAGATTGCGGGTTTTCACCTGTATAAACAGCATTCTTGGGTTATTGGTATTTGATTCGAAAATCTTGTGGGTATGTAAAAACACTCGATTTTTGGGAACCGAGTGTTTCATGAGTGCCGGGGATCGAGTTGGTGTTTGGTTGTGTTAGTTTGCTTTGTAGATACTTGTGGCTTGGATCACGAGGACTTGATCGTCTGGGCGCGGTCCGATGGTTCCGACGAGGATGACCTCGTCGAGGGGTTCGAATCCTTCAGCGACGGGATCAACCGTCGATGTCGATGGGTCACCGACGACGATCTGGACGGTTGCAGCGTTTGCGGTGATGGTGTCTGGGGTCTCGCAGCAGTAGTCCCATGGGCTTGAGCAGTTGTCATCGTTGTGCTGACCGCAGTATGGGAGTTCCATATCGACGATGGTGAAGACTGGGCTGTCCGCGCTGATTGGGGATTTGCGTCCACCGATGCGTCCTTGGATGATTACTTGATCGCCTTCTTTAGCAGTTGCTTTGGCTTGGGTGATGGAGATCGCGCCTTGTGGGGCGCTGGTAAGGACCCATGGAGTGGACGCTGATGGGGCTGGGTTTGATTGGGTTGTTTGATTCGCGGTTCCGCGATCGCAGGCGCTGAGTGTGAGCAGGACGATGGTTGCTGCGGTGAGGAAAATGATTCGGTTCATGATTAGCTCCTTAAATTGTTATCAGTGGTTTTTGTTTTGATGGTTTTTTCTGATGGTTTTTATTCTGATGGTTTTGTAACAGTGTTTAATGGGACTTGAGTGCTTGGGTGATGGGGAGGCGGAGGCAGCGGATTGCTGGGGGGATGGCTCCGATGAATCCGACGAATAATCCTCCGAGAAGTCCGATGAGGAGGACGGGGGCGTCGATTGTGATGGCGAATGCTCCCATTGAGAATCGGACTGCGAGACCGTTTAGGAGCAGGAGTCCAAGCGCGGCGCCGATCAGGGCTCCGCATGCGGACGCGAAGATGGATTCTTCGGTAAGGTTGAGGACGATCGCGGTGCGGGTGTATCCGAGGCTTTGGAGCATGCCCACTTCTCGCACGCGCGCTGCAAACGCGGCGTACATGGTGTTGAGACCTCCGAGGATTCCACCTGATGCGATGAGGGTGGCGGTGATAATGATCATGACGCGGATTGGGCCGTAGAAAGAGGCGATTGATGCGTAGTAGTCGGTTTCGGGCATCGCGGTGATTTCAAGATCGAGTCTGCTTTTGGCGAATAGGTCGGCGCTGGCAAAGGTACCTTCATGTAGGGTGACGATCACGCACGACAGGGTTGATTCTCGGTTGGTTGCGATTTGGAGATCGGTGAGCGGGATCCAGATCTCTGCATTCATGACGGTGTTTGGCGCGGAGAAGCGTCCGACGATGGTCCAGTCGCGGTCGTCGAAATGGAGGCTGCTTCCGATGTTGAGGCGGTTGTCTGGGAGGTCTAGACGGGTGGCGGCGAGGTCTCCGACCATGAGTTCATCCATGCCTTGTCGGGGGGGTCTGCCTTGGATGATTTCGACCTGTGGGTGGACGAGGAGCGCTTGGTTTCTGATCCCGCGCATGACTGCGGGGTGGTCTTGCTGGCTTTGGGCTGATTCTCTGACGGGGAGGGCGGCGTGGATCTCTGGCGATACGAAGAGGACACCGGCGTTTTCCTTGATTCCAGGGATGCTGGCTGCTGCGATTCCCGCGACGGAGGCGTCGATCTGTGATCGCTCGACGCCTTCTTCGCTTCCGGTTCCCAGGATCATGATGTTTTTGTTGAGGGGCTGGGACTGGGTGAGGGTTTGCTGCATTCCTCGGACGAATCCTCCGGATGCGAGGATCAGCAGGACGACGAGGGTTGATCCGAAGAGTGATGCGCACAAGCGGACCCGGCTTCTTCCCAGGTTTCTGTACGCGTAGTTGAATGGGAGTTGTCTCAAGGATGATTCCTCATGAATGGTTTTATGCAGAGCGGAAGCAGGCGGCGATTTCTCTTTGGGATGCTTGGAATGCGGGTACGAGCCCGGCGATGATTCCGATGCATCCACAGATCACGATTCCCCAGAGGAGGAGTCCGGTGCTTGCGACGATGGGGATGGTTGTTCCTTCTACAGAGAGGGCGAAGCTCCCGTAGCGGGCGATGAGTACAGCTGCGATGGCGCCGAGTCCCCCACCGATGATTGCGAGGATGACTCCTTCGACGATGATGAGCAGGGCGACGAGTCTTCCGGAGTATCCGAGTGTTTGGAGGACGGCGTGTTCTGAGATGCGGCTTTGAACGCCGAGGATAATTGAGTTGGCGACCAGGGCGAGGACTGCAGCAAGACATCCCAGACCGAGCCATCGCGCGAAGGCAACGAGTTCGATGATGTCGTCTGCGACGCGACCGATGAATGCTTTTTCGGTGAAGGTGGCGGTGGGCTGCTGGGCGGTGCTGAAGAGTTCGTCAATGTCGCTTGCGACCCGGTCGAGCTGGGAAGATTCGTTGACCTGCACATTGAACTGGGTGACGATTCCGAGCTGGTCGCGACCGGCGAGCTGAACAAACTCAAGAGCGGTGTAGGCGACATTTTGATCTTGCGGATTCTTGGAGCGGACAACCCCCGCGACATAGGCGGTGATCCCGGCGGCGTCGAACATCATTCCGGGCTTGAGCCCGCGGCGCTGCGCGAGGGTTTCTCCAAGGAGAGCGGCGTCGGTTCGGGAGTGCCAATCGTTTATTGAGCCTGCGATTACGGTGAACTCTGCGCCCGGTCCTTGCATGAACTCTTGTTTGGGGACTCCGCGGAAGGTGACGACATCGAGGCTGGTCCGGCAGTTGGTGACGACTATTTTCATAGGGGTTGCGGACCGGACTCCATCGATGCGCTCGATGCGTGTGAGGTAGTCTTGGGGGAGCTGGCTTGTGGAGGGGCAGTAGCGGTCTTCGCGGTAGACAATGAGCGTGGTGTCGTTTGCGGTCGCGGTGGTTGCGATGGTGACCCCTTGGTTCATTGCCTGCACGGAGGTGAACAAGAACATCGCGATGGCGATCCCGAGCACAGTGAGCAATGACCGGACGCGGTTGCGGGTGATTTGTTTGATGATGTAGGGGATGCAGTTGAGTAGTTTCATGCGGTGGCCTCGCTGAGCTTATTTTGCTCGTGCTCGATGAGGCGGCCCTTATCCAGGTGGAGCGTGCGCTTTGCGTACTTGGTGGTTTTGGGATCGTGGGTGACCATGATGATTGTTTTACCGAGTTCGGTGTTGAGCGACTGGAGGAGTTCCATGACTGCGTGGGCTGAGGGTTTGTCGAGGTCTCCGGTGGGTTCGTCGGCGACGATGATGTCTGGGTCGGTGACGATGGCGCGGGCGATGGCGACGCGTTGTTCTTGACCACCAGAGAGCTGGCGCGGGAAGTGGTCGGATCGGTCTTGGATTCCTACGCGCTCCAGTGCGGTCATGATGCGCTCGTGGCGCTGGGCGCGGTCGAGCTTGTGGAGTAATAGAGGGAGCTCGACATTTTCGTATGCGGTCAGGACGGGGACGAGGTTGTAGAGCTGAAAGACATATCCAACATGGGTGGATCTCCACGCAGCGAGTTTGTTGCGGGTCAGGGTGCTGATGTCGGTGCCGTCAAAGGTGAGTGAGCCGCCGGTCGGGGAGTCGATGGCGGCGATGAGGTTGAGGAGTGTGGTCTTTCCGCTCCCGCTTGGTCCCATGAGCGCGAGGAAGTCACCGCGTGGGATGCTGAGGTCCAGTCCATCGAGGGGGCGGATGGTGTTGTCGCCTTTGGTGTACTCGCGGGTGAGCTGATTGCAGATGATGAGGCTCATGATTGGTCTCCTGTGTTGGTTTGGAGACGAACGAGTTCGCCCGGTTTGCATCGTGCGGGGTCGGCGGCGATGAGGGTGCCTGGCTGGATGGAGCTTTGGATGATGACCCAGTCTTGATTGGACTTGGGTGGGTTGGATTCGATGGGATTGATATTCACAGGCTGGAGTGTTCCTCGGCTGTTTGTCCGTTGTGTAACGATCCAGATGCGGTTTGTCTTTCCGACAGATTCGATGGCGCTCTTTGGGATTTTGACGGTGGCTGTTAGTTCTGATGTAGTTGATGGATTGATGCTTTGGTTGGTTTTGTTGCTCAGATCAGGAAGAAACTTGACGCGGGTGAGCATTTCTGGGCGGAGGATTGGATCTGGATTGATAACGCGGACCTTGACCTGGAGCGTGTTCTTTTGGAGATCCGCTTCGTGTGTGACGCGGAGGACTTCGCCTTTGAATATGCGGTCTGGGAGCACTTCGACCACGAGTTCGCATGATTGACCAGCGAAGACCTGGGATGCATCGGCGAGGGGGACATCGACACGGACCTGGAGTTTGGAGGGGTCGTAGATGTGGGCGATGTGGGCGGAGTGCGGCGCGTCCATGGCGCGGATGATCTTGTCTCCTGGTGATTTGTGACGACGCTGAATGTATCCGGAGATGGGTGCGGTGATGGTCATTCGATTGAGCTTGAGTGCTGCTTGGTCGTACTGGACTTGGTGTTGATCGACTGTTGCTTGGGCAAGCTCATGCGAGGCCAGAGCGGTATCTACACGCGCGCGGTCTTCGATGCGGAGCTCGAATGCTTGGGTAGCGGCGCGGAGATCTGACTGGATGCGGGCGACAGCGGATTCGAGGATTGGTTTGCGGGCTTGGAGCGCGGAGAGCTGGGCGGATTGTGCGTTGGTGTGCTCGCGCGCGGTGATGAACTCAATCTCGGAGGCGGCTTTGTTGTTGTAGGCGTTCTCGGTGCTTTTGAGTTCTTCTTGTGCGATGACGAGCAGTGCTTGCTGAGCGCGGATGAGTGATGGGAGCTGAGCGAGTTCTGCGTTGCGCTCGTTGAGTGTTGCTTGGGCGTTGTCGATTGCACGCTGGAGCTCAAAGGGTGAATCCCAGTTTTGCTGGGCGGCGCGGAGGTGCGCAGACGCTTGGGCGAGTGAGGCGCGAGCGATGGAGAGCTGAGCGTTTGCTCGGGCGAGTTCGAGTTTGGCGTCGTCGTCGATGAGCGTAGCAAGGGGCTGGCCTTGCTTGACATGGTCCCCTTCGAGGACGAGGACTTTGTCGATGATTCCATCGGCGAGGGCGGTTGCGGAGGTGTAGAAGGGCTCGGCTTCGAGCCAACCCGCGGCTTGGACGGTGCGGGTTGATTGAGGTTGATTCTTCGGTTGATCGGCTGCAGACTCTGGTTGAGGCTGGGTGTTTGATTCGACGAAGATGGCTTGGGTGATCTGGATTGTTCGCGCGGGGCGCAGGACGGGCCAAGCATTCCAAGCGAAGAGCGCAAGCATGCAAACAAGGACCGCGATGGGGATCAGTGTGGGCGCGAGGGATCGTGAAGGCAAGACGGACGATCCGCGCGGATTGGGTGTGTTTTTCATGGAGCTTCCGTAAGACGGGGTGATTGATCAGTTCGTGCGCCGGGCGTGCAGAGTGTGCACGCGGGCGCGCCTGTACATCACGCGGTCTTTGGGGGACGCTTCAGTCGCTGGAGGTGTGGTTGCGGGAGATCGCACGCGAAGGCTGCTGGCTGGAGCGTTTGAGGTTGCTGAGCGGGGCGTGGGTTTGTGGCGGCGGGGATCACGAATGATGGCTGAACCGAACCTACGCAGCACCGGGCGGGGCACTGGGAATCATTGCACGGTGCGGATGGTTCATCAGGGTTGGTTTGGTCGGTTGGCAGGTTGCTTGATTGGTTTGGTGTTGCTGGTGAACAGCAAGAGTCTGCTGGCTGAGTTTGGGCGGAGAACTGATCTTGATTTGAATCAGGGCTTTGATTGAGCGACTGGTTGAACGCTTGGTTTAATGTTTGGGTTGGTTCGCAGGCGCATGCGGACAGGGCAAAGGATTGGAGGGGGAGAACTACCATTGAGTAGGCAAGCAAGATGGAGATCAGTGCACGCATGATTGAAGTATACAGGGTGATCGGGTGAGAATACAACGGAATCTACTTCTAGGGATGATTCTATTGGTATAGATGTGATATGAACGGTTGAGCTGAGTGCGGTATTCCCGGGTCATGCATATTTCGCGGAGTTGAGTTCTGTGAGTTCTGGGGCGATCGGGTTATCGGAGGGCATACAAACCAGCTGATCTTGATGATCTGGGGCTCGCGTGCTGATTTTGTGGTACTCAACAGTGTGCTCGTTGAACGATGCGGGAATCGATTCTTCAGGGCAGGGCCAGTCATTTGGTGCAAACCTGATTTGACTTCGGGAGCTTTGTTCACATTGGAACGCGAGTCATGGTTCACTCCATTGACATGATGAACACACCAAGGAGCTTACATTCCGGGTTCTTTCAGCTAAAGAACGAGACCGTCCTTGGTTAAGGCGTGCGGGATACCTCCATATGACCCGAATCTTTTCAGACATCTGTGATGATGGCTATTGGCAACATGTGGTCCTGATAATCTTGTTTTTTGGTTCTGGATATAAAAATGGCCAATTCACCACAACTGGCTGTTAAAGGCATTTCGATTTGACGAAGAGAGAGCTGAGAGAAGGCTGATGCATTTCAGTTTTCTGTATTTCCTCTTGCCTAGTAAATGAGAGCTTTAGCTATGAACCTGAACATCAGAATGAAACTTGTGGCCGGATTTGGATTCATCATCGTGATGTTGATGCTGCTTGTGGGAGTCGTTCGGTTTAAGACGCAGGCCTCGGATGGACTTTTACAGTCTTCTTCTGAAGCGGTGGAGTTGAGCTTGGCGCTGCAGGGCGAGATTCATCATGCATTGTCGATGCATCGGGGATACATGATTCTGGGAGACAAGTCACTCTCTGATGAACGACTCGAGGCATGGAACTTAATCGACGGATACGTGAACGAGATGGATTTGCTATCTGCGAACTGGAATGATCCGGAGTTAGCTGGGCAGTACGAACGGTTCAAAGCGGTGATGGCTGATTTCCGTGTGGCACAGCAGCAGATTGCAGATGTGAGCTGGACTGATGAAGATCTCCCTGCGAATATGCAGTACTTTGATGTTGCTGAGCCCTTTGGTGACGAGATGGTTGATCGATTGCAGGCGATTCTTGATGAAGAAGAATCACTTGAAGCGAATGCTGAACGCAAGATGGTTGTGCGGCGTATTTCAGAGGCGGAGGGGCATTTGCTCAAAAGCCGAAATGCAATCTCGGCGTACTTGGGATCTGGTAAGGATGAACACTATGAACGAATTGACGGTTGCCTTACAGCGTGTCAGGCTTCAGTTGACCGTTTGACTACGATGACGGCGTTGTTTACTCCAACTCAGACCGCGAACTTCGACCAGTATATTTCTGCACGCGAGACTTTCATTGATGAAGCAAAGAAAGCTATTGCTATTCGCAGCAGCGACGAGTTCTGTGTTTCAGAGACGATCTGTCTAACAGAAGTGACTCCACTGGCGAATGAGGCGACGGATCTGATGAAAACAATCGCAAACCGCCAGTCTGAGTTTAAAGTAGAGGCGATATCTGAGTTTGAGCAGTCGAGTGCTTCGATGCTGGCAACTGTGAAGACGGTTGGGTTTGCTGCGATTATTGCGTCGACACTGATTGCCTTCTTCTTGAGCAACTCGATCACCAAGCGACTCAAGATTGTGATGGAGTATGCATCGAGAATTGCTGATCGTGATCTGAGCATGGATCCGCTTGTGATGAAGTCAGGCGATGAGATTGGCATGCTTGCATCTAAGGTCAATGAGATGAAGGACTCGATCAAGTTTGTGATTAATGATGTCATGAGCTCTACACAAATGGTTGCGAGTTCATCGACAGAACTCGCTGCGAGTGCGGAGCAGATGGCTGGCGGGATCGATACCCAGAATCAACAGACGCAGCAAGTTGCTGCTGCGGTGGAACAGCTGTCACAGTCTGTCGCGGAGGTAGCTGCGAAGTCAGCGGATGCAACGGATGCGTCGGAAGAGTCGCAATCACTTGCAGAAGAGGGCGGCGAGATTGTGCAAAATACAGTGAATGAGATGCAGGGGATTGCAACTGATGTGCAGTCGAGTGCTGATACGATCAATGAACTTGGTGCGAAGTCCAAGACCATTGGAGAGATCATTTCGGTTATTAACGATATTGCGGAGCAGACCAACCTGCTTGCACTGAATGCTGCTATTGAAGCTGCGCGTGCGGGAGAGCATGGAAGAGGGTTCGCGGTTGTTGCTGATGAAGTCCGGAAACTAGCTGAACGCACGACGGAGGCGACCGAAGAAGTTTCAGACTCCATCCAAAGTATTCAAGGCCAAACCAACACGGCAGTTGATCTGATTGAGAACGGCTCGAAACGAGTCGGGTGTGGTGTTGAGCTGGCAACAAGTGCGGGTCTGGCGCTCCAGAGCATTGTCTCTGGATCAGAGGGCGTGCAGCGGATGGTGAAAGATATCGCGGCGGCAGCGAGCGAGCAGACCACCGCGGCCGATGAGATCGCCCGTGCGGTGGAGGGTATCAACTCTGTGACGAATCAAACGGCACAAAGCGCATCACATTCTGCAGCGGCAGCGTCTGATTTGGCACTCCAAGCAGAACAACTGCAGGAGCTGGTTTCAAACTTCAAACTCAGTGCTTGATCTTTCAACCAGGTCTGGACTCTCACAGGACACACTGTCCGGGAGAATGGATGTGGAAGTTTACTAGGTGCTCTGCTGAATCGGGATCAACACACTTTGGGTTGACTCGATGATGTAGACAGTGGTGCTATAGCTTTGAGCGGCGAAACTCATTTCCCGTAGCATAACCTTTCGCTTTCAAATATGTCTTTCAGAAATTGATAACCCCCGGCACCATTTGATGCCGGGGGTTTTAAAGCGGGTGATCAGATTTGAACTGACGACATTCACGTTGGCAACGTGACGCTCTACCACTGAGCTACACCCGCGTTTTGGTTGTCGCTGACTGACTCATGGAGTTGGTCTGCAGGGGTAAAAATAGACCACAAATCACGGTTCGTCAATCTGTTTTTCAATGAACCTTCAAATCGATCATATTCGTGGGGTGCTATCGGTGTGATCTGGGGTTATTGGGGCGTTCAGGGTTGGGCTGTGGTTTGGACGGAGCCTTGAGCGAGGTTGATCGCGTCGACGACTTGGGAGGGGGTGTAGGCGTTGGAGAGCCAGATTGGGTCTGGATTGCCCGGCTCGTAGACGGCGAGGAGCGGGATTCCCGCTTGTCCGAGTTCGCGGAGTTTGTCCCATCCGGGGGCGGACATCGAGGTGAGGTCTGCAGCGAGGGGGACGACATTGGGGCTCAGTAAGAGTGGTTTGACCGGATTGCGGGCAAGGACGGTGGCTTCGAGTGTTTTGCAGTTGATGCACCATTCTGCGGTGAAGTCCAGCACGACGACCTTGCCGCTGCTCAAGGCTTCATCGAGGGCGACCTGGGAGTAGGGCTGCCAGAAGTAGTGGTACTGGTGGCTGGTTTGGTTGGAAGCGACGGCGATCCCTGCGGTGGCGGTGAGGAGTCCGATGATTGCAAATGAGAGGCGGGGCATGGACTTCTTGGTGATCTGGAATGTCCGAACGAGCAGGAGTAGACCTGCAGCGAGTCCGAAGAGTGCGATGATCCACCAGTGGATGGTTTTGAACCACCATGGGGTTGACCAGCCTTGCGAGGATGAGATGGAGATCGCGGTGGTCCCGAGGAAATAGGCAGCGGCGGCGAGCATGAGCAGACCCATGACTTGCTTGACGAGCTCTGATGCGGGGCCTGTTTTGGGGATCTTGTTCATCCACTTTGGGTTCAGGGTCAGGATGAGGTACGGGAAGGCCATCCCGAATCCGAGTGAGAAGAAGATGGTCATGACCTGCCAAGATTCCATGGTCGCGGCGCCAGCGAGCAGGGCTCCAGCGACGAACCCGAAGCATGGGAGTCCGAGGATGGCGGTCATAACTCCGAACATGAATGACCCGGAAGGGGAGTTTGCTTTGGGGTTGAACATGTAGGTTTTTTGCGGGAGTTTGATGGTAAATAACCCCATGATCCCGACCCCCATCGCGGCGATGAGCAGCCCGATGATGAGGGTGACCCACCAGACTCCGAAGATGATTGAGGGATCGACGAAGTCGGCAACGAAGGCGACTGGGATTCCGATTCCTACCCAGAACGCGATGACTCCTGCAGCCATGTATGAACCGAGGAGTATGGCGCGGGACTTGCTTTCACCGGCGTGGTTGGTGATGGTCATGACCTTGAGGGGGATGACCGGGAGCACGCATGGGGTGAGGTTGAGGACGAAGCCCCCCACTGCTGCGGCGAGGGCGATGATGGCGAATCCTGCGGGGGTGTCGATTGGTGGGAGTACGAAGAGTCCGAGGAACTGGCGTTGTTGGGTGGTTGGGGAGGCTGTTTGGGGTTGGTCTTCCCATGCTTGGGGGTCTGCGAAGACGGAGGGGTCGAACTTGGTGAAGAGATCGGACTGGGTGGTTGCGATGGGCTCAGTTGTGATTTCTAGATCGAGGGTGATGGTCTTTGCGGTTGGTGCGAAGCAGGTGAAGTCATCGCATGCTTGGTAGAAGACTTCGATTTGGAGGGTTGTGGGGCCTGGTGTTGCGTCGGCGGAGATCAGGACGGGGATAAACGCGGTTGCTTTCCCGGCGTAGGTGATGAGTTCGGTGGGTGATCCGAGGAAGCGGACGGTTGCGGTGTAGGTATCGGGCCATTGGATGCGGCCTGCATCGATGGATTCGTGATCTGCGAGGGTGATGGTGGTCGGGATTGCGCTGAAATCTCCGAGTGCATCGGGGATGATGGGGTCGTTTGGCCAGACATGGAATCCGTCTTGGTGGTCTAAGGTGACGGCGATGACCAGGTTTGAACCTGGCGCAACCGAAGAGGCGGAGATCTCTGCGTAGACGGTGACGGGTTCGGATTGATCCTGAGCTTGGGCGGTGGATGCGGTTTGATCTTTGAAGTTTCCGAAATCCATCTGCGCTGATGAATCGCGGGCAAGGAAGGCGAGCGCCGCGATGAGCATCGTCAAGAGTGCGGTTGTTGATTGCTTGTTGGCCAGCTTGTTGAGCATTGATGGATTCCGTGCGTTGGTGTTGATACCCATTGGGATGGGTTGTGTGAATCATATCTGGTTGGATGACGGATCGGAGTACGGTTGTGTGTGTTGTTGAACATCGGAAGTGGTGGGATTGTTCCAGCGGGGGGTGATGATCGCCTTTTTTGGTTGAATTCGTGGAGAATTTTGGATTGGTTGCCCGATAGCTTTGTGTTGAGACCCGTTGCTGCGGGTGTGTTGCTTTGGAGCTGACTGATGAGCATGCTAGATCAGAATGAGATTGATTCGCTGCTGTCGGCTGTGGATGATGATGACATTGTTGAGGAACCGTCGCAGATCTCGATCTTCTCGCGGACGCGGAAGGATCTTGAGAATGTTGAGATCCGTCAATACGATTTTAAGCGTCCGGAGCGCGTGTCTAAAGATCAGATGATGGCACTAGAGACATTGCACGAAGCGTTTGCGAGAAACTTTGGGGCATCGCTCAGTGGGTTCTTGCGGACGATTGTTGAGGTGCGGGTCGCGGCGTGTGAGCAAATGACTTACGGGGAGTTTGTTTCTGGGCTCCCGAACCCGACCAGTTACAACCTGATTCAGACGGATAAGCTTGAGGGGCAGATGTGTCTGGAGATTTCGCCTTTGGTGATTTATCCGATTATTGATCGGTTGCTTGGGGGCACGAACCTGGATTTGTTTATTCCTCAGCGACCGATGACCCCGATTGAGCAGCGATTGATTTCGAATGTGCTTGGGCGCGGGCTTGAGGCGCTCAGTGAAGCGTGGAGCAGCGTGCGGGAGCTTGAGTTCTCGATTGTTGCTCATGAATCCAACCCGCAGCTCGTGCAGATCGTCCCTCCCAACGAAGTGGTGATGGTGATCGGGCTTGAGATGCGGATGTCATCGCGTGCGGGGACGATGAATCTGTGTATTCCGTATAATGTGATTGAGCCTGTGATGGACGATTTGAGCAGTCAGAGCTGGTTTGCGATTAATCGGAACGACAACGATACGAGTTCTGAGGACAAGATTGTTGAAAATCTTGATCAGTCTGGGGTCGGGGTTTCGGTGGCGCTTGCGAATACTTCGATCACGCTTCGTGAGCTTTCTGAGCTTCAGGTTGGTGATACTTTGGTGACGACGCACAAATCGGAGCGTCCATCGGTGATTTATGTTGAGGGCGAACCCAAGTTCCTTGCGGAGGTGGGTCAGCACCGGAATAACCGGGCGGTTCGGGTGATCCGGAGCGTCGATAAGGGCGAGCGGATCGAGGGGTAGGTTTGGCTGCGGGTTGTTTTTAAGGTGTTGGTAGGGTTGGGCTGCGTCTGGTTGGGGGAGTCTATATATAGGCTGAAGATTGATAGTGTGAGGGTGGTGTTCTATAGTTTGTTCACGCTGGGCATGGTCGCTCAGCGGTCGGAGACTTTGTATGAACCATGGTTATGCACAATGTCTGTGATTGGTAGCTCATACCGATCGTTTAGGCTTTTGGGAAAGGTTCGGATCATGAGATGATCTGAGTGGACCATCCTGAGCCGGGACTCGTTCTTAGTGGATGCGGATGCATTGGCTGGGATTGGGTGCTGGGTGTGTATGACCGGAACTCTTATGAGGGATCCGGTCGTTTGCGTTTTTAGAATGGATAAGCAGCGTATTGCACGCTGAAAGATATTTGAGACAACTGATCATCCCAACAACTCGATAGCCCAACAACCTGATTGTTTGATGTAACGGAGAACCGACTGATGAATACCCAAGAAATGATGCGCATCCTTGATGGAATCGCTCGTGAACGCAATGTAGAGAAATCGCTTTTGATTGCTGACCTTGAAGCAGCGATGGTGTCTGCGTGCAGGAAGTTCTTTGGGACACTCGATGCGGAGGAGTTCTCGTGTACGGTTGATCCGTTGACTGGTGAGATCAGTCTGTTCCGGTATGACGAGCCTCTTGAGATCAGTCCTGAGGAGTTTGGGCGGATCGCGGCACAGACCTTTAAGCAGGTCATGATCCAGCGTTTCCGTGATGATGAGCGTCAATCGTTGATGGAAGAGTTTGCGGGTCGTCAGGGCGAACTTGTGACGGGGACTGCTCAGCGGTATGACCGCGGGGCGCTTGTTGTGCAGGTTGATCGCGCGGAGTGCGTGATGCTTCGGACCGAGCAGATTCCTGGCGAGCAGTTTATGCCTGGTGATCGGGTGCGGGCGTTTGTGCTTGATGTCAAGGACATGGGCGGGCAGGTCAAGATCTACCTGAGTCGGGCGCATCCTGACTTTATCAAGTACTTGTTTGAGGTTGAGGTTCCTGAGGTCTTGGACCGGACGATCGAGATTAAAGCGATCGCGCGTGAAGCGGGGTACCGCACCAAGATGGCGGTCTCCTCGATTGACTCGAAGGTTGATGCGGTGGGCGCGTGTGTTGGTATTCGCGGCTCACGGATCAAGACCATTGTTGAAGAGCTCAACGGCGAGAAAATTGATATTGTTCGGTGGAACGAGTCATCGCAGATTTTGATTGCCAATGCGCTCAAGCCTGCAGAGGTGAGCGAGATTTCGCTTTGCTTTGAGCTTGGTCGCGCGACTGTTGTTGTGCGTGATGATCAGCTTTCGCTTGCGATTGGGAAGCGCGGGCAGAATGTCCGTCTTGGCGCTCGTTTGACTGGTTGGGATGTTGATATTCTGACCCCGGAAGAGTTCACGAAGGGTCTAACAACATTGTCTGAGACCCTGACTGAGATCGAAGGCGTGACGGAGGACAAGGTTGACCGTTTGGCAGCTCTCGGGATGATTTCGGTGTTTGACATCGAGGAAATCGGCGCTGAGGTGCTTGAAGCGGAGCTTGAGATTACTCCTGAGGTGGCACTTCATGCGGTCGAGCTTTGTGCAGCCAAGGCGAAGGTTGTTGCCGAGATTCAGGCACGCGAGAAGGAAGAGGCGGCGGCGCGTCGTGCAGATGAAGAAGCGGCGGCATCGTCGATCTTGTCTGGTGATGTGAATCCATCGGACAATCCGGAAGCTGCAGCAGCAGCGATTCTGGGCGGTGCGATTGATGCTGCTCCAGCGAGTAAAGATACAGAAGTTGACGAAGCGGCGATCGCGGAAGCGGAGAGTCGAGCGTCGGATATTCTTGGTGGCTGATGCGGCATGTAATGCAGCAGTGGATGCGGCAGTACATGCGACGGATGATTGGGCGGCTCGATGCTGCGAGTGCTGGGCTGACTGACGACGGTTGGCGCAGGTAAGGATGGATTGGTGAGAACTCTAACGCGGATCGCTTTGCACAGGATTCGCATTCAAACAAGTCAATCGAGGTTGGTGACGAGGGGCAGTGAAGCTGCCCGCTCAAGCACCAGTTGACGAAGCGAGGACCTTTTGGCAAATACACGAATATTTGAGCTTGCGAAAGAACTTGGGATCAAATCCAAGGCGATTGTTGAGAAGTGTCATGCGGAGGGCATCCCCAAGGATGTCATCAAGAACCACATGTCCACGATTTCGATCGGGCTCGAGCAGACAGTGCGCGAATGGTTCAGCTCTGAGAATACAGAGGAATCACCCCATACCGCTGTTGAGAAAACCGAGAAGGTTGATCTTGACAAGGCGCGTTCTCCCAAGAAAGCGACCAAAGCGAAGAAGAAGTCAGAGAGCGATGATGACGCGGAGGGTGGCGGTGTTGCAACTGCGACCGCTGCTGCACCAACCGCGCCAACCGCTCCAGAGGCATCGAAGATTGCTGCTCCAAAGGCTCCGGTAGCCAAGACGGTTGCGCATGCTGCGCCGGCGTATACCGTTGATCCTGCAGCGGCGTCCAATGCTGCCAAAGCGAAAGCTGCGGCGGAGGCCAGTTCGATCAAGGCTGCTCAAGAAGCGAAAGCTTCTGACGCGAGCGGGACTGAGCAATCCAGTGCTGATGCAGCTGGTGATGCAGGTAGTGATGCCAAAGCGGACAGCGCTCCAAAGACCACTCCCCCACCACCACCTGCGGCACCAGTGCAGGCGCCGCCTCAGATGAATGTTCCGACGCGTCCGTCTGTGATTACCCCGGCGGGTCCTCGTCTTGAGGATCTGCAGAAGAAGTCGATCAAGCTTTCTGGTCCCAAGGTCATCCGTGTTGAAGCTCCTGAGCAGGTTGAAGCGCCTCGTCGTCGTCCACCTCCTCGTGAAGGCGGCGGATATCAGGGCGGCGGAGGCGGCGGTGGTTACCAAGGCGGGGGCGGTCCATCAGAAGGACGGGCTCCTCGCGGCGGGAGCACTCGTCGTCGTCCAGCGGGTGGATCTGGCGTTCGTCCATCGGGTGGGGGCGAATCTGGCTGGAGTGCAGCGGATCTTGCGGAACGCGAAGCACGGCTCAAGCAATCTGGTGGGTACCTCAAACAGCGCCAGAACCAGATGCGTTCGAGTGCTGCTGCGTCCCAGACCCCAGCGAAGGTCGGCGGGAAGGTATCGATTTCAGAGCCTTTCACCATTAAAGATTTGTCTGCAGCAACCGGTGTCAAGGGTGCGGACATTGTCAAGAAGCTCTTTATGCAGGGCGTGATGGCGACGATCAACTCTGGTATTGATTCAGAGAAGGCGATGGAGATCATGATCGATTGGGATATCGAGCTTGAGGTCCTTGAAGCCAAGGGTGCTGAGGAGCAGGTCGCGGAGCAGTTTGCTGAGCGTGATCGAGTTGATGAGCGTTTGCGTGGTCCGATTGTGACGATTCTTGGTCATGTGGATCACGGGAAGACATCGCTTCTTGACCGGATTCGCAATGCGAATGTTGCCGATGGTGAAGCGGGCGGTATTACGCAGGCGACAAGCGCGTTCCGTGTACCTGTCAAGGCGGGCGATACCGAGAAGTATGTCAGCTTTATTGATACTCCTGGTCACGAGGCGTTTACCGCGATGCGGAGCCGGGGCGCGAATGTGACTGATATTGTTGTGCTTGTGGTTGCGGCCGATGACGGTGTGATGCCTCAGACGATTGAGTCGATTTCGCACTCGAAGGCAGCGGGCGTTCCGATTATTGTGGCGCTCAACAAGATTGATAAGGAACAAGCGACTGAAGGGAACATCCAGCGGATCATGGGTCAGCTTGCTGAGCATGGTTTGAACCCGACTGAATGGGGCGGGGATACCGAGGTTGTGAAGACCAGCGCTATCAAGGATATCGGGATTCAGGAACTGCTTGAGATCTTGGATCTGCAGGCAGAGATTCTTGAACTCAAAGCGGATTACTCCGGTCAGGCTCAGGGGACTGTGATTGAAGCTCGTCCTGAGGGTGGTCGCGGTAATGTGGCCAATATTCTTGTGCAAGAAGGCAGCCTGAATGTGGGCGACTTTATTGTAATGGGACGGGCGTTTGGTCGTGTGCGTGATATTACGGATGATCGCGGCAAGCGGATTAAGAAAGCGCTGCCTCCGATGCCGGTGCAGATTTCTGGTATTAACGATCTTCCCGATGCGGGCGACAAGTTCTACTGTGTTGCATCGATTAAGGAAGCAGAGAAGGCGGCGGATCAGCGTCGTGACCGTGAGCGTCTAGAGCAGCTTGCGATCCCGAAGGTGACGCTTGACTCGATGTTCTCACAGATGGCGGACAGCGAACTCAAGGAAATCCTTGTGGTGCTCAAGGCGGATGTGCAGGGATCGGTGGATGTGCTTCGTTCTGAGATCGAGAAGGTTTCTGGTGACGAGGTTAAGGTCCGCGTGATTCACTCTGCTGTGGGCGGGATTACCGAGTCGGATATCTTGCTTGCCAATGCATCGAACGCGGTGATCATCGGGTTCAATGTTATTGCCAACTCCAAGGGCAGAACGCTTGCAGAAGCGAAGCGGGTTGAGATCCGGAACTACCAGGTGATCTACCACATTGTTGAAGATATGAAGAAGGCTGCAGAGGGCATGCTTGCTCCGGAGATCCGCGAAGAGGTCTTGGGTCATGCAGAGGTCCGCCAGGTCTTCAAGGTTTCGAAGGTTGGAGCGATCGCGGGTTGCTTTGTTACCGACGGGATCGTGCAGCGTGATGCGTATGTTCGTGTTACACGCGACGGGGTTGTGGTTGAGAACAACCGCAAGCTCGAGCAGCTCAAGCGTTTCAAGGACGATGCGAAGGAAGTTCGTGCCAACATGGAATGCGGCATGAAGATCATCGGGTACGACGATATCAAGGAAGGCGATGTCATCGAATGCTACAAGAGCATCGAGATTGCGCGGACGCTTGATTGAGTTGATGCTCGTAGGCCCTGATGGGCAAGGTGAAGTTTGATGGTGATCGGTGTGCTACAGATCGAGCTTGATATCCCTGGCGCGATGTCTCTGAAGGACAAGCGGCGGGTGGTCAAGTCCATCAAGGATTCGTGTCATCGGCACCATATGGTGAGTGTTGCTGAGGTCGGGGCGCTCGATGTTTGGAACCGCGGGATGCTTGGTGTTTCGGTGGTGTCTAACTCGGGGATGATCGCGGGAAGGACTCTGGACCGGGTGCTTGATCGGATTCGATCGATGCATGATTGCGAGATTGCTGATTCTTCGCGTGAGATTTTGCGCGGGGATTCGCTGATCGGTGAAACTGATGATGAGCATGAATGCTTGGGGGCTGATCAAGACGGACGGCCTACACAGGGGCATACACAAGGGCATACACAAGAGCAGCTCAAGCAAGAGTTGATGCAATATGCGGAGACCGCTGAATGAAACGAAGAGCACAACAGATCTCGTCGAACCTTCAGCGCGAGCTCCAGAAGCGGATTTCCAAGGGGTTTAATGACCCTCGGATTCGTGGGTTGATCACGGTGACCAAGGTTGAGTTGACCGATGATCTCAAGAACTCCAAGGCGTACATCAGTGTGCTTCCTGAGGAGCGGGCGGAGCTGACGATGCACGGGCTCAAAGCGGCGAGCGGGCGGATTCGTAGAGATGTGATGGAGCGCATTCACATTAAAGAGATGCCCACCATGCGGTTTGAGTATGACCATGGGATGCGCGAGCAGCAGATTATTACTGAGCTGTTGGCGGCTGATCCGTTCCGGAATGAAGATGGTGGTTCGGAGGGGGGCTCAGATGAAGGGACTGGTAAGGGGTCTGGTGAGGGAACTGGTGAGGGGTCTGGTGGTTCGCGTGGCGGGGATGTAGCTGGAGAGGATTGATCGTGGCGTCTGAGGAACTGAACAACTCGGATGCGTTGATAGCTGCGGTCGGTGAGCGCGTTGAGTGGATGGTTCCGGTTGATGCGTGCTCGATTTGTGCGTGCACTCCTGATGAGGGTGGCGGGTGCGATGAGCGTTTGATTCATGAGCTTGTGTTCTCGATGTTGTTGTGGGAATCGACGATGGAGAATGCTGTGCGTGCGATGGAGAAGATCCGGGAGCATGTTGTGGATTACAACGAGCTTCGGGTGTGCTTTCCGCATGAGGTTGAGGCGTTGCTTGGTTCTCGGTATCAGAGGGCGGGGGACCGCAGCGTGCGGCTGATAACGGTGCTTGGTGAGATCTTTGAGAAGTTCCAGAAGTTGACGCTTGAGCCTTTGCGTGAGATGAATAAGCGTGAGGCGCGTGATGTGTTGATGGGGTTTGAATCGTTGCCTCGGTTTGTTGTTTCGCGGGTTATGCTCCTTGGGCTTGATGCGCATGCGCTCCCGCTTGATAGCAAGATTGCGCGGGCGCTGCATAAAGCGAAGCTCATTGAGAGCGCGAAGAACCCGGATACAATTGCGGTGTCGCTTGAGCGATCGATCCGCGCGAATCAATCACTTGAAACCTATACGCGTATTGAGCGCTGGCTGATCGCGTTTGAGAATGGATCATGATGCACGACCAAGGATCTGTGGGACGGCTGGTATCGGTGATGATCAAGAGCGGTGTGACAGCGGGATTGGCGGGGTCTTTGGTGCTGCTTGCGGGGTGTGCATCGGGTGATGCGCGGGCGGATTTGGCGGGGAAGTCTGATCAGCTTCACGGACTCAATCAAGAGCAACACAGCACGAGCCTGCGGGGCTCTACTGGGTTGACGCTTGATGAGATTGATGGGGTTGAGTCGCGGGAACCCTCTGCGCCAGATCGGTTGATTGCGAACCTGATTATGGAAGGGCAGCTTGTTGAGCTCACTGAGGGGAGCGCGGAGTTTGAGCGGGCGCACCGGTCTCTTGGGGATGTGCTTGGTGAGGTGATGGGATCGATCGAGATTCCTGAGCGGGCGGATGTCCCGGTGCTTCCTCAGATTGCCAAGGGGTATGTGCGTGCGCGGGCAGCGATGATGAATGATGATCCGGCGCAGGCGGTTGCGATTTATGAGCAGCTGCTGAGTGCGACTCCTGAATCCAGCGAGATGTTGGTTGGTCTTGGTGATGCGCAGGTTCGGATGGGGAACCGGGCGCAGGCTGCGGATTCGTATGCTCGTGCGGTGGCGCTTGGTGACCGGACGATGCGGGCGCTGGTGTATTCGACGATGGGAGCGGTGGCTGATCCTGAGCGGGTGATTGAGCTTGGGAGCAGGATCTGGAGCATGGATACTGATCCGGATCGTGCGGGACGGTTGCTTGGTGGGGTGATGCTTGGACAAGCGTTTATCCAGACGGGCGCGTACTCAGCGGGTGCTGATGTGATGGGGCAAGCGCTTGGGATGCTTGATGGGCAGACGGTGCGGGACCCGAAGTATCGGCGGGAGCTTGTGCAGCTGTATACGAAGCGGGCGGAGCAGTATGCTGCGATTGGTGATGCGTGGATGGTGCTTGGTGAGGGGGCGCGGGCGTCGGAGCTGTATGCGTTGTCGCGTGGATTGGTTGAGCGTGAACCGCTGGAGTTGATTGCTCGGAGGGTCGCGTCTGATGTGCTTGATGGGCGGAGCGGGCGGGCGGCGATGAGCTTGCTTGATTGGGTGGATCAGCATCCGGGGACGAGTTCTGCGGCGCTGAGCAAGCTTGTACGGATTATGAGCACGCATGAGATTGTGGGTGATGAGATTGAGGCTGAGCTTCGGGCGCGGGTTGATGATTCGTCGGTTGCACGGTCTCAGCGGGTATCGGTGCTTGGGCTTGTGCTTTCGGTGATTGAGGAGCGGGCGATTCAGGAACGGAAGTCGACTGATGATCTCCAGGAAGACTCGGTTGAGCTGCTGAGCGGGGTGGATGCGGAGTTGTTGACTCCGGTTGCGTGTGCGAGGGTGCTTTCGTTGTTTGGGGATGTGCAGGGGCAGGTTGAGGCGAGCAGAAAGATTCTTGAGCGGTCGCCATCGGCGGCGATTGGATTGATCCCGGCGCTGGTTCGGCTTGATGGTCGACCGGCGGAGATGCTTGGGTTGATTGATGGGGATACGGAGACTGACCGGTTGATGCGGGTGATGATTGGGGTGTCTATTGAACGGCCTGATCTTGTGGGCGGACTGGTGGGTGGACTGGACTGGGACAAGGACCGAACTCTGGATTCGACCATTCCGACGATTTCGATCATTGCTCATGCTCGGCTTGCTGCGCTTGGGGCGCGGTGGGCGGAGGCGGACCGGTTGTTTGCTGAGTGCAAGGATCGGACGCGGGCGGATTCGATGATGAGTCATGACTTTGCGTTTTATGTTGATAGTTTGGTCGCAGCGAACCGGGGCGGTGATGCGATGCAGGAAGCGGCGCAGCGGATCGCAGGCAATGGAGGGGCCGGTTCTGGTTTAGAGAGCGGGGATCACGCGGATCTGATGACTGCGGGACGGGTCGCGATTCAGACGGGGGACTTTGAGACGGCGCTTGATGCGTTGACGCGGGCGGTGGATATTGATCCGTATGACGAAGCGGTGTATGAGCAGTTGATTACTTTGCGTGGATCGCGCGGGGCGCTGGCGGATGGGGATGAGCTTCGGAGGATTACGCGGTCGCTTGGTCAGCGGCTTCCGGGTTCGGCGCTGGTGCAGTTGATCCGCGCCAATGAGCTTGCGGGGGGCGGGGCACGCGACGAGAATGGTCAGGGTGATGGCACCGATGGGGGGAGCGGGCTTGCGCTGCTGGCGCAGAGCGAGCAGGTGCTTGCGGAGGCGCATCTGGAGCATCCTTGGAGAGAGATCGGGATTGATTTGTTGTTGAGTATCTGGCTCACGCAGGATCGGCTTGGTGATGCTCGGGTGGTTGATCGCGGGCTTGCGTGGCTTGATGGTCAGGTTGCGGTGATGCCTGGGTCGGTGGATTTGGTGGGGGCGTATGCAAGATTGATGGTTGCCGATGGTCAGGGGGACCGGGCGGAGGGGGTGCTTGGTGAGCTGGTTGAGCGGATGCCATCTCGGAGGGCGGGGCAGCTTCATGAGGGGTTGATCCGGTCGGATGAGTCGCGGGCCGGGGAAGCGGATGATCTGGCGCTGAGCAGGCTTGCGGGGCTCAAGTCGGTTGGTGACGGGCTTGAACGGCTTGAGCGGGCGAGCTCGAGCGGGAGATTGGTTGAGTTTGATGCGGGGATGTATGTGCCCAGCGATGGTACGGGCGCTGGTGCGGGCGGATGGGCCTACACGAACGGGCAAGCGATTCGGGTAGTGCGGATCTTGGGGGCGACGGCTCAAGCGAGCACGGACCAAGCGGTCAATGACTTGGTGCTTGCGATTACTGAGCGGGCTCGGCTGGTGAGCAATGTTGTTGAGGTTGAGGTTGAGGGTGCGGGTGAGGGGGTGATTGATCCGATCGCTGCGTTTGATCAGATCGAGCTGGTTTCGGTTCCCAGTAGCTCGCGGTTTGCGATGGATGCGTATGAGGAGCGTGTTCGCGGACTGATGGATGCGGAGGGCAACGATGCTCGGTTGACGATGGCGGTGCAGGCGTTGCTCAGGTCGCGCGGCGCGGGTGATGCGCTTGAGTTGTTTGGCCGGCTTGCGATCGAGGCGGATGGGTCGCTCAATCAGGAACGCGTGATTGATGTGAGCTCGCTTGTTGGTCAGGCGGGGTCGGCGGATGATCTTGTACGCATGGTCGAGCGGTTTGATGACGCGGGATTGATTGTTGAGGCGCGGGATGTGGTGGTTGGTTCGTTCTCGACGATTGATGAGGATTCACGGGCGGGCGCGGATGATCTTGCGGGGGTGCGGGCGGACTTGATGTATTCGGTTGCGGTGGTCGCTTCGTTCTATGAACGGGAAGAGGACGCGACGGGGATGTACCTGGCGACCTTGGCGGTGGACCCGGGGCATGCGTGGGCGTGCAATGATCTTGGGTACCGGATGATTGAGGACGGGGCGATCGGGGAGGAGCTTGTTGAAGCGATCCGGCTTTTGGTGATTGCGCACGAAGCGGAACCAGACGCAGCGAGTATTACCGATTCGCTTGCGTGGGGGCGGTACCGGATGGGGGTGTTTGTGGATCAGGTTGATGCGGAGACCGGTGAGGTGGTGCAGGGGGCGCGGGAGCTTTTGATCGAAGCGATCGGGATGGAGGATGGGGACTCGAACGCGACGATCCATGATCATTTGGGTGATACGCACTGGATGATCGGGGACTATGAGAAGGCGATTGCTTCTTGGCTTGATGCGGAGGAGAGGCTGCGGGAGCAGCTGACTTCGCTGAGCACGCAGGAGAATGCGAATCAGATTGTGCTTGAGAATATCCGGAAGGAGCTTGGGGCGATCCGGTTTAAGATTTCGGATGCGGAGAGTGGTCGGATGCCTAAGGTGGGATCGACGGCGCGGGGGATTCGGGTGCCTACGCTCAGTGATGATCGGGAATGAGAAGAATTAACGGATTCGGGAAAGAGGATTGACATGGCTGGACATAGTAAATGGTCGAACATCAAGCACCGCAAGGCTCGTCAGGACAAGGTCAAGGCGCGGGTGTGGTCGAAGTGCTCGAAGGCGATCATGGTCGCGGCCCGGATTGGTGGGCCTGATCCGGATATGAACTTGTCGCTTCGGTATGCGATTGATGAGGCGAAGTATGCCAATATGCCCAAGGACACGATTAAGCGTGCGATTGATAAGGGTGCGGGCGAGACTGGGGGGGCGGACTTCCAGGAGCTGATGTATGAGGGGTATGCGCCTGGTGGGACGGCGCTGCTTGTGTTGTCGCTGACGGACAACAACACGCGGACGGTGGGCGATGTGCGGGTGACCTTTAAGAAGGGCGGGGGCTCGATGGGCAACTCGGGGAGTGTTGCTTTTATGTTTGCGACCAAGGGGCAGATTATTGTTGATGCGAACAAGTACGACGAGGACACGATTATGGATGTCGTGCTTGAGGCGGGGGCGGATGATGTGATTGCGCCGATTGCAGAGGGGGACGGGGATGATGATGACAAGGGCGTGTGGACGATCATGACCGATGTTGCGGAGTTCCAAGCGGTGAAGGTCGCGCTTGAGGGGGCGGACATTGAGATTATGGAAGCGGAGATCTCGCGGATCCCGGACAACACGGTTGAGGTCAAGGGGGATGATGTGCGGAAGGTTGTGAACCTGATTGAAGCGATGGAAGAGCTTGATGATGTGCAGAAGGTGTACACGAATGCGGATCTTGATCCGGCAGAGCTTGCGAAGCTGGGTTGAGAGGTTTGGGTTGAAAGCTTTGGGTTAAGAGGTTTGGGTTCAACTAATCCGTTGACAGAATCAATTCAATGAACTCTTGGACGACCTGGGTATCTGGGTCGTTTTGTTTTCCGAGATCTTTGTTGATGCTTGTGTGATCTTTGGTTGGCGCGTGGTGGATGGTGGTTGGTGCGTTGGTGGCTTTCCATGCGTTGGCGAGTTCGATTGTTTGAAGACGAGAGGATTGGACATCACCGGCGTAGACCGCGAGCAGCGCGGGGAGGGGGTCGCTTGGGTGAATCTGCAAGGTCGGGGATGCGAGTTCCCAGGACTTGGGATTGGACCCGAAGGCATCGGTGTACCACCGGTGCTCGAGTCTGGACAGATCAGGGTCGTTGAAGCGTTGTTCGATGTTGTATCCTGCTCCGTCGAGGAGGATGACGGCGGCTAGATCCGACGGTGCTCGATCATGGGGATCGAGGAGGGATTCATCGGTCGCGACGATTGCGGCGAGATGGGCTCCAGCGGAGTGCCCCATCACGATGAGTTGGTCTGGATCTGCGTTCCACTCTGATGCATGATCGATGACATAGGCAATGGATTGGGCGACATCGGTGGCGTGCTGAGGGTGCATGACTCTGGGGGAGAGACGGTAGTTGACGGAGACAAAGACCATGTTTTGATCGGTTGCCCATTGGGCTTTGTGTTCGACTCGTTTTTTGTCACCGATTGCCCAGCCTCCGCCATGGATGTAGAGGAGGATTGGACGGGGGGATGTTGCTGGTCGCGCTGGTTGATAGACATCGAGGGAGG
>JBGCDI010000071.1:0-14980 GCA_045105315.1 Phycisphaerales bacterium | reverse complement strand
GGCGAATGCTTTGAGGTTGGCGCCGGCATCGACGACCGCGATATCCATTTTGGTTCCGATCTCAGCAGCTTTGGCCTGTGCTGCTGTGATGATGGTTTGAGCTTGGGTCAGTGAGATGTCTTTGGTGTTGATGGATGTCATTGGGAGGGTCCTGGTACTTTTGTATGGATTCGTTGTTCGAGTTGAGGGATGGTAGCCAGTTGATGACGGATCAAAGTTCGGATTGGTTTGGTTGTTTCCACTGTTTCATAGCATGGGCTGAAACTGAACCTGCTAACCCACAGATATATATGCCTACAGCTACAGTGAGCCAAAAGAGCGAAGACTTGAGATCGCCGCCACTTATGCTTTGAAAAATCATCCATCCAATAAACGGCAGTGAGTAGTACAAGGCTACAAGATGTGCTGGCACTGATGACATCAATGACCAAAACCCTGATAACACCGCAGATCCTACAACTGCAAAGGCCAATGGGGCCCCAAGATGTTCGAGAGTTGCTGGATGTGTAAAGACAGTGCCAAGGACATAGAACCATGCAGCTGACCCCAATAACCCTTGGAACAATGCGACCAAAGGATGCATATTAGAGTTTTTCATTCTGTACTCACGCACAAATTTCACTCCAAGACATCAAGTTTGGGTTAATAAAACAATCGAGTGCTCTTGAGAGAGGCTTATGTACTTGTTGGAGACGCAGGGGAGCCTGTGTGGGCGAGCATGCGATCGAGTGCGAGGACAGCAAGTTTTTGGGCTTCGGGATGAACCGCGACCACATTGCGGACGACCTGCGCGTTGTCTTTGGTATCCACTCCGCACAGCCCATCAAGAATCCAAAGCATGTGGGGCTGATTGATGCGGTACATCGTGGTGCATAAGCACTGGCAATCTGAGAGCATCGTGACCTCTACCCCTCGTTCGCGATGCTCGTTGGCGATCCGCGTGACGAGGTGGACTTCGGTGCCAATTGCCCATCGTGATCCGGGTTTCGCAGCGGCGATGGTGTTGATGATGTACTCGGTCGATCCTGCAAGATCAGCAAGGTCGACAACCTCTTTGCAGCACTCAGGATGCACGAGGATCTGCATGGGCTCGACACCTGGCTCAAGGTTCTTGTTGTCTTCGCGGATCTGGGCGCAGTGTTCAGGTGCGAAGAGTTTGTGGACGCTGCAATGTCCTGCCCACAATATAGTTGCAGCATCGTATAACTCTTGTGCGGACGCTCCTCCGAGTGGTTCGCCTCGTTCGGTTTTCTTGGGGTCGTACAAGCAAGTATTGCGCACGACATCGATCCCAAACGCTGCGGAGGTGTTGCGTCCAAGGTGCTGGTCGGGGAGGAAGAGGACTTTGATGTCTTCGTCAGCTTTGCGAGGTTCGGTGCCCCCGTTCATCGCCCATTCGAAGACTTGTCCGGCGTTGGAGGATGTGCAGCAGGCGCCGCCGTGGTCTCCGACGAATGCTTTGATCGCTGCGGTGGAGTTGACATAGGTGATGGGGATGATGCGACCGTTCCAACCTTGATCTTTGAGTGATGCGTGGATGAGTTCCCATGCTTCGACGGTTTGGTCGTAGTCAGCCATGTCGGCCATCGAGCATCCAGCGGAGAGATCCGGGAGAATGACCTGGACGGAGTCTGGTGTGAGGATGTCGGCGGTCTCGGCCATGAAGTGGACGCCGCAGAAGACGATGTGTTCAACTGGGGTGCCAGACTGGGCGCGGTCTTCGACGACGGACGCCGCGAGCTGCGCGAGTTTGAGTGAGTCTCCAAGGAAGTCCGCATGCTGAACGACGGAGTCCATCTGGTAGTGGTGACCCAGAATCAGGAGTTTGTCCCCGAGCTGTTTGCGGCGTTCTTCAATGCGCGCGTAGATCTCAGCATCGGAAAGTTGATGATATGAATCCGGGATGGAGGGTTGCCAGAGCATGTGTGATTGTAGGGACTTAGGGGATACGAGTTGGTGAAATTGGCACGCGGGTTCTACGAACTAGTATGATGAATGACAATGTTTACGGGTCTTGGCATCTTGGGTACGGTTGGGCTGGCGGTCCTTGGGTTTGGATTCGTCGCGGCGATGATCGTGTACATCATCAAAGCATCCGAGGAAGCAAAGCGACGCGCAGCAGCGCGGATCGCAGCGATGCAGGCACTGGCTGCCGAGCATGGGCTGTCGTTTGTGCCTCATCTAGATTCAGAGCATGACGAGCGGTATTACCACTTTGGTGTGTTTCAGCGCGGGTTTGACAAGTTTGCGTACAACTCAATTTCTGGTGAAATCGAGCTTGCGATCGGGGACGGGTGGAGTGGTGCTGGCTTGGGTGCAACCGGGAAGGTGCAGACCGGTGACTTTAAATACAAGACTCGCGAAACGACGACCACCACCGATTCCAAGGGGCGAACAACGACCCGGACCCGGATTGTGAACCATGCCTTCAGTTACTTCATATTGGAGTTGCCGTTTGAAGAGGTCCCTGATCTGATGATTCGGCGGGAGCATTTGTTTGACAAGATCGCCTCTGCGTTTGGGAAGAACGATATTGACTTTGAGAGCGCGGAGTTTTCTCGGAAGTTTTATGTGAAGTCTGGGAGCCGAAAGTTTGCGTATGATGTGATTCATCAGCGGATGATGGAGTTCTTGCTCGAGACCAAGCCTGGGATTGTGGATATGGAGCAAGGGCGGATTTGTTTGACCGATGGGATGTCGGTGTGGGACGCGGATCGGTTTGGCGCTTCGTTGGACTGGACTTTGCGGTATTTAGAACACTGGCCTGCGTTCTTGGTCAAGGATTTAACAGAAGGGAAGCAGGTATGAGCGGAGTCGTAATAGGGTTGATTGTGGTTGGTGTGCTCGCGCTGATCGTGGCTGGGTGGGCTGTGGGGATCTACAACGGTCTCGTGCGGATCCGTCAGCACTTAAAGGATTCGTGGTCGGGTGTGGATGTCGAGCTCAAGCGTCGATACGACCTAATCCCGAATCTCGTTGAAACCGTCAAGGGGTATGCATCGCATGAAAGCGAGACGCTTGATCGTGTGATTTCTGCAAGGAACCAAGCAGCTGGGAATCAAGGGTCACCAGAATCCCAAGCGAAGGACGAGGGTGTGCTGATCGGCGCGATGCGCCAGCTCTCGGTTGTTGTTGAGCAGTATCCGAATCTCAAAGCGGATACACAGTTCATCAATCTACAAGGCGAACTCGCAGAAACCGAGAACCGGATCGCGTCAGCAAGAAGGCTCTACAACGGGAATGTGCGTGAGATGAACACCGCGGTTCAGGTATTCCCAAGCGTGATCATCGCGGGGATATTCAACTTCGAGAAAGCAGAGTTCTTTGAGATCGAAGACGAAGCGATGCGTGATGCACCAAAGGTGAGCTTCTAAGTTTCTGCTCATGCAGCTCGCTGCTGGGTGCATGAACTGAGTGTGGTCAGAGTATTCTGGATCGCATCAAACTCGACAGCGATATGCTGACGGTTGTTGAAGAGTGGGGTGACGCGAACGACGCGGGCGGTGATCATCTTGGAAGCGCGAGAGATGGGATGGTCTGGGGAGTCGAACGCGAGGGCGAGTCGGTCGCCGAGTTTCGTGGTTCTGGGGGAGACGATTTCGAGAGCAGCCCCAGCAGGCGAGACATCAATCGTTTGTGCTGGCGCGAACGCGGTGTGGGCATCTCGACGGCATTTGCACGCGATTTCCGCGGGAGCACGCTCATATCGTCGGCGGTCTGGTGTAGTCATTTCTGAGCCCCTTTGAACATATGGGATTGTGGATTGGGCACTCGGTGATTCAGAAAATCGCTGAGTGTGGACTCAAGGGTATCGGTCTATCTTGGTAAGATATTGAGCAAGAGGTTTGTAAATCATTCGAGAATATGGGTTTGTGGTTGGTGTAGGTGTGGAGAGCTGGGGGTTAAGATCGTGATCGCAGGTCGATATCAAGGGCGGATTCGAGGATTTGGGCTTTCGCAAGGGTTTCTTCCCATTCGGATTCAGGATCTGAGTCCGCGACGATCCCAGCTCCCGCGTGGTAGATCAGGGTTGCGTCTTTGAACCCATCTGGGGAGTGTGGGTCGGGGGTTCCGGTGATGTGGAGGGTCCGGATATTAACCGCAGCGGTGTAGTGTCCTGATGGTGAGAGGGCGATGGTTGAGCCGCAATACGGTGCGCGGTGGATGTGTGGCGAGAGATCGGATTCAAGTTCGTGGATGATCTGCATCGCGCGGATTTTGGGGGCGCCGGTGATTGACCCCGGCGGGAAAGTCGCTCTTAGTGTGTCAGACAAGGTGAGCCCGTCGCGGATGGTCGCTTGGATGGTCGCGGTTGCTTGATGGACGGAGTTGTGATGGAGCGCGATATCTCGATGGCTGGTGACTTTGACGGTGGAAGGGACCGCGATGCGGCCCAGGTCGTTGCGCATCAGATCGATGATCATGTTGAGCTCGGCGCGGTCTTTCAGGTTTGCATGGAGTTCGTTGGGGTCGGCCGATGCGGGTCGCGTCCCTTTCATCGGTTCGGTAATCAGTCTTCGTGTGGCCGGGTCATAGGTGAGAAAGATTTCGGGCGAGAGCGAGATGATCGCGTGACGGGTATCGGAGGTATCAAAGCAGGTGAAGGATCCCAGCGCTGGGTTGGTGTGAGCGAAGAGGTGTTTTGCGAGCGCTGAGGATGAGCCTTGGAAGGGAATGGTGATCGGGTGGGCGATGTTGACCTGGTATACATCACCCGCTGAGATGTAGTCGAGTGCTTTTTGGACTGCGTTTATGTACTTTGAGGGCTTGGCCATCGAAATTGTAGAGCGGTCAATCGTCCACGCATCAGGGTGTGTCGCGCTGGGTTCATTTGTGTGTGGGTCGTTTGGGCTGCACCGGTGGGCGATGATGTGGGGAAAGCTTGATGTGCATTTTGGAGCAGCAGCTTCGATGGTGTGGGCGAGGTCGTATGAGAGGGTGATGATCCAATGGTCATCAGGGTGTGTACCAATGAGTGTTTGCAATGCATTGAGCGGATCGGGATGCGTGCATGCAATCAGATGAGATTGGGTAATTGTGCTGAGTTGAGATTGTGGGTGCTTGGCGCGCGCAGAGCCCAATCCTGAGAGGATCGCAAAGGACGCGAATGGTTCCGGGTGGTTGCGGAGAGCTGAGAATGTGTGTGGTTCTTGTTTCAATGGTGTATGGTATGTCTACGAGCTTGGGCTGAGACGGTTCGGGACCTCGCTGGTTCTGGTACACTGTTGAGCAGGCATGAGTGTTGCGTGCGCAGAGATAGAGACGGCTCGCAGAAATCTGATTGGTGGTGTCCGATGGCAAAGAAGCGTTCAAATGATGGACCAGACAAAAACAGAGCGAAGGGTAAGAAAAGCGGGAAGAAAAAGCGTGGGAGTAAGAAGATTGCTCACAAGAAAGCATCGAAGACTGCTCAGTCCAAGAAGAAGCAGGTTCAAAAAAAGAAGAGCCCAAAGCCAAGCACTGCCAAAGCGACTCGTAAATCCACCACCAAAAATCCTTCAGGAAAGAAGGTTGCTGGCAAGAAAGCTTCAAACACAAAGATAACAGGCAAAAAGATCGCTCGCAGAAAGGCTGCGAAGAAGAAGCCGATCAAGAAAGCGGAATCATCAAAGCTGCATTCAGGAGCGGTCCGCAAAGCGGAAGCCCACAAACGCACAAAGAAGGTCACAAGTAAAGCTGCCAAGAAAGTAGTCAAGAAAAAGAGCAGCTCAGCGCGGAGTCGAGTCGTCAAAGAATCGATCCCGATCGATCAGACCCAGAAGCTGGTCTATGCGTTTGGTGCACAGACCGATGGGGACGGATCAATGCGCGCGTTGCTTGGGGGCAAGGGCGCGAATCTAGCTGAAATGACACTGATTGGTTTGCCGGTGCCTCCGGGATTTACGATTACAACGGAATGTTGTGTCGGGTATTTTGTGAGTAACAAGAAACTCAGCGCGGACTTGCTCTCTTCGATTGATGTGCAGATGCGCGCGGTTGAAGCACAACGCGGGAAACGGTTTGGGGATTCGTCAGACCCGTTGCTTGTTTCGGTGCGCAGCGGTGCAGCGGTATCAATGCCCGGCATGATGGACACCATCTTAAACCTGGGGCTCACCGATGAATCAGTGGAGGGGCTCGCAGAGTTGACCGGGAATCCCCGATTCGCATTTGATGCTTATCGCAGACTCATTCATATGTTTGGTAACGTCGTGATGGGCGTAGGGAATGAGTTTTTCGAGAGCGCGTTTGAAATTGTCAAAGCGAAGTACGGCGTGAGCACAGACGCGGAAGTCTCAGCAGATGGGCTTCGCGATGTATGTGAATCCTACAAAGCGGTGTACCAGATGCATGTAGGAAAGCACTTCCCGCAGGATCCGATGGTTCAGCTTACCCTCGCGATCCAAGCGGTGTTTGGATCTTGGATGTCAGAGAAAGCAATCAGCTACCGGCGCATCGAAGGGTTGAGTGGGATCGGGGGAACCGCGGTTAATGTGCAAGCGATGGTGTTCGGGAACATGGGTCAAGACTGCGGGACCGGGGTTGCGTTTACCAGGAATCCATCGACCGGTGAGAACAAGCTGTTCGGCGAGTTCTTGATCAACGCGCAAGGCGAAGATGTAGTCGCGGGGATCCGGACTCCGTTGCCTGTCTCAGAGATGGCTCAATGGGACAAGAAATCATACCGGAAACTTATGGGGATCAAGAAGACTCTGGAGCAACATTACAAGGATGTGCAAGACATCGAGTTCACCGTTGAGAACCGAGAGCTCTTCATGCTCCAGACCCGGACCGGAAAGAGAACAGGAGCGGCGGCGGTAAAGATCGCGTGTGATCTGGTGCGGGAGAGGCTGATTACCATCAAACAGGCGCTCTTGAGAGTCCCAGCTGGTGATCTGACTCAGTTGATGTTGCCCAGCTTTGATCCGGTCGCGAAGGCAAAGAATGCTGTGTTAACGGTTGGGCTCCCCGCATCTCCCGGCGCATCGGTGGGGCATCCAGCCTTTAGCGCACAAGAAGTGGTCGAGCGGGCAAGCAAGGGTGAACATGTGATTTTGGTGCGTAAGGAAACGAGTCCCGAGGATGTTGATGGGATGCATCATGCAGCGGGTATTTTAACAAGCACGGGAGGCATGACTTCGCATGCAGCGGTGGTGGCGCGAGGTTGGGGCAAGTGCTGTGTTGCAGGAGCGGGGGAGCTGAGTATTCAAGAGCGCGCGGGAACGGTTTCGGTGAGCGGGAAGACCTTTGGTCGTGGTGATCTGATCTCGATTGATGGGTCGACAGGTGAAGTTTTTGCCGGATCAATTTCGACTGTTGAGCCATCGGTTGGTGGTGATTTTTCCAAGCTGATGCGATGGGCTGACACCTACCGGACACTCGGGGTGCGGACCAATGCTGATACTCCCGAGGATGCACTACGCGCCCGAGGATTTGGCGCAGAGGGGATCGGGCTTACGCGCACTGAGCATATGTTCTTTGGCGCCGGTCGCATTGATGTTGTTCGCCAGATGATCTTGGCGCTCAACGAGCATGACCGAACTGAGGCGCTCTCAAAGCTCCTCCCGATGCAGCGTCAAGATTTCGTGGGCATCTTTACGGCGATGAAAGGGCTCCCGGTGACGGTGCGATTGCTTGATCCTCCGCTGCATGAGTTTTTACCGCATGATCAGGAGTCTGTTGCGCGTGTCGCATCTGATCTTGGTATCTCAGCTGATGAGGTTGCTCAGCGGACAGAGCTCTTGCAAGAAGCAAATCCCATGATGGGTCATCGTGGATGCAGGATCTTGATTTCGTATCCAGGGATTCTTGACATGCAAGTTCGTGCTGTGGTTGAAGCGGTGATCGAGTGCAGCAGGAAGAAGATCCGCGCATTTCCCGAGATCATGATCCCGCTCGTCGGTACCGGTCAAGAACTCGCGATTCTCAGGGCGCGGGCTGAGGAAGTGATCGCAGCTGTCAAAGCGGAGCACAAGTTTCGCGGGAAGCTGGCGATATCGATCGGTACGATGATCGAGGTTCCTCGCGCGGCGCTGGTCGCCGATGAGATCGCGCAGCATTCTGATTTCTTCAGTTTCGGGACCAACGACATGACGCAGCTTGCGTTCGGATATTCGCGCGATGATGTAAATACCTTTTTGCCTCGATATTTGAAGGACGGCGTGCTCGAGCGTGATCCCTTTGTGACGCTTGATCAGAGCGGGGTCGGGACACTTGTGCAGACCGGTATTCTTCGAGGGCGGGCAGCCAGGTCGGGTCTGAAGATCGGTGTATGTGGAGAGCACGGCGGGGACCCCGCGAGTGTGTATTTCTTCCATCGAGCTGGATTAGATTATGTCAGTTGTTCACCGTTCAGGGTGCCAATCGCTCGACTGGCAGCGGCGCAGGCAGCTCTGCTCGATGAGATGCAGGAATAGCTTGGGATTATTACAGAGGATGAAGTATGGCGTCGAAAACTATCTTTGATTTGAATCTTGTTGAGATCGCGCGGATGCACAGGCGCAGCGTGATGCTGGTTTGGATTGTTGTGTTGTTGATTGCTGGGATGATTCTGACATCAGTGAACTCGATCGCTATACCGGAGTTGGTCTCGTTGATTGTTACTCTCTTCTATATGGTTTCGCTTCTGGTCGCTGTTGTGTTTGTTGTGATGCTTCAGCTTGCGTGCGGATCGGGATGGTTTGAAGCGGTGTTGTATGGAGTGCTCACAATTTTCTTTTCATTCTTGGTTGTGCTGGTGAGCATCTCACGCGCGGGCACAATTTTGCGACTCGCAGGTGCGAAGCCTGGTTTCCTGGGTTTTGGGAAGGATCAATGGGACAAGCTCCGCGTGGGGCATTGCCGGGGATGCGGGTATAGCCGAGAGGGGCTTGAGATGCTACAGGAGTGTCCTGAGTGTCGGCGCGTGCCTCGCGTGATCTGAGTTGGTATTTTTTAGTTTACGGCTTGGCGAGTTCTTCGTTAATCGCCGCTTTGACTTCAGCCAGGAGTGCTTCTGCTGTGAGGTTCTTGTTGAGATTCTGCTTGTACGCGATTCGTCCGTCGGCGCTGATGATGACAATGGTGGGGAAGATGCGGGCACGGAATGCATCAGCAACCGCATCTGATGGATTGATGACGAGCGTGTGGATGTATCCAAGCGCGATGTGATCGTTCTTGACTGTGTCTTTATCCATTTCTCGGATCGAGAGCGCGAAGACATCTATTTGATCGCCAAACTCGCTTGCAAGATTTGAAAGCATGGGCGATGTTTCCCGGCTTGGGATTGACCACGAGCCCGCGAACTGGATGACGGTGATGCGTCCGCTTTGGGTGTCGTTTGAGAAGGTGTTGTTGTCGATGTCGGTGAAGGTGTAGTTTGGTGCTACGGGCTTTCTGGGAGCGGTTGGTGTGTTAAAGTTTTGATTCTCGTTTGAGATCGTGTTCTTATTGACATTGGTACCAATTTTCTTGGTTCCGGTTTTGGGTCCGGTCCCTCGGTTTTTAACGGTGTCAGAAGTTTTGTAGGTCTCGGGAACGAAGACTGCGAGGTCTTTGTCTGATTGGACGCCTTGTGTCAGATCAGCGAGTTCCATGATCAGTGATGCTTTGATCATTCCTGCGTCGGTGATCTGTTCGAGTCTGCGTGGAAGGTTGTCTTCTTTCCCGATGAACCAACGCTCTTGGGTGTGTCCACCAATTGTGCGTCCTTTGGGTTTGGCGCGATTGATGAGCACGACATGGCAATCGGTGCCTGCGATCATCTGTGATTCTTCGAGTTCGATGGATTCAGCGGTGTTCAGCTCTTTCTGGTACGGCGCGTCGCTCATGACTTCGGTGATCAACAGGTAAGAGAACGCGGTTGGTCGCTGACGGGCCGACACAGAAGGCGGGCGGATATTGAGTGTTTGCTTTGGGTGGTCAGACCAGATGTACCGCTCAGCGGAGTAGATGAGATCAAAGGATTCGGGCGGAGCGGCAGCGGTCGGACGAAGTTCTCCGAGCATGTGCATGACCTTGCCGTATTCCGAGTGGGTGCCGACGGTGACACGCCCGGTCATCGCGGGGAGTGTGGAGAGGATCATCTTGGAGCCATCACCTGTCAGGGTGGCTTTGGCTGCGAATCCAGGGGTGTCTAGGAGTGCTTGTGCAGAGTCTTGGAGGATCTGTCTTGGATCGTCTTGAGCGATGAGTTTGGGAGTCAGCAGCGCGATCAGGAGGAAGGCTGCGGCGAGGAGGTGCTGTGTTTGAAATGCTTTGATCATGATGAATGCTCAACGGGGGTGGTGGAGGGGTATTGCGGAATGATATGGTCGAAATCTGCAGTATTTCTGGTCAGAATGTCGGTTTCTAGGGTGGTCAAAATCATGGATTCAGGAGGTCTGAGAGCGCATTTCCTGGGTTTGGGGTCCTCATGAGGTGTTCACCGATCAGGGCGATGTTCAGGCCTGCGTTCTTGAGGGTCATGAGGTCTTGATGGGTTCTGATCCCGGATTCGGTGACGGTCTGGGATGGATGCGGGGTTTTGGGGAGGAGATCGATGGAATGGTTGAGATCCGTGGTCATTTTCGTGAGATCGCGGTTGTTGATCCCCAGCAAGATCCGGGGGGTGGGCGCGGATTCCAGTATTGGGAGGATGCGGTCCAGATTGTGCTCAGCATGGATCTCGATAAGGGTGGTCATCTCCAGATCGTGGATATGTGCGATGAAGTCACGGATTTGGGTGTCCGACAAGCACTCAGCGATCAGAAGCACTGCGTCAGCGCCGATTGCGCGGGCTTGGGTGATCTGGTAGGGATCGATGATGAAGTCTTTGCGGATGACCGGGAGATCAACCGCGGATTTGATCCTGTTGATGTACGAAGGGTCTCCAGCGAAGAACTTTTGGTCTGTAAGGCAAGAAATCGCCGATGCGCCAGCATTGGAGTATTGAACTGCGATGACTGCTGGATCAAAATCAGGACGGTCGTATTCGGGACGGATGAGTCCCGCGCTTGGGCTGCGCCGTTTGATTTCTGCGATCACCGCCATGGATTCATGTCGGGGAGACTCGACGAGGGCTGCGAAAAAATCACGCGCCGGCTCTGCATCACGAGCGATTGATTCGAGTTCGGTGACTGGGGTTGTAGATTGTTCTTCGCGGACCTGTAGTCGTTTGTACTCGATGATCTCATCAAGCACTGCGGGCAGATCATTTGGCTGGTTATTCGGTGGTTCGTTCAGATGGTCTGCAGGCTGGTTCATATGCATGATTATTGCGGTTGTTTTGGTCGGAGCTTCCCCCGATGCAATCGCTCAAGCGGTTGATACCACGCAGGTGCAAGAAAAGAGTGTTGGGGATCTGGTCGAGACCATGCAGCAGTGGAAGATTGTGCTGTTGTCAGTGTCTTTGGCGCTGGTGATCATGTTGTTGTTTGCGGGTGGATTGCTGCGTCCCGGTGGTTTTGCCAAAGCGGGGCTGCGGGATGTGGGGTCATTACCGAGCGTGGTCTGGTTGTTTGCGATCTTTGTGGTGTTTCTTGCGATGAGCTCGGCGCCTCAGCTTGTGAGCAAGGTGCAATGGATCCAAGATCAGCAGTACGACGAGACGCAGATGCAAGCGATCAATACGGTTGCGACTTATCTGTTCGGGATTATTGCGGGGCTTGGGATGTTGTTTGTGCTCAAGCGGAGCACGGTGGTCGACGGCGAGAGCAAGTGCGGGCTGGGCTTGAGCTTCTTGGATTTCCCGGTGGGGCTCGGTTGCTTTGTGCTTGCATATCCATTTATTGAGCTGATGAGTATGTTGGGTGTGTGGGTGTATACCCAGACCCAGAGCGCTCAACCTTCCGAGATTGCGCACGGGACTTTGCAGCTTTTGGTTGATGAACCGAACAACGCTTGGGTGTGGGCGATTGTCGGGGCTGCGGTGATCGGCGCTCCGTTTGTTGAAGAGCTCATCTTCCGTGTGTTCCTTCAGGGCGCACTGATCAAGTGGCTTAAGAGTCCTTGGCTTGCGATTATCTTCTCATCGTTGATCTTCGCGGGGATGCACCGGATTGGCGGGGATGAGCACGGGGTCCCTTGGCATGCACTCTTGCCAATATTCGCGGTTGGATTCACCTGCGGGATTGCGTACGAGCGGACCAAGCGGGTGGGGGTTCCGATTGTGATGCATGTCTGTTTCAATGCGCTCAATGTGCTTTTGGCGCTCATGGTCAGTGATGATGGCTCGCCTTCTGCGGTATCGCTCGCGTTGTTTGGGTGAACGGAGCTCGGAGCGTGATCTGAATCCGGATTCTCGTGTTTCATAGCGAGAATGTCATGGTTTGGGCGCGGGGGAATGGACTCATAACGGTGATTTTGGGCTACGATCGTGGTCTATGAGTGATCAGCAGAAAACTGGAAATCGTGCACGGATTTTGACGGGTGATACCCCGACGGGGCAGCTGCATCTTGGGCACTGGGTTGGTTCATTAGAAAACCGGGTCGCACTCCAGGATGAGTATGAGTGCTTCTTTTTGATTGCCAATATGCATGCCTTTACAACGCGCGCCGATAAGCCTGAGGAGATTCGGCGGAGCACGCTTGATATCGTGAAGGACTGGATCGCGTGCGGGATGGATCCTGAGAGATCGACCTTTGTGCTCCAGACCGAGATCCCTGGGATCGCGGAGTTGAGCTGGTATCTTGCGATGCTGCTGCCGTTTAACCGGGTGATGCGGAATCCGACATTGAAGACTGAGCTTGAGACCAAGGGGCTTGGTGACAACTACAGCTTTGGGTTCCCGATGTACACAGTTGGTCAGTGCGCGGACATTTTGATTTTCCGTCCCGAGCTTGTCCCGGTGGGTGAGGATCAGCTGGCGCATATTGAGCCTTGTAGGGAGGTGGCGCGTCGGTTTAACCAGATGTATTGCGGCGTTGATCCACATACTGAGGATGCGGACTATGTTGGGGCTGGGGGTTTGTTCCCGATTCCTGAGGGCAAGGTTGGTCGCGTTGCTCGGTTGGTGGGAACGGACGGGGTGAACAAGATGTCCAAGTCACTAAACAACGCGATCTTCTTGACGGATACATTTAAGCAGATTAAGAAGAAGATGGGCGGGTTGTATACTGGGCGCCAAACGATGGATGAGCCTGGTGATATCAAGAATGCGTTGTTTGAGTATGTTCGCGCGTTTATCGATGATGATGAGCGGATCAAGGAGCTCGAGGACGCGTATAGCAAGGGTGATAACATCGGTGATGGTCATGTGAAAGTGGAGGTTGCGGAGCATGTGTCGAAGCTGCTTGAACCGATGCGTGAGCGCCGGTTGCCTTATGAGGGGGAAGCGGGGGACGCGAAGATCTTGGAGATTCTGCGTGAACATACCAAACGGGCGAATAACGCGTCCGAAGAGACCCTCTATCTTGCCAAGCAAGCGATGAAACTTGATTTTGTGAAGCGGTCGTTGTTGTTTGAGTAATGGAGAATATAGGGTATGCGTGATCAGCCGATAAACAGCGGGGTCGAGAAGAGGGAGGGCATCAGTCCGCCTCGGATGATTGTGCCTCGTGTGTGTGTGGGGCTGATTATGGTTATGTGGGTCGTGGCTGGGTATTCCAAGGTCCGTGATATGAGCGGGTTCATTGATACGATCACTGAGCATGCGGTGTTGCCTCAGAACTTGTATGGGATGCTGTGGTGGGTCGGGCCTGGCGAGCTTGTGATGGGGTTTGCGCTTGTCTTTGTGATGGGGTCTGAGCTTCGCAAGTTATTTGGTCGTGCGGTGCTTGTGATTTCGATGCTTTCGATCGCGGGGTTTACTTATTACTTGTCGATGGTGAGTGATGCGGTACTGCTTGAATCGGGGTGTGGATGCTTTAAGCTTGTCGATCGTGTGCATTTTGGTATGGACGACGATGTGCGGACGGTGAGGTATGTGTTTAACGGCACAGTGATCTTGCTTCATCTGGTCGCGTTGTTTGCTCCCAGCGTGATTGAGCGACGGTACAAAGAACGGGTCGCAGCGGCGGAGCTCGACTAAGAATTGCGGGGGCGGGGGGTGTACGCTTTTGCATGATTGATGATCAGCAAAATAGCGGCGATACAGGTGGTGGTGCAGGCGGGGGATCAGAGAACGATTCGTGCGAAAGCGTGTTTCTTGACGGTCAGCTGATGACCCGCGAGGAAGCGAAGATTTCTGCGTTTGACGCTTCGATTCAGCACGGGGTCGGGCTCTTTGAAACACTGCACGCGTTTACGACCCCCGATGGGGTGGTTGTGGATGATCTTGATGAGCACATGGACCGGTTGCAGGAATCGGCAGCGGTGCTTGGGCTCAGCGATGATCTCAAAACAGGACCCTTGGGCGAAGCGATCGTGGAGACCGTGCGCCGGGCGCGGTACAAAAACACGCGCGTCCGGTTGACGGTGACGGGCGGGGATCTGAATCTGCTGCAGTCTGGGGGTTCGGGGAGTCATCGACCAACGGTGTTGATTCAGGCGCAGCCCGCGACAGCGTATCCCGACGAGATGTTTGACAATGGAGTCATGGCGACGATCGCAGAGACGCGCGCCAATCCGCTTGATCCGACCGCGGGACACAAGACACTCAACTACTGGTGGAGGCTTCGTGAACTCCAAGCAGCGGCAAGCAAGGGGGCGGGGGAGTCGATCGTGCTTCAGGTGAGCAATCACCTGTGCGGGGGATGCGTGTCGAATCTATTTGTCGTGAGCAGCGGGAAGCTGATTACACCGATCGCGCGTGGTCAGGAGAGCACGGATGCCCATGCGCTCCCGAGCCCGGTGCTTCCCGGGATTACGCGCCAGCGGGTGATTGACGTAGCGAAAGGGATGGGGATTGATGTTGAGGTTCGGATGATGTCGATCGACGATCTGCTTGATGCGGACGAAGTGTTTTTGACGAACTCGAGTTGGAAGGTGCTTCCTGTGGTGAAGGTGGAGGCGGAGGTGATTGGGAGCGGGGAGCCGGGGTTTGTTACGAGGGAGGTGCGGGGTGGGGTTTTGGGCGGTTAGAGTCCGCGGGTTAATAGCGAT
>JBGCDI010000070.1:0-6104 GCA_045105315.1 Phycisphaerales bacterium | reverse complement strand
GCGAGCGGCGGGCCAGCGGCGCTGGCGACGACGAAGGGGCTCATCAATCGGATTGATGGTGTGGTTGAGGCGGGGATGGTGCTTGAGGGGGCGAAGTTGAGTGCGGAGGTGCTTGGGACTCCTGAGGCTCAGGCGGCGCTGGGAGCGCGGATGAAATCTTGATGATGAAATATTGATGATGAAACCTTGATAGGGATGGCCATCGTGGATTGAGGCGGCTGAGGGTGGTTTTGGTGTCATTTTTGGGTTGGGTTGCATAGGATCATTGACCGATGGAGTTGCGGATCCAGTGCGGTGATTGTGGTGTTGAGTCACGATCGGAGCGTCCGCAAGAGTGAGACATTCCTGTGGTTCAAGATTTGCTGCCGGTTGAGCTGAGCACGAATGGTGATGGTGCCGTCATTGCGGTGTTGACATTGGATCAGCCTGGTCGTCCTGTGGTGGTGATTGATGAGTCGTTGCTCCAGCGATTGGACGCGACTCTTGACACGCTGCCTGCTGAGTTGGGCGGTTTTGTGCTTCATTCTTCGGCTCCTCGTGCGTTTGTTGCGGGTGCAGATCTGAAAGCGATCATGGCGATGGATGATGCGGAGCTTCATGCGTATTTAGAAATGGGCGCTCGTGTCTTTGGGCGGATTGCGGATCTTGCGTGCCCCACTGCGGCGGCGATTCATTCTGTTGCGCTTGGGGGCGGGCTTGAGCTTGCGATGCATTGTGATGGGTTGGTGGGGTTGATTGATCCAGATGCGAAGCCGTTTTTGATTGGGCTTCCTGAAGCGGGTCTGAAGATTTGTCCGGGATGGGGAGGGACGAACTTGCTTGCGGCGCGGATTGATGCGGAGCAGGCGATTGTGATGACGGCGAACGGGCGGGCGATGAAATCTGATCAGGCGGATGAGTTTGGTCTTTTTGATGTAACTGTTACATCTCAAGATGAGCTTATCGGAGCAGCGCGTGCGTGGGTGGGCGCTCAGGAGGCTCCAGTTCGTGCAGGTCGACCATTGCGGTGCATCGATGGGAGCAATGCGGACGATATGCGTATTGCTTTGAATGCTGCAGTTGATCAAGTTGAACCTGGACTGCACACTGATGCGGTGTGCGATGCTGTCTCGGTGGGGATTGAATCTGGGTGGGATGCGGCGATCGGGCGTGAGCGTGATCATCTTGTAAAGCTTCGTCATAGTGCTCCGGCACAAGAGGCGATCGGTGCTTTTTTGAACAAAGGCAAATAAACGACTATCTGACTTACCACACGGCGAGCACGAAAGCTGCTCGGCGCGACTTTCCCTAGGAGACCTTACGATGGCGGATGTACAGAAAGCGGATCTGAAACAGATGAAGGGCGTCTCGGAGCGTGATCAGAAGATGATTGCGGATGCGGAGACTTTGCTTGGTCCTGAACCATCTGAGATGGGTGTGGTCAAGAACTACTTCTGGGGTCAGCTTCGCGAGGAGTTGTTGTATCCGTATCCTGAAATTTCCAAGACCAGTCCTGATGAGACGAAGGAATGCGATGAGTTGCTTGTTGAGCTCAATGCGTATTTGAAGGATGAGCATCCTGCTGTGGAGATTGACCAGGAGCAATACATTCCTGAGTGGGTTATTGAGAAGTTGTTCTCGATGGGTGTGCTTGGGATGACGATTCCTAAATCTCATGGTGGTCTTGGGATGGGGATCACTTCGTATAACCGGGTGCTTGAGGCGCTTGGTACTCGGTGTGGTTCGACTGCGGTGATGGTCAGCGCTCATCAATCGATCGGTTGTAAAGCGGTGATGCTGTATGGTACTGATGAGCAGAAAGAACGCTGGCTCCCGAAGCTTGCGCGCGAGTGGTTGAGTGCGTTCTGTTTGTCTGAGCCTCAGGTTGGTTGTGATGCGGGTGGTCAGGAGACGACGATCACTGTGACCGACGACGGCGAGCATTACATTATTAACGGTACCAAGAAATGGGCGACCTCGGGCGCGATTTCGGGATTGTTCACCGTTATGGGTAAACAGACTATTGATGGCAAAGAGCGGGTGACAGCGGTTGTGTGCACTCCGGACATGGATGGGATTGAGATCTTTTCTAAGAACCGCAGCAAGATGTGTATCCGCGGGACTTGGCAGGCGCGGATCAAGTTTACCAATGTCCGTGTACCGAAAGCGAACTTGCTTCACAAAGAGGGCAAGGGGCTCAATGTTGCGTTGACTTGTTTGAACTATGGGCGCTGCACGCTTTCAGCGGGGATGCTTGGTGGCGCGAAGACTGCGATGGATCAATCCATTAAGTGGGCGCAGACGCGGTACCAGTTCAGCAGACCGATTGCGGACTTTGAGCTTGTGCAGAAGAAGATTGCGTATATGTCGTCGCTTTGCTATGCGATGGACTCGGTGCTGTATATGACGACCGGGATGCTTGATCGTCACGACAAGGACATCATGCTTGAGACCGCGATTTGCAAGGTGTTCTGTTCGGAGATGGGATGGAGAACGGTTGACAATGCGGTCCAGATCATGGGTGGCGAAGGGACCATGGCGGAGAATGAGCTTGAGCGGATTTTCCGCGACTCACGCATCAACACGATTGTTGAAGGCGCGAATGAAGTGATGCAGTCGTTCATCTTTGCGTACGGCGGCAAGCAGCTTGCAGAGAAGATGCTTGGTGTCAAGGACATGGTGGACAACAAGAAGTTCACACCGACACTGATGAAGGCGGCGCTCCCGCTTGGGCGCGAGGTCTTCCTTGGGATTCGCAACAAGGCTCCCAGCATCAACAAGCTGCACCCATCGCTTGCGCCGTATGGCACGCGGGTGTGCCGACTGATTTCTGAACTGACTTATCAGTTCAAGATTATTTCCAAGAAGAAGGATGCTGCGATTGTGACTGCTCAGGCAACGCAGGCGCGTCTTGCTGATGCGGCGATGTATATCCATGCGTGGAACTGTACTCTTTCGCGTCTTGATGCGGATATTCGTAATGGTGAATCCGGGACTGAGTTTGATCGGAACAAGGCATCAGCGATTCACTTCTTTGATGTCGCAGAGCTTGCGATTCATGCAGCGTTCCGTGAGCTTCATGAGAATGCGGACGACACGATGCTGACTGCGGCAGCGGCGGCTCTCGCGCACTCGAGCACTCTTGATAACAAGTTGTTTGCGATTCCGGAGAGCTCACCAAGTGACATGGGTTCGGGTCGCGAGCTTCCGGTCGATCACATCAAGCAGTTCCCTGGGACCGGGTCGGGTGTTTCTGGCGGGACTGGCCGCGAGCATATGGCTGAGACTATTGAGCAGCTTGCATAGACGATTTGCGTCGTTGATCAGAGTTGATATAAAGTCGATCATTGAGCCTCGGGAACTTCACCCGGGGCTTTTTCGTATACTGGATGAAAGGGGACTTGCATGAGACGCTATTTGAGTATCGGTGCTTTGGTGTGTTCGATTGTTGCGGTGACGGCGCATGCGTGTTTGTGGGATCGGGATACGCTTGCAGCGGAGGCGCGGGGCTTGCCTGGAATTACTGAGGTGATTACGGGTCGGTTTGATCGGTTTCCGCCTTTGTTTTATGAGATGCGGCTGGAGCGGGTGGCGGCGGAGGTTGAGGCGGACGCGGATCGATTGGATTTGTATGACGATGCGGGGGTGGCGTGTGATCGGTTGGGGCGGAGCGATGAAGCGATTGCATGGATGGGGCAGAAGCTGGTTGTGCTTGAGCGGCTGGAATCCGAGGGAGTTGATGTTTCAGAGCATCGGTACCGGTATCTGGCGAACCTTGGAACTTTCTATATTCATCGGTGGCTCAAGGGCGGGCAGGACCGGGAGGATATGGGGGATGTTGAGCGTGCGCGGGAATTGATCGCGGCGGCGATTGAGCTGAATCCGGAGGCGCACTTTGGGCGGGAGCGGTATCAGTTGCTTGCGATTGAGTGGGTATTGGATCCGCCGAGAGGAGAGGACACAGGGCGAACCTTTCTTCACACGATTCCTGGTTACTCAAGATATGAATATGGAACTCGCAACTTTGAGTTAGCTGCGATGGGATACCCGGATGCTGCACGGGGGATTTCTGGTTTAATTGCGCTTGGCGCTGCTTGGGAAAGCGCTGATATTTTTTATGCACTGGCTTTTGCACTCGGTGATCGGAATGACGCATCGACTGCGCTTGTTGCGATGAACCGGGCGAGGGAACTCGCAGGGAAAGGTACACATACTCAGCTACTGGAACCTGAAAACTACAGGCTCGATCGGACACCTGGAGCCAGATCTATTCGTGATGATCAATCAAGAGCGATCAATCGCTGGTATATAGAGGCACGATTAGAAGCGGACAGCTGGGTTCAGCGACGGAATCAATATCTCTCCGTCAGGCTTGAGCAAGGATTGCACCCTGATATTTCTGCTGAGTTCTGGGGTGATTGGGCTGAAACAACTTCTGCTCCTACTTTGCCTGGGACAGGGTACCGAGTGTTTATCTATTCTGTTGGTTTAACGGTGCTTGCATTGTTTGGTTTCCTAATCTATCGGGTCAAATTGGATAGATCCAAGCGATCGATCATCAAGACCTAGGCCAACTTCTTTCCTATACTCTTGTGCCCACATGGAGCCGGGATTTGATTGCCCGCCGCTGGAAATCGACGGATGCGCGATTGTTGCCCAGCGAGTATTTTGGGTAGGAGAACTTATGCCACACCATACTGTGTATGAAGCGAAAATTGAGCATCTTCAAATTCTTGATGAGGATGGGAAGCTGGATAAGAAGCTTGCGAAGGACACGCTGAGTGACGATCAGGTTGTGTACTTGTATGAGCAGATGCGGATTTGCAGGGAGCTTGACGAGATTGCGTTTAAGCTTCAACGCTCGGGGCGGATGGGGACCTATCCACAGAACAAGGGGCAGGAAGCCAATGCTGTTGGTTCGGCGCTGGCGATGGTCAAGGGGAATGACTGGGTGGTGCCTTCGTACCGCGAGAACGCGGCGCTGTTCATGCACGGGATGCCGATGCATTATGTGATTCAGTACTGGATGGGTGATGAGCGTGGTTCCAAGTTTCCGGAGGGTGTGAATATTACTCCCTTGAGTGTTCCGATCGGGACGCACATGCTTCATGCGACCGGGATTGCGTGGGCGATGAAACAGCGAAAGGAAGCAGACCGGGCGGTTATCACTTACTTTGGTGATGGGGCGACCTCGGAGGGTGACTTCCATAACGCGATGAACTTTGCGTCGGTGATGCAGGTCCCGACGATTTTCTATTGCCAGAATAACTCGTGGGCGATTTCGCTTCCACGCGAGCAGCAGATGAACTCTGCGACGGTCGCGCAGAAGGCGCTGGCGTATGACATGCCGACGATTCAGGTGGATGGGAACGATATCTTTGCGGTCTACAAAGCGACGCAAGATGCTCGCAAGCGGGCGATCGAGGGCGGCGGTCCATCGTTTATTGAAGGCGTGACTTACCGTTTGGCGGACCACACAACAGCAGATGATGCGCGTCGGTACCGCGATGATGAAGAGCTTCATGCTTGGCTCGACAAGGACCCATTGATCCGTACCCGCAAGTACATGGAATCGGTCGGTGTTTGGGATGACGCGAAGCAGGAAGAGCTTGAATCGCGGGCGAAAACGATCGTGAAAGAAGTGGTTGACGCAGCGATTTCTGTATCGACCCCGACCAGCAGCGAGTTCTTTGATGACATGTATGCGGATCTACCTGAGGACCTGAAGGTTCAGCGGGACACGATGCGGACGAGTTCGATTGGTCGTAACCCATCACAGATCGGGCTCAAGGCACAGCATGCGGAGATTGAGGGATGATGGTGAAGATCATCGACACCAAGGGCAAGGAGCGTTTTGTCAATGCTGCGTATATCAAGGCAGTGACCCCGAAGGGTGATGACAAAGCGGATATTGACTTTGGCAGCTGGAGCGGTGCGGTTCGGGTGAACCAACCTGCAGAACAGGTTGCTGAAGTGATCAATGCGGCGCTCCCGAGTTCGTTTGATGAGATTCTTGCAGCGACTGATACAAATTCCCAAGGCAACGATACTTTCCAGGCCGCGTCGATCATCGCGGTCATTGGATAACCGGAGTATATTTCATGGCAGTACACACACTTGTCGGA
>JBGCDI010000069.1:0-8707 GCA_045105315.1 Phycisphaerales bacterium | reverse complement strand
GACGGAGAACTCGAGTTCGTAGCTGGTGCCATCGAAGAGTGCGGGAGCGAAGTTGAGGTTGAGTTGGAACTGGCCATCGATGATATCTACATTGTTAAAAACTCTTGTGACGACGAAGGTTGGTCCTTCGTAGAGGCGGACTATGAAGTCTGCGTCGGTGAGGACTGGGTTGCCTTCGGCTTCGAGGGTGCCTTGGTAGGTGAAGGTGCTTGGGACGGGGGCGGCGGTTGTGAATGCTGCGGTTGCAGTGATTGCGAGTGCAGCGATGGTGTTCTTGAAGTTCATATTGGTCTCTTTTTGTGTGGGGTGTGCTCAGTTGGTTTGGTCTATTGAGACGGGCTTCTAGTTTCGCACGGATTGGAGAGGATTACAAGCAGATTGTCAGATGCTCAAGCTGAATGTGGTTGTAAAAAGACAGCACGGACTCCGGGGAGTCCGTGCTGATGAAATCAAGATGTCAACAGTGATTGCGTGTAGGCGATCAGTGTTGGCGTCGGGCTTGATTATGCACGACGGCGGCGAGCGACTACGAGACCACCGAGGCCGAGGAGTGCTGCTGAGCTTGGTGCTGGAACGACGTTCCACTGACCGATGACAACTGCGCCTGCAGCGATGTCATCATCAGTGTCAGCGAATGCGTAGATGTCGCCGAATGAGTTGCCTGCTAGCAAGTCAGCGTATTCGGCGCCTGAAACATCCCATGTTGCTGAACCGCTGAATGCGGTTGAGCCAGCGATGAACTCTGCATCATCATTGGTCCATGACCAGAAGTTGAGGCCGAAACTTCCAATACCTGTGAAGAGGTTTGGGGTGCCGTCTGAAGCTTGACCAGCAGTGGTGAGGTCGCCAGCAACAAGTGTTTCAAGAAGTCCTGCAACTACAGCGGTGTTGTAGAAATCAGCGAGGAGTACACCGGTGGTGTCTGAGCCGGTAACTGATGCTGATGAAGCAGCGTTTGTTGCGGTGATGGTGATCTGGTTGGTGGTGCCCAAGTCGATGTTGAGTAGGGTGTCAGCTGATGCTGTGGTTGCTGCTGCGAGGCCAGCGATGAGTGCGATCTTGTTCATGGGAATACTCTCTTTCATTCTGAAGTCAACTTTCTCAACTAATCAGCCACGAAGCTGTTAGTCCCTCTCCGGCGCATCTCAAAACGGTGTACAGATTTACTGCCGCTTGTTTTGGAGTTGCCGTAGATTCCGCGTCTTTCAGTTCTCTCTTTCAAGACACGGCGCCAGTTTTCTCGGGCTGGCGATTGAATAATGGTACTCTTTAGAGCATGTATTATCGAACCTAATTTCGGCAATTTGGCATTTTTAGTGTCTGTCAGGCATAGGGATAGGTCGTTTTTCAATGGTTATGTTAGTACAAGTTTTGGGTGTTTTGTGTCGCCGTTGGGCACTCTTGGATGTCTTGTTAGAGGTGATTTGTGGCGTTGATTTTGCCGGTTCAATGGTTGAAAATTGGTAAGCTGGGTCCAAATCAGGCAACCGGGGTGTGGATTTTGGTGAATAGTGTGGTGCCCACCCTTTTTGTTTCTGGATTGCTGGCTTTGGTCTCTGGATATTTTTTTCTGAAGGTATCCTGTGTAGGCTGGATTGTTGGTGATTTGGTGCTTGAGCATGAGCTGTGTGTGTTCTTGAGGTGTTTGTGGGTGTGTGAACGGGTTGCATTCGCGTTTTGCCCGTTTTGTTGGATCAACGACGATTTCTTCATTGAAAGACTACTGAAAGTGAGTTGTTATGTACTCGAATACACAGAGTTTTAAGGCTGCGCGTTTTCTATCTTGCGCTGCTGTTCTTGCAGCGGCGGGTTCTTTGGCTCATGGTTTTGTTGCATCTGATGGTGATCTGTCCAAGGAAGCTGGGGAGATTGGGAGTTTTGAGGGCGGGGAGCAGTCTGGATTGATTGATGCTCGATCGATGGTGTTTGGGGCATCTGATTTGAACCCCAACCATGTGCGGTATGGGGTTCCGGGTACGGTGCGGAGTAGGGCGGCGGTGGTTGATGTTGATGGGTTGTTGCGGGTTGATCTTGGTGATGAGCTTGTGCTGAATCTGTTTGAGGACGCGACGCACGTTGGGGTGATTGATCGTCTGGATGGGCGGAGCTTTAGCGGGACGATCCGCGATGGTGGTGGATCGTTTGTGATTGTGGTGAACCCGGAAGCGATCGCGGGGTATGTCTCGATTCAGGATGGTGATATTTATCAGATCAGTGGGACTGGTATGGGCGACCTGCAGATCGATCAGGTTGATCGGCTTTCGCTCCCGAGTTGCGGGCTTGATGATCTGGCGCCGATTGATCTTGTCGACGGCGAAGACGCGGTGGCGACTGGGCCGATTGATGTTGATCGTTTGCCCGTTGATGGGGCAGGGGTAGAAGCGAACGCGGGCGGGGATGGCGAGCTTGTGATTGACGTGATGGTGATATACACCGATGATGCGCGGGCTGATGCGGGGGGAACCAATCAGATCCGTGCGGAGATCGATCTTTCGATCGCGGCATCAAACCGTGCGTACAACAACAGCGAGATCGGGTTCCAGATTAATCTGGTGCACACGCAGGAGTTTGAGTACGACGAGAATACCTCGAGCTATAGCACCTACTTGACCCAGTTGCGGGTGACCAATGATGGTGTGCTTGATGAGGTTCATGAACTGCGTGATCTGTATGGCGCGGACATTGTGACGATGCTTGTTGAAGATGGCCGGAACTGCGGCGTTGCTCGATTGATGACCAGCTTGAGTAGCAGCTTCCAGAGCAGCGCGTTTAATATTGTGACTTGGTACTGCGGCGCGGGGAATCTTTCATTCCCGCACGAGCTTGGTCACAACATGGGCGCGTGTCATGCGCGTGGTGACGGGGGCGGATGTAACTCGGGTGGGCTGTTCTCGTATTCGGTTGGTCACCGCTGGTTTGCTGATTCAGGGACGCGGTACCGTTCGGTGATGGCGTATTCACCGGGCCGGCGCATCGAGCAGTTCTCGAATCCGGATGTGTTGTTTGGTGGTCAGCCTACTGGGGTTCCTAATGACAGCAACAACGCGCTGACACTGAACCAGACTTCTGAGCTCATCTCCAACTTCCGCGCGGAGAATGATCCGTGTCCAGCTGATCTGGTTGAAGACCTGTCGCTGAACTTCTTGGATTTGAGTTTCTTCCTATCTGCGTATTCTGATGGCAACTCGGTTGCGGATTGGAATGAGGATGGGTTGTTTAACTTCCTTGATTTGTCAGCGTTTTTGGCGACATTCTCTGCAGGGTGCCCGTAACACGCTGGGTATCGAGGTGTTTGGTCTTGTGATCTTTGTTGATGTGTAGTACTCTGGTGGTGCTGGGGGCGGTGGTTGAGTCATCGTGTGTCCGGCGCTATCGGAGTATTGCATGATCCAGGGGACGCTGAATATTAAGAAGTTGTTGGCATCGATGCGCCGGCTTGATGCATCGGATTTGCATATTAAGGTTGGGATTCCTCCGACGTATCGCATTGGGGGGGTGCTGCGCCCGATCGATGCTGATCCGGTGAGTGAGGATGAAGCGGATCATCTGCTTGATCCGTTGTTGAGTGATGTGCAGAAGAAGAAGTTTGATGAGACGGGTGATCTGGATTTTGCTTGGCATCTTGAGGACACCGACGGCGGAGGGGACCGGTTTCGGATCAACATGCTTCGATCGGGAAACCACACGCATGCAGCGGTGCGGCGCGTGAAAGCGGAGATCCCGAGTTATAAGGATCTGCGTTTGCCCCCGGTGTATTCTGAGATTGTTCAGAAGCAGCGCGAGGGGTTGGTTTTGATTGTGGGGGTGACTGGTTCGGGTAAATCATCGACGCTTGCAGCGATGCTTGATGAGGTGAATGCGACGCGACCGGTGAACATCATCACGATTGAAGATCCGGTTGAGTATCGTTTTGTTCCTAAGCAAGCGATCATCTCTCAGCGCGAGATCGGGATTGATGTTGTTGATTTCCATGAGGCGCTTCGGCATGTGGTTCGTCAAGACCCGGATGTGATCTTTATTGGTGAGATGCGCGATCAGGAAACGGTGCTCTCTGCGATTCAGGCAGCGGAGACCGGGCATCTTGTGTTTGCGACGCTTCATACATCGGATACGATGGGGGCGTTTGGGAGGATGCTCGAGTTCTTCCCGCAAGAGGAGCGTGCGTTTATTCGTAACTCGCTTGCGTCAACACTGAAAGCGATCTGCGCTCAGAGGCTCGTGCCTGCGAATCCTGAGCTTGCGCTGCAAGATGGTGGCTCGAAGGTTGTTCCTGCGGTTGAGGTGCTGTTGACCTCGCCGACGGTGCGCGAGCTGATCCGTGATGAACGGGATTCGGATTTGCCAGCGGTGATCGCTTCGAGTAAGTCTGAGGGGATGGTGAGTTTTACTGAGTATCTTGCGGACTTGGTAAACAAGGAATGGATCAGTGCTCAGACGGCACAGGAATATGCTCCGAATCGTGATATGCTCAACTCGATTCTCAAGGGTGTGTCGATGAAGGCGCAGTCGCTTGTCGGTCGTATTAAGGGGTAGATTGCTGGGTATTCTTGCCTGGTGTGTTTGGTTCATTGTGTTTCTGATCTAGCAGTAAATGCTTGTGCTCTTTGATAATTGCGGGACGCTGATCGGTGGTTGGTCTAGCGTTGGGGTGGAACGCTCGTGCACAAGTTGCGGGTGTGCGCACGAAGGAACTCATAAGGAGTGGAACATGAAACTTTTATTAGGTGTTGCGGTCTTCGGGATCAGTGCTGGATTGCTTGGTGGCTGCGGTGGAGAGGATGATTCTTCAGCTCCTGCGGTTGCGAGTTCTGCTGCGAAGCCCAGCGTGAACGCGAACGCGGTCAAGGGGGCGTTGATCTTTAAGAAGACTTGCGCGAGCTGTCACGGAGCGGACGCGAAGGGGATGCCCAACAATGGTCAGGATTTGACCGCGTCTGCCTTTGTCAAGGACTCGACTGCTGAGGAGCTTTTGAAGTATGTTCAGGAGGGGCGCGAAGTGCCTGGTGGTGTGCCGATGCCACCGCGTGGTGGGTTCACTGAAGAGATGCTTCCGGATGAGGACATTGTGAAGGTTATTGCGTACCTCAAGAACATGCCTGGGAATCGTCCTTGAGTGTGGTTTAGTGATTGATGTATGAGATTGTTTTGTAGCCGCGAGCATAGATGCTCGCGGTTTTTAGTTAGCTTGCCTGCGCGTGATCGTCTGGATCGATACCGAGCGCTTTCATTTTTTTGTAGAGGGTGGTTCGATTGATCCCGAGGATGTCGGCGGTTTGGGACCGGTTCCAATCGTTTGCTGCGAGTGCGCCAAGGATGATCTGTCGTTCGGGTTCGCGGAGAGCGTCGACGAGGGTCATTGGGGTCCATGAATCATCGTCGGTTTGCGCGAGGAGCGTCGGGGTATGCGGGGTGTTGATTTCACGCATGTGTGGAGGGAGATCATCTGCGGTGATGGTCTGTCCTTGAGCGAGGACCGCGGCACGCTCGATGATGTTGGAGAGCTCGCGGACATTGCCTGGGTATTGATATTGGGCGAGTAATCGCATTGATTCTTCGTTGAACCCGACAAACCGACGGCCCAGTTCTTTGGATTGTTCATCGAGGAAATGGTGCGCGAGCACCGGGAGATCGATGATGCGATCGCGGAGGGGCGGGACCTCGATCTTGACGACATTGATGCGGTAGTAGAGGTCTTGGCGGAACTGTCCTGATTCAACGAGTGCTTCGAGGGGTTGGTTGGTTGCCAGGACGACTCTGACATCGACTTCGATGGTTTCGTTGGATCCGACCGGTTCGAACTTGCGTTCTTGGAGTACGCGGAGGAGCTTGAGCTGCATCGCGGGGGATGCGGAGTTGATCTCATCAAGAAACAGCGTGCCACCATCAGCGGCAAGGAACTTACCCGCTTTGTCTGCGTGGGCTCCGGTGAATGCGCCTTTGGTGTGTCCGAAGAGTTCGGATTCGAGGAGTGTTTCGGGGATTGATCCGCATGCGAGTTCGACATATGGCGCGCTGGCGCGGGGTGACGCTTTGTGGATCGCTCCGGCGATGAGGGACTTGCCGACGCCCGACTCTCCGGTCATGAGCACGGTTGTGCGCGCGGGGGCTACAGCGTTGATGGTTTGGAAAATCGAACGCATGCGCGGATCGGCGCCGAGTATGCTGGTGAGTTGTTCTGGTGTGGATGGGGATCCTGAGTTGCGGGCACGGAGCGTATTGTTTTCTTTGAGGACTTCGTGGTGCCGCTGGGCGCGGGTGACTGCGAGACGGAGTTCCTCGTCGACGATCGGTTTGGTGAGGAAGTCGATCGCGCCGATACGGAGGGCTTCGACTGCGGTTTCGATTGAGCCGTATCCGGTGATGAGGATGATTGCAGTGGTGGGGGAAGCGGTTTTTGCTTTGCGGAGTAGATCGATCCCGGTCATGGATGGGAGGTTGAGATCGGTGAGCAGAATCTGGTACGCGTGTTGATTGAGTTCGTTGAGCGCCTCTTCTGGTGAGTAGCATGAGCGTGCAACAAAGCCCTCGGCATGAAAGAATGCAGCGAGTGAATCGGCAACGATCTGGTCGTCGTCGACAATCAGGATTGAGTTTGTCTGGCTCATGTGCGCGGGTTAGCCGATCGTTTGATCGTTGGGGTCATTGCCGGTGTCTGGGATAGGGACTCTCGCGGTGAGGGTCGCGCCGGGCCGGTGTGTTGAGTGCTGGTTCGAGCGATTATTGAGTGAGATGATGCCTTCGAGTTGTTCGATGATCTGCCGCGCGATGGGGAGTCCGAGACCGCCGGTCGTGAAGAGTGTTTCTGGATTGGTACCAGGGGAGAGCCCGACACCATCGTCGGTGATTTCAATGACAAGCTCGTCATGCGCGTGGTCGATGGTCGCAGCGATATCAATGTGCCCGCCCGGGTCCAGTGCATCGGTGGTGGTTGCTCGCTGAATGGATTGGACCGCGTTAAACAGTGCGTTGAGCACCACGGTGTAGAGCGGACCGACGGGAAGTGTTCCCGCGTTTGGTTCGATGTTTACCTGGATGCGAACACCTGCTTGAGCTGCGAGCGGACGCACGACATCGACCGCGTGGTCGATCGCCATCGCGGTGGTGGTTGCGGTGGAGACTCCGAGCATCGGGGAGTTGATGGTGACGGAGTGTGATCGCATTGCAGCGTTGACCATGGTGGACATGCGATGGAGTGTCGCTTGGACGGTGTTGATCTGATCACGCGCCGCGTCGAGTTGATCTTCAGAATCTGGGAGCTCTGTTTGGAGGAGCTGGGCGCGTGCGGAGTCTGGTTGATCGGTGTTGATGGTGAGTGCTGCGAGTCCGAGGTATCGCATGGATCCATCGATGAGGTTGGACAGATCGTGCGCGAGTGTGGTGAGTTGGTCGGCGCCAGCTGGTCCTGAGGATGGATCTGCGGGGGGGAGATGGCGAGACCGCATCGGGGGCGTGACGATCTTTCGTTCGGGCGTTGGGTTCTGATTCGGATCGTTGGTGTTGTCGTGGCTCATATCCCGGTTTTCGGCGGGATTCAGACCGGTGTTGCGTGGGGGCAACAATCGCGGTGCATGCACAAGTTATCGGGGATGATGCGAGCGCAGCAGAACGCACGACCGGAGTTGGTCGCGGGTTCTCGGACTTTTGATAAGTAGAACTGTGTGAATGGAAATCAGAGACCGAGTGCCTGGGCATCGCGGTCGGAGAGGGTGCCGCCGTCGGAGCGTTCTTTGACGGTGGTGTCTCGTTTCCATGAGCGGTCGCAGCGGGGTTCGTTGCGGAGATCGGTGATTTCGATAGAACTGTCTTTTGTAAGTACGAATCGGGAGACGCCGCAGATGTCGGCGAGGTCTTCGGTGTTGAACCAGTCGAAGGTGCCGTCTGGGTCGGGGAGTTTGACTCCGAGGTCCAAGGGGTTGTCGATGTCGGATTTGGCGCGGGTGTCCTCGGCGGCTTTCATGACTTGCTCGATCGCTTCCCAGAGTTTGGGCCAGCCTGTTGCGGATTCGAGCTTGGCGTGATCGGGGAATCCGGTGAGGTGGACGCACGCGGAGGTGTCCTTTGGTTCGATCTTGTGGAGTGCTCGGTAGGCTTCGTCTGCGGTGTGGCACATGATCGGGGCGAGGAGTTTGCAGAGTCCATCGGTGATGGTCGCGAGGGTTCGCTGGGTGTTGCGGCGGCGCTCAGAGTCGGGCGCATCGCAGTAGAGGCGGTCCTTGACAGCGGATAGATACTCTGACGACAGGGTCGTGTTGCAGAAGCGGTAGATGAGTTTCTGTGCTTCGTGGAATGCGTAGGTGTTGTACGCTTCGGCGACATTGGTGATGAGTGTGTTGTATTCGCCGAGCACCCATGAATCGATGGAGTGGGTGTGGAAGTCGGAGAAGTCGGCGCTTGCGTCGAAGGTGTAATCGCTGAGGTTCGAGAGCATGAAGCGGAGGGTGTTGCGGATCTTGCGGTAGCTTTCTCCGGCGAGTTTGAAGAACTCTTCGTCGACTTTGACATCGTTCTCGTAGGCGAGTGAGGAGACCCACCAGCGGAGGACATCGACGCCGTAGCGGTCGAAGAGGTCCTTCAATGCAGCACCTGCAGATTTAGAGAGTTTCTTGCCGTCTTTGTCGACCATGAAGCCGTGGGTCAACAAGGTGCGGAATGGTGGGCGTCCCATGACTCCGAGTGATGGGAGGAGGGAGAGCTGGAACCAGCCTCG
>JBGCDI010000068.1:0-8249 GCA_045105315.1 Phycisphaerales bacterium | reverse complement strand
CTCATTGATGGTTTCATCTAGCCCCTGATGCTCGCCATCAATAATGTGAATCCGGAGCTGCTCCTCGAGAGTCCGGTCCGTGTTGTCTTCCGCGCTCACCTGCTCGCTCTCGTCCATGAACAAATCAATCAAATGAGAAAGCGGGTCATGGCCTTCATCGGTAATCCCATCGGGCAAGCCCGTACCACCAGCGCCGGTCGACCTCCGGTCCATAATCAGATCCATCGCCGCATTTTTTTGCTCGTCAGGGATCTTGTGGAGTGGTGTAATCTTGGACGCATGAACAATCGCGCTGCTCATCCCAGATCGCACCAGCTCATCAAGCAGCACCGCATTGATCACCACCCGCGCAACGGGCTTGAGTCCAAAGGACACATTCGACAAGCCACAAGTCAGCTGAACATCTGGGAACGACTCTGCAATTCTCCGTGTTCCCTCAATCAGCTCACTCCCGCTGCGCCGGTCCGAATCCATACCAGTCGAGATCGGAAGTACAAGGGGATCAATAAACAGATCAGAAATCACCAGCCCATGCACTGTCGTTGCCCGCTCAATCGCGCGAGCAGCAATCTCAAGCTTGCGATCCGCAGTCCGCGCCATCGCTGATTCAATGTCTTCGTCGATCGTTCCAATCACCAGCGCCGCGCCAAAATCCTTTGCAAGCACGCAAAGCTCATCAAACTTCTCTTCGCCCTCTTCAAAGTTGGCGCTGTTGATGATGCACTTGCCCGGCGCAGACATCAGCCCGGCCCGGATCACCTCCGGAGATGTTGAATCAAGCATCAACGGCGCATCGACCTGTCGAACGATCCTCGAAACAACCTCATGCATATCCCGGGCATTGTCTCGTCCCGCAACATCCACATTGATATCAAGCACATGAGATCCATCGCGAATCTGCTGGCGCGCCAGCGAAACGATCCCATCAAAGTCCTCTTCTTCAAGCAATCGCTTGAACAATCGTGACCCAGACGAGTTGCATCGCTCACCGACAATCAAGAACGATTGATCCTGCCTGAACTCGACCGCGTTATAAAGCGATGAACACGACGGGGCATATTGAGCATCAACCCGCTCCACCTTCGCATGATCATCAATCATGGTTCGCATCAATGCAATATGTGCTGGCGATGTCCCGCAACACCCACCAACTGCATCAACCAACCCTTCATCAAGCAGCGGTTGCACCGCCTTGACAAAGCCATCAGGATCGAGCGGGTACACAGTCTCTCCCGCTTCCAGAACCGGAAGCCCCGCGTTGGGCATCACGGTAATCAAACGATCCCACTTTGATGCAAGCGTCCGCACATGGTTCATCATCTCAACCGGACCAGTCGCACAGTTCAGCCCAAGCGCCGCAATCGGAAGCCTCCTGAGCGTTTCAATAGCCGCTTCAATCGAAGACCCCACAAGCATGGTCCCGGTCTGCTCGATCGTAACTGAAACAAAGATCGGAATATCATCTGGATCGCGCCCCAGCGCATGAGCTGCTTGATGAACCGCTTGCACGCATCCCTTGACCTGCAATAAGTCCTGGCAAGTCTCGATCAGAATCAGATCAGATCCCCCCTCGATCAAACCAATCGCCGCCTCTGCATACGAATCCCGCAAGTGCTCAAAGTTGATCTGCCCAAGTGTACAAAGCTTCGTCCCAGGCCCAAGCGACCCCGCTACATACCGAGGCTGATCAACATTGGTAAACTCATCCGCCACACCCTTGGCAATCTGAGCCGCCTTACGAGAGAGCTCCCGAGCATCAGACCCGCGTTCAAACTCATCAAGCACATGACGCGCTGCGCCAAAGGTATTCGTCGTCACCACATCACAGCCCGATTCAAAATACGCGCGGTGGATCTCTGCAATCTCATCAGGACAACTCAATGACAAAATGTCGGTGCAGTTCTCGCATCCCTGATAATCGCGCTCGATATCAAGATCAAGCTTGTGAACCTGCGTCCCCATCGCGCCATCCCACAGCAAAATGCCTTGGTTCATGCGTTGGAATATTGGTATCTGGGTGGTCATGCGGTCTCGCAATCGTCTTAGAAATAGGCTTGAATAGAGCGAATTTAATCATAATCCGTCTATCTGGATAATCGGATTATGACCGATTATACCTCCTGTGCCCATCAAAATGTATTCAACACAAAAAAAGGCGCCCCGGTTTGGGGCGCCAATATGAGCAATGCAAGTTGTGACCGGCCGGATGACCTTACGGGCAACCGTTGCCATACGCATTGAGGAATGCTGAAACATCGAAGAAGTTCAGCACGCCGTCCGGGGTTCCATCCGGATTGCCCGCATAGTCGACCATTGGATCGCCTTGTGCAAACAGCGTCAAGAAAGCGGATACATCAAAGAAGTTCAAGATTCCATCCGGAGTGCCGTCAGGATTCCCCGCAAGATCCGGTGGACACGCAACCACGAACTCACAGAGCAAGCCCGCAATGGTCACAGCATCAATACCCGCTTCGATGATCGAACCTGTGCCTTGATCAGAAAGCACGAACCGCACTCTCATTTGTGAAGTCACCGGACCAAAGGTGTCCAAGATCAGTTCGTCTTGGATCCATCCGCCCATCGAGTCAGCAGAGTTGGGGCCGATGATGTCGATCGTCTCGTACGACTCGCCGCCATCATATGAAATTCCAACTTCCATGACATCAGAGTTCGGAGTTCCCGGAACACCCGTGTTGTTGTACCAACGCGAATACTCAAACCGAGCAGCGTTGAGCCCCGATGCATCAAATACCGGTGAAGTCAGAATGGTGAGCGTATCAACATCCGAGTTCGCAGAACCCGGCAGATTACCAGTCAGGTAACAGCTGCCCGATCCATCCGCATCAACAGTCGGATCTCCCGCAGAACCATCGCCCATCGGAACGCCTCGTTCCCACATGCCGTCAATCGCCGATTTCGCGCCACCAGAAACAGTCCAGCCTTCATCAAGCTCAAAGCTATCTTCAAAGACCAGCACCGCATCACCGATGTTGTACCCAAGCAACGCTTCGGTATCAAGATCAGGGAACTGGAGGAAACCAGTGAGCTCACCCTCGACTTCGATGTAGTAAGTCACATCAAACGAACCCGGAGGAAGCATATCTGAGTTAGGACTGCACTCTTGCGCTGGAATAGTCGCGGTGTAGCTGTTCCCGCCGTTGAATACCAGTGGGGCTTCAATGAATCCGCCACCGCCAAGAAGTCCACCGTTCGCAACAAGGTAGAACACCTTCGCTGATCCGGGAACAACAGTGTCAATCGGTTCATCAATGAAGACTTCAAAGACAAAATCTTCGCCCGCAGCAACTGAAGCAGCCGGCTCAGCAGCAAGCGTGATGATCGGTTCAGGATCATTACAAACAAGCTCGCTAACCGAAACACCATCAATCCCCGCTTCGATCACCGAAGAGTTCATGAGGTCTTGTGCAATGAACCGCAACTGAAGCTGGGATGTTGAGAAGTCAAAGTCCTGCACTTCATTCTGTGCCAGAGTCTGGATCAAATCAAACTCAACGAAGAACCATCCGCCCACGGATTCGGGGCTGTTGGGACCAACCTCTTCGAGGAGCTCCCAGCTTACGCCACCATCATCAGAGACTTCAACCAAGAAAGTATCTTCGCCTCCGCCAGATCCAACGCCCGAGCCAGTATTATCAAACCAGCGCCAGTATGAAACACTCGGACGATCTACGCCCGCAATATCAAACTGAGGCGATGTCAATATAGTCATCATTCCATCAACATCAGTGTTCGAGCCAGGACCACCATTTCCTGTCAAGTAACATGATCCCGAACCATCACCATCGACGGGTGGATCACCGCGTGAACCATCGCCCGCAGGAACACCACGCTCCCATTGACCCGCATTCTGGCCCATGACATCACCAGAAACTCCCCATCCAAGATTGCCCTGGAATGAATCAGAGAAGAATGCAGATGTCTGACCAATAAATGCTACGAATGGGTCCTGAGGACCACCCTGAGGAAGCGTGAACGAAGTGTTGCTCCCGATGACCGACGCTTCGATGTAGTACTGAATCTCTGTATCAGGATCACACTCAAATGCAGGGAGCATTGCGAGATAGTTAATTCCTTTGGTAGGCATCAACGGGATCGAGCTAAACGCACCCGAAGTACCAACGCGATAGCGCAGGAACTCAGTGCCCGGTTCAACCGCCTCTTCAAAGGGGTTGAGGGCAACATTGAACTCATTGGTTACACCGGGTTCAAGGAACACGGGAGTCTCAGCGCTTATCGCAAGAAGCGTTCCGGTCGTGACATCAATCCGGTACCGCTGAATACTGTCTAGAACAAAAGTCGTGAACACTTCAAAGAAGTAATCACCCGCCTGCGGAGCCGCAAAGACAAGCTCTTCAGGCTGACCCGGGAACCCAGAGATCGAAGTGAAAATCGGATTCACAAGATCATCAGCGCTGTACACATTAATCTGTAAATCAAGCTGATTGTTATAGTTGGTATCACCATACTCATCTTCTTCACAGGTCTCTGTCTGTGGCCCCTGCTCATAGGTCGCTGCATCTGGTGAAGCTGTGAAGCCCACAAGCGCAGGTGAGATCAGTGTGAGCTTATAGAAGTCACGATCGGTTGGGTCATCCAAACTCACTGTATCAAAGTCAAGCGATTCCATCAGATTCAAGCTGCCCAGATCCACCGCATTGATTGCAGTGTCATTGGGCTCAAACGGATCGCCATAGTGACGCTGGCCGTTGAGAATGTCGTCTACCTGAGGACCATCAAACGCAAACGAAACAAAGGGTTCCATCAAGAATGATTCAGTCACAGGACACACATGAAGCATACCAAGCCCATGCCCATGCTCGTGAGCAATGACATTCCGTAAACCAAGGGAGTTGCCGCCGGTACCTTGGTAAAAGCTATCGAATGCATCAAACACCATGTCGCCGCTCTCAGGGAAGAAGTTGAAAGCAAGGACATTGAAGTTCCCATCAAGAGGCATCGCCCCAATCCGGACATCGCCCCGAACGCCAGCTAGACCGGGTGTCGTGAAAAACAAACTCCCATCATCGTTGGGTTCATAGACATAACTCGTCCCAGTCAGTTCTGCCCAGCGATCAAAGACCTGGTCAAACAATGGTTGCCAAACTCCGGGTGAGCCGTAGATAGTGTTGAGCCAAGCGAAAAGCAAAGAGTTACCCGAACCAAACCCCGCATCGGGGATAAAGGTGCCATCAGCAATATACGAGTAGGTGATGATCGTTGGATCGCCCTGCTCAAGACCATTCCCGCTCAACGCTGTCCGCTGCCAGCGGTCAATCTGCTGAAACGCATTTGGCAAGATCGGATTCATCAACTGATTGACAAGCCAAACATATTCAGGATTGGTATTTGGCGCAAAGCACAGCGGAGCCATCTGGGCACCAGAGTCGATTGCATTTGCAATACTCCGCAACGCAGTCAACTGCTCAGTAGTAAGCCCATCGGTCCCCGTTACAACCAACGCGCTTTCAATCCACGCAGTCGCAGAATCAGCAGTGTTGCGGTCAGGGATATTCTCAAGTTTCGGTGTGAACCCAGAGCAAGGTGAATCAAGTGCAGTAAGCCCCAACTCATGTGTTGCCTGAACAATCTTGGACTGCTCTTCCTCAGGGAGCATCGGGAAGATGACCTGAGCCATCTTCTGCACCGATTCTTCTTCACCTGGCATCTGAGGAGTCAACTCTAAAGCCGTCTCTTGAACAGTTTCTAGATCCAATGCTTGGTCAACACCTGATGGGCACAAACCACACGCGTGATTCCCCGGCGCTGTATCAGTGAGCACACCAGCACTCGTATATGAAGACAAAAGCAAGATCGTCCCGGTCGCGGCCAAAGGCCAAGCTCTGAATTTCATCGTAATCCCTTTATAATATTGAGTCGCACTGACCTGCAGTCCAATGCTCATGAACCATCCGCCCGAGAGGTCCCACCAGTTCCCAAAATCAGCCTGCCGTCCAGAAACACACGGACGGAAATCCCCTCGCAATGGATGATATGCTCGAATACTAAAAATAACCGATCAGAGCCGCTCTGTAAATACTGAATCATAAGAAGTTCTGAAATTGGATCATCCAAATAGCCAAGCTTTACATCTGGGCAAGCAAGGTCCGAGAGTCTTCCTATTCACCAATAAAAAACGGCCCCAGCACAATGCCGGGGCCGTAAAGAAGATGTATTCAAATCAATATCGGATCAAATCTAAATGGTCATGCTGACCATCTTTGATCAATCCTCAGACCCACCCTTACGGGCATCCCTGTCCAAACAAAGTCAGGTACGCGGACACATCGAGGAAGTTGAACGAGCCGTCTGCTACAAAGTCAGCCGCTGGATCTTGTGATCCAAACAGGTTCAAGAACTCGGAAATATCCAAGAAGTTCAATGAACCATCAGCAATCAGATCCGCAGCACACTCAGTCACAGGTGGTTCGCAATCGATCCCTGAGACTTCAACCCCGTCAACGCCCGCTTCAATAACCGCTCCGATGTCATCCTTGGCGATGAACCGGACACGAACTTCTGAAGTTGTTGAAACAAAGTCAGCGATGCGGAAGCTCTTCTGGAACCAGCCGCCATTGGACTCTGGTGAGTTGCCTGCAACAGTTTCAAGATCAACCCATGATCCACCGTTGTCATCTGAGATTTCAACCTGGAAAGTCTCAATGTTGGCATTGTCACCAAACGAGTTGTGGAACCAGCGGAAGTACGAAATAGTCGCATCAGGATTGCCCGAAACATCGAAAGCTGGTGAGGTCAGTACAGTATCGCCTCCATCTACATCGGTGTTGGACCCAGCGCCGCCATTGCCGGTCAGGTAGCAAGCACCTGAACCATCCGCATCTTCTGGAGCATCAGCTCGCGAACCATCACCGTTGGGGACGCCGCGCTGCCATCTACCAGCAGCTTGGTTTGGGACTGCACCAGTCACTGCCCATCCAGAATCAGTCTGGAAGTCATCCGCAAACGAGATCACAAACGAGCCAACCTCAGCGCTTAGTGGATCCGAAGCTCCACCAGCTGGGAATGTAACCACGCCTGAAGTATCACCTTCAACAGAGACAAAGAACTCAAGGGTGTCACCACAGTCAACCGCAGGAAGACTCGCGGTAAAGCTGTCGCCACCATTCGCAGTAAGAGCTGACGAAGTGAATGAGCCACCGTTTACACGAGTAAAGAGCTCAGCGCTTCCGCCAACCAGATCATCATCGCGTGAATCAATGCTCACCGCAAAGTCAGTTGTCACACCCGGATCGACCGCATCTGGCGCAGTGACCAAGACGACAGGACCGAGGAATGGCAGGTCAATACCAAACAACGATGTGTTGTACCGCTGGATATTGTTCGTGCTGATCGATGTATCGATCCGCATGAAGTATGTGCCAGCAGTTTCTCCGTCAAAGAACGCAGATTCTTGTTCGCCAATACCGTTGTCATCAACGAGCAGGATTGGGTTGACGAGGTCATCTGCTCCAAAGATCGCGATGCGAAGATTCTGGATGGAATCAAAGTCGGTCAGATTACCAGTATTACACGCTTGGGTCTGAGGCCCTTGTGTAAACTCGTCCGCGTCAGGTGTCAGTGTAATGATCACACGAGTTGGTTCAGTGAGTGTGAACTCATAGAAATCGTCGTCTGAGTTATCGTCAACACTGACATTACCAACAACCACATTGGATCCAACACCGAACGATCCGAGATCGGATGCAGATGCTGCATTGTCATTGGGCTCAAGCGGATCGCCGTAGTGGCGCTGGCCATTGAGAATATCGTCAAGCTGAGGGCCATCAAACGCGGTCGAGATGAATGGCTCCATCAGTTTCGTGCCAACCGCTGGACACACGTGAAGCATACCAAGGCCATGACCATGCTCGTGGGAAATGATGTTCCGCAAACGAAGCGAATTGCCGCCAGTATTGTTATAGAAAGTGTCGAACGCGTCAAAGATCATATCGCCGTCTTGTGGGAAGTTGTTGTACGCAAGCACGCCGCCATTCCCATCATTCTGGAAATCGTACGCACCAATACGAACATCACCCCGAACACCAAGCACACCCGCTGCGCCATTGGTATTCACACCATCATCGTTGGGCTCAAACACATAGCTCAGCCCGGTCAGTTCTGACCAACGATCAAAGACCTGGTCAAAGAATGGCTGCCAGTTTGCAGGTGAACCATAAATGCCATTGAGCCATTGGAACAACGCAGAGTTGCCCGACCCAAGACCAATCCCG
>JBGCDI010000067.1:0-9023 GCA_045105315.1 Phycisphaerales bacterium | reverse complement strand
CGGAGCGTTCTTTGACGGTGGAGTCACGATTCCATGAGCGGTCGCAGCGGGGTTCGTTGCGGAGAGCGGTGATTTCGATAGAACTGTCTTTTGTAAGTACGAATCGGGAGACGCCGCAGATGTCGGCGAGGTCTTCGGTGTTGAACCATGCGAAGGTGCCGTCTGGGTCGGGGAGTTTGACTCCGAGGTCGAGGGGGTTGTCGATGTCGGATTTGGCGCGGGTGTCCTCGGCGGCTTTCATGACTTGCTCGATCGCTTCCCAGAGCTTTGGCCAGCCTGTTGCGGATTCGAGCTTAGCTTGCTCGGGGAATCCGGTAAGGTGGACGCAGTAATGGTCTGCGGTTGCCGGGGCTTTGGGTTCAACTTTGTGAACGGCGCGGTACGCTTCGTCGGCGGTGTGACACATGATCGGGGCGATGAGCTTTGCGATGCCATCGGTCATTGTTGCGAGTGTGCGTTGCGTGTTGCGCCGGCGTTCTGAATCCGTGGAATCGCAGTAGAGGCGGTCCTTGACGGCGGATAAATATTCCGACGACAGGGTGGTGTTGCAGAAGCGGTAGATGAGTTTTTGTGCTTCGTGGAATGCGTAGGTTTCGTACGCGTTGGTGACCTTCTCGATGAGCGAGTTGTATTCACTCAGCACCCATGCATCGATTGAGTGGACATGGAAATCGGAGAAGTCGGGGCTTGGATCGAAGGTGTAGTCGTCGAGGTTTGAGAGCATGAAGCGTAGGGTGTTGCGGATCTTGCGGTAGGATTCTCCAGCGAGTTTGAAGAACTCTTCGTCGACTTTGACATCATTCTCGTAGGCGAGCGAGGACACCCACCAGCGGAGGACATCGACGCCGTAGCGGTCGAAGAGGTCTTTGAGCGCGGCGCCGGCTGATTTAGAGAGTTTCTTGCCGTCTTTGTCGACCATGAAGCCGTGGGTCAACAAGGTGCGGAATGGTGGGCGTCCCATGACTCCGAGTGATGGGAGGAGGGAGAGCTGGAACCAGCCTCGGTGTTGGTCGGAGCCTTCGAGGTAGAGCTCGACTGGGAAATCTGCGCCATCGCTGCGCTGGCGCATGACCGCGTTCCATGAAGATCCGGACTCGAACCAGACATCGAGGATATCTTGGCCTTTAGTGAGTTGGTCGAAGGTGACGGAGCCATCTTTGAGGGCAGCGGGTGCGTCGGGGTCGTCGCTTGGGTTGTATCCTGCGAGGAGGGTTGCGGGGTCTTCGGAGAACCAGAGGTCGGAGCCTTTTTCTTGGATGAGTGCGTTGACGGCGCTGATTGATGCAGCGGTCATGAATGCATCACCAGATGGGAGGGTGAATGCGGGGATCGGGAGTCCCCATGATCGCTGACGGCTGATGCACCAGTCTGGGCGGGATTCGAGCATCCCTCGCATGCGGTTGCGGCCCCATGCGGGGACATAGTTCACGGAGCGGTCGTCGCCCGTGGACTTCATGGCCATTTCGCGGAGGGAGTGTCCGTCGCGTTTTGTCGGTGCGTCGACGGCGACAAACCACTGCTCGGTGCAGCGGAATATGACGGGGGTCTTTGAGCGCCAGTCGTGGGGGTAGGAGTGCATGAACTTGTAGGCGTGGAACATGTGTCCGGATTCAGTCAAGCGATCGGCGATGAGCTGGTTGGCTTTCCAGATGGACATGCCTGCGAGCCAATCTGGGGCGGTGGTGTCGTAGGTGCCGTCGCCGAGGACTGGGCAGTAGACTGGGAGACCGACGCGGAGTCCGGTGATGTAGTCATCGGAGCCGTGACCGGGTGCGGTGTGGACGAGGCCTGAGCCATCTTCAAGCGTGACATAGTCGGCGTGGACAATCGCGTAGCACGCGGAGGTGTCGGCATCGGGATCAGCGATCGGCGCGGGAGCGTTTTCGATGAATGGGTGGGTGTAGCGGAGGCCGACGAGTTTGTCGCCTGTGGTGGTGGCGATGGTTTCGACTTCTTCGGACTTGGCGAGTTTGGTGACGCGATCAACAGCATCGACGGCCATGACGGTGAGGTTGCCATCGACGCGGACGAGTGCGTAGTTGAATTTTTCGTGAACAGCAATCGCGAGGTTGGCGGGGAGTGTCCACGGAGTGGTGGTCCAGATTGTGAAGCTTGGTGTGGCGCCGGGGTGATCGGATTCGGGGATGCCGAAGGCGTTAAAGACTGCGGTAGCGTCGGCGGCTTCGAAATCGACATACACCGAGAGGTCTTCGCGGTCCTGGTATTCAAGCTCTGCATCGGCGAGTGCGGTTTCGTTGGCGACCGACCAGTGGACTGGTTTGAGTGCTTTGTAGACGAGGCCTTGTTCGCAGAGACCTGCGAGGACTTCGAGGACTCCTGCTTCGTATTTGGGGAGGAAGGTCAGGTACGGGTCTTCGTAGTCGGCGACGGTCATGAGCCGTTTCATTTGACCGGCTTGGAGTTTGATTTGTTTGTCGGCGTAGGTCTTGCACTCGCGGCGGACGGCGGTGCGGCGCTGGTCGTCGGTGAGGCCATCGAGTTTGGCGGCTTTGCCTGATTCGACGAGGTCGGTCATGACCTTGTGCTCGATGGGGAGGCCGTGGCAGTCCCAGCCTGGAACATAAGGGCAGTGGTAGCCGGCCATGAACTTAGATCGGACGACGAGGTCCTTGAGCGTTTTGTTCATGAGGTGACCGAGGTGGATGGAGCCGTTGGCGTAGGGAGGGCCGTCGTGGAAGACGAACTTCTTGCGTCCTTGGCTTGTTGCTTGCATCGCGTGGTACAAGCCCTTCTTGTCAGCAAGGGTGTCCCAGCGTTTGAGTGATGCGGGCTCGTTTTGGACAAGGTTCGCCTTCATTGGGAAGGTTGTCTTGGGGAGGTTGAGAGTCTTTTTGTAGTTTGGTTTGTCGGTCTGGTTGTCTGATTTGTTGTCGGTTGCGTTGGTCATTTTGGGGTATCCGTGGCGCTGCTTTGAAGCGGCGTTGAGTGTTTTGCTTGATTGTATGGTGTGGAGGTCGGCCGATCTGGTCGGCGGCCCCGCGATAGCACGGATGCGAGCTGGCTCAAATACAGAGCGGCACAGCATCGGCCCTCAGCGGGGCATGGTAATTCGTTCAGATGATGTGGAACGATGGTGGTTGCTCATGACTAAGCATATGTCGGTGCAGACGCTTTGAGGCTTGTGAGCAACCTTGAAAGTGTTTAAAAACCGGGCATTTTAGTTTTTAAGCTCGAAGATGGACTGGGTTCTGAGCACGAGTGATTCTTGTGCGATGAGGTGGTAGCCTTGGATGTGGACCTGGTCGGCGTACTTCTGGACATCGAGCATGCTCAGGCATGAGCCGGTGTGGTCTTTCCAGCGGTGGGCCAGTGCGTCTTGTTCGCGTGCGAGCTGATCGAGTTCGTCGAGGGTGTCGTTGTAGATGTGGGGGGTGATCTGCTCGGTTTGGGCAGCGGTGATGTAGTTGATTTTGGTTCTGGGGATCTGGTGTTCAAAGTCTTTCTCAGCGGAGCAGAGAAGGGATTCGACGAGCCCGATTTCGGAGTTTCCGAGCGTGTAATCGGTCACGAGTTCGGTGGCGCATCCGTCGACTGAGGTGAAGGTGCATGCATGAGCGCCGGGGGTGATGGCGAGGGAAAGGGTGTAGTAGTCTTGGATAATGGTGCTTGAATCTGATGCTTGGAAGATTTCATTTTGCACTGATCTGGCATAGAGGAGTGTTTGATAGGATTGGATGCGTGTTGAGGTGTGTGTGATGGCCATGGATTCCTTCCCATGATGAATTGGATGATGCGGGCGTGTGTGTGAGCCCTGAGTGTGTGGTGTCCCGAGTCGTGTCCCAAAGATTATGTGGAATTTTGATCCACTCAGCCGATGATGTTATCGGATCATCCGTGAATCTCCAAGAGATAAATGAATGATGAGTCAGAAAGGCATTGTCAGTACCCTCCATGAACTTGCATACAACATAGCAGGTAAACTGTTTAGTGAACTACTATAAATGGTATATTGGTGCTGATTTTTACGAAAGTTCTTTCAATCCGAGTACACTACGAACATGACAGCTGGACCTATTCAACTTGAACAAACGATGAAGCAGGTGTCCTCGCTCCCGCTCCGTTTGCAGGTCGCGGCTCTCGGCGAGGGCTTGCTCGCGGGCGAAGGTGTTGAATGCCAACACTTTGCGCTCAGGCTCGCTGAGATTGCGGGGTATGGTCAGCATCGGATTGATGATGATTCACTCGGCCCGATCGGGCTGCTGACTGGTACTGTGACGGGGTTGTCATCGCGATGGAGAGCACGACATGCCGATTCTGCGCTTATGGCGCTTGCGATGGGTTGGGATCAATTAACACCAGCGCTCAGGGGGGTCGCGGTCGCGCTGGGGCGGGGACGGTGGATATCTGCTGCCAAAGAGATGGGGCAATCCCCTCATTTCGGGGTCAGAGAGCGGGCATTGTCGATCGCGATGGATACGGGTGATCCGGGTCTTGGGGTGATGGTGTGCAGCATGCTCGGTGATGAGCATCAGCAGGTTCGCAGGGCAGCGGACAAGACATTGTTGAGACTGGTGCTTCGGATGTTTGGTCATTTGGATGCCCAGATGCTTGGTCCGGAGTTTGATGCGATTCGCAAGCGTCCACTGACTCCGATGCTTGGTGATTCTGGTGTGCTTGAACTTGAGCGGTGCGCGATGCTTGGGGCGATTGCGGATGCGGCGTGGTCATTTTCGAGTCATCGGTGCCGATCCCCGTTGCTTGCTTCGTTGCTTTTGATGGACCGGCGCGGATCTTCTGCGATCGAGCGGCGAGCGTTTGACAAGATGAGGCGATTGCTCAGCGAACGGAATCATCCGAGTCATATGCCTATGCGGACGGTTCTTCGGACGACACCGATTCCGATTCTGCGCGAGCGGGCGCTGCGCTGGCTCGTAATCGATCCGATCTCTGGGGTTGCTGCAGCGAGACTTGAGGTTGCTGAGTCGCTTCCCGAACATGTAGCTGTGCTTGATCAGATGCATTTGTGTGTGCGTCCATCGAGGGCGCGTGGTCTTAAGAAGGTAAAGATTGCAAGCAGGCAAGAAGGGGGCGAGGTTCGGTTGCTCGAACGGGCGCCGATGCTCAGCACGGATGAGTTTGGGGAGCTCAGTAGTGATCAGAAGCGCGGGTATATTCGGTGGGTGCACGGGGTGGAGCTTGATCCTGGTACCAAACGCACAGAGCTTGAATCGGTGATGGCGGACGCTGATCCGATGGTTCGGATGCATGGGTGCAGTGTTGCTGATTCGCTTGATCTTGTTGACTATTTATATGACCAGAACGAAACGGTTGCTCGGCATGCAGCGATGCGGTGGTCTGGTGTTGGCGGGAACCGGGGGGGCTTTGGATCTCCGAGCTGGCGGCGCCGGCTGAGTATTGCTGAGCTCAATGCGCGATCTGGATCAAGCGCGGTCCGGCGTGTGTCGCGTGAAGAGATTTGCGGGCTTGTGATTGATCAACCAGATTCTCCGAGTTCTCGTTTGCAGGCGCGGCGGCTTCTCGCGTCTGATCCGGCTGGGTTTGTGCGTGCGGTTCGTGCGATGCTTCGGGATGAAACTGATCGTGGTCGTGCGGTGCGGATGATCTTGGCGCTTGGGGTTGAAGAGCGTTTTGAGATGGATCTGGTGGGGCTTTCGCAGGAGCGTGGTATTGAACCCAGGGTGGGGGCGTCGGTGGTTCGAGGGCTCAGCGCGATCGATAGTGAGGGGGCAGAGCAAGCGGTGCTTGGGTGTCTTGAGGATGATGATCGTCGGGTTGTGTCTAATGCGGTTGAATCCGGGCATGTGCCTGTTGAGTCTCTGCTTGAGTTTGCGGGTGATGGACATCATCGCGTGCGTTCGAGCGCCCTTCGCAGAATGATTGTTGATGGGAGCGATGATGTTGGCACAAACGGTCTCGGCACAAACGGTCTTGGCACAAACGGTCTTGATAATACAATGAGCAATCGGTATATCTCAGAGACTGCATCAGATGAGCTCGGGCGTATGCTCCAAGATTCGCGTGTGATGCATCGGCTTGCGGGGGTGTGGGCTGCTCAACGGGTTCTGGAACCGAAGTTTCGTCAACGCCTCGGCGGTCACTGGAAAGATGTTGTGATGTCGATGCACAGCTTGTCGCAGATCGAGCCTGACGACCGTGTCCGCAAACGGGCGGAGCTTTGCGTGCATCGCTTGATTGTGACCCAGCGCGCTCAGCAAACGCAGTATCAACTTGCTATGGAAACACGCGAGGAGCTTGCGCGATGAGTCTGACTCAAGCAGGACCAACCGAGCTTTTTCTCCCCGAAGGGTTTGTCGCTCAGCAGGCTGCTGATTCTGGATTTGTCATCTGGGTAGGTCTTGCGATTGTGGCGATTTTGATTGCGGGTGTATGTCTCCGCGCGATGTCTCAGCGGAGAGTCGATGCAAGCGAGCTCGCGTTCCGGGCGCTCAGTAAGCGGCTCAGACTCAGCAAGGGACAGGTTGCTTCGCTCCAGAAGTTTGCAGAGGTCAGCGGTCAGCGACCGGTGGGGCTTTTGATGAGTCCCAGCGCGGTTCGATCTGCAGCTCAGATTCAGCAGGACGATTGAAACTGATTGATTTGCAGAAAGAGTGATTAGCAGATTGAGACAGCACCAGTCGCTTCTTAGTTCTGAGCAGCGCGGGTGTCTTCGACGATCTCGATTTTGAGAGCGGATACACCAGCATGCTCAGCGAGCTTGGCCATGAGTCCTTCGGGGATTGCATCGGTGAGTTGTTTGCCAAGATCTAAGGGTGCATCGAGCACGCGTCCATCATCAAGCACAAGATGGAGGTGGTTTGCTTGATCCGCGTCGTATCTGCTGGCGCCTGACCCGGGGCAGCGGTTTGAGATTCGGCGTGCGAGTCCTTGATCAACGAGGAGTTCAAGGGTGTTGTAGATGGTTGCCAAGCTGATGCCAGGTTGAATCGCGCGGACACTCTGGTGGAGTTCTTCTGCGGTTGGGTGTGACTTTGCAGCGCAGAGTGTTTCATAGATGAGCACGCGAGGGCGCGTACAGCGGATGGAGTGGGCTTCGAAGATCTTGCGAGGATCAGAGTGCTCGCTCAAGTCTGATGTGCAATGGGCTGACTGAGTTTGGGGCATCGTGGACATAGATCTATTCTAAGGGATTTTGACGAACGAACCAACCGTTTTTTTTGCTCAAATTACTTGTTCTTTGAGGATGGTGCGAAGATCGATGTAGTGAAAAAGCGGCTGATGGGGCCAGCACAGATCAAAAAAGGATTTAGATCGTGGTTTCAGGCTGATGAGTGATGATCTGCATGCGTTTGTGATCGATCCCGGCTTCCTGGAAAATGTCGGATCCGATTTCCCATCCGAGCTTTTCATAGAAGGGCATCGCAGCGATTTGGGCGTGGCAGTACAAGCCCGGGAGGGCGAGTTCGGTGAAGGCACGGACTTCCATCGCGATCATGAGGTTGGTGCCGATGCCCTCGCCTTGTCTTTGGGGATCGACGCACATCTGCTGGACTTTCCCTGAGGTTTCGTCCGTGTCTGGTTGAGGCGGGAGGAGTGTTGCAGCACCGACGACTTTGTCTCCAGTGGGATGATCGATGACTGCGACGAAGTGCTCGCATTTTTCTTCGCGTCCCGGGGCCATGCTGTAGTAATCTTGGATGCTCATCCCGAGGGGTTTGAGGAGGACGGAGGTGCGCAGTGAAACCTCTTGCTCATAGAGCGGGTGGTCCATTGAGATTCGCTTGATGCTGATCAAATCATTGCCCTCTTGTCTTAGTGGGCATCATAGCAGATTTTTGATTTATGACCAGCAGTTACCATCACCAATACAGGGCATAGAAAGAAGGCAGGGACAGAAGGCTGACACAGAAGGCAGAGAAAGAGGGCTCTGACTCAGTGATGGGATTGATTGGGTCTGTCTTGACCAGAACTTATTGGCCTTCAACTGTTAGTGGGGTGTGTCCCATGCGCTGAGCCGCCATCTTTTCCCATCCCGATCCGAGTTCTCCTTCGGGATCTGGGGGCACGATGTCAACTTTTTTGTCGCCCAGCTTTGCATCCCCAGACCGTACTCGGTCTTGGAAGGTCAGGCATTCAGCCAGCAAGCGGTCGAGGATGTCGGCTTCGGGAACGGTGGCGACTTTTTCGCCTTGGACATAGATAATTCCCTTGCGGTCTCCAGCAAAGACCGCGACATCGGCGCCTTCCGCTTCTCCCGGTCCGTTGACGACGCAGCCCATGACCGCGACTTTCATTGGGACCTGGATCTCTGCTTCGAGTTTGTCGTTGACTTCTTGGACGAGGGTGAAGAGGTCGACCTGGATGCGGCCGCAGGTGGGGCAGGCGATGAGCTCAGCGCCGATGCGTTCGCGCTTGCCCAGGGTGTACAAAAGCTCGAGTCCGTCTTCGACTTCGTAGATCGGATCGTTTGCATACGAGATGCGGATGGTGTCTCCAACACCATTGGCGAGCAGTGTTCCCAGCGCGACGACCGAGCGGATGGCGCCGGTTTCTTTGGGGCCTGCGTGGGTGACTCCGAGATGGAGCGGGTGGGGGAAGCGTTTGGAGATTTCGGTGTACGCATCGATGACCAGCGCAGCGTCCATGGATTTGGCGCTGATGGAGATGTCGTAGAAGTCACGCTCGTAGAAGATGTCGAGGTATTCTTCGAGTTTGGCGATCATGATCGCGATCATGTAGCCGTGCTTGTTGTCTGAGAAGAACGCGCCGAGTTCTTTGGCGCGGGCTTGTTTGTCCTTGCGCTCGATGATCGAGCCTTCGTTCACGCCGATGCGAATCGGAATGCCCCGTTCCTTGCACGCGTCAATGACCGCGTTGACCTGATCGCGGTCCGAGATGTTGCCTGGATTCAGGCGGATCTTGTGGACGCCCGCCTCGACGGCCTCGAGGGCCCGCTGGAAGTGAAAGTGGACGTCGGCCACGATCGGCACCGTGGTCTGCCGCAGAATCTCCGGCAGGGCCTCGGTGTCCTTCCGCTCGGGCACGGCGACCCGGACCACGTCGGCCCCGGCGTCGGCCAGGCG
>JBGCDI010000066.1:0-24534 GCA_045105315.1 Phycisphaerales bacterium | reverse complement strand
TCAGCAAAATCAATTCTTTTACTCACTGCGCTTGCAACACTTGCAATGGGCTCCCAAGCACTCGCGAGTGACACCACTTTCACTTACCAAGGCACTCTGAGCGAATCAGGCTCGCCGCTTGATGGTACCGCAGATGTTGATGTCTCGCTCTGGGACAGCGAAGTTGCAGGTACCCAGATCGGCTCCACCACGAATCTTATAAGTGTTGCCGTGACGGAAGGTCTGTTCGCACTGAACCTCGACTTCGGAGGCGCCGCATTCGATGGAGATCGCTGGATCGAACTCTCTATCAATGGCACCACCCTCTCCCCACGCCAAAGAGTCAACGCGTCCCCATACGCCATCCAAACACGAGGCATGTTCGTAGACGACGCAGGACAGGTCGCCATCGGACACAACGCCCCGACCTCGCTTCTGCACTTGCGTGGCGGCGACGCAACCCTCCAAGCAGACACCACAGACCTCGGCCAATCCATCTTCTTCCAGCGTCCAGACGGCAACATCCTCACAAGACTCCGTGTCGTCCAAGGAAACTCGACATTCAATACGGACTTCCGAATCTCCCAAGGCGACACATCAAACCCCGGAAGCTTGATCGACCAGATCATCATCCGCGACCGCGTAGAAGACGATCTGACACGCATCGGGATCGGCGACCATGTCCCATCGGCACACCTCGATGTCCGCAGTAACGGCATCACTCAACAAACCATCCGTGCGGTACACTCCGCATCCGAGGGCAGTGCGATCACGATCCAAGCCGAGAATGCAGCTGTAAATGGCACAGCGATATACGGTTACGCAGAAGGAACCGTTGCGACATCCACAGGCGTGTACGGCGAAGCACAGAGCTCTTCAGGACGCGGCGTGTACGGACGAAACACCGCTCCGTTCGGCCCTGCATACGGCGTGTTTGGAGAAAGCACCGGCAACTTTGGCACCGGCGTTATTGGTGTCACGAACAGTGGCACTGGCACCGGGTACGGGGTCTACGGCTCAAGCGCGAATGCAAACCCAAGCAACTACGGCGTGTTCTCGAACGGGAACTTGGGCTCCTCAGGTTTCAAAACCTTCCGCATCGACCACCCGCTTGATCCTGCAAACAAATATCTCCAGCACTACTCGTCTGAAGGCCCTGAACCCATCAATGAGTACTCTGGGAATGTCTACCTTGACGAAACCGGAGGCGCATGGGTCACCCTCCCAGCATATTTCGAGACCATCAACACCGATTTCCGGTATGACCTGACCCCGATCGGCGCGTCAGCACCGGGGCTCTACATTGCTCAGGAAGTCCAGAGCAATACCTTCCGCATCGAAGGCGGTAAGCCGGGTCTTAAAGTCTCATGGGAAGTCAAGGCGCGGAGATTCGATCCGTACGCCCGAACATACAGCACGCAAGCAGTCGTTGAGAAGCAGGGCCGCGAAGTGGGCCGGTACCTGCAGCCACAGTTGTTTGGTGAACCAATGAGTAAATCGATGAATGCCATCCAAGCTGAAGCGCCGCAACGAATCAACGCGGACGACTAATCCACAACCAGGAGAACAATGATGCAATACATGACCCGAACATTTGGGCAGCATGCACTGGTTGCGTTGCTCGCAGGCCTCATCACCACACACACCTACGCACAAGACAACCATGTCCGCGAGATCTTGAGCGATCGCGTGAATCAAAGCGATCTCTCAGACAAGGTCAATGACAAGATCCGAGAATTCATTGATGATCAAGATCTAGAGAATGTTGATTTATTCACAAATGAGTGGGAGGAGATTCTTGTTCCAAGCGGGGTTGATCCGCTCTCTATAGCTAACCTCGACTACATTCCAGTTGGACAAGATGTGTCTGGAAATTTAGTTGTAGTATTGGATTTCGATCGAGGAATTCTAGATGACGGTTTTTCGATCGCAAAGATCAGTAACACCGGCGAAGTACAATGGGAACGAATCAACTCAGATGGCGAACGATTCCTAGAAGCAGCGATCGATCTCGATGGGAATGTTTATGCCTTATTCCAGAAAGAGCTTGCGACTTCTGGGCCTGTTGATGATCGCTTCAATCTGAATCTGCGCAAGTATTCAGACGCGGGTGATGTGAACTGGACAGTCGTGATCGAGCGAGGTTTGCTCTTAGGATCTGTCGATGTTGATGATGACCAGAATGTCTATGTGGTTACCAATAAAGGCCTTGAAGTCGGGGATGAAAAGCAATTTAGCGATTTGCAACTGTTGCGGTTTCGGCCTGACGGTGTGCCGATCTGGAGCACTAAGCTCGGCGGTATTGATCCCATATTGAGCATTGGTACTCCAGAGATCGAAATCGATCGCTTAGGCGATTTATATGTTTCGTATGGAATTTCACGCGGACGAGATGGGTTTGAGTTTATTGAGGATCAAGCAATTGAGAAACTGAACCCACTAGGTGAGCGGTTGTGGACAAGCTTAACACCGTTTAGATACTTGATGAACCGCAGTGTGAGTAACTTAGTAATCGATATCCGGTGCAACTCTTACATAGTTATAGGAGTTGAAGGCGGATGGGAGGCAAACGCCTTTGATACAGATGGGAACCGCTTATATACGAGATTCATCGCGGATTCAACTATTACCGATTCTACGGCAGGCGAAGAGCCTTCGATCGCGCTTGACAGGGAAAGTAATCTCTTCAAAGTGGCCGTGAATTCGATTTCTACGAGAGCAGTTCTGAGCAAGATCAATTTTGAGGGCACAGTAGTCGGTTCCGGCTTTGCCGATCCAGATAATGGAGATACAATTTTTATATCCAACGGACAAAAATCTCTTCCACTTGTTTTAGATAGGTTCGGCAATCCGTATGTGGGCATGCGTTTTATCAACAATGGATCCGCAGTGTATAAGTTTGACAGAACTGATCTCTCGACACCACCATCGTGGATTTCTGAAGGAATAACAGCAATCTCAGATGTGAGATATCGGAGTTTGTTTTCGGATTTTGGTGACAACATCTATTATGGCGGCTTAGTCGTCGAGCGGAATCCTACCCGACTTAACGGGGTGATTGGGAAGATTGGCCAGCCCTTTACCGATGTCCCTAAGATCGTTGAAAACGCGGCCAACCTCAAAGTCGAAGACCGGAGCCTCTGGTTTGACGGCGTCGGCTCCGTCTCATTTGAAACCAACTTCTTCCAGCTCACACCAGATCTCACGCAAGTCAACTTTGGGTTCAACACCATTTTCTCAATCCCACTCCTGGGCGACTTTGGTGGTTCAGCGAACTTCGGTGGGAATGTCAGTTTCGGAACAGGTTTCCGCGCGTACGCGACCGGGGGCACCTTCGACCTTGCCTATCCGGGCAGTATGGACTTCGCAATCCCCGGCGACGCCAAGCGTGTTGCTGGGAGCCCGTTCCCGATTGTCATTCAGTTTGACCCAGACCCCAGCGCCAACCTTGTCAGCGAAGCTGAACCCGGTGCCGGGGCTCACATGACGGGTAATGCTGGCATTTCACTTTCTTCAAGCGCCAATCTCGTTGCGTTCAGTGAAAACCTTGCAACAGTTCCGATCGTTAATCTTGGAGTTGGTTGGTCTGGCGATCTTCCGTTCCTGGGCGTAGATCTCCCGACCGGTCAACCCGGACAGTGGATCGATTTCGGCGATGATATGAACTTCGTATCAGGGCGAGCAAAGAGACCGCAGTTCTCAAGCAGCGGCATGGTCGATCTCAACTCAGGCAAGATCACTTCGACGCTTGAACCTGAGGTCTTCTTCTCATTGCGCGGGAATATCACAAACTTGGTAACCACCTACGCACTCGGCATCCCCACTATCTTCAGCATCAGCGCTCCAGGCACCACCACCAGCGCGTGGGCGTTTGGCGCCAATGTCAATATCGCTCAAGCTTTCGCAGAAATTGAACTCGAAGCGAACCAATCGCTGGTCTTTGAACCTGAAATTTCGATTGCTGTAGATTTCAATCATCCAGTCATCGTCGATGGCGTTCCTGGCGTAACCACCAAAGATGTCACCCTGACAAAGGAGGGTTCGACATGGACGGGAACACTCATGGTCACAGTACCCAAGAGTAACCTTCCACCCGAAAATATCCTTTCAATGACCCCTCGGGCCAGCATCGAGGGGGATTTCAGCAACCGCACCTGGATTGATATTCAGCCCAAGGTTGGCTGGGAAACATTGCAAGCGGGTCTGAGTGGAGATGCGTTTGGTGAGCAACTGTTCGATATTAAGACGTGCTTGTTCTGTCTGGACATTCCGCTCGCTGATGACATTCCGCTGGACCTCTTTGATAGTGGCTTTATGGTGAATGCTCCTCAAGATATTCTTGACCCGATCCAGCTGATTATTAACCCCGACGGCAAACCCCGCATTGGTACTTTGAGCCGTGTTGATCTGAAGATGTTTATCTATGATCAGGTTGACGCGGACCCATTCGAGCTTGCTGCGTTCCTAAATCAACCAGCGAAGAAAATGCTGATCTACGGCGACAACCTCATTAACAAAAATATGGATGGATTCGTGATGTGCCACAACGGTCGCATTCAGCGGATGGAATCCACTGTGCTCAACTCACGCACTGCGGTTGTTGAAATCCCAAACGAGATGCGTTTGCTCCCGGGCATCGCACGGATCTGGGCAGTCAACTCTGCTGATCAAGCGATCTCAGAATCTGCAGACTTCCCAATCATCCTCCCTCGTCCGAATCTCGGCACCGTTGGCCCGAACCTTTGGGCTGGCGATCCACGCGTAGACAACATCGCAATGGATGCGATCGATGGGCTCACCACCGCTGGCACTCCGTCCTACATCGCGCGCCGCGATTACTGGTATGTGCTTGCGGATATGTGGAACTCAGTGAAAGGAACGAGTGACCTCGCATTCTTCAACGAGTTCCCGATTTATGACTTTGAAGCCGATCCACCTATGCCAGCGGTACTCATCAGACGCGATGAGCTATCGACGGTTCCCAATCGGACACACAACTGGGACTTTGAGGGGGACTACCTCGACCCGATTGGAAATGTTGATATCGTTTCTGAGAATCAACCCGGTACTCCGCCGCCGTTCGTGACCGAAGGCGTGCCGAGTTTCCTTGGTCAGGCTATCGAGCTTGAAGGGAACCGGTTGTGGGTTGATCCAGAAAACTTCACTCCTCTTGGGACTGACGATTTCTCGATCTCGTACTGGGCAAAGCGAAACTCGTTTGACTCGGGATTTGATATTATTCTCGATGCGAACAACTCCACTGCAGGTCGACCACAAGGCTTTGCGGTCTACTTCTTCGGACAGAGTCCGGGCTTGTCGATCTTGGACGACGGATCTGATGAGAGTATTCTCCGCGCAAACTCAACAATTGATATATTGGATCAAGATTGGCATCACTACATTGTTGTGGTCGATCGTGATCAGAGCGATGGGGTTCGTTGGTATGTCGATGGGGAGTTGGTCTCTACCCATGATTTTACATCTCGCCAAGGATTTATTGGTATCCCACCGAACTCGCCGTTCGAGTTTGGAGCTCAGCAAGAAACTGGTGGCTCAACACTCAACGGGCAGCTTGCGGACTTTACCATCTATAACCGCAAACTTGACTCCGATGAGATTCTTAGAATCTCTAATCCAATGACAAAAGAACCGATGCCTCGCTTTACTCAGCCTGTTGAGAACGGCATCCTGTACTCACTCATGCCTGTCTCAGAATACAACGAGCCTGGCCTGATCAACATCAGCCTGCAATCACCTGCCCCAGGCGGTGGACTGAGCAACTCGATCGATCTAACAGTCGCGGCACCAAGACCTGTGATTCAGAACATCTCACCTACCCGTGTCACACCAGGTACAGATGCCTTCACATTAACAGTAAGCGGGCCATTGAGTGTTCCATTCTTTGACGGATTTGAGCAAGAACGATTCGGCAACTTCAACAAATCATCCACAGTGATGTGGGGCGATCATGCGCTTGAAACCAAGTACATCTCCCCGGGCTATCTCACAGCGGAGGTCCCGGCTGACCTTGCTGCATTGGCTGGTATTGAGCTCGTTTCTGTGTATACACCATCCAATGGTACAGGATATTTCGATGACTTCCGTGGTCAAATAGTGCTCTCAGGAGGCGAATCCAATGCGATACCGATCGAAGTCCGTTACCCAACCCCGGTCATCAACCGGATTACACCTGATACAACTTCAGTAGCAATCCTAGATCGTTGTCTAGATAATCCACGAAGCTTGAAGCTCTCGGTCAATGGTCAAGATTTCCAACCTGGAGCAACGATTTGGTTCGATGGAATTGAACAAAGCACATTCACCCAAGAAGCTCAGCAATCTCGGATGATCCTTCTAAATGGAGATCAGCAAGCAGAGTTCACCAACGATGTGATTTACACATTCCTAGAAATCAGCGATCTCAGTACAGTATTTGAGGCTCCGATCGTCGTTGTGAATCCTGATGGCTATGCATCGTCTCCGGTGTATTTGAATATCGTGGACCAAGCAACTTATGAAGCCATGTTCAATACGACTCTCCCAGAGCAACAAGAGTCTTGCCCATAATCCATAGTCATACGCCTACTCAGCAAAGTCAATTATGCCAGCAGTTCATCACTACCGACGAACTGCTGGCTTTGATTTTGTGCACAAGGGTTCGTAATTTTCCGGCATTCATTCTGTGTATCCAAATGAATACAACTCAGATTGAATTTTTCATCCACGGGGTTCCCAACCTCGTGTTCTAAACTCTTGTAGTATTAGATCTCAAGAGGCACAGATGTATACTCTAAGTAAATTGATATCGATGACGAAATAGCTCACACCCTTTAGGCAACCAACTCAGTCGTCAGTGAGCAGATTGATTGCTTCTAAGAGAGCATGATCTTTACCGCTACGGATTTGTTCGACCGTGCGTTCAATAAGCACATCTGGCTTGTAGCCTGCACCATACAAGACGCTTCCATCATGCTTCCGCACTCGCATACCGGTGAAGTTAGCCGTCATTCCGCAAGGGAGATCTGTAATACGATTTACATTGCCGTTGCAGCCAGCCGTTGGCTCACCAACGATTCTGGCGAGCCCGTAATGATCCCAGAAAGACATCACCGTCTCCCCAAAGGAGACAACCGCAGGCGAGGTCAAAAACACTACATCGGCCTTGAGTCTGGGCTCTTTCGGATCAATGGCCCAAGTATCGGTGCCCCAGAGAACCTCATCGAATCCTGGTCTGACAAGTCCGGGGACTTCCCATGATACAGTCGAAACAGGTTGATCAATAAACTGACTCGCCAGCGTAAGCGAGTTGATGTCCTGATCACCGCTTCCGCCCCAACGAAAATCTACAATGAGTCCATGTGCCTGCTTTATCTCTTCAATGTGCTCTTGCCATTGAGCGTTGGAGATGTTCAGTAGATTAACAAGCCAAACTCCCTCTGCAACTTCACTAATCGGTGGATGCTCAAACTCAGGTTGCACAAAGAACATCGCGGATCGCTCGGAACGATCGACAAGCAGTTGGATTTCATGCTCTCGCTCCCCTTCAACCCGGCGGACAACAAACGCTGCATCCCCCCCATCGTCGCTCGTACCAAACTGGTTCAGTGCCCTGTGCCTTCTAAGTTGATCTGATCCAGCTGTGACATGCTCCCACCTTTCGAGCTCTTCAGCAGCTGTCAAACCGTCGATGCTTACAACGACATCGCCTTTTCGGAGGAGGCTTTCGTTCCATGACCGCGTCACGACAATGGATCCGTCACGGGCGATATCAAATCGAGCAGCAGGCGCTTTTGGTGACCAGTGCTGGCCTGCGGACATATACACGTATGCGTGCCCATCTTTGAGTTCCGCCATCATTGCACAGAGAAAGCGGTAGTACTCGTTTGAGGATTGGTCTTTCAAAGATTCAGCCAGAAACTGATCCAATCTTGATTCCCAATCTAAGTTCACAACATCAAAATACGGAAAAAAATGCTCTATCACAGCCCACACCATAAGGGTGCTGGCTACACGAACACACTCATCACTGGCATCACCAACTTCTAACCCATCGATCATGGCATGCCAGCGATCTAGCTCCTGTACATTCGATCTTGGCAGCGTACTACTTTCAACAAAAGCAAGCGACAGTGGAATACGAGCCCGAACACCTGCGCCGAGTTCAATATCAGTGACCTCGCCTCTTTCTACTGAGAGTTCTAGGACTGCGTCTCCATCGATCCCAACCCGCTGGCTTCTATACATATTTGAGCTTGGCCCATACCACACACCCCGGTGCTCCCAATAGGTATGTTGAGTATTCACAGCAGGGTTTTGAGCTGGAAGGTTGCCGGATGTGATCAGGACTGAGGGAGCAACTGGTTCGAAGGTGGATTTGAGTGCAGCTTCGAGAGACTCTGAGTCATCTGCAGCGAGTACTCTCTGCACTCCGTAAACCATGACTCTTCCCCAGTCCAGATCTTGCAACTCACTCGCTGGATGGAAGAAACGAACTTGACCATACAGCCGGCCAAGAGCGGCGAGGCGCGCTCGTTCTGAATCCTCGCCTAACGCTATCTGCACTGGCCCAACAATCAGGCAAACAAAGAACACTATAAGAGTAGATTTCCGCACTGCATACCTCATGTAGACTCCCAGTTTAAAGTAGATATACAGCCTGTTCTTGATCCAAGTTGCAACTTCAAATTGAAAAATCTACACCACCACAAGTTGAAGGAAGTATCAGTTTTGAATTTTAGAAAGACAAATTCTTGGATCATCAAAATCTTCTGCAAAGATTTTCTTGTTCTGATTAGTACTGTAACTAGCAACTTCCTAAGAGTTCTCGCATTGAACTCCATCAAGTGAGTGCCTCAACTCCATAACAGAACTCTGGTCAATTTGTGCATAGCCGGGAACGCAAGAATTCCATACCCGATCTGCATTTTGTTCATTTGCGCCTTGCAGAAATAGAATTTTACAAGGTTTGAATGAACTAATACAACTGCTTTTTTCCAGTATCCACTTCGGTGAATTCGAAAAATATTGGCGCAATCTATGTACGGTCTAAGTTTGCCTACTGAACTTCAAGATGTGTGTGTATGTGGTTCATTTGGCCATTGATGATCAGTACTAGGCTGCAACAGATGGTTCACTCTGGATTGATACGGCTTATGAAGTTCTGTGGAAAGATATCGCTCAGGAGTTCACCAACTCAGTTGATACCGCATACCCGTCAGATTAAGCATGCATTGCCCCGAAGCACGGGCATTTGATGCTCTATAAAAACCGCTCTTTCGCCTATCAAGCTGATCATGGGCATACTGGATCAGACCAGTTACAGACCGAGCAACAAGCATCATAAATCGTGATACAAGAGTGTTCCAACAGGTACTATGAATACCTAATGGGCACCTAGATTGGGTATGAACTTACTAGCCAGAAATATGGTTGATTAGAGCAATTCACCCCTGTTCTTCAAGCACCTGTCGCCACTTTATTGCCGCTTCCTCGTTCTCTGGAGTTGGGTCAAGTTCGTTTCTACGATCGGTAGCCCGAACCAACTCCATGAGTGTTTCTTTCACAGTATCTGCTGATCCGCTCTCGATAAATCCTTGGTAGCACTCCTCAAGATTTTCGATGCACTCGTCGAAACGTTCGGTCGCGAATAGCAAGTCGGCGTATCTTCGCTGTATGAAGTAATGAATCCGTGCATTGATGACGCCCTCTGGGTCGTCGAGTGCATGAAGCAACAGCGTCTCGGCCTCGTCGTATCCACCAATCTCGATGAGTGTCCCCGCAAAGACATAGCACGCACCGAGTGTGTTGCGAGAATTCGGCCCATTGACGATCTTTCTGATCTCTAACGCTTTGCGGAGAACATCAGCGGACTCATCGAGTCGATCAACCGCGCGGTAGATACGACCGAGATTCTCGTACACACCAGCAGTAGATGATGTAGTCCCTCGATCGGCCGCTTCAAAGATTTCCAATGCCCTGAGCAGTGCGGTTTCGGCAGCAGGATAGTTCTCTGCCTGCCTATGCATGGCCCCAATATTAACAAGGGTGATCGCTGGCTCAGGATGACTCTCACCAAACAGGCCTATTTGGATATCCATGACACGGTCGTATACCGCGGTAGCTTCTTCGTAGCGATTCAAATCTCCGAGCGCTCGAGCGATGGACTGCATGGAGACGGCAACAGCTTGGCTTTGCTCTCCCTCTAGAGCAGAGTTCAGATCAACTGAGCGCTGAAACTGTACGATCGCACCTTCATGATCTTTTTGGCTGCTTAGAATAACGCCGAGATCGTAATAACTCCTTGCAACTATCGATGAATCTTCGCCGTAGATCTTGGATTGGATGGAGATTGCTTCTTGTAGCATCTCCGGTGCTTCAGACGAGCGTTCGTCGCTGAATCGGTAAAGCGTTGCAAGATGGACTAGGTTTGAGGCGGTCATCTCATGCCCATCGGGATAGAGCGCCCTACATCGTGCGAGTGATTCTTCATGAACCTCAATGGCTTCTCTGTTTTGACCAACAACACTCAGCAGACTCCCCAGATTATGCAAATCTGTGGCCACGAAAGGATGGTCATCCCCCAGCCCTTCACGGTGTACTGCAAGTGCTTGGCGATAATACTGTTCAGCTCTTTCAGGTTCATTAAGGTGTTGCATCAAGTTTGCCAAGCTGTTATACACAACGCCGACTTCCTCATGATTCTCGCCTGGGATCAGTTCGTTAGAATCAAGTACGCTCAGTAAGAGTTCTTCGGCCTCTTCGAACTCATTGAGTCTGACGAGCGTGTTTGCGAGATCCATCTTGCTTCGAGGAATATGGATCGAATCTGGCCCTGCAAGGCGTTCCCGCATGGAGAGGGCCTCGCGTTTGAAGATCACGGCTTCCGCTGGCTTGGCTTCAGCTTCCCGGAGTTGGCCAAGATTAGTCAAGCTTTGAGCGATATCTGGATGATCACCATCCTCGAGCGAACGGAAGAGTTCGCTCGCGCGTAAAAGATTCTCTTCAGCACGCATGAAGTCCCGAATCTGCAAATAGGTCAGACCAAGATTGCTACGGATCTCGGCCTCGATTGCAGGTTGCTCAGCGAGTTCATCGCCTATACGAATAGCGGTCTTTTCAAGGATTCCACGGAGCAGGGTAGTATCCGCGCCTTGCGCTACTTGCGCGCCGACACCCGAAAGCATATCAGTCAGAAAACCAGCAACTTGCTGCGCCTTATCCCGTTCAATGCGTGCTTCCTCAGCTCGCTGATCGGCTAGGAGACGCTGCTGAGACTCAAGCTCACGCGCATGACTTGCCTCTGCTGCAGACTGCTGAGCGATGGACTCAGCGCGTTTGGCGCGCACAAAGCCGATCGTTGTTCCAACTGTGCCGATGAACAGGGCTAAGAGAACAAAGCCAGCCGCGAAGACACCAACTTTGTTGCGCTTTACAAACTTCGCGGTGCGATAGCTTGCTGATGGAGGAGAAGCGGTCACGGGTTCGTTATTCAAGTAACGACCGATGTCCTCCGCCAAACCGGTAGCTGTCTGATACCTTCTGCTACGATCCTTATCGAGCGCTTTCATAACAATCCAGTCGATATCGCCTGTAACGAGCGTGCATAATCTACGCGGCTCCGTATCGCGATCGTGCGCAATTGACGCAAGATCCTCCTTCGAAGCTGTCAGACGAGTACTGGGTTTAGGTGGATCAACTTCGCGAATAACTCGGCGAATCTCTTCCATGCCAGCGCGCAGAAGTGTCTTGGTATCAAAGGGGGTTTCACCGGTCATTGCTTCGTAGAGCAAGACTCCGAGTGCATAGACATCCGAGCGGGTATCTATGTCCTCGTTAGTAAGCCCTGCTTGCTCGGGCGACATATAGGCGGGTGTTCCGATGATCTGGCCGAGTTCAGTGAACATCGAGTGTTCAGTCTCGCGGGCCTCGGTTGCTTTGGCGATACCGAAATCAATAACTTTAGGTGTGTGCTCGCCGTCCACAGAGGTAACGATTACATTGCTGGGTTTGATGTCGCGATGGATAATCCCTTTTTGATGTGCATGCTGGACAGCGAGACAGACTCTTTGGAATAACTGGAGCCGCTCTTTGATATCGAGCTTCTGATCATTGCAATAGTTCGTAAAGGTCACACCCTCCGCGTATTCCATTACAAAGTACGGGCGGCCTGTTTCGGTAGTCCCCGCGTCAAAAACTTTCGCGATATTTGGATGGTCCATCACAGCCAGCGCTTGGCGCTCGGCTTCAAATCTGGCAATCACTTGGCGTGTGTCCATGCCAAGCTTGATAATCTTTAGAGCAACCTGACGACGGACAGGCTCATGCTGGTCCGCTAACCAAACTGTGCCGAACCCACCTTCTCCGAGCAGACTCACGAGTGTGTACTGGTTGATGGCTTGCCCAGGATGTTCAATGCTCGCAGCGTGGTCCGGGCGAACACCATCGATGTGTGACATTGTCAGATCTAAATCTGTAGGTTTTTCGCGCTCATCTGATCCTGGCACAAAGTCTTCAGTCATCTATTGCTCCAATAAGTCTGCGTGAACGGACCAGCAGATCATGTGTTGTATCTCATCAGGACTGGAACCTGAATGTGCTGCTTGTTGTTCAGAATACTGAGTCTATCTGGTATTCGATTGGTTTACAGGTAGAAGACCTCTATTCAAGAGTAATCGGATACTCATGTCGGATCTAATCTCATGGAGGCCACCGTAAGATCATCTGAATAATCACCCTCTGCATGCGAGCGAACATCATTTACCAGGGCCGATGTGATCTCAGTCGGTGTGATGTGTTGAGCGGTAGAACTCAAAGCCGCATCGAATCCAAAGTGATTCCCCTCTGGATTTGGCTGCTCAACAACCCCGTCAGAAAAGAAAACTACGACAGAACCTTGCAGGAACTCCGTTGATTGCACCTTATATTCAGCTTCACCGACTACGCCCAGTGGGAAGCCGTGAGGAGCTTCAAGTTGGAGAGGCTGACTCCCATTTGGGATTACCACACAGAGACCATGTCCAGCATCGGAGATTTCTAATCGCTCTTCCTTGGCATCGATCACTCCCGCGATGAGCGTAACAAACTTCGATGAATCGGTCCGTTTATACAGATCCGAGTTCACCGCCGATAAAGCTGCGCACAGATCGTCTCCCGCGAGCAGATGCGTGCGGAGTTGCGATTGAGCCGCCGCCATAAGTACCGCGGCCCCCACTCCCTTTCCAGAAACATCTCCCAGGAAGAACGCGGTTCTCGATGAATCGAGTTCAAAGATATCAAACAAATCGCCGGCAACAACTCGGCCTGCATACGACTCAAACGCATAACTTGTGTTACCAAGCGTTCCTGTTAATGGTGGTTGTAAAAATTCTTGCGCACGCCGGGCAGCCCCGAGATCCTGCTGGAGTTGTGCATGGCGTGCAACGAGCTCTGCATTGTACAAACGCTCAAAAGAAAGACCTGCGACATCAGCAATCGATTGACAAAAAACAGCTGCGTCATGAGGGAGCGACTTCTCAGTTGAACGAGTATCGAGTACAAGATAGGCTGCCGGAGAATCGCCTGATAATATTGGTGCACAGATCGCAGTCTGTATATCCAAACTCATAATGGAATGGGCTTGATTGCGGATACCCCCTGTGGACTTGAGTTCAACCAGCCCATCTCTGGCTGCGGCATCGATAAGAGATCGCGAAAGGGTTGGCTCATCCTTTGAGCTTGAAGCAAGCAGCTCAAACTCGCTATCTGATGCGAGACGCGTAACTACAACCCGTTTGCAACCCGTTGCCATGGTCACAGAATGAACAACCGCTTCAGCAACTTGAACTTCATTCTTCGCATCATCAAGCGCTCGAGTGAGCTTCAAAATAGCATCAAGGCGCTGCTGGGCAACTCCGCGGAAGAGAGAGGAGTCAATCGCAGAGATACTCTCATCTTCAGGCTGGGTATTCGTAAACGGCGTAGTCATACCATGACGCGAATCAAGGGATGAGCACCGACACATCCATCCACCAAAGCCTATCAAATCTCCAGGATGAATGAGCATGAGCTCATTCGGTTCAAGCCTTTTGCCATTAATAGTCGACCCATGGCGTGACCCTAAGTCTTTCAAGAACCAGTTGTTATCAAGGGACTCAAGTGATGCATGCTTTCGTGACACAGACGGAGCAGGGATTGCCCACTGAGCTTCGGATGATCGCCCGATGACAATCGGTCCAGGAGGATCAAGGACTAGATTCAATACTGAATCGTCAGATTCCATCCGGGATAGAGGGCGTAGTTCGAGTTGTGTAGAAGGCTGTACCATCGGGCAGATTATAGCAGATATTGACATGTCATCAAAGCGTTCGATCGATCTGCATTCACCGATTAGCTTAACTCTCAAAGCAGCCTAGAGAAATATTGCGCAGAAACGACCAAAGAAGTTAAACTCGTCGTCATAATTTATATCAGCTGATTGGAGCTTGCTTTCGTAGTCTGTTATAAACTGAAAATACATCAAGAACATCAAGTGTTCCCTCAAGATTCAATTCCGATCTGCATGTGTGTACAACATAGATAAGTTCATCCGTATACCGCACATCAAACACAAATCCGGGCTGAGAGGGTGGGAAATTGATAATCTCAAACTCGCCAACTAAATCTGATGCAGAAATAAACGCTTGTCCCCAGTATCCCGTTGGCGCAAAACCATCCACTAAAGTGACATCCAGCGTGCCTTGAAGTTCTACAGGTGATGTGCTGCTGAGAAGGTCACTCGAGATTTCACCAAGCTCTATTTCTACTCTTAAACTCGGCTGCATAGTAATGCGTTGATTCACAACCAATGTTCCAACTCCAGGCCCTGGAGCAATCGTGCCGTAGTGAATGAGTGGAACGGAGACTAAACCGATTCCTTCGAATCGCTGACCGCTCCCAAGCTCTAGAGGAAATCAAAACATTCTCGACGCAGCGCTTGGGCTATACAACCTGATAGTCCCATCTCCCTTGATTGCAAGTGAATCAAGAGTACGGATTGAGGCAGGAACGCTCCCCTCGAATGGGTTCACAATTATCAAGCCGTCATGTACTAGTTCGGTTCTTAAAAACAGCGTACATCCACTATGAAGAAGGAGATCTTCTTCAAGCTCTACATTATTACTTTGCCTTAAAATGAATTAGCAAATTTCATTCTTCTGTGATCGGGTTCCCCATCTCTCAAGCTCTTAAAAAAATGATAGTGATCAACAACGATTAGTGATTTTTTTCTGCCACTATGAATCTTGAACATCAATCTGGTTACCCAAATAGTCAATTTTCTTTAGCAGTTCTTTTCGCTTCTTGATATCGCCTTGTGAATTACTGAGCGTTTCAATAGCATGCTTGAGGGCATCGATTGACCGCTGAATGTCGCCAGTAGATTCGAGAGCTGATGCGAAATCAATATAGAACTCACACTCTTCGGCTATTTGATTTTCATCATAGTGATAATCGATGTACTCTTCATAAAGCTGGACCGCAGCTTGTGTATCACCCGCTCGATGCGCGATGGCTGCACTTCGATGGAGCCATTCGGGATACAGGTTTCCTTCACTCTTGAATGATGCTTCATGCTCTTTGGCACGCCGCCATGCTTCTTTATGGTTGCCAATCCCCGACAGTGCCCGTATTGATGTGAGCTCAAGATTCAAACGCATTGGGTGATTCGGCTCTAGACGATCGCCAATACTCTTGATCGCAAAGTCTGTAATCTCTAAGCATTTCTCATACTCTCCTCTCAGGAAGTACGTTGCAGCGAGTACAGATCTACTTCTTGTTACGCGGGGATGAGAACTGCCAAGCTGAGCAACTCGCTGTTCGATGACAACTTTGAGCAATCGCTCAGCATCATCATATTGTCCCATACTGAGTTTGAGACTACCAAGATTGTGCCTTGTGTTGATTGTGCTCAGATCTTCCACTCCTAAGACGATTTCCTTACCCTCCAAAGCATCCTCTAAAACAATAGCAGCGTCTTTGAAATTCCCGAGTCGCATATGGCACGCTCCAAGATTATTCATAATCTGCAGTGTTTCAAGATGATTGATACCGAGTTTTTGTTTACGGATCTCATAGACTTCAAGGCAAATCTCAAGCGCATCCTCGAAACGCGATAGGTCAAGGAGATCGGTCGAAAGCCCATGCATCTTACGCAGCGTCCTGTTGTCTTCACGACCATAAAGTGGTTCAGCTATCGCAATCATTTGCTCTGACTGCGCTTTTGCTTGCTCATACGCGCCGAGTGACTTGTACGCTGATCGAATTGTTTCCCGAAGCTTGAGTTCAATTTCCGGATCATCCTTGAACTGATCATCAAGCTCTTCATTTGCTCTGTCAAGTACCATACGAATAGTGGGATCGCTTTCATCGTGAATATCTGGATTTGCTTGCTCCAACAAGTTGATTGTGATGAACTCATAGAGTGCATCGGAGAGTTTAGTTTTCGCATTCGCTTGTCCTAGAGCGATGCTTGTAAACACCAGCCCACCCACTAACGCGAGCATTGCCAAAATCGACATGCATACCAAGGGCTTATTCCGGGTTGCAAACTTATAAAAATGGTAGCGTGTACTTGGCGGATGCGCGGTTATTGGTTCACCACGGAGGTATCTGCCAATGTCTGCACTCAACTCAGCAGCTGACTGATACCGATCAGCCGGGTCATGCGACATTGCTTTCGAAATGAGCGTCTCGATATCTCCTCGTAACCCGGTGTCAATCGATGACAATCGATCCGGAGATTGATCCGTGATCACCTTTGCCGCCGCTACAATCGGCAAGCCAGTTAGATCAAACGGACGCTTTCCAGATATGAGCTCAAACGCGAGTACACCTAACGCATACACATCTGTCCGGATATCGACATCCACCGAACCTGAAACCTGTTCGGGACTCATGTAGTCCAAAGTCCCAATGATCTGGTGATGTTCCTGTATCGTAATAGGCACAAGCGACTCAGATGAACTCACTCTCGCAACACCAAAATCGAGAATCTTTGGCTGAGGCGATTCCCCAGGAACAATGAGCACATTGTCCGGCTTCAAATCTCGATGGATGACCCCCTTCTGATGAGCATGATGCAGCGCGTCAGCAATCTTCTGGACGAGTTCCAGCCGCTGTTTGGTGCTGAGCCCCTGATCTTTGCAATACGATTTGATTGGCACACCATCGACAAACTCCATCGCGATGTATGGTTGATCACCATCTTCGTCGTTCAGGCTTCCTGCTTCATAAATCTGCGCGATACCCGCGTGCTGTAGCCGCCCAAGCAACTGTGCCTCGCGTTTAAACCGCTGTTTGGCTTGGGAACTGATTAAACCATTCCGGATGACCTTAATGGCAACTGTCCGCTCAGGTTGAATCTGCATCGCTTCATACACGACACCCATTCCACCCCGCCCTATTTCTCGTAAAATTTTGAATCGGCTGATCTCGCTTGGGTGTTGTTCTCCAACAACTCCTTCCCCAACCTGAAAATGCAACCCGGCATCGATCACCTGATCAGATAGCAAGTGGCTCCCTGTCGTGTCTGAGTCTGCTGCGAGCATCTCAATCACACGAGAGAATACCACTTTGTCGCCAGCTGCTTGCCGTTTAACAAATTTTTCGCGTTGGTCCTCAGGCAGCTCACACGCTTCAATGAAGATCTTGGTTATTCGATCATGCTGAGATTCGTTCATCACTCATCCATTAGTTTCAGTTCAGAGCGCAACCAAGCCCGCGCCGCTCGCCATTCATTCCGGATTGTCCGGTCACTTACATTGAGCAAATCAGCGATCTCCTCTACTTTCAGCCCCCCGAAAAAACGCAACTCGACTATCTCGGCTTGACGCTCAGATTGATTTTCAAGAGACTTGAGAGCAGTATGAATATCCGATGCGTCATAATCCGAAGCATCACCACTCGTACCTATACCCGAAAGAGTGACTCGTTTCCAATCACCCCCTCGTTTTTCAGTCTTCTTTGCTCGCGCATAGTCACTGAGTACATGACGCATCGATCGGGCTGCTATTCGGAAGAAGTGCGTGCGTGACTCGATCTTTAAATCAGCATTGTTTGAAAGCCGCAAGAAAGCTTCATGAACAATTGCGGTCGGCTGAAGCGTGTGCCGAGCCTGATCCTTTCCGAGGTAACTCGACGCAAGACGACGGAGCTCTTCATAGACCGCGCGAATCAGCTCCTGATGCTGCTCAGCACCAGCTTTATCCCACGATGGATCAGGGTTCTCTGTGTTGGACTCGGACAGTGTCATCGGTACAAAATCATCCTACCAGTTGTCTACTTGAGGCACAAGAATGTGTGCTTGAAAAAAATTCAAATTATCTCTGTTTCTTCTTCCGGCTTTGAGTTCCGATCTCGACTGTCCTTAGTGCCAGTTTCAGCCCGAGGAGGGCGGGGTACACAAGCAATCTCAACTAAAGGGCAAACACATGCTATCAATGAAAAAAATCGCAGTTGCAGCAGTCATCGCCGCTGCAGGTATCGGCTTCTCAAATCCAGTGTACGCAGGCGGAAACGGAGATCCACAAGAAGCGTCATACACATACCAAGGGGTTCTTGAGTTCCAAGGCGAGCGTGTCAGCGGCATGAGGGACTTCAAGTTTTCACTCTGGAATAAAGCTGAAGTTGGCGAGGGCGATCGGATAGCTCCAGAAATTATCCGCGAACTCCAAGTTGAAGATGGCCTATTCCGTACCGAGTTCGATGAATACGGTCAAGAAATATGGGAGGGGTTCCAGACATGGATACAAATTGAGATTCGTGATCCCGACACAGGCGATTTCGTCATTGTTGGTGAACGCTCCAAAATTACCTCAACGCCATACGCAATCACAATTCTCGATGTCTACAACCGGCGAGATTTTCTTCGTATTGGCGATGGTACAAACAACAAAAGTCTGTATGTTCCAAACGGTCGAGTGGGTATCGGCACTACCAATCCACAAGATCAGCTCGATGTTCGTGGCATCATCCGATCTGAAGGAGTGCGTCTTATCGGCGGTGCTGACATCGCTGAGCCCTTCGATGTGAATGCCGATGTCCCAGTATTACCAGGAATGATTGTGGCTATCGACCCTGCGAACCCGGGCGAGCTCATGCTCAGCACCAGCGCATACAACCACCGCGTCGCGGGGATCATCAGTGGCGCCAATGGCATCAATCCAGCACTCACGCTTGCACAAACTGGAACAATCGCAGATGGAGAACACCCAGTCGCACTCACCGGACGGGTCTGGTGCTATGTCGATGCAGACGCAAATGGACCAATCGTACCAGGCGATATGCTTACTACGAGCGATACACAGGGTCATGCCATGAAGGTGGACGATCGCTCTCGTGCTTTCGGCGCCACAATCGGAAAGGCGATGACTTCGCTCGAAGAAGGACAAGGTCTGGTACTTGTTCTTGTCAATCTTCAATAAACCCTATTTAACGAAAGGAGTGTACCATGCGAAACAAAGTACGCACACAACTACTCATGACCATAACCGCATCAGCACTGCTTGGCACCGCGAGTTGGGGGCAGCATATAGCCCCGCCGCCTGGCGGATTCACAGTCGATGATGTCGTATCTCAGTTCATCACGCTCGCGCATCATCCTGATCCGATCAGCGTCAACCAAGGTGTTGGTCAAGACGCAACACTATGCAAGCACTATCAAGGCGTTGTTCGACACTACGGGCTCGATGGCACACCATATCTCATCATTTCACGAAGTGGACAGAGAGCATCATGCGCCTTTTGCGGCTTTGACTGCTCTGATGACCCCGCAGAAATTGTCTTTGCCAAACTGAGCAGTCGGCCAAAGCACGGCGAGCGAATGCGATCAAACATCCTAGATAAAAACAGTTCATTCAAAGATACTGCCCCCCCACTTTCAGACACCATCGAGACAAGTATGGTATTCAATGGGCAGAACGGGCTCACTGCCTGGATGCACGCAGGTGGGATGCAACTTGTCGACGATGTCCTTGTCATTCCAATGGAACGCTCATGGCCAAGCGACTCGAACACCGGGTCATTAGTGCTCATCGATGTGTTCGATCCACAAAACCCAACTGTTATCAATGAGTTCTTCTTGCCATACAAGGCTGGCGTATTCGCAATGACAAAGGATCCCGTCACAGGCAAGTACATCTTTGCGGTCTCTGGCGGGGACACAACAGTTGTTCAGTGGTACGAAACAACAAGCGATGACCTCCACGATCCAAACTTGCAGATCATTTCGCTCGACACCTGGACTGTCAACGACAGCGATGTACCAGCTAATGTGCGTGATAACTGGGAAAAGTGGCAAACTATCAACTTCATCAGGCAGACCGACGGGCAACTATTCCTGGGAACAACTGATAACACAAGCTTCGGTGATGATGACGATGGATCTCACCTTGCTGGTATGTTCCGCGTCACGAGAAGCGGTGATAATTTCAATATGGCATACGTATTTGAACGCAAACTGAAACTCGATGATCCCCGGACTGGCAATGGCGCGGCATCAGGTGGATACTATGTCTCACCGAGCGGTCAACTCATTCTCTACACAACCGAACACGATAACAAGGGTCCAAGCGACTCGATACGATGCGGAGAACTCCGCTCATATAATGTGTCAACAGCATCAACCGGCTATCAAGATCCATCCAATGACTCATGGATTGAGTTGTATAACGATGAAAAAGGTTGGGATGACGACAGCCCAGATAAGAGTCTGATGCTCGACAAGATTGATTACGGTCTGGAAAACTGGCTGGATCTCGATGATGAGGATGGATGGGGCGATGAGCCGGATTCCCTGCGATATCGCATGCCAGCGGGTCATCAAATCTTACTATTCGAAGACCAGAACTTCAATGGCAACTTTTTACGCCTGGCAGGAACAGGAAGCATCCGATCTATTACAAAACTGGATGACTTCAACTTTGGCGACAAGATCCATTCAGTTTTCATGGGAGCATACGAAGTACCTACTGGAACCTCAGTTTTCTTTGGGACTTCAAACATCATCGCCCTCACTAATGCCTGGGGTTATAGCGGGCGATTAGAACTCGTAACCGGACCTGGAGCATGGATTGATCCAAACAGCTCAACGGTAGGTTGGGGTAACCCCGGCCCAGGTAAACAAGTGCTTATTCGAGCTCAACCAAACAAAACCACTCTGATTCTGGGGAACTAAACCATGACTTTAACAACAATGAAACCGTTATGCATCTTTGGAATCACCATCTGTTCCATTACGCAAGGATCGATAGCAAATGATTATGAGATTCCCTGGTTCGATTCAAGCAGCGTAGGCACTGCGTCTCTCAATAACGGAGACTACGCCATCAACGGAACAATCGGGCAGCTTGCCGCTGGTCCAACTGGTGAGACGATGGGATTCACAATCATGGGTGGCTTCTGGCCGGGAATCGGTTCGAATTCCTCCTGCCTTGGTGATTATAACGAAGACGGCAATCTTGACTTCTTCGATATCAGTGCATTCTTGGAAGGATTCAGCGCAGGAGATTCATCCTCCGATTATACCGGTGATGGAATTTTCAACTTTTTCGATATCAGCGCATTCATTGCGGCGTTCACAGATGGATGCCCATAAGTATTATTTGGATCCTATTCATATACTCAAAGCCCCGAATCTAGAAAGTTCGGGGCTTTGACTTAGTAGACACTTCTTTGGTCGATACACACTACTTGTTCAAAAATATCGAATACCGACTTGTGTTCTTTATGTGGCAATCAGACCTTCCAGAATCACCTAAATTTTTAAATACAACCCCAATACTGTAATGGTTCATAAAGCTTATTTGCGACCTAGATGCCCATTTGAATGCACTGCATTTATCCAAACTTTTGGCTTTCGTACTATTGGATCATGGCCAGCTAATCGTCCAGCTTCCTCTCACCATGTACGTCGAGCGCAAGCACTACAAACGATCGCATCGGGGAAATGGGAGTCGGCTAAAAATGAGGACTTTACTAGCGATACGAACTGATCCGATGCGACACCCGGCTCGGTGGGCTGCTCCGGCACTACTACCCGGCAGCCTGAATCATTGACATTTCAAATAGATAGATTCACGAGAAAGATGCATTCGTGATTAATTCCCATGCGCTGTTCATAGTGCACAGACGCCGCGACTTGAGTATTTTGTTTGGCTGACACCAAGCTCCGCCCATTGCTACCAGTCGATACTGACCTCAGGCTTCAAAGAAACCCGGATAGACTTTCTGAAACCTAGGCTAATCGCGATCTCTTCAAAATCTTTAAAGGCCAGCCATCATCGTCGTCGAATAATTTCCACTCACTAGGCCGGCGGTCGGTTCATTCATCTCTGCAAGACCACGCGGCTAGTTGATCGGTGGTGCTGGCTCCTCGGGCTGGACGGGCTGCGCTGCCTCAATCATTTCCTCAACATCAGGGGCGCGTGTCGGAAAGCGAGCGAACCGCATGATGAGTGACAGGACAGCGAACACTCCCCCCACAACGAAGTACATGACCTGCGGACTTCCCGCTTCGTCGGCTGCCGCTGCGATCGAGTTACCAATTGGGCGGCCGACATTCGAGGCGGCCATATACAGCGTGAACTGCGTGGCGGCGACGCGTGGATCACACAGCCTCATCGCGATGGGGATGAACGCCACCGATGTCATGGTGGCGAAGAACTCCATCTGCCAGAAGTAAGTCGTCAACAGCGCTCCGTTGCCCCAATACGGGCGGGCCAGCCCGAACCCGATCGCGAAAAGGCAAATCAGGATGCACATCCCTAGCGCAGATCGCTGGGAACCTATCTTCGCCACCAGCCATCCGCCCACGATCAAGGCGAAGAGGCCCACGGCAAACTGGGCCGCCGAAATCATGTCGGTATATTCCGTCTGCGACCAGCCCCCGATACTCGTAGCGAGACCTGGGTGATAAGCCTCGGCGACGCCAGACGGCATAGATCTCAGTAGGAACACGATGAGCGCCATCAGGCTGAGTGGTGCGATCATCGCCTTGGCGCTGTTGATCAAGAGTGGCTTCCATGCTTCAACTTGCAACGCAACATTACGAGGATGCGCCTCGCCTCGGCTCCACGGAAAGCGCCGTTCGCCTTCTCTTTCACGAATGCAGACTCCGTACAACAAGACACAGCCCACCACCGCAGCCGCCGCGAGGTACCCCGCCACGGTGCCATGACGGGCAATGAGTTGGCCAGCCACGAATGTCGTCGATGAGATCCCCAGCACCTGGCCGCCGAACATGATCCCGGTCGCCTTCGCTCGCTCGTCTTCAGGCATAATGTCGACTGCGAGACTATCGATCGAAACATCCTGGAACGCAGTACCCGAGTTCACAACAAAGCCGAGGAGCGAAAGCATCCAGATTTCCTCTGCTCCTGGCGAGAGGATCGCCGCGAGCAAGAGAGATGAGATGATTGTGAACTGTGCACCGATGATCCAAACCCTTCTGCGGCCCATAGGCAGATATGTGTAGCGGTCCATGACGAAACCCAAGAAGAACTTCATGGTCCAGGGCAAGATCGACGCGCTGACAACGCCGGCGATGGCAGTCGTCGAGGCCCCATTTGCAGCGAGCCAAGCAGGAATCGCATAAAAGAACAGCCCGATCGGGACTCCCTGCGTGAAGTAGAATAAAAACACAGTGAGGAGTCGCAGTCTGGTGCTTCGTTCAAGGATCATTATCGCATGTCTTTCCGAGTATATGTGAATATATGGAAACCAGTCTATCTGGCCTCCGCTTACTTCCAGAGCTTGCCATTACTCATCTTTGATGATCTTGACGGCCTCATCGTACCAGTTCAAAATAAGCTCAATATGCTCAGCAGGCTTCTCCTGCTCACCGCGGACAATACGGAGCCGACGATTCCCAGAGAGGCTCGCGCCGGCTCCAATAAACTCAGAAATTTGAGGGAAGACCCCCCCGGTTGGCTCGCCGACTTGGGGGGTGTCGCCGGGGGTTATTGGGTACGCGTCGTTACCTGTGCGGTTGAAGACATTCAGTATGAACGGCGCTTCGGGATCACCGGCCGATTCACCCCCGGGCTGAGACGCTCCTTGGCGCCTTGAAGGGTCGAGCTGCCACTGGACGCTCACAACGCCACGATTCGTGACCGGGACGCTTCTGCCGAATGAGCCGTCCGGCTGGATCGAGCGGACATAAGCTTCTCTGCGTCCGGTCTCGTCGCTGGTGTACGCGATCATCGAGCCATCGGGCGAGTAGTCAGCCCAGCCCGCGCTCGAGCTATTGTCGGCCACCGGCTTCATTGTCCCGCTGCCGTCGATCATGATCTCATAGTTTTTTATTCCATCAGCCTGCTCCATCAAAACGAGCACCCGATCGCCTGATGGATGGATGGCCGACGGCCCAACGAATCCGAGCTCCACCGGCTCGACAATGAGCCGGGGCTCGAAGAGGCCGTCGAAGGAAGCAACCTCGATCGAGGCCTTCCCGTTGATCATTCTTGTGTAGACCAGGGTGTCGTTATCCGGGCCGAGGTATGGGTAGTTGAGGTCGCTGCCTTGCACGCCGCGAATCCGTCGCAT
>JBGCDI010000065.1:0-4804 GCA_045105315.1 Phycisphaerales bacterium | reverse complement strand
GCAGCCCGTGGTTCGTCCACAGCAATCGCACCAAACAGATCCCAATCGAATAAAAAGAAGCTGCAACCCGTTGAATCTGATTGAATACCACAAGATCAGGCTGTAAACAGCGAAATTGACCCCAAAACCCATTCAAATTGCTTGTAAACAAGCATTTGCGAGCCACTCTATACACATGATGATCTCCTCCCAGACCCCATCTGTGCGTGCCCGTCGCGCTGCCCCGACCCTCTCCATCTCCGCAGCATCAGTGCTGCTGAGTTTCGCTGCGCTTCACGCATCAGCATCGGACCCCCAGTACACCCTCGCCACCTCACAGGTCGGGATCTCCGCAGACACCGTCACCTCCGAAGGATACCCAGGCCAACACTTTCGTATGACCGGAGGACTCTGCGTCGCTGACTTCAACAACGACACCTACCCCGACCTCTTCATCCCATCAGTGGGAACCGTACCAAACAAGCTCTACATCAACAACCAAGACGGCACCTTCACCGACCAAGCAGAAGAGTGGAACATCGCCGACACCCACACCGGGATGGGCACCGCAGCAGCAGACATCAACAACGACGGATACCCAGAAATCTATGTCGTCTCATTCGGTGAGCCCGGACTCGCAAACGAACAGCCCGGGATGTGCAAGCTCTACCTCAACTCAGGACCAGACGAGCAAGGCAACCACACCTTCACCAACATCGCGGTCCAAGCAGGTGTCAACAATGTGCTCGAAATCCCCGGAGGCATGACCCCCGCCTTCGGTGATATCGACCTCGACGGAGACCTCGATCTCTTCGTCGCTACATGGCGCTTCCAAGGTGGCGGCAACCGCCTCTTCGAAAACCAGTTCATGCAAACCGGTGAAAACACCTTCATTGACATCACCACCGAATCAATGTCCGCGCCAGACCGCCAAGAAGTCATCCGTGGATTCACCCCCCACATCATCGATATCACCGGTGATCGTTACCCCGAAATCCTGCTGACCGCAGACTTCACCACCTCCGAACTCTTCGTCAATAACGGAGTCGACGAGAACGGCAGAGCAAGCTTCCGCACCACCACCAACAAGTCAAACATCAACGCGGACTTCAACGGGATGGGCGCCGCGGTCGCGGACTTCAATCAAGACGGACTCCTGGACTGGTTCCAGACCAACATCTATGTCGCGACAGAAAGCCGTGGTAACACCCTCTACATGGGTACACAAATCGACAACATTGGTGACCCAATCTTTCTGGACCAAGCAGGATTCCGAGGCGTCCAAGACAACGGATGGGGATGGGGAATCGTCGCTGGGGACTTTGACAACGACACCGACCAAGACATCATCGCCACCAACGGCTGGCCAGGCTGGCCAAACGCGACCACGCGATTCTGGTCAAACGATGGCAACGCGAACTTCTCCGACCGCCCAATCCAATCCGGCCTGCTCTTCAACATCAACGGACGCGGACTCGTCTCACTCGACCACGACAAAGACGGCGACCTCGATCTCATCTTCGTCGACAACCAAGGACCAATCCGCTTCTACCGAAACGATCTTGTGATTGAAGATGGATTCACCAACGCACTCCGCGTCCGCTTAGACACCTCAACCCATCCGTGCCTCGCCCCAGAAGGCTACGGCGCCAAGGTCTACGCAACCATCGACGGCGTCACCCAGCTCCACGCAACACACAACAACGCGTCGTACCTCAGTCAATCAGAAATCATCACCCACATCGGAATGGGGCTTGCCCAGTCCGTCGATGAGCTCGTGATCGAATGGGCAGATGGATCAGTCACCACCATGACCGACATCGACACCAACCAAGAAATCACCATCAACGCATACCACCCCGCCGACATCAACAAAGATGCCCGGTTCAACTACTTCGACGCCAGCACCATGATCAGCGCCTACCGCGCCCAGCTCATGACCGCGGACTTTGATCAAAACGGCACCCTCGAATACGCCGACATTGTCGCGTTCCTCGATGCGTACAACTCCGCGTGCCAGTAAACCCACAAGACCACCAAGTCCTCCTGCCCATCAAAGCAGTCCCCGGCGCTTCGCGCAATCAAATCGCAGGCATGCTCGGTGACCGCATCAAAGTCCGCATCAGTGCAGCGCCAGAAGCGGGCAAAGCCAACGCTTCAATCTGCGCACTCATCGCCCGCTCGCTCAAGATCAAGTGTGCCCAAGTCAGTATCCACACAGGTCACACCAATCCTGAAAAGACCGTACGCATTCTTGATCCAAACTACAAAACCACTCAAGATGCCATCGATGTACTCATCGGATCATCATAATCCCGCCGGTTTGACTCCTACGATCCTGACCGTGATTAGTTTCCCTCCGATGCACCAGCAGGATACAAGTGAACGCTCAGCACCCGCCCCAACCAGATCTCTCCCGCGCCGAAAGGTTCGAGTCGACCCGCGCAGCGCACCGCGATGAAACCGCTGAAGATTATGTCGAAGCCATCGCCCAACTGATCAACACCACCGGGACCGCACGCATCAGCGACCTCTCGAGCTGCATGGGAGTCTCCCATGTCACCGTCACCCGGATCATCGACCGTCTCATCCGCGAAGGGCTCGTCACCAAAGACCCACGCAAACCGATCCATCTCACCGAAACCGGAAAGGAGATGGCCAAACAATCACAAGCACGACACGAAATCATTCTCGCCTTCCTCCTCGCTCTAGGAATCGACGAACACCAAGCACAGATCGACGCAGAAGGCATCGAGCACCACACATCCCAGCAAACCCTCCAAGCCCTCGCTCAACTCACCGCACGACTCAACTCCACACAAGCGAATCCATGACCCAGCCGTGAACACACCACCTCTCCAATCATCCCCAGCACGCAAACTCGCGATCGCTCTCGCGGATATCAAGCTCGCCCACTCCGTCTTTGCGCTCCCGTTTGCAATCCTCGCCGCCTTCCTCGTTGCCCCCAGAACCCCTGATACAAACACACTGGACTACTCAACCCTCCCCGGGATGCTCGCCCTCATCATCCTCTGCATGTTCGCCGCGCGCACATGGGCAATGCTTGTCAACCGCGTTGCCGATGCTTCACTCGACGCAGAGAACGACCGCACCAAGCGCCGAGCATTCGCATCAGGCCAGCTCACCAAACGCGACGGGTACTACCTCCTCACCGCTTCAGCCATCGCATTCATCATCGCAACACTCGGCTTCGGACTGTTCTACACCAACTGGCTCCCCGCAATCCTGTCAGTCCCCGTGCTGATCTGGATCGGTTTCTATTCCTTCACCAAGCGCTTCACCTATCTCTGCCATGTGTTCTTAGGAGGCGCGCTCGCCGCTTCACCAATCGCCGCTGCGATCGCGATCAATCCATCACTGCTCTCAGCAACACCCGCAATCTATTCAATCGCAGCTATGGTCCTCCTCTGGGTCGCAGGATTCGACATCATCTACGCACTCCAAGATGTAGACTATGACCAGAGCGCCAAACTCAACTCCATGCCCGCAAAGTTCGGTTGGAAAAAAGCAATCTGGATCGCGCGGATATTCCACGCACTATCACTCGTTGCCCTCATCTACACCTGGCGCTCAGCGCAAGAGCTCAGCACGCTCTTCGCAGTTGCGGTCGTGCTCACCGCACTCCTGCTCATCTACGAACACGCGATCCTCGCAAAGCGAGGCAAAGCAGGCATCCCCATCGCCTTCTTCACACTCAACGGGATCATCTCCCTGACCATCGGAATCCTGGGATCCATCGACATCATCATGTACCCGTAATGCCGGTCTTCTTCAGACCGATTACCAAATCCACCGCACGCGCCCAATATCAGGCGCCAGCACCGGACCCTCTTTGAGCGTGCTGGGCCAGTACACCACAAACGCTTTGCCCACAATCAAATCACGATTCACCGTCCCGGCGCGATCATCAATCAACTCCGCAACCCAAGGCACAATCGTGTGCTCCTCCCACAAACGAGAATCCAGCGAACGCGCCGAGTTATCCCCGCACATAAAGAACTCTTCACCGCTCAGCGTCGGGAAGAAATCAGGATGACCACCACGCGTACCAATATTCGTCGTTTCTCTCGACATGTTTTTATAACTGATATCGCGCCGAACACGCACATTGCTTAGAGTCATTCCCCCGCCTTCAAATCCCCACTCGATCGTCGCGGGTTTATAGATCTCAGGACGAGACAACACACCCGGTCGGTTCACCCCATCACCAACAGGCTGATCCTCTAGCGCTTCTCTGCTCATCCCCGTAACGGCGACCGCCCGCTCAACGGGGGTCATTGCATATGCCCCGTCATCAGGACCACCGCATACAAGATCCCCATCAATGAATAACCACAACGCCTGATCAATGTGCCAGAACTCGACACCAAGAACATCGCCCCTCCCGCGCTTTGCAAATGTACCCGCATCAAGCACAGTCCATCCGCCCTCCGCACCATCAACCCGCATCTCTACGCCAGCAGCCCCCGCCCCCGCATCAACCACCGCGCGAAACTCGCGCCCGCGCGCTTTGACAACCGGCGCCGCAATCACAGCCCCATCAGTCATCGTAATATCCGCCGACATCGCTATATCAGACACATAAAATGGCCTGTAGTTTGTATCTAATTTCCCTGCGCTCGTTGGTGTTGCATCAAGGCGAAATGTATTCACGGCCTGGTTATACGAGTTCCGATCAGTAAGCGGACGAGTCCCGTTCCAAACCAGCTTCCCAGACTCCCCACCCGAATACACATACTTCGAAGAATCTTGCACACCCTCCCAGCGACCACCCTCCCCTGTCCAAGGCGACCGATACCCAGGC
>JBGCDI010000064.1:0-14126 GCA_045105315.1 Phycisphaerales bacterium | reverse complement strand
AAGGTCGCGAAGGATGCGTCAAAGTTTGGCAAATCGCGCCGGGCTCGGTGGATGGCGGCTTTGGCGTTATTCTTTCTGGGGACCGGATGGTATGGGGTGATTGCCGGTCCAAGGGTTGCGGAGACGGAGGAGTGGCTCGCGGCGGTGCCAACCTGGATGTTGATGGCTGGATGGGAAGTATTCCCGGAGGAATGGATTATTGAAGACAGCACAAAGTTGATTGTTTATGAGTCTTGTTTGAGCAATCGATTGAATGATTATCTTGAATACGACTCAGTTGCTGATTGGCACAGAGCACGGTTTGGGCGCCGGTTACTCAAAGGGCTGCTTCGATCAACTGAAGCGCGGTGGGATCCGGCTCGACTAGAACTTCTTGATTCGGTTTCTTGGGAGTTAACTCAATCGAAGGTTGAGTCAGATGATGCGGTTCTATCAGACTACTTTCCAGCTGAGACGAACATCATTTTTCGCAAAAGTGTTGAGGATATCATCGAAGCGCTTTCTGCTCCAACGCCTTCTGTGGTTCAGTTGCAGATCCTCGAAAAGATACGCAACTACGACACATCTGCTCATGAAATGACGACCGAGTGGATTTGGCAGGCGTTTCGATCTGCGCATTCTGATTTAGACTATGACCAGACTAACAAAATGGCTCAGCTTTATATTTCGAAGCTGTATGATGGATTAGATGATCAGATACTGGATGAACAGTTTCGAAAGAACTTGGATTCGTCTGACGAGAGCCGGTTTGGGCCCGCCCTCTACATAGCAGAACAATCTGGACAGATTAAATCCTTATACACATCACTCTTTGTTTTTGACCCAGAGCTCCAAAACGCTCCATTTAATAAGCGCGCTTTCCTGCTAGGGCTCACAACTCGTGAGTTGACAGAATCTGAGATGAATCCGATCCTGACTGACCTGAGTGATATATTAGAATCAGACGATCAGTATGAGGTTGGGTATGGGGTGTACGCACTTCTCGCGACCCAGCGCCTGAGAAAATTAAACAGCGACTCAGAGTTCGAGCAGTATCAACGCACCTATCAAGTTGCGAGAAATCTGGTGGTTCGCGATGACTCAGTCCTCAGGGAATTCGAACCTGAAAGTATTGAGTTCAAAATTTATACCCAACTACTTAGAATAGTCATGAATCACGATGTTGGCGGTCAAGACGCGTACCCATTGATTCAAGCAGCACTCCGACTACACCCTCTTGCTGCTCCATATTTGCCTTTCTACAGGATTGAAGATCGCATGGATCTTGCGACAATCGATTTATGGGTGGATTCTTTCATTGAGTTTGCCCACTCAGAAGATGCACGAGTTCGTTCCTGGTTCATTACCAACATACCAGTCAAAACTGGTTCAGTTCACGACGAACTCCTGAATCAGGTTGCGGCAAGCTATCTGAATGATTCAGACCCTGAAATAGTACATGAGGCAAAATCCAAACTGAACCTTCGTGAAGCAGATCATCTTATCAAAGACGATTAGTCTGTCTGATCATGATTGGATTGATTATGTATGATTCATCGCGTCATATCGGGCGATCATTTCTACCGCTTCTTGTGGATCGTCCGTCCACTGCAAAATGTTCATATCCAGAGCACCTATCGTTTCGTGCGCTATCAAAGCGTTCTCCACAAACACATTCAGATGCTCCCAGAACGCTCGGCCCATGATGATGATCGGGAAGCGGTCGATTTTCTTGGTTTGAATAAGCACCAGGGTTTCGAATACTTCATCCATCGTCCCAAATCCGCCGGGTAGGACCACGAACGCTTTTGAGTATTTTACAAGCATGACCTTGCGCACAAAGAAGTAGTTGAAATCAACGAAGCGGTCGAGATATGGGTTTGGGAACTGCTCCATGGGAAGTTCGATGTTACATCCAAGTGAGAGTCCCCCCGCTTCTCGAGCGCCGCGATTGGCGGCTTCCATGATTCCCGGTCCGCCTCCGGTCATGACGCCGTAGCCCGCACGGGCGAGGGCAGCGCCGGTTTGCTGGGCAAGTTTGTAGTACTCATGGTTTTCGTCAAAGCGTGCGGAACCGAAGACGGTAACGCAGGGACCGATGAAGTGGAGCTGGCGGAATCCCCGGATGAACTCTGCGAAGATTTTCATCGCGGTCCAGAGTTCTTGCCTGCGGAGACGCGGCCCTTTGAGCAGGGCATGCTCGCTTCCTTTTGGGGGATGTTTGCCCCATTTATCAGGAGTATGGATGCCTTCATTCGGTTTTTGAGCTTCGTTGTCCATGGATTCACAGCTTAGTCAGCTTGCCGATTCATTTCATTATCATTTTTGAATCGGGCGGCGCGTACCGAGTTTCAGCCGCGAACAATCGGATATGACAAACGATGCGAATGACAAGAACCGAACCACCAACGAACTCCAGTGGACTCTCAAAAGTGAGCTTGGCTTCGACATACTGGGAACCACCGATCAGCCCCTCATCAAGCCGACCGCGTGTGTTGCTCTTGTGCATGGGTTCAAAGGGTACAAGGACTACGGGTTCATTCCGGTACTCGGGAAGGCACTCGCTGCATCTGGGATCATCACGCATCGTTTCAATGTGTCGTGTTCAGGGATGACCAATGAGACTGAAACATTTAAACGCCCTGATCTGTTTGCTCAAGATACTTGGAACAGGCAGATCAGTGACATGACCAAGGTTCTGGATGCGATCGATGATGGGACTCTGCTTGGTCAAGATCTTCCTCGCTTTCTCGCAGGCCATTCGCGCGGGGGCGCGACGGCCATCATGACTGCGGGCCGATCACCACAACCAGTTCTGAACGGGGTGATCACCATCAACTCCGTCGCAGCATGCTGTACGATGGCAGCTGATGCACGATCCAAACTGCTCGAAGATGGATTTATGATTTCACCAAGCGGGCGGACCGGTCAGGAGTTGACCATCAATGCAACCTGGCTCAAGGAACAACTGGATGCACCGGACATGCATGATGTACTTGCGATTGCCTCAACGATTGAATGTCCGTTGTTAATTTTGCATGGTGATGCAGATGATGCGGTGCCTTTCTCTGCTGCGGAAGATCTATCGAGAGCATCTAACTGCCCGGTCAGCATCATCAAGAATGCGGATCATGTGCTCAACACACCGAATCCGGCACCTCAAATGGACCAAAACTCAGCCCAGCTCGATGAGGTCATCAAACAAATTCAAAGCTTTGTGATCGCTAACCACCATAAAACGCCGATTTGACTTTCATGCACCGTACGGGCACAATTCGTTCCATGAGTCGCAACCCGCTCTCATATCTCGCTCAGGTTTCCTTCATCGCAGTCTCGTGCAGTTGCATGACTGCGCATGCTGGCTTTGCACCCCGGGTGGTGTTGCATCCAGATTTTGATTCGATGTATTCAATCCGCAAACCGAGCTTGTCCTTTAACCAGATCGATATTCAGCCCACTGCTGAGCGACTTGCAGAGATCCGCGCTATGGGCGCCGATCTTGATTTGGTCAACTCAACGATATCGCTTGATCCGCGAGTCCCCGAGTTTCAGCTCGCTGACTATGGCTTTGACTCTCGAATTGATCCAGACTTTAAACGGTTCATCTTGAACACCAATGACAGCTTGTCATCAAATCCAGACAATATGCGGTTCTCGGTCGGACGAAGCACAGCACTCAACGACGGTAACATCTCCGGCGCTTCCTCAGGGATACCAACTGGGGGCGAGTCGATCGCATCGCTCACCCAGCGAGAGGGCGAATACAACTTCTATGAAATGGCGGTCGAGTGGAAAGCGGCTTCTGCAGGTGATCTCGATTTCAGTATCACCTCAGGACTCACCGCGATTCAGGCGAATGTATCTAAGCAAGTCAGCACCGGTGATTCTTATAAAATCTATGATGTGACCAACCGGGTTGTCGCAGTCCCCACGATCGGATCTGCAGTGCGGTGGAATATCTCACAAGATTGGTCGCTGAGCGGTCAAGCAACAACGCAGTCACTGAACATGGGATCATCGTTGGTTGGGTTCAACGCACAGTCTGACTGGAAGATCACTGATCGGATCGGGCTGAGCGCTGGATACCAGATTTTGCGATCCGAGTTCGATCTTGGCGCGGTGACCACCGACCTGAATCAAGAAGGCCTCTTTGCACGCTTTCATATTCGTTTCTAAAGACTGCTCATCACCCTTGCAAGAGTTCGGTCAGGATATTGAGTCCTTTTTCGAGACGCTCGCGATTGGTCGCAAAGCTGATCCGGAAGTGTGTGTCTCGTTCTGAGAATGCTCCGCCTGGGATCACCAACAACTCGCGCTCGATGCATCGCTCTGCGAACTGGGTTCCGGTGAGTCCGAGTGCCTTTGGCACTTCGATGAATGCGTAGAACGCTCCACCGGGATTACAGACGCTGGTCACTTTGGACAAGCGATCAACGACCATGTCTCGCCGGGACTCGTATTCCGCGACATGCTCGCTCATGTCCGTCTCAAAGCTCGCCGCGACTCCCGCTTGAAGCGGAGCAGGTGCGCATACAAAGGTGTACTGCTGGAGCTTGGACATCTGATCGATGATTGCTGATGGTCCCGCAGCGTATCCGAGTCTCCATCCTGTACAGCCGTAGGTCTTACCGAATCCACGGATCAGGAGTACATCTTCATCAGCGCCGGGTTCACGCGCTGGTGATGGACACCGCTTCATATCCTTATCGCCCGCTGCGACATCATCGAGCGAATCGCTGAACACAAACTCGTCGTAAATCTCGTCTGAGATCAACAGCACGCCCTTGCGTTTGCACAGCGCGCGGAGTTTCTTGCCCTCTTCAGACGAGAGCACAACACCCGATGGGTTGGAGGGTGTGTTCAAGAGCACGAACTTGGTCTTCTCATTGATCAAAGGCTCAACACGCTCCGCGGTGAGCTCGAAGTCCGGGTAGGTATCGCACGGGATTGCGGTCGCGCCGCACATTGTTGCGATGTGGGGGTAAGCGACAAAATACGGATCAGGAATAATACATTCATCACCCGGATTGAGCAGCGCCATGAACGCGAGCATGAGTGCGCCGCTGGTTCCTGAGCTGACAAACGCGGTGGGTTGTCCGGGAGCGCCCTGACCGGTGACGGCGCAGTCCCACCCGAGATCGAGCTTGAGCCAATCGATGATCTTCCCGAGAAGTTCGGGTTGACCTTGGGTCAGTGTGTACCCGTTCTGATGATCTTGGATCGCGTGGGCCGCTGCATCGCGGATCGGTTGCGGGACCGGGAAGTCAGGCTGACCGATGGAGAGATTGATCGGATCTTTGAGTGTGCTTGCGAGATTAAAGATCCGACGAATTCCTGATGCATCGATAGCATTCGCACGATCCGCAATGAGCTGCTCAATCATGTCAACCTCTTTCTATTGAGTTGTCTTTGGAAGGACGAAGTCCGGGTTCCGGAGAAAGCGTTTTGACTACTCGCGTACTTTGGTCTTTGGGAGACCGAGCACGCCGTCTTTTTTGGTGTGCTTCTTTTCTTCTTTGAGTGCCGCGACGCGTTCGGTGCGGGTCATAACGGTGCGTTTGGTGGTCAGGTTACCTTCGGTCTTCAGTGAAGAGTGGATACTCATGGCATGCTCCGGTGTTTAGCTTCGTGCTGGCTGTCGTTGTGCTGAGTGAATAACGGGCGTTGCCCGGATGAGTGTGATTTCTTGAAGCTGATGATACCTGAGAGTATCACTCAACTAGTTGTACTTGACCCACTGGGTCTTGGATTCAGCGAAGTCTGATCCGCCTCTTCGTTCGCGTTGCCATTGTGTTCCGAGTCGTGCGATCTCACGGGTATGGGCCGTGCGTTGTGATTGCATTGCTCGGAACTCGCCACCACCAGGAACTGCAAGCCCAAGTGAATACAGCGTATAGCGGGAGGGATTGTTGCCCGCTCGGACTCCTGAGTCCACTACTGGGACCCCGATGATTTGGATCCCGTTCTCATTCATGAACACAACCGCATTCGCTGCTTGTTCGGTAGAGAGGGTCGCGAGCTGAAGATAATTGTATCCGGTTTGACGCGGATCTTGTTCTGTGAACCCCTGAGCGGTCATCACAGTGGTCGCAGATCGTGCGGGAACTCTTGGGGGTTGTCCGACCCGTTCGCTTGGGACTGGATTCGTGCTGCTATTGATAGAGCTTGCATTAAGGCCCGATTCAACCGGTTGTGATTCCGGGTTGTTAACAGCTTCTCCCCCAGTATTTGGAGGCATCACCAATGAATTTTCTGGAATGAGGGACTCCATTTCCCGCTTTCCGTCCCCGAATCCCGCTTTGTAGGCCCCGGCCCACACCAATACCAACAGAATCGCAATGATCGCGATCAACATGTAAACACGAGGCATGCTCAGAACCACACCACCCTCATTGGGCATCGGCTCATCGGGCATCGTCGCAGCGGATCGCTCAGCACGGGATACCCCAGCGGATATCGGAGCACGGTCTGGCGAAGTCTCCGATGCTGGACGCGTTGTTTGGGGTTGAGCAGCATCTGAACGCGCAGTCACAGACCGGGCAGATTCAGATCGTGCAGATTCAGCGGGCTCAGTATCTGCACCATGGTCCTGCCGCCCGTCCTGCTGATCATCTGGATCTGGCTGGTCCTGGCGGAGGAGTTCAAACAACGGTGGTCCTGGTCTTCGATCGGTCATCGTAAAGGTATGATAGCCAGCTCAAGATTGTCGACCCAAGACTCCTCAACCTGCTCTCGCACAGGCTCTCTATACGCTATACTCCCGGCATATGAGCATCCCTGACGACAACATCATCGATGTAACCCCCAAACCCATGAACTCAATGGAAGCGGTGTACCTGCCTGCGATTTTCTCGGGCATGGGAACCACGCTCCGGCATTTCTTTACTTCATTTGGTCAAGGGCGCACCAGCTATACCATGCAGTATCCCGAAGAACGCCGGGAAGACCTCCCAGTTGAGCAGGGCGGGATCGAACCCAGCAACTTCCGAGGCGTCCACCGTCTCAATAAGGATGCAGACGGTCGCGTCAAGTGCGTTGCGTGCATGATGTGCCCCACGATCTGTCCTGCAAACTGCATTCATATCGAAGCTGCGGAGTCTCCATGGGACGACCGGGAAAAATATCCTGCGAAGTTCGAGATTGATGAACTCCGGTGTATCTTCTGCGGGATGTGCGAAGAAGCGTGTCCGGTCGATGCGATTGAGCTCACCACGCTGTACGATGTTGTGGGTAAGAGCCGGCAAGAAATGATCTTTGACAAGACCAAACTTCTGTCTATCTATGATCTCACAATCGAGCAAAAACCCCTCTAGAGCTGCTTTTAGATCAATCCACGCACAATCGAACATCATGGCCTTGCCCTCCCGGCAAGGTTTTTTTGCTTTTATGAGCTCGATAACCAATCGATTCTGGTTCTGCCATTCCGGTTATTTGGTCTGTACGATCAGCTGTTTCAGGCTGATAGGGCTTATTGCTCGCAGAATCATTGATATCAGTGTTCTGCCTGAGTCATTATCGGACACTCAGTATTGCGTGAGAGTGTTGAATTGCTGTCGAAAAACCCCCAGTTGACTGGTGTTTCCGCTGTCTTGGTGTACTTTCTGGTTGTCAATCGCGCCCTGCGTTCGTGGGGGCTGTGGCACTAAGTTCGAAACCATCGCTCATAAACGATAAAAAACAGAGGAACGAGAAATGAAAAAAACACTGCTTATCACCGCTGCACTGACAGCAATCACCGGTGCTGCTCAAGCACAAGACCTCGCTGCTACCTTCGGATTCACCGATATGGGAGCGAACTGGAATGCTGGAACAAACGTTCTGCTTGTCAGCGCTGATGAAAACAACACCATCAGCACATCAGGTGACCTCACCAACTACCTTGGCGAGTCATTCCCAACAACCGCACTCTTCAACTCCGGGTTCGCAGATGGCTCAACATCAGCTGACTCAGAGTTCGAAATGACCCTGTCAAACATCACCGCAACATCCGCTGATGCAACCGGATCATTCACAGTCACCGACATCAACGGCGATACCCTCTCAGGTTCATACATCGGTACCTGGACCAACCAGTTTGGTTTCGGCTTCTTCGATGCTGAGATCACCATCGCTAACTACAGCGATGGCACCGAAGCTGGCAACGAGGTCTTTGAAGGCAACGCTGGCCAGACATTTGTGATCCCATCAGAACCAATGAACGGTGGTCTTTCAATGCTGCTCCAGATGCCTGAGTGGTTTGACTCACAGAACGGCAACTTCAACGCACGCACCACTCAGCTTGACGGCATCCTCGTCAATGTTCCAACTCCAGGTAGCCTTGCACTGCTCGGAATGGGTGGAGCACTCGTTTCACGCCGTCGCCGCTAATCCGCGACTCGGCAAAGAGAATCTGCTGAACACAGATATCTGATCCACACCTGACCTTATGGGTGTGCTAAACGCAAGAGAGAGGCCGTGCGGTGCGAACCGTCGGCCTCTCTTGCTTTTTGGAGTTCTTCAATGAATCAATCAATCAGCAAGGACGCGCACTCGGATGCAAACGCAACTGCTTCCCGGCCGATCGCCTCTTCCCAGTTCTCACCAGCAAGACTCTCTGGATACAACACCGATCGGGATGCATTGATCACCACCCCAAGCTCGCTATGCATCTTTGCATGTGGTCTGCACATTGGCTGAACATCCGAGATGCTCCCCCCCTGTGCTCCGACTCCGGGGACAAGGAACATACTGCTGGGCATTGCATCGCGCAGCAGCTGAACTTCTTTGGGGCTGTTGGTTGCGCCGATCACTGCTCCGACTTGACCAGCTGATTGCTCGTCGAGACTCGCCAGCATGTTCCCGACATGGTGACAAAGCAGATTGCCCCCAGATTCCAAGCACTGCAGCTCGTCGGCATCTGGGTTCGATGTCCTGCACAGCCCAAACACGCCCAGACCTGCATCGAGAAATGGCTGAATCGTTGAGCGCCCCATATACGGGGAGAGCGTGATGATGTCCGCCCCCATCGAGCGGGCACCCTGGGCGTAATGCTGAGCTGAGGATCCGATGTCACCTCGTTTAGAGTCCAGAATCACGACCAGATCGAGATCCTTTGCTCGGTTAATGACTTGCTCAAGGATCGCGTACCCCTCTGATCCGTACCGCTCAAAGCACGCGGACTGGGGTTTGACGATCCCCGCTTTCCCGGCAACCTGATCGAGGACACCGAAGCAGAAGTCTCGCATCCTGCTCATGTCAGAGTCTGCTTGGATCTGATCGGGGATTCGCTCCAGGACCGGGTCGATCCCGATGCACGCACATGATTGGGCGTTGTCGATTGCTGCTTTGAGCTTTTCCATTGCACGCATGTTCTACCCTCCGGACCAAGTTCATCATACACTACCATTATGGACACCAATGAGAGAACTCCTGAGCATCTGGATCTGAAAAAAGATCAAGGGTTATCTATCCGCTGGAACGATGGGGTTGAGTCGTACTATCCGATCGTGTATTTGCGGAAGATGTCTCCGAGCGCGGAGATGCGTGAGCTGCGCAAGCAGATGGATACGAATCCGCTGACGATCCTTCCGGATTCAATGGGATCATCGGGATCACTCACCGCGACCAGCGCCGAGATGGTGGGAAACTACGCGATTAAAATCATCTTCTCTGATGGGCACGCAACCGGGATCTACTCGTGGAAGTATCTTCAAGAAATCGACCCGAGCTCAGCGAGCAAAGATGGTTTGACCAAGTCCGATCAAGGCCCGTCCCACAACAACCCGCTTGGACTGTGAGCCTGCTTTGGAAGCTACTCCTTCTCAATCCTCACAGCAACTGCGTACACGCGATGGTTCTCCGCTCTCGCTGACTACAGCTGTTACTGAACTCCCTGGAGTAAGCGAGCATGCTGCTGGGAAGCTCATCTCTCTGGGAGCACACAATCTTGGTCTTTTGCTGGCCCATCTCCCCCACCGTCATGAGTGGATTCGAGCGCGAGCGGGGCTCGAAGAACTCGAAGCGGGTGTGATTGGTTCCACCATCGGTGAAATCAGCGCTCTCAAAGTTTCGGGATACGGACGCAAAGCCCGGCTGCAAGTCGTGCTGATTGATGAGCATGGTGGACGGCTGGATCTTGTGTTTTTCAACCAAGCGTTTCTTGCGAAGAAGCTTGAGCCTGGGATGTTCTTGAATGTACAAGGAACACCGAAGATCTATGGACCGGGGCTGCAGATTTCGAATCCTAAGTTTACGATCATCCCTTTTGAGGATCTTGATAAACACACCTCATCAGATCAAGACGACGAGTACCGTCCGGTGTACCCCGCGACGAGCGGGCTCACTTCAGACGATATCAATGACATCATCAAGCCCTTGCTGCCAGCAATAACTTCACTCATCAAAGATCATCTCTCAGATGACTATCGCAAAGAGCGGGCGCTGCCAACGCTTGCTGATGCGTACCGGATGATGCACGCACCAGAAGATGAAGACCAAGTCGGTATCGCCAAACGACGGCTCGCGTACGACGAGCTGCTGCTGCTTCAGCTTGGTGTGCATATGAAACGCGCCCATCTGCGATCGACGATGCAATCACCTGCACTGCCAAGCTCCCCTGAAATTGACGAACGGATTGCAGCTCGGATTCCTTTTACACTCACTCCCGATCAGCAACGGGTCTCTGATGAAATCGCGAAGGATCTTTCTCATACCACCCCCACCAATCGTTTGATACAAGGCGATGTAGGATCAGGTAAAACGGTCGTTGCCCTCAGCGCGATGCTCCGCGCGATCGCGCATGGTCACCAAGCGGTACTCATGGCCCCAACCGAACTCCTCGCAGAACAGCACTACCTCTCGATTACACGCATGCTTGAGGGCTCAAACACACGGATTGCCCTGCTCACGGGTTCACTCCCAGCGGATCAACGAGCGAGTATTCTTTCGCAGATCCAAGCGGGTGAGCTGGACCTGATCATCGGGACACACTCGCTCGTTTCAGACAAGGTCGCGTTCAACTCTCTTGCGGTTGCGATCATTGATGAACAGCACCGGTTCGGGGTTCAGCAGCGTGCCAAGCTGCGTGTGAAGGGGAGCGATGATTCAAATCTAACGACCTCGATCGAGACTCCGCATGTGATTGTGATGACCGCGACACCGATTCCGCGAACGATTGGACTCACGATTTTTGGCGATCTTGATATTTCAACCATCGAGCATCTCCCCAAAGGACGCATCCCGATCACGACGAAGCTGGTCAACTCTGGTCAACGATCAACGGTCTACAACTGGCTGAACCAGAAAATCAAACAAGGTCAACAGGCATACATCGTGGTCCCAGCGATTGAATCATCTGGCGCCAGCGCTCCATTGCAAACTGAAACTACGCATACCAGCTCGGAGCTGGTCACAAAGAGTGGGTCACGAAGCGGGACAAGAAATCTGCGCGATCTCAAAAAGGAACTCGAAGGGGGCGAGCTGCATGATGTGAACATCGCAGCAATGCACGGCAAGCTCAAACGCGATACTCGCGAGCGGATTATGCACCGCTTCCGGGAAGGCGAGATCGAGTGTTTAATTGCAACCACCGTGATTGAAGTCGGGGTTGATGTCCCCAATGCATGCGTGATTGTCATCGAAGACGCGGATCGTTTCGGATTGGCTCAACTCCATCAGCTTCGTGGGCGCGTGGGGCGCGGCGATCAACCGAGTGTGTGTGTATTGATTGCTGAGCCCAAGACCGAGGACGGGACCAAGCGGCTCGAAGCGATGATTGAATCGACTTCTGGATTCGTGCTCGCTCAGCGTGATCTTGAAATCCGCGGCCCGGGGGATGTATTTGGGACGAGGCAGTCTGGGATGCCCCCATTTAAAGTCGCGGACCCACTTGCAGACCATGAACTGCTCGGTCTGGCGCGAAGAGACGCGGGGGCATGGATTGAGCGTTCACCCAAACTTGAGGCCCAGGGGGAATCTTTGGTTCGACGCCGACTTCTTAAAGCGCACGGTCAGTGGCTCGGAGTTGGGGATGTGGGATGATGCACAATAATGAATTCAATCAAGAATGAATATTAGATTTGATTTTTTATAATTTTCGACACATTCATGAGTGAAAAACCAGCCTCGGATCTGTATGCAATCCCGATCTCGATCACACAAACTTAAAATAAGACACATTTCTGTGGGTAGACCACCCTAAATAGGACGCAAATGTCCCTAATAATCTTCCCGAGTCTTAAAACATTTGTGTATGCTAGCGGTATGAACACATTTGATACTCATTCCACATTCCATGATCGATTAAACCTCGCAGTCGGAGAAACATCCTATCGCCAGCTTGGCGATGTAACAAACACACATCCAGAAACAGTGCGGAGATACATGCAAGGGCAAGCCCCCTCTGCGGCATTCATGACCAGCTTGTGCCAGAACCTAGGGATTTCTGGGGAGTGGTTGCTCTCGGGTAAAGGTCCTATGAAAGTCCGGGACATGCGATCGCATGCTCTCAAGACCGCCGATCCCAACGAGCTTATGGGAGCGATTGCCAACACCCTCACTCATCTCATCGAAAGGGTTGATCGGCTCGAACGATTCGTGCAATCTGTCGAGACCAGGCTCAACGCGTCGGGGATGATGGAAGCGAAGCCATCCATGAATGCAGATTCTGGCTCAAAAGATTCTGATATAATGAACTCCACAGCGATTGGGAGTTCAGATGAAGAATCAGGAAAGCAGAAACAATCCAGCGAAAAATCGCGCAGCGCTGATTCAGCAAAGTCCGCTTCAAAGCGCATCGGGCGAGCTGTCTCCAAACGATCATCTGAACTTGATGCTTGAGATGTGCAAACCAGAGTCGCTTCCACTGATTCGAAGGTGGGTTGCGGCACTGATGCTCATTCCTGAGTCTGAGCGCGAAGCAACAATTTTAGCTGTGGAGAAGCAGATTGTTGCTGAATATGCCCAGCCAACGAAAGCACCAGCCGCTTTAGAAGACTGATCGGTCGCGCTACGATCAGACATGTCACTCAATACGAACGCATCAAAGATTTTCGCACAGATCGGGCAGATGCTCGAGCTGACCGGGTCAGATCGATTCCGCGTCAATGCTGCAATTAAAGCTTCTCGCGAACTCAAGGCCTTGACGACTGATCTTGAACCCCTGGCACGCGAAGAGGATATCAAAGCGCTGACTGCTTTTGAAGGAATCGGGAAAGGAACCGCGGGCAAGCTCATTGAGCTCGCGCAGACCGGCGAGATTAGTGAGCACCAAGAACTGCTCAAAAAAGTACCTCCTGGACTCCTGGATGTGCTTGCTATCCCGGGACTGGGACCGAAAACGGTGAAGCTGATGTGGGACGATCTCAAGATTGAATCCATCGCGGATCTCAAAACAGAGATTGAAAAAGGGACGGTTGCCAAGCTCCCTCGGATGGGTGCCAAAACCATCGAAAATATCGTCACTGCGATGGAGTTCCTTGAAAGCTCAGGCGATCGTTTGCACATCGGAATCGCGCTCCCAGTTGCTCAAAAGCTGGTAGATCTGATGCAAGCTGTGGAAGGCACGAAGAAAGTTGAGTATGCAGGATCACTACGCCGGGGCGAAGAAACCATCGGTGATATAGATATCCTTATCTCGACGAGTCGTCCCGAAGCTGCGAGTCAAGCGTTTACAACGATGGATGGGGTTACTCGCGTGCTTGCATCTGGTGATACGAAATCATCGGTGCGCTTTGCGCTCTCGACTGCAAACGAACGGTTCAAAGACCTCAGCACTCCCGCGGAGATTCAGGTCGACCTTCGGATCGTACCTGAGGATAATTGGGGGTCAGCATTGTGCTACTTCACAGGATCCAAGGAACACAATGTTGAGCTTCGTAAGGTTGCTCTTAAAAAGAAGCTCACGCTCAACGAGTATGGAGTCTTCCCGAATCCGGAAGATCAGTCTTCACCTCCACAGGCGCAGGGGATCAAACCTGTTGCGTCAGCGACCGAGAAACAAATCTACAAAGCACTCGGGTTGCCCTTTGTCCCCCCAACCATGCGGCAAGGCCGGGGTGAGCTTGCTCTCAAAGCAACACCCAAGCTCATCGAGGTTTCGGATATCAAAGCGGATCTGCACACGCACACGACTGATTCGGATGGCAAGATGTCACTCCAAGAATCCGCGA
>JBGCDI010000063.1:0-28489 GCA_045105315.1 Phycisphaerales bacterium | reverse complement strand
AAGCATCACCCCGATCATCTCGTCGAAGAACATCTCCTCGCCGTGCGTCACCCGCCCGCAGCGCTCCGGGTGCTCTAAACACCACGCCCCAAACCGCTCGACATCTTCCCGGATCATCCGCCCCGCCCCCGAGACGCTCCGAACAATCTCAGGCCAATCATCGACCTCGTCGCCCCACTCGCCCATCGCCGCCTTCGCATGAACCCGGAACACCTCCGCGATATGCATCAGGTGCCACGCCCCGCTCCCCTCCTCATCAATATCGCCGATCTCAGTCCACGCATGCTTATCCAAAGCCATCCGAAGCGATTCCCAAGGCTCGCGCACCGTAGCCAAAAGCTGACCAACCAATGTCCCTACACGAATCGCATGGTCATCCATATCGAACCTCTCACAAACATCCCGCTCGCAAACTCAGTCGCGAGCATCCCAGATCATGGCGACACAACGCCATAGCCCTCACTAAAGACCTCGACCGGATCACCAACACCCAGAGGCAATCCAGTCGCATTCCATACCACAATCATCACCATCCACAACAGCGTAAACGCAATCGTATACGGCAGCATCATCGCGATCAGCGTACCGATCCCCGCCTTGGGCGCGTACTTCTGCACATACATCAGCACAATCACCAAATACGGATTCAACGGCGTGATGATGTTCGTCGTCGAATCACCGATTCGGTACGCCGTCTGCGTCATCTCCGGACGGATACCAATCAACATAAACATCGGCACAAAGATCGGTGCAAACAACGCATACTTCGCGCTCATCGACCCAACAAACATGTTGAACACCATCGTCACAAGAATAAACGCGATCAGCAATCCACCCGCGCCAAACTGCTGATTGAACAACCACTCGCCACCTGGGAACGCGAGCATGCGTCCGAGCCCGGATTCATCAAACGCCGCAACAAACTGACCCGCAAAGAACGCGAGCACAATGATCGGCGCCATCCCCGCCATGGACTCAACCATCGTCTTGGCAGCGTCCTTCGTCGATTTAATATTTCCAACAACCGCGCCATACACACACGCCGGCAGAATCGTCAACACAAACATCAAAGGCACAATCACCGCGACCCACCGCGGGAACGGCCCATCAGTTCCATGCAAAGGCGAGCCCTCCCAGAACACCAGCAGTGCTGTGAACGCAAGCCCGATCCCGAAAGTCACACCCGCCCAGATCAGCGCCTTGGTTTCCTCAGGCTTGAGCTTCCCATGCCCGTCAAGTGTTGATGCGTGTTTAGGATCAGGCCCACCATCCTCTGGAGACTTGGCCGCAAGCCGCTTCTCGACAAAGATTGCCGTCGTCGCCCACCCAACGAATGTCAAAAACACCGTTGAAACAGCCATGAAATACCAGGTCGCGGTCGCTGCGACCGCTCGCTCCGGATCGATCGTCTGAGCAGCGCCTTGCGACAGGTTACTCATCAAAGGCTCAAGACTCGTAATCAACAGGTTCGCATTAAACCCAGCCGCAACTCCCGCAAACACCGCAGCAATCCCCGCCAGCGGCGAGCGCCCCACCGCAAGATACGCCAGCGCAGCAAGCGGCGGAAGCACCACATACCCCGCGTCGGAACCAAGCGAACTCATAATCCCCAAGAAAATCATCGCAGGCGTCAGCAACACCCCAGGCACGCGCGACAGCGCTGCGCGAAGCAGCGCCGAGATCAACCCCACCCGCTCCATCGGTCCAACCCCAAGCATCCCAAGCAGCACCACACCGAGGGGCGCAAACCCAAGGAAGTTGGATTCCATACTCGCGAGCAACCAGTAAACCCCCTCGCTCGTCAAGAGCGAGCGAGCAAACATCACCCGCCCATTGGACACAAGCTCAGGAGGCGTCTCCGCATCACCATCTGTATCCAGCGGCACCTTCTCAAACACCGCCCACCCATGCTCGGCAACATTCATCGGCGCGCCGTCCCCGCCAAGCACCGTCTCGCCCGTCGCATCAATCACCAGCCGAGCGTTCAAACTCTCGGGATCAGCGTTATCAACCACAATACTCGCGGGCTCAAACACCTCGCCGTCATCGGTCTCGGTGACCCGCCCGATGACGCCCACCCGCTCGTCCACGCCGCCGTTCGCCACATCAACCTTCCACCGGACCTCGAATCCATCAGGGAGCGACGGAGCCGCGAGATGACTTGCCCCCAGCACAAACACCAACCCAATCAAAAACAGGAAAGCCGGATCGGGCAGCTTATTGCCCAGCCACTCAACACGGTTGAGCAGCTTGCCAAGAATACCCACCTTGGGCGTATCTGATGATTTAGGATCCGATGCGTTCGATTCTGGTTCTGTAGACATGATGCAAGTGTCCCCGATTCGAGAGCGAATCGCAACCCGGATCAAAATCAAATTTCCTTACCCCCGCCCGGCTCCTCAAGTCCCAAAGCCAGATACGCGCCCCATCCCTCCCTACACTCCCATTCACCCACGCAAGGACCGACCCAATGACCGATACAACCGCCCAAGACAACACCACTTCCGTCAAATCCATGGACGACATCATGGCCCTCTGCAAACGCCGAGGATTCATCTACCAAGCATCTGAAATCTACGGCGGAGTCAACGGCTTCTGGGACTACGGCCCGCTCGGCGCCCAGCTCAAAAAGAACCTCCGCGACGCCTGGTGGACCGATGTCGTCATGAAAGGCTGCGACGGTCAGCTCGGGCCCGACGGCAAACCAGTCGAGATCGTCCCCCTCGACAGCTCCATCATCCAGAACCCCAAAGTCTGGGAAGCCTCCGGCCATGTCGGCGGGTTCAACGATCCAATGGTCGACTGCCGCGAAACCAAATCACGCTACCGCGCTGACCACATCATGTGCATGGGCATGAAGGGCGATAGCACTGGACAGATCTACGCCTTCATCGAGAACGACGACAAGTCCTTCGACACCGCACTCAAAAAACTCAGCAAGTACAAAAAGACCGACATCGCCAAAGACGGCGTCGACCTCTGCCCGTTCACAGACCTGGGCGCTGACGAAATCGCCATCACCGTCGGCCCAGACGCCAAAGAAGTGGGCACGCTCACCGAACCCCGCGCCTTCAACCTCATGTTCAAAACCGTCCTCGGCGCAACCGGAAACATGGAAGACAACGCGGCCTACCTCCGCCCAGAAACCGCGCAAGGCATCTTCATCAACTTCAAAAATGTCGTCGATACCACTCGTGTAGCCGTCCCCTTCGGCATCGCACAAACCGGCAAAGCCTTCCGCAACGAGGTCACACCCCGTAACTTCACCTTCCGAAGCCGCGAGTTTGAGCAAATGGAAATCGAGTTCTTCTGCCATCCAGAAGACTCCAAAGCGTGGTACACCTTCTGGCGCGACTGGCGCATGAGCTGGTGGCAAGAACTCGGACTCAACTCCGACAACCTTATCCTGCGCGAACACGACAACGACGAACTCGCCCACTACGCCAAAGAAGGCGCGGGCACCGCAGACATCGAATACATGTTCCCCTTCACCGCCCCAGGATACGGCGAACTCGAAGGCATCGCCGACCGAACCAACTTCGACCTCACCCAGCACGCCGAGCACTCCAAAACCAAGCTCGACTACTTCGACAACACCCGAGGCGAACTCGCTAAGAACGGCCAACCCAAGGGCGAACGCTATCTGCCACATGTCATCGAACCCTCCGCCGGTCTCGACCGCGGAGTCCTCGCGATCCTCTGCGAGGCCTACACCCCAGACCCCGACCGCGCTTCTGGCGTCTACATGAAGTTCCACCCAAGACTCGCGCCGATCAAAGCCGCCGTCTTCCCACTCGTCAAAAAGGACGGCATGCCCGAGATCGCCGCCCCCCTCGCAGCAGAACTCCGCAAACGCTTCGGTCACCTGGGCACCGTCGAGTACGACGAAAAGCAATCCATCGGCAAGCGCTACGCAAGAATGGACGAAGCGGGCTGCCCATTCTGCTTTACTATTGATAGTGACACACTCACCGACAACACCGTCACCGTCCGCCACCGCGATACCCTCGACCAGGAACGCATCGCGATCGACCAAGTCCCCGACTACCTTGCGGAGAAGCTCGGACTCTGAGCTGCGCTTGCTTCCTTCGATTCTCCAATCCCAATGCGTCCCATGCTCCACTTCTGACCCGGATTCCGGAGATATCTGATAAATTGTCTTAGAGATTCCAAAGATTGCCACAATTGGCGAAACTTGACCACACCAACCCCCATAAAACACACGCACACACCAGCTCTACTACTTCCAGGGGATATCGCACATGGGTTTCGGAAAGATCATCGGTTTCAGTGTTGTCGGAATTGGGATCATCGCAGCCGCGGGCGCGATGGTGGTCCTCTCACCAACCGGTAAAAGGCTCATGGGTCAGCAAGGCGATGAACCCATCGGTACCCCGGTCCGGATTCAGCTCGTTGAAATGGGTGATCTCCAACGCACCGTTTCAGCGCCGGGATCGATCGAACCCAAGACACTCGTTAAAATCTCGTCTCAAGTTTCCGCAAAGGTCCTCGCTCTCCCATTCCGTGAAGGTGATCTGGTCAATGAAGGCGATGTCGTCGTGCGACTCGATCCGCAGAACCTTGTCGCGGCCCTCGACAGCGCGAAAGCGGGACTCAAACAACAAGAAGCCTCCTTACTCGGATCAGAAGCATCATTAATCAACGCACGATTGCAGTATGAACGACTCCAATCTCTCCAAGAAACCGGTGACGCAACCAAATCCGAGCTCGACTCAGCGCAGGCTGCGTACCTCAATGCCCAGTCCAGCAAAGCCTTTATCGAAGCGTCGATCGAGCAAGCCCAAGCGCGCATCGCGCAAGCTCAAAAAGACCTCGACAATACCAACATCACCTCATCTATCTCCGGTGAAGTCATCTCGCTCTCCACCGAAGTGGGCGAAACCGTCATCGTCGGAACAACCAACAACCCCGGATCCGTGATCATGGAAATCGCGGATCTGTCTGAAATGCTCCTCAAAGCAGCGGTTGATGAAGCAAACATCGCCCCCGTCGAGGTCGGTCAAGACACAACAATTTACATCAACGCTTACACAGACCGCACATACACCGGAGCGGTCGCCAACATCGCCCGCAAGCGCCAGGTCGCTAGTGATGGCACCGGTACCTTTGAAGTGGAAATCCCGATCAATCTTGATGAAGGGGAAACACTATTCACCGGACTCACCGCATCAACAGACATCGCGGTCGAGCACTTCTACGACGCGATGCTTGTCCCATCACAAGCGGTACTCGACCGCAGAATCGAAGACCTCCCATCAGAAGTTGTCGAAGGCAACGACCAAATCGATCCAAACAAAACCTTTGCTCGCGTCGTCTACACACTGGTCGACAACAAGGCCATCGCAACACCCGTCATAGTCGGCGCCTCTGATCTCACAAGCTCAGTCATCATCTCTGGTCTTGAGCAAGACGATCAGGTCATCATCGGCCCATACCGCATCCTCGTATCACTCCGCCATGACATGGATGTCCGAGACATGGAGATCGAAACCGAAGAAGACTCTGACTCAGAATCTGACTCAGAGTCTGACTCAGAGTCTTCCGATGAATCAGACGACCAAACCTCAGAGACAGCTACAGAGGACTCGAATCAAGAAACCATCGACGACACAACTACAGAGGACGATTCGTGAGCAAAAGTCCAACACAACCAGCACATGCTCAAGAACGATCCATCATCCAGATCCGCGGGCTCAAAAAATATTACAAGGTCGGTGACGAAACCGTCCGCGCCCTCGACGGCGTTGACCTAGACATCCATACAAACGAGTTCGTCGCCATCATGGGCGCTTCAGGATCAGGCAAATCAACACTCATGAACATCCTCGGATGTCTCGACAAACCCACCAACGGCGCGTACGTCCTCAACAGAAAGCCCACCCACAAGCTCGGCATGTCCCAGCTCGCAAGAGTCCGCAACGAAGAAATCGGATTCATCTTCCAAACCTTCGAACTCCTCAACCGCGCATCAGCACTCCGCAATGTCATGCTCCCGATGCTTTATTCACGCAAGCACATATTCAGCGCTCGCAGACGAGCTAAAAAATCACTCGGACTCGTCTCACTCTCTGACCGTATGACCCACCGGCCCAACCAACTTTCTGGTGGCCAGCGCCAGCGCGTCGCGATCGCCCGCGCGCTCGTCAATGACCCCAGCATCCTGCTCGCTGACGAACCAACCGGGAATCTCGATTCGAAAACAACCGTTGAAATCATCGAACTCTTCAAAGAACTCCATGCAAACGGACAAACCATCATCGTCGTGACCCACGAAGAAGATGTCGCGGGTCATGCTGACCGGATTGTGCGTCTGCGCGATGGACGCATCATCTCTGACCACCCAACCGAGACCGACCCAATCCACCAAGACTGGGTAGACCGGATGGCCTCAGGCAGAGGATCACTCGCGGAAGTCACCAAAGCAGAGTTTGAAATCAACACCGCAGCAGACGAAGCTCGAAGAAAAGCACTCATCGAAGAAGCCAAAGCGAAGCCCAAGCGAGGACTCTTTGGCAACTCTAAATCCGATCAGATGACCAGCGAGGTGAAAAAATGACCAGCATCCTCTTGTCACCAATCTCAATGATCGTGCGATTCTTGTGGCAAACCGTCTTCCTCGCACTCTCTCAGGTATGGGCAAACAAAACACGCTCAATGCTCACCGCGCTGGGAATCATCATCGGGGTGTGGGCTGTCATCTCAGTCATGTCCGGACTCACAGGAATGAAGGGCTTTGTGCTTGGTGAGTTTGAAAAATTCGGTGCCCGCAAAATGTGGGTCTGGGGAGAGGTCCCAGAAGACAAACGAGCAGTAATGTCTTGGTCAGATGTCAAACTTTCTGTCTACGAAGCAAACCTCCTCCTCGACAAAACAAAGGTCCCCTCGATCGAGACCCTCACGCCAGTGTGCAACAACTCTTGGCCAGTCACCGCTGGTAAAAAGAGACTCCCGTCCGTACGCATCACCGGGATCTGGCCTGACTGGCACAACATCGAAGACCGCCAGGTCCTCTTCGGACGACCTTTCTCAGATATCGACGATGAAGAACGACGGCAGGTCTGCTTGATCAACGATCAAGGCATCGAAGAACTCGGACTCGACACCGATCCGACCGGAGACTACCTGCTCATCACAGGCAGAAGATTCTTAATCATCGGCGTCGTCGAAACAAAGGACGCCGGCGGATTCGGCGGCGGACAAGCACGCACCGAACTCTTGATCCCATTCTCAACACACAAAATGATGAACCCCTACACCTGGACCAACTTCATGGTCCAGATGGCCTCCCCCGACCTTTCCGAAGATGCCCAAGCAGAAATTGGCTTCGTCCTTCGTAACCACCGCAAGCTCAAACCAGAAGACGAAAACACATTCGATATGTTTGTGCTCCAAGACGAAATCCAGCAGTTCAACGCGGTTGCAGGAGTCATCGGACTCGTCGCAGGCACAGTCGTCGGCATCTCGCTAGTCGTGGGCGGGATCGGGATCATGAACATCATGCTCGTCTCTGTCTCAGAACGCACCCGCGAAATTGGCTTGCGGAAAGCAATGGGAGCAAAGCCTCCGATTGTCCTTTGCCAGTTCCTTGTCGAAGCGGTCGTCTTGTGTGTGATCGGAGGACTTGTTGGACTCATCCTTGCGATCGGTACCGTTGCAGTCATGGTCAATGTACCAGCACTGTCCGCGCTTGAAAGCACAGAAATTTCCAAACCCGCAATCTTCCTGGCAATCGGTTTCTCCGCAATGGTGGGCGTTGTCTTTGGAATGGGACCCGCAATCAAAGCGTCACGACTCAACCCGATCGACGCCCTCCGCCACGAATAGGTTTCAACAACGCACCTGGCCGAGTTTATCCGACCCATGAAACCATGAAACCCATGAATAGGTTCGGTACACCGCTTCCGCAAACACCGACTCACGCTGACACGCCTCACATAGACACCACCACGCACATGAATACACACACACACTCCTCCCGGCCCGCCCGCTCACTGCTCCTGGCAGCATCACTCACCGCATGCCCATTGATGCTGACCCTCGCAGGGTGTATGTCCAACCCATTCGGGCCAGGTCCGTTAGACACAACCACCGTCTCCACCAAAGAACGATTACAAAGCATTGGCGTCTTCAATCTCGAGCGCGCACCAGAAAGCACAGCCCAAACCTCCAACGAGAAGCTCCAAGAAGCCCAGACAGATTATTCGAATGTTGAACAGATGGATCTCGCCCTCAGTGATGCACGGACCGCTGCCCTCACCAACAACCTCGGTCTCAGCGCCACCCTGATCGCGCCCGAGATCGCAGCACTCCGCGTCGACGAAGAACGAGCACGATTCGAATCCGTCTTCACACTCCAAGCAAACTGGTCGGAAATCGACGCCCCCACCGCCTCGTCACTCGAAGGTTCACAATCCAGAAACCAATCCATCACCCCCGGCATCCGGATCCCGCTCATGACAGGCGGCACCGTCACCGTCTCCGCACCCATCAACCGGTTCTCAACCAACAACGCATTCTCGACACTCAATCCTGCGTGGACCTCTGACCTTCAGCTTTCATTCTCGCACAACCTTCTCCGCGGCGCAGGACGCCGAGCGACTACGCACGCGCTGCGGATCGCAGACTTCAACCGCCAAACATCACTCGCCCAAACCAAGCTCGAAGTCATTCGCACGCTAGCCAATGTGGACCGCGCCTACTGGCGTTTGTACGCATCAACCAAAGCACTCGAAGTCGTCGAGCAACAGCACATCGTGGCAAACAATCAACTCGAATCCGCGCAGCGCCGTCGTGCCGCAGGAACCGGAACCGAAGTCGATGTCGTCCGCGCACAATCAGGAGTCGCAGACCGGGTTGAAGCGATCATCCTGGCTCAAAACGATGTCAGACTCCAGCAGCGCACACTCAAAGACCTCATCAATATGCCCGGACTCAGCGTGGACACCAAAACCCGGGTGCTCACCGAGTCCGCTCCAGATCCCGTCGAGTATGTCTATGACCTGGAAGCACTGACCTCCGCAGCCATCAACAACCGGATGGAAATGCTCGAACTCGAAATCACGCTTGCTCGTCAAGCTGCTGAAATCGCGTTTGCAGAAAACCAGAAGCTCCCCCTCCTCGCCCTCAACTACACCTACCGCATCAACGGGCTCGCTGGATCCCTCGGAAACTCCTACGATATCCTTGCCCAGAACGAGTTTGAAGACTGGTCAATCGGTCTCAACGCGGAGTTCCCGATCGGGGGAAATCAACAAGCCAAAGCATCAATCGCCCAAGCGATACTCAGCAGACTCCAGTCCCTGACCACACGCGATGCACGCAGGCAATCCATCACCACCGAGGTCTACAACGCGGTCGACAATCTCGAAAGCACCTGGCACCGGATCCTCGCTTCCCGCGAATCAGTCCTGCTCAACGCTCGATTGCTCGAAGCAGAGAAGCGTCAGTTTGATGTCGGACGATCCACCTCAACCATTGTGCTTGATGCGGATGCGAACCTCGCAACCGCCCGTCTCGCGGAGATCCGCGCGATCGTGGATTACCAAATCGCCCAAATCGACCTCGCGTTCGCGTCGGGAACACTCCTGGGACAAGCAAAGGTCGAGTGGGGAAACGATCACAAGTCCCTTTCAGAAGAGAATCGATCCCGAGCACGCAAAGGCGTGACCCCATACAAAACAGGCTCAGGAATCTGGACTACGCCGTAGCGTCGACCTCAGATTTCCATCCTTCCGAATCTCTCAATCACTCAGTGAATACATGTTTTAAAAACTTGGTATTTATTGTTCCGCGCACAGACCAATCGCTCAACTGACATCGGTTAATCACCGATCACCTGAGCATGGACAATCAATCACCACAACTCGGATCTGAAGCCAGCGAAGCTAATAAGTTGGCACCATCCACACTGCATACTTCTGGCACCAGCCCGAATCAACACACTGATTCAATGCATGCTTCTTCAGCACCCGCTTCAATGCCGATCGATTCGATGATCCCGCTTGCCAACGCGAACCAGCTCCTCGAGCAGCTCGCCAATGGTCAGGACCCTTCGAATCTCAATAGGTTGATAGACCACACGATCAAGAACGCTGCCTAATCGCCCAAACGGATGCGCCTGACGCGTCCACAGACAAATCAGTTCCTTCTCAAAGTGATGGCCGCGTACCGTAAGGAACGCGGCCATCACTTTTTTGAATCGATCTATCGATTGACCTAGAGCAATACGAACTGTCCGGGATCAAAAAAGACGGTTCTCAGTTGCAACCCGTCCCGTACGCAGCAAGAAACGCTGAGATATCGAGGAAGTTCAATGAACCGTCGGCCACCAGGTCCGCTTGAGGATGACCCTGACTAAAGAGGCTCAGAAACTGAGAAACATCAAGGAAGTTCAATGATCCCGATACCGCGAAATCCGCAAGACATTCGCGTGCAGTGATCGTGTATCTCCCGGGGGACACACCCACCAGCGACTCGGTGGAACCATCCGCATACCGAATAAATATATCCGCAGCTTCATCATCCCCGATACCAAAGTGCGCGGACAGCTCAGACTGAGCAAGATAGTTGGACCCAGCTGAAACATACCGAACCTGGGTCATCCCGCCAGATGTGAGCTCAACCCGTGTTCCGATCCCATCGGGAGCCAGCCCGTCAACTGATCCGGTATCAAGCATCAATGTAATTGATGCGCCGCCTACGGAATCATTTCTCAAACACACCATCGGCTGGTTGTTATTGAAGATCAAGACATCTTGGTCACCATCGTTCTCGAGGTCCACATTCAGCAACCCGCGCCCTTGTCCGGTGTCCGTGATCCCACTTGCCAGAGCGCTGTCGATGAAGTTGCCGGTGCCATCGTTTACATAGAAGACAGTTGGATCCATCTCATAGTTGCCGTTGTATCCATTGGTAGCAATCAGATCGAGCCAACCATCCTGATTGAAATCCATCGCGGTCGCGCCCCAACCCCAGTACCCATTATTGCACCCGGTCTGCACAGAAACTTCTTCATACACATGATCAACCCCGGTCGCGCGGTAGAACATATTGCCCGATCCACTCGGAGACGGCCCCCCTGGTGGTACCCGGCTTGTCGCGTACCAGTCCAGCCGACCGTCATTATTCAAGTCACCAAAGGTATTACCCATCCCATTTGAATCCAGCCCAGTTCCTGAAACAACAGTCTGATCAGTAAAGGTCCCGTCTGTATTGTTCACTAAGTATCTGGATGTATAAAAATCTGATACCCAGAGAATCTCGGGATAGAGATCTCCATCCATATCGACAAACTTTGGAGCAAACCCGCGAACGATGCTCATGTCAGCACCGATCGATGCGAGTGTGACATCGGTAAATGTGCCGTCTCCATTGTTCGCAAACAAGCAGTTCCCCCCGAACCACCCAGCAACCGCAAGATCCAGATCCCCATCCAGGTCGTAGTCTCCCCATGCGGATGAAAATGCGTCTCCGGTAAACTGGTTGTTTTCTGCAACTCCCGCAGCTGCGGTTACATCCGTGAATGTCCCATCCCCATTATTCGACCATAAAATATTCTGTCCCTTGAGCGTTTCAGCAGATGTCCCTTGGGAAGTGACATAGACATCAAGGTCACCATCATTGTCATAATCTCCGACCGACACCCCGGTACCTCGATGGGATCGGTCGATCCCCGCTGCTGCTCCGCCTTCGGTAAAGTTCCCAGCCCCATCATTCCAGTAGAGCAGATCAACGCCTGCTGACCCCCCCACCACAAACAGACCCTGATCCCCGTCGCGATCAAAGTCACCAACCGCCCCCCCGGATGCCATGTACTCGATACCGACCAGGTTATCCACGCGTTGATGGGTATGACTCAGACCAACCGCGCCCGATTGCTCAACAAAAACAACCGGATCTGAAGCATACCCAGACTGAGCAAGCCCACAGCACCCCCCGGCAATAAGTAAAATCCGTCCCTTTGTCAGAACAGAATCCATACATCGATCAGCGTTGATACTCATTCTCTCGCTCCTTCATGCAACCAACTCAGATGCTAAAGCACCACTTTACCACCCAATGCACCGTTCTCATACTTTTTTCTTGATCAATCTGACACTTATCTCATGACCGTTGATTCCGAGCAGATTCAAGAGCATCAATCCGGTCTCTGCTTTTCTGTGTCCTTTTGTGCTCGGTCCCAAATGTTGCTTCAATGACCGGATAGCTCAACTCAAAGATACGCTGAGCTTGGTCGTGCTTGCCCACCTTGGTCAGACACTCGCCATAGTTGTCTCTGAAAATCGCCAGATAGTAATGATTCGGAGGCAGAATCGCTTCACACATCCCGATCAGCTTCGCAAACAACCCCTCCGCTTCTTCCAGCCCATCGTTGTTGATCAAAAGCATCGCAAGGTTGTTGATCGGGGACCATGTTTCAGGATCCATACCACCAGATGCACGCTCACGGATATCGATGACTTCGCGATAGAGCGAAGCCGCTTCCTCAATCTTTCCTTGATCCTCAAGCAGATACGCCAGATTGCCCATGAGCACCAATGTCTTGGAGTGTTCACTCCCAAACCGGACACGATGCCCCTCAAGAGCTTGTTTGGTGAGTACCTCAGCCTCGTCGAGTTCACCAACCTGGATCAAAGCTGCTCCCAAATTCCCCATCGAAAGCAGAGTCCTGAAATGGTCCTCACCCAGAACACGGATACAACGCTCACTGTTATCACGGAAAATCTCAATAGCTTCTAGATCACGCCCCTGTTTCTGGATCACGCTCGCATAGACATCACGAGCGACCAGCGTTTGAGGATGATCAGCTCCAAAGACTTCTAGCCTCAAATCCATGACATCCGACATGACCTGTTCACTGTCAGCAAGCCGACCGATGTCCTTGAGCGCCACTCCACGATTATGCATCGCAACAATGGTCTCCTTGTGTTTCGGGCCAAGCTCTTTGATCAGAATATTCTCACACTCTTCCCATTGGGCAAGCGATTGATCATGCTGACCTCGCATGTGATGAATCCGGGCAATCGAGCTCCGAAGCTTCGCATATTCCACCGGTATATCAAGTGACCGGATGACCACTTCCGCTTCATTGAGCAGCTGTTCAGCTTCGTCGTACCTGCCCAACTCAGTCAGCACCAATGCATAGGTACTCTTTGCATCTGCGGTCAACGGATCATCATCACCCAACGATTCTCGAGTAACCCGGACCATCTCACGAGCATGAAGCTCAGCAGCTGAGAGATCACCCAGACCCAGGTATGTATTACTCAGCGCCATCCGGATCGTCGCGTGCACACTCGGATACTCGCTTAGATCCGTACCAATCGTCAGAGCTGCGGTGTCAAGCACTTCAAGAACCGTGAGATCCTTGCCAAGTGACGACTCTGGATCTGCTGTTATCAGCATATCAACCATAAATCGATTCGCAGCAATCGCGCGACCACGCTCAGATTCCGCGTGCGCGCGTGCGGTTTCTGCTGACGCACGCTCAGTCTCAGCAGTCGCCCAGCCTTTGGTGGCACGGGCTGCTTGGTAACTCGCAGCTACCACCCCTGAAACCAAGACCATCAACACCAAACACGACAAAGCGACCAGTGCTTTGTTGCGAGTAACAAACTTGTGCGCCCGGTACCATCGCCCCCCCTCCATCGCTTCGACAGGCTCTAGATCAAGATACTTGCGGAGATCATTCGCAAGCTCAGACGCAGCCCCATACCGCTCTTCACGATCAGGATGCATCGATCTTTGCACAATCGATCGAAGCTCAGCATCGAGGTCATTGGTATCAATTCGCACAGGAACAGAAACGACTTCGATCACATCCGCAACGGTCATCCCCTTGAGACGGTTCGGCATTTTCCCTGTCAGAATCTCATGGATCATCACACCAAGCGAGAACACATCGGTCCGCAGATCTATATCCGCTTCTCTCCTGAGTTGCTCCGGGCTCATATACGAAATTGTGCCAACAAGCTCTTTCACACCTGTGTCTTGCTCAAGAGATTTGGCTACTCCAAAGTCTAATACTTTCGCGCGTCCATCTTCATCCACCACGATGTTGGCCGGCTTGAGGTCACGGTGCACGACACCTCGGAGGTGAGCGTGCTCGATCGCTTCACAGATGGTCCGCAGCAGCGCGATGCGTTCACGCAGATCAAGTCCACGGGCATATTGATCCAGTTCTTGACCTCTAACATATTCCATCGCGAAATATGGATGATGCTGACCATCGTGCTCGGTTTGGCCGCATTCGTAGATCGTTGCGATACCCGGATGTTTGAGCTTTGCCAGCGACTCAGTTTCAAGATCAAATCGGCGACGCCCGAGCTCGGTCATCAGCTCCACATTCATAATCTTGAGCGCAACCGAACGCTTTGGGTTCTGCTGTTCCGCGAGGTACACGGTGCCCATAGCTCCGCGCCCGAGCATGCCTTGAATCAAAAAAGTCCCAAACCAATCACCAACTTCAAGAATCAGCTGTCCACCCGACGACACCCTCTCTCCATCGCTCGAGAGCTCCATAGTCTGCGACTCTTGATGACTAAGCACTGTGAGTACTTGCCTGCGGAGTTCAGTGTCTGAATCACATACGCTATCAAGATATGTATCGCGCTCTGCTCCGGATAACTTCGAAGCTTGTATTGCAATCTCGTGAGGTGATCTCTCCATAACTTATCTATACCACAGAAACAGCGCTTGAAAAAGCAGGTTTCAAAGACGAAACAAAGAACCAGATGTGTTCTTCATAATTGATCTCATTATCAGACGAGCAGAGTCTGAGAACCCCCTCCGACTTGATAGCAAGAGCGGAACACCATTGCTACTCACCAACGACCCACACCAACACCAACACCAAATCCCCATCTCACCCCCCCAGAGCAACAATGAACATACGTAATTAGGAGTGTAATTGCGTAACAATTACCTTCCTAATTACACAACCAAAGCGCAAACATGGTGTTTTGCCAACCAATAACGACATAATTCTACAAATTGTTTGATGTTTTGCCCGCACTCTGTTAAAACAGTATCAGAGAACAGCTCCACACACACGAGCTCGGCTTGTCGCCAACCCGTCCGGAGCACAGGAAGAGAAAAGGAAGAACAATGAACACGAAAAACATGCTCAGCTCAGGTTTTGCACTACTACTCTGTGCAGGCGCTGCAAACGCAGGCGCAACACTGTTCGGAGACAGCGTCAATGTTGATCTCGTCGGTGGAATCAACCTCTCAGATGTCGGCGTTGTCGTAGGACCAGGAGTTGAACTCCAAGGCGGCGACTTCTCAACCAACTGGGGCGCGTTCCTCTTTGCAAGCGAATCCATCGATATCGGTGAAACCACCATCAGCATGGCATTCGACACCGCTCTCGGCGAGTTCGGCATGCTGACTTTCAGCGACCTCGACTTCGGCGCAGGAATCGGCGATGTTGCTCTGATCAGCACCATCCCCGAAGTGACCGACGCGCAGCTCAGCTTCACAACCAACTCGGTCACACTTGATCTCACCGACTGGTTTGCACTGGGTACCCCAGGCACCATGGAATTGAGACTCACAGAAGTGCCCGCTCCAAGCGCACTGGCGCTGCTCGGATTTGGTGGACTTGTCGGCGCACGCCGCAGACGCTAATCAGCTCTAGAATCGAGATTAGTACAAGAAACCCCGTCTACACAGACGGGGTTTTTAAATAGGCGAATGACCAAATCCATCAAGCCAAACCTTTCCAGCGCAGCGAGCACAAAGCACAGAGAGACAAATTCCCATAGATCTATGAACCGATATAACACCCTGTTCACAAACCATAAACACCAACATAAGCAAACTGTACCAGGACGATCCTGTATCCAGCAGCAAACTGATGCTTAAGCACACTAAACTGAACCGTACACTTGGCGCATCATGAATCGACTAGCATTTCAAAAACTCTAGCTAACTCTTAGAGATATCACGCAGCTTTTTTAAGCGATCTTTGTGACAGCCAATCAACAAAATCATTGGCCTGCAATGGTCTCGCAAAGTAGTAGCCCTGACCATACATGCACCCTAAATCCTTGAGGAGAGTCGCGTCATCAGCAGTCTCAATCCCCTCCCCAACAGTACGAAGGTTCAAGTTCTTAGCCAGATTCACTATAGAAGAAGTGATGGCAATCAGATTCCTATCCGCATTCTTAGCGTGAATAAACGACTGATCTATTTTGAGCTCGTCGATTGGAAGAGCATGAAGTCCACTTAACGATGAATGCCCGGTGCCAAAGTCATCCATCATGATCACAAACCCAAGGCTCTGCAAAGTCTTTAACACACTCGCAATATCTGACCGATTATCAACGATTGTTGTTTCGGTAACCTCAAGCTTGAGTTCACTCGGCTGCAGGTTTGCTTGTGAAACAGCACTACACAAATCCTCTACAAACCCAGGTGTTGCAAGTTGAATCTTTGACAAGTTGATGCTGACCCTGAAATCACCATGAATGACACCCGCCCGCTTCCACTCGCTCACCTGCCGGCACGCTTCATGAATAACCCATCCGCCAAGCGAGTAGATTTGGTTCGTCTCCTCAGCTATCGGTATAAAATCGGCGGGCGAGATCATGCCCCTTTCCGGATGATTCCAACGAATAAGGGCTTCCGCCCCGATCGGGTTACCAAACTCCAAATCCATAATTGGTTGGTAGAATAAAGAAAACTGGTTGTCCTCCACAGCATCACGAAGATCTTCTTCGAGTTCAAATCTCTTGAGTGTTGCTCTGTACATCGCTTCATCGAACTCCACAACACACCCGCGCCCATTGGATTTAGCTTGGTACATCGCAGCATCCGCATCACGCAGCATACCATTGGGACCATCACATGATCTGTTGGAACAGATTAGACCTATACTTGCTGTGCTGATAAGCCGATGCCCGTGAATTACATGCGGCTCAGCACAGGCTCTCAAAATATCTCCCGCAACAGCTCCGGCATTCCGATTTTCATCAATCTTGTTCAGTAAGATCACAAACTCATCACCACCAAAGCGCGCAACCGTGTCACTGCTTTCGGTGAATGATTCCAAACGCTGAGCGATAGACTTTAGTAGCTCGTCGCCAATGTTGTGTCCCAGTGTATCGTTAACAAGCTTGAATCGGTCAAAGTCGAGAAACAAGACCGCGCATTGTGCATCCGAATGATGGCTTCGAGTATACGCATACCCCAGCTCTTCGATGAATTTTGAACGACTTGCAAGACCTGTAAGCTGATCATGATGAAGCATCTGCCGCATCTTTTCTTCCACAGCTTTCAAGCTCGTAATATCAGCAACAGATCCAAATATGCGATTGGCTACACGATCAGTACGATTGGCTGCTGCGCGGAGCAATACCCAGTGCACACTGCCATCGTTTGCCATCAAACGGAACTCCATCTCAATGGAATCTGCTCCCTCCTTAATGAATGAACTCATTCCGCTTTCAACTTGGTGGAAATCTCGGGACGCTACCCTATTGAGAATCGTTTCAAACGAATCACCAATATCTTCTACATCACACCGGAGCAGATCCGCCCATTTGGGAGCAAAGTAGATAGTGTCTTGCTCAAGGTCCCAATCAAAGATTGCATCCTGTGAACCCGTAAGAGCAAGCTCAAGACGCTCAGCAATGACAATCTTTGACTCCGCTTCTTTCAGAACCCTCGTGGTGTGATACCGACCAAGGCCACTGAGCAAGAAAACCACCGCCAGAACACCAGCCGGAGTCGCTGCTGCAAACATCTGATCCCGCTGTTGTTCATCGAACCATGATCGAGGAACACTCACACACGAGTAAATCCCGCCCGATTCGAGCGTCTCAAGTTCCGTGAATTTTGACAAAGTCAGAACATGATTCTCGCTAAGACTGATGGAAGTTCTATTCGAATCCCCCTTGGTTTTTGCGATTGCATCCCCGATCACTTGAAACGGGATGGGAGGCTCTGACCCAGCATTTACGGATTCATCGAAGTATCCTCCTGAATCCGTAACGAACATAAACTCTGCATTCCCCTCCGCGAACTCCCTGTCTTGAATGATGCCCAAAACTCTATCAAATCTCAAACGAGTACTCACTATCCCAAGCAGCTCACCCGAATCAGAAAAAATGGGAACTGAATGAGCGATTGAAAGCCCGGTAGAATCAAAGAAAGCAGGAGTGATATCACATTTCGTTTGGAACTCAAGCGCTTCGATAACCGTGTCGTTAATTGCACAAGATTGGATAATCTCCCTGCTATCAAATGACATCCCAAGTATTGTCTCAACACGCTTATCCTGTATTTTCGTTCCATCAGCATACACGGTATTGATTGCTAAAATTTCACCCTCTGGACTGAACAAAGCAACAGCATCTATTTCAGTCGAGTTTTTAATCGTGAAATTGCAAACCTTGGTGAGCAGTTCCCTGTCTCCTTGACGTAATGCTTCGTGTGTGCTTGGCGCGACAGATATAATTCTACCCCGATTGATAGCAGGCATCGCAATCCTGTAAATATCACTGTCGAGCCGGCTGGCTTCTTCAATCAGCGCATCACTCACAATGCTGTTCCTCAACTGACTGACTCTCCAACACGATTTACTGATCCAAACAACACTGAGAACGAGTGCAAAAGCGATAATCATCAACCAAAAATCATACCTTATTTTGAACATCGAAAGAGGATTCGCTTGAGTATTCATAGTGTCTCCGATCAGTGGGCTTTGTATCCAGAGTATCGGGGTTCACCGGGATCATCATAATCAATGACCCTACACCTCCAAAATCAACCCTATGCATGCTTCGTAGAAACACATGTACAACACATACCACACGAATTAGGGGGGATTATTTTGTCCCTTAAAATTTCACTTTATTCGTAAATTCCGCATGGAGTAAAGAACGAATGTACATGCAAGTTTCATTCGCTGAGAACATGGCTTCTGATCGTTCACGCTCGACCGCCAACTGCCGAATGCCACGATCTTGACACATGAGTCTTTTCTATACATGTCCAATCTCGGATTATTAGAGAGCGCCAAGTCGCTGCACTTTCATTTGCACTTTGCACATGAAGATGAACACTGCGAGACTCGCAAACTCAAGCATGACAAAAAGACTGATATCGATGATTCGGATCAGACTCGTCTAAACGAAATCGGATCTATAAGCGGGCGAGACTCTATGATCTATTTCAATATCAGGATCCCAGCGAAGATCAATGCCGCTGAGAGAATCCGGTTCTTCCGAACTGGCTCGCCCAAAAAAACGACTGCAATGGCGCTTGCAAAGAGGACCGATGTTTCTCTGAGCGCAGATACAAGTGGAATGGGCGCCTTGGTCATTGCCCACAACACAACCGCATACCCTGTAAAGGACATCAAGCCCCCCAGGAATCCGACTTTCCACTTACTCCGAATCTGCTTGATGCACTTAGTTCTGCCTCGAGTACGAAACACAATCGCTACATAGATGATCGACTGAAGCAATGTAAACCATGCGAAGAAGCTGGTGCTATGCCCGCTTTTACGAGCGCCCAGCCCGTCGACCACCGTGTAAAAAGCAATCATCAACGCTGTTAAAAAAGCGAAGAAGAGCATCTTGATAGATCTGCATCTGTTCCCAAACTCAAGCGCCAAAACCCCAGCTGCGATCAAAGATGCCCCGGCAGCACCTGACAAACTCAGCGGCTCATCAATAAACAACACACTCACAAGCAGCACAATCAGAGGAGGCAAACCACGCACAACAGGATACACAGCACTGAAATCCCCCATGCTGTAACTCTTGGAAAGCAACAGAAAGTAGCAGACATGGATGATGACCGCCATGAATATATACGGCCAGCTTTGCCTATCGGGAATCGGCAAAACTGAGATCAGAATCACACAGATCACTATCCAAGATACGCATAAAAGCATGCTCTCCATCAATGGGTCGTCACCGCTCTTGATCAGCCCATTCCATATCGCATGAAAAAGAGCCGCCATAAGAACCAGAACGATAACGCTTACCGGCATCGCAGCCCCTGAACCCACGCGCCATGGAAACCCACCAATGCCTGTTTCAACCCCGGACCTCCTGAGTATCTGGATTCAATACCCAGTGAACCTCCGAGCGGAATGTCCCATCTGATTCAAGATCAAGAATTCGGAAGCCGTGTTTCGAGGGATCGAGATGATGGGAAGCCTGGAAATCGACAAGATCCTTGCAAGAAACTGCGGGCTCATGGACGCACTGCGCACTCGTAGCTGGTGTGGTCATCACATGTATATGTTTGTATCTTGCGTCACACTCAACATGCGCATGCCCCGCAAGAACAGCACGCACATTGGGCCACAACGAAAGGTCTTCGAGAAACTCCCGTGCGCCAGTGAGTTGACAGTTAAAAGAAGGGCAAGGAGCAATCGGAGTGTGATGGAGCGCAACAAGCACCTGAAGTGAAGACGACTCTTCGAGCGCCTTGTGGATCATCAGTTGCTGATCCGCAGAGAGCTTGCCATAGCCCTTACCCTCAACATGCGAATCAAGAAAGATCAATCGCCATCCATCATGATCGTAAAAATCTACACAGTGAATATTCCCTCCACAGAGATCATGCTTCATGCGTTCGGGTAAATCATGATTGCCCGGCAATACAAAGACAGGCAGATCAAAGGAGCTCAAAAGATGGCGAACCCGGTTGTACGATTCGGTATCTCCATGCTCAACCATGTCTCCGGTCACAATAACCAGATCAGGATTCAAGGAAAGCCCACGCTCAACTACACGCTCAAGAGACATATACGAATCAACACCATAAATTTCACCGCCGATCTCCGGGATGACATGCAGATCCGTGATGTTCAACACTCTTGTACTCATCTATGCTCAGTTTAAGACACGATATCACCCAGCCAGTTAATATTCCCATTTGGCCTTTTAGAAAATAATGGTTCGATCAATCAATATCGAGTGATGGATCTATTCTACAACAACAATCCAATCATTCGGAGCAGAAGCACACCACCCGAATGTATTGCTCGCATTCCCATTACTGAGACGCCAATCATCCAGTCATACGCGGCCACACCATACCATTCGCTTCTAATAGGTGCACTGACATCTTTGTATGAAGACTAAGAGAGTCGAACTCACGACCCCTTGCAGGCCATGCATCGAATGGATTCATCTATTTGTTTTGGATAAACATTGAGTTCAGCCGAAACGCCCATTCAGGCATTGATCACAGCGACAACAACCCGCACCAAGACGACTTGGCAATCCCCGGACACCAGACCGATTGATGAAGCAACTATTCCAACTCAAGAATGTACTACTTCAATGGGTAGTGACAAGTAATGCCCGAGTTCACTCAACTCTTCATGTCACGAGATACAACACACAAGGAACCAAATCGATGACCATTCGCCTCTCAATCATATGTGTGCTGCTCTTGTGTACATGCAGCTTTGCTTTGCAAGACTCTGGCACCATTCATTCGGAACTTGACACACCAAAGAAACGACAAGCCGCAGTTGAATCAGGACTCATTACAAATACATGGGCCAATGGACACTCTTTCAACATCGCTGACAGAATGCGTATTCTTGATGTCCCGGGTGTCAGTATCGTTGTGATTCACAATGGAAAGATTGATTGGGCCGCAGGATACGGCGTTCGAGATGAAACCAGTGGTCTCCCCGTAACAACTGAAACCCTCTTCCAAGCAGCATCAATCTCCAAACCAGTCGCCGCGCTCGCAACCATGCGCCTTGCTCAAGAAAAACGACTCGATCTCGATGCGCCAATCCAAAGCCTTCTCACTTCCTACAAACTCCCAAAAGCCGACTTTGAGGGCGAGGTCACTGCACGCAATATCCTGAACCATACCGCCGGCCTCAATGTCGACGGCTTTGCAGGCTACAAGAACGGCGGACCGATCCCCACTGCCGCCGAACTGCTTACAGGAAAGGGCAATAGTGAATCGCTCCGACAAATCGAGACGCCAGGCACGAGATACCGCTACTCCGGCGGCGGCAGCACCATGCTCCAAATCGCCCTGACCGATCTCACAGGCCAAGATTTCAACACCCTAATGCAAGAGAATGTGTTCAACCCGCTCGGGATGACCAGAAGTACATACGAACAACCACTCGCAGTAGACAAATGGTCCAATCACAGCGCCGCTCACGACCATGGTGGCAGAAGAATATCTGGCGGCTTTCACGTCTATCCAGAGCAGTTCCCAGCCGGGCTCTGGACCACACCAACCGACCTTGCAAAGTTTGTACTCGAAATACAGCAGGTTGCACAAAGCAATAGCGGACAAGTACTCACCCCCGAATCAGGCAAGCAAATGCTGACCCCCGTCTTTAGTAGAGCTGCTCTTGGACTCTTTATCACAGAGTTCGGTGGGGAGAAATGGTTCAGACACTCGGGCTCAAACCAAGGCTTCAAATGCGACTTTCGCGCAAGCTTCAGCGGAGGAAACGGTGTCATCGTGATGACCAATGGAGAGATGGGGTTCGAAGTTTGCCAAGACCTGATCCGAGCAGTCGCCAAAGTCTACGGGTGGCCCGACATGATTGACAAACCACTCGAAGAGATCCCTCTTTCTCACAATGAGTTGAGTCAATATACGGGAGAGTATGCCTTTAGTCCAGACGAGGTCGCCTTCATAACCATAGGAGAAGGCCGGCTTATGGTTCAGCAACTGCCCTATCCCAAAATGCCGCTCGCACCTCTCGGCGATCACCGCTTTCAAATTATTGGCACTGAGTTCCACATTGATTTCAATCGAAATAAATCTAGAAACCCTGACTCTTTGACGATGAGCTATGCCCCAGGCCAACGCGCACAACAGATGACAATCCATGAGTCCTGGCCCGTGCAAGATCTACTCCGAGGAGATACCACGAAAGCCATCCAGAGTTACCAAAGAATCTATCAAGCAGATCCAAAAAATCCCATAGTGAACAGCGATCGCTTAAACAGAATCGCCGTGAGTCTTCTAAAGTTCATGAATCCTGAAGCCGCGCAAGAACTGTGTGTTTCTCTCACTGAAATGCATCCCACGAACGCCCGCACATGGGATGTCTTGGGACAAGTGAACTCCCAACTCAATGAAACCGGAGCGGCCATCAAAGCCTACAAAGAATGCTTGCGTCGAATTCCCAAAGACTTATCCCTCGACGAATCAAGCCGAAGCCGACTTCGGGATCACACCCTCGCCCGTCTGCGATGGTTACAGGAGTAGTCGAAAAGCAAACTCGTTCGATATACGATCCCAACCCATAAGCACCAACTCGTTCACTCCATCAAAAAAACCTACTGGTTCAATACCAGCGGCGTTTTCTTGATCCTGAAACAAGTGGAGACGATGAGAGTCGAACTCACGACCTCTTGCATGCCATGCAAGGCACTTGCCTTCCTATCAGCCTTTAAATGCTGTTATTGAAGCTTCGGAGGGACTGCGGTGGACTCGTTTGGACTCAAAGCGGGTCAGCGAGCGGGTCAGGACTCTCTGATTCAAAAAGCTCATTCCACATGATTACTCGCATAAAAGCGGACTACTTTTTTTGGGAGCAGGTCAATTACAGACCACTGAGCTATGGCCCCTATTGTGGGCGTGTATAGGGATGATTGTGGTTCCTTTACCTGAGTTCATGTGACGCGGCGAGTGATAGAGTCTACTATAATGCGGAAGTCTTCTCTATAAGATTTGCCCCGTCTTACAGTATTTCTGGCTAAGTAAGCGACTCATCATGAATTATACAAACTGGCAGCGATTTTCCATTTTTCTCTTGCTCCTCCCTCTTATAGGCCATTGGGGATGCACCAGCATGAATACCCCGCCTGTAGTATCAGATGCCTCCTCGTCGGACCCCGCAATGGATCGATATGAGGCCGTTTTCGAAGTCCAGGGAGATCGCTTGGTAAGCCGACACACCCCAGAACAGAGCGCAGAAATGTTGGGGCAGGCGTGCTGGGCGCGGATCGTCGAATTGTTCCCTGCTGTGATGCGCGATGAGATCGTCCAGTTTAATCTGATCCCCGGGCGTCGGTGGGCGGGGCAATTCAGCGGAGATGGCAAGAACGATCTAGGTCGCACGGGCTTTAGTTTTTCCGTCGCCCGCTACGTGATCGAGGAGCAAGATGATTATGACCGGCCGACGCGCCCACTTACTGCACGGCGCAAGACACTCGATTGGACACTTGTCCACGAGATGGGACATTACATCTGCCTGCGTAGTAACGCAATCGAGCTTTTTTCTCAAGCCTTTGATGGCGACATGATGCCCCAGCCGAAACGTCGTGAAGAACCCGATGACTACTCAGAGGATGGCTCGCCGGCACTCGATGGTAACTTCGTCACCTCGTATGCCGAGCGAAATCCTGGCGACGAGGAGGTCGTTGAAACCTTCACTACCTATCTGTTGGTTGATCGGTTACCCGAGAACGATTCACTCGTCGCGCAGAAGATCCGCTTTTTTGAGACGCAGCCCGGATTCCCTGAATTGCGTACCTTTGTACAGTCCATCGGAACACCAGATCGACCACAGATCAAGGCGCTTCCCTAAATCAAGTCGATGGAATAAGACTGATCTGTCTCAAGGGTATTGACTCAAACCACGGCAGGAGGGAGCGCCGAGGGGATTAATGCGCAAAGACATCGCTGGGGTTTTTGAACGTCTTGAACTCCAGTGCGTTCCCGGCCGGGTCACGAAGAAAACAGGATCGCTGCTCGCCAGGCTGACCTGGGAATCGAAGCTTGACGGGGATCAGCAACTTAACATCGTACTTGTCCAATCGCGCCAAGAGTTGATCGAAGGTGTCCCAAGGCAGGACGGCACCGAAGTGTGGAATCGGCACAGCACTCCCGGCAACTTGCGAGTCGGTCAGCCGATCGGTGACCACCTGCCCACGGTGGAGCGAAATCTGATGGCCGAAGAAGTCAAAGTCTGTCCAAGTGTCTGCGGACCGGCCTGGAGTACAATCTAACACCGTGCCATAAAAGTACTCGGCGCCGGCAAGGTCGTCAACTGTCGTGGCGAAGTGGAATGTGCTCATCTGATATTTTCCATTTGGGATGCCCGGCGACACTGCCAAGGCAAGTTCCGTCACAGTATATCTCGCAGATAGGTCGAACCGAAACCCCATGTCACCAAAAATGCTGTGATGTTATACTGGCGAACGTGTTTACCGAATTCTTGCCATACGTCTGCACACATCCCCGGCCCCGTGATGTTTTTCATCGAGTGTTTGAGGTATTGGCCATCATATTGGCCATGACCGGACCGGCTTGGCTGCAAAGGTCGCAGGCTCGTTAGACTACTCCATCGTGAGAGTTGGTCTTTCGTTCTCGAGGGCGGGACACAGAATTCGCTCAACGACATGGACGCGATGTGTTGGACGAAAACGAGTGAATTTAAATTTTGACAATTCCCACTACAAGATGAGATCAAAGTCTAATTGACACTCGTGCTATCTCGCCCCAATGACCTCGCGGGTCAAGTTTCGAACAATCAATCATCTAGTTTTAGCTTCCACATCTCGCCATCCTATGGGATAACTCGGATAGAGAATAGACTCGGTTTTAGGGTGCAGGTCACCATCTTACCACATCTAATCTCTAAGTTTTAGCAGAGTTCTGCAAACGCTCGACGGAGCCCAGCGAGGAACTTGTCGGCGTGTGTTCTTTGCATTGTAATTGGAGGTTTAAATTTCAGAACATTATTCATCGGACCATCGCTACTCAGGAGAATTTGCTGAGATTTGAGATGCTCGATAATCTGAGTTGCCAGGTTTGGGTTTGGCTGCTTGGTTCTCCGATCATCAACAAGCTCGATCCCCCAGAAAAGACCCATGCCACGAATATCGCCGATCTGCGGATAAGCTCCAGCGAGTCTCTCGAATCCTATTCGGAGGTATTCGCCCTGGTCTTTCGCGTTCTCCATGAGGTCTTCAGACTCGATCACATCGAGCACCGCGAGCCCGATTCTCGAACTGACCGGGTTGCCGCCGAATGTATTGAAATACTCCATGCCGTTGCAGAACGAATCCGCGATCTCACGCGTTGTCACTACCGCAGCCAACGGGTGCCCGTTCCCAATCGGCTTTCCCATCGTGACGATATCTGGACATGCACCCTGCGTTTCAAACGCCCACATGTGCGAGCCGGCCCGCCCAAAACCAACCTGAACTTCATCAGCGATGCACACACCGCCGGCGTTTCGTATATGAGAATAACAAGCCTGCAGATAGTTTTGAGGGAGCACCACTTGGCCGCCAACACCGAGAATAGATTCTGCAATAAACCCTGCTATTCCCCCGTTGGTTTGGGTCGCCTCGCGACAAGCTATCTTTACTGATTCAGCATAACGCTCACCAGCGTGCTCATCATCCCTCAAGAATCGCCCTCGATATGTATCAGGAAACTCGGTAATATGCGTGCCCTTTGGCTTGCCTGGCCCACCCGGACCATTGAACTTGTAGGGACTGATTTCTATGAGTGATTGCGTGTGCCCATGATATGCATGGTCGATGACGATCATGTCACGTTGCTGCGTGTGCGTGCGAGCCATCCTCAGGGCAAGATCGTTGGCCTCGCTCCCTGAGTTTACGAAAAAGCAAACCTCTAAGCTTTGAGGTAGCGTTGCTGTAAGCCTTCGAGCATACTCAACGATTGAATCGTGGAGGTATCTTGTATTTGTGTTGAGCCGAGAGATCTGATCGCACGCCGCGGCCACGACCTTCGGATGGCAGTGCCCAACATGGCACACATTGTTAACACAATCTAGGTACTGATTTCCAGCTCTGTCGATGAGGTATTGGCCGCGCCCACGAACGATATGAATAGGTTTCTGATATGAAGTGCTCAGTGTCGCGCTCAAGTGGCGTTCCCGAAGCGACAGAATTTCCTCGCTTGATCGCATAGGAACTTCTGCATTAGTACGACGAAGAATCGTATCCCGTAAATTATCCCCAGCCGATTCTGTGAGTTTGGTAAGAGCATCCCAGGCTGGGGTTTCACTTATCGAGAGATACACATTATCAGGACTTGCTGCTCTTTGATGCGCCGACATCGTCACACTTAAACACAGACGGAGCACCATAAAATCAAAAACCGCCGCCAACTCTTCAATAGCCAATGGGCACACATCAAGATAACCATCGAGGAAACTCGACGCAATCTCAGACCAGTTCTGATGATCAAGGATGAGGTACGCTAACGCATGAGCCGGGTCGCATGCTCGATAGCTGTATACGAGATCGCCGAAATCTATTACCCCAGAGATCGCACCTGCATCATCAACAAGCAGGTTGTAATCATTCACATCATTATGGATTACCTGCATCGGGAGATTGACGAGCTTTGGCAACAGCTTGTCCTCAAGGCGATCAAGCATTGATTCGATCAGGTCACGCTTGGCTGAGCACTGTATCGCATGCAATCGCTCGCGGATAATCACAAAAGAATGTTTGCTATCCCAATCAAGCCAGCGATGCATGGCGCGATGACTGAATCGGGCGAGTACATTATCCATATCGCCAACCGTTCGACCCGCGGAGACGAGCAATCTGTTGTTTCGTTCCTCGGCTCCGGCAATCGGGCTTCCTGGGAGGTAACTAACGACGCGAACATTCAACTTCTGCTCACCGATCCAAACTTGCTCAAGTTCAGAACCACGATGAGATTTGATCACTTGCGGATACAAGGTCGAATCCATCGAGCACTTCGATAAAAGCGACAGAGCGGAGCATTGGAAATCCAGAACATCGATCTGTTCCTCTGGATGAGTAACTTTGATGATGTATCGGGTTCCATCCTCCGTGGTGAGTCGACAGTTGAAATCTCGTTCGCCGTCGAGTTCTTTAAGATCGCCCGCGAGATCGTAACGCTCTCTAAGAAACTCATGAAGCTCATTTAACTTGATGGAAGGCTTGGCGGCTACATTCATGGTTGATCCTACTTATTGATCAGGAAATAGCATTGTATGAGATGAGATTGTATCGTGGATCCATGAAGAATCGCCGCCGACCCCCATCTTCTGGAGATCAATGTTGACTGTGACAGGCCAGCCAATCTCAAAATCAGCCTGACCAGCAGACCAGAAACCAGTTCAATTTTGTATCCGAGCCATCTAGAAGAATGGGCACACATAGAACGCAAGCAACCATGGCTAAGAATCAGCATTCAGCAGAGTAAACTCCCCCGGCGTCTTGTACCATTCCCTTTGTCATGGCAGTGCAAACATCCCCTGACCTAGCGGGTCAAGAAACGGGTCAAAGCGGGTCAGGTCTATTTTCCTCATTTTGCATTAGGCATCAAAAAACGCCACTGGCTCAATACCAGCGGCGTTTTCTGTTTTCCTGAAACAAGTGGAGACGATGAGAGTCGAACTCACGACCTCTTGCATGCCATGCAAGCGCTCTACCAACTGGGCTACGTCCCCGACCAAAATGCCTACCGGAACGCGAATCCCGGGACCTTCATGGTAGAT
>JBGCDI010000062.1:0-18069 GCA_045105315.1 Phycisphaerales bacterium | reverse complement strand
TACGACGAATACCTCGTCCAAGCAATCGTGATCGACGGCATCGAACTCTGGCAAATCGAAGACACCCAAACCCTTCAGCGATACGCAATCAACGAACAGGAATACCGCACGCTCTTCAATGAAGATCCTCCGCGAGGGATGCCGTTGATTGCTCAAGTGACTGGAGGACGCGCGACTGGTGTTACCGATGCTGATCCTGATGCAGTTGATGATAGAGATTCAGAATCAGATACAAACCAAGATTCAGCCCAAAACCAAGACAGCGAACCATCATCAGCATCCCAAGATGATCCTGAATCCCAAGACGACCCCGACACGGTTGAGCAATCTGCCCAACAGCCGGCTCCGTCGACATCCCCCTTGCAGACAGACCCTGCAGCGTTCAAACCCGCAAGCGATACCCTTGATGATGTTGTCCGCGAGTTTGAATCCTCGGAGCGCATCGCGGAACTCACGCTTGAAACCAGCTCTGCGCGTCCGGTCTTTACAAGCAGCACCCCACCAAACCGCTACAGACCCATCGCATACATCACGGATGGATCAGCGCCAATCGTCATGCGAGAGCAGCAGCTCATCGACATGGGTTTTTCTGCAGGGATCATCGGGAATGACATGCAACTCATGCAGTTTATGGGCGCCAAAGAACTCGCTCGTGTCGATGAGAGCTGGTCCGAAGGGCTCGTCCGCTTCATGACCTCACTCCCGGTTCGCGGAATCATCATCGCGATCATGCTCATCGCGATCTTTGTCGAACTGGTGACGGCAGGTACAGGGATCGGTGGAAGTGTCGCGGTCATCGCACTGATCGCGCTCATCGCTCCTCCCGCGATGATCGGTCTTGCGGGATGGTGGGAAATCATTGCGATCGTTCTAGGAATCTTGTTCCTGCTCGTCGAAGCATTCATCACCCCTGGATTTGGAGTCTTTGGAGTCATTGGGTTTGTCTTGCTATTCGCAGGTATCCTCTGGACATTTATTCCCACCGGATCATCACTCTCGAATCCAAACACTCAGCAAGATCTTCTCAACGCGGGAGTCGTGGTCATCCTTGCGACCTTCACCGCTGGGGTCGTCATGTGGCTCATCAGCAGGAACCTCACCGAGATCCCGATCTTCAACAAGCTCGCTTTGTCTGGTGCTTCGGGGATCGGCGCTGAGTCCAAAACAACGACGATCTTCCATGCGATGAAATCCGAAGACTCGCTCCGCGCTGGGCAAACGGGAATGGCGACCACCCCGCTGCGTCCATCTGGGCAAGCGGAGGTTGGTGAGCGGATCATCGATGTCGTCGCGGAGTTTGGTTTCATCGAAGCGGGCACCCCGATCAGGATCACCGCAGTCGAATCATTCAGAACCGTGGTCGACCGGGTTCACCAGGATGAAGGCAACACCCCATCCAAGCCAGACCACACCCCTCAACCAGATCACACCCCCCAACCAGATCAAGATCAGGAGCAACGCTAAATGGACACGCTACTCATGGCTGGGATTGGGCTGATTCTGCTTGCTGCGCTGTTGATGGTCATTGAAGCCTTTGTTCCCTCTGGAGGCATCATCGGAGTTGCTGCGGGAGTTGTCGCGATCGCGGGTGTTGTGCTGCTCTTTCGGTACGACCCGACCTGGGGTGTCATTGGGCTCCTTGTCAGCGTCATTCTTGGTCCCATGATCTTTTTCTGGTCGCTTAAAATGCTCCCAAATACCCCGATGGGCAAAGTTATGTTTGGGGATTCGGACGAGGATATCGCTGCAAAGAGAGACCACGATAACTCGCACTGGCGCGAGGAGCGCAACGCCCTCATGGAGCAGACCGGGACCGCGCTGACGGATCTGCATCCGGTCGGGATCGTTCAAATCAACGACAAGCGTCACGACGCGATCGCCAAAGGCCCCATCATCGACAAGGGCACCCCTATCCGCGTGGTCTCGGTTACGGGGATGCAGATCGAGGTCCGTGCGCACAACTCGTAACCGAAAAACAACACACATCAACTCGTCATGCATACCATGACCTGTACCGCGAATCATCGCAATTGACCCGCTGGAGATGAATTATGAACCCACTGCTTTGGATACTCGTCGGCGTTGCCGCACTTGTGCTCTTTGTTCTCTTTGTTGTGCTCTTTAGTTACTTCTCACTCTGGTTCCAGGCGCTGCTTTCAAAGGCCAATGTTGGACTCCTGTCCATCGTCGCGATGCGGTTCCGGAAGGTCAACTCCACCGTCATCGTGATCAACAAGATCCGTCTGGTCAAAGCTGGTATCACCGGGATCGACACCGATGATCTTGAGAACCACTACCTCGCAGGTGGTAATGTCGGCAATGTCGTCTCCGCGATCATCGCAGCGGCCAACGCACGCATCGAGCTCGACTGGGGCGTCGCAACCGCGATCGACCTTGCTGGCCGTGACATCCTCGATGCGGTCAACACCTCGGTTAACCCCAAGGTTATCGATTGCCCTGATCCAAGACTCGGACGCGGAACCATTGATGCAGTCGCCAAAGACGGCATCCAGCTCAAAGCACGCGCCCGCGTCACTGTGCGAACCAACCTCGCTCGACTCGTTGGTGGTGCGACCGAAGAAACCATCGTCGCTCGCGTTGGTGAAGGCATCGTTTCTTCGATCGGTTCTGCTGACACCCACAAAGTCGTTCTCGAAAACCCAGACGGGATTTCCAAAGCTGTACTCGCGCGCGGTCTGGACTCAGGAACCGCATACGAAATCCTCTCGATCGATATCGCTGACATCGATGTTGGCGTGAACATCGGCGCAAAGCTCCAAGAAGATCAAGCACAAGCGGACATGAAAGTCGCCCAGGCAAAGGCAGAACAACAACGCGCCCACGCGGTTGCCAAAGAGCAAGAATACAAAGCAGAAGCCCAGAAGAACCAAGCGCTCGTTGTCCTTGCAGAAGCAGACATCCCCAAAGCAATGGCCGAAGCGTTCCGTTCAGGAAACCTTGGGATTATGGATTTCTATCGCATGAAGAACATCGAATCCGATACAGACATGCGTGATTCCATCGCGGATGACAAGAGCTAAATAGCTTCAAAAAACCAATAAACCCCGCCCAAACCTCATAATATGAGGTTTTTTTGTTTTGTAATGCAACACATTCAAAACTTTGATATCCTAAGAAAATCCAGCGACAACTCTGCTCGCTTACTGAATGAATGCTCTGGGGACAATATGAGTGATATCGAGAAACAGTGCGTCATCTGCGCCAAGTCATGCGCCGGTCAGCCACGAATCAAAGACACGCAAGGCAACTACGCGCATAAGTCCTGCGCTAAAAAACAATAAGCCAACGTAGCGGGGTCCAAAAAACCAATCGCAGCTGCTGTTGCTCTGGTCCTGGATCTTGGTCCTGAAGAAGAACCAGATATGGCTGCGTTCCTCGATGATCTCCCTTCTGCATCTGACCAAGAACCCTCCGCAGGGATCCGCGCAGCCTGCCCCGGTTGCGGGACCTCCATCGCATCAGATGCGACCATCTGTATGAACTGCGGCTGCAATACCAAAAGCGGCAAATCTATCAGAACCAAATCAAAGAAAGCAAAATCGAGTAGCTCAGGATTGAAAATTGCTGCCAAGGCTGGGTCATTTACTCTTTCCCCGATACTCCCAATTATTGGAGCTGCAATCGGAGGCGTGATCGGCGCAACGATCTGGCTTCTCATTCAAGTTTTCACTGGATACGAAATAGGTTTACTTGCTGCAGCTGTTGGAGCGCTGTGCGGAATCGGAGCGGCCTTATTTTCTCACGGTGGAAGTACATGGGCAGGTATCGTCGCTGTGGTGACAGCTCTCGTATCAGTGTTCTTAGGAAAAATCCTCATCGCTACGCTGTTTATTGTCGGAGGCGATGCACTCCGAGAACAAATAGAATCTGAGATAACCCAACCCATTACCGTGGAGACCATACACCAAGATCTGGTATTTGAATATTTAGTTATGGACATTGCACAGAGTCGAATAGATCAGAATATTCCTATCGAATGGACCAACGAAGAAACACTTGAGACTGCTTATTGGCCATTTGATTATCCACAGGATCTTGTAGATGAAACACGCGAGCAATGGGATGCAATGCCGCTTGAACAACAGATCGAATATAAGCAAGAACTATTAATCTCAATCAATCAAGACTTTATCGCATACAACGAAGAACTTGAAACAGAACTCGATGAACTCAACAGCTTCCAGCTATCAGATCTATTCTCATATTGGGATGTGCTCTGGGCATTCCTTGCAATCGGAGCTGCATGGCAGTGTGGCAACGGCGAAGAATAATTGCCCCGCTTTACATACAAAGCAAAATTACGCAGTGCACCTCAATCGCCCTTCCCTCACCCACTGCATCCACACCCTCGTGGGTCTTGCCCTTCACATTGACCCGATCGACCCCGACCCCAAGCATCCGCGCGATGTTTGCGCAGATCGCATCGCGGTGAGGACCAATCTTGGGACGCTCGCAAATCACGGTGGCATCCAGATTCACCACCTGATAGCCAGCCGTTTGCACTCGAGCCATGGCTTCGACCACAAAGTCTTCTGAGTTCTGAGATTCGTGTCTGGGGTCGGTATCTGGGAACAACTGTCCGATATCTCGCTCACCGATCGCACCAAGGAGCGCATCGGTGATCGCGTGGAGCAGCGCATCGGCGTCTGAATGCCCCACTGGTCCTCGTGAATGCGGGATCTGATGACCTCCAAGCACGAATGGTCTGCCCTGACCATCTGGGGCAACCGCGTCGAGTCGGTGGAGGTCATAGCCGTGTCCGATCCGAATTTGCACTTCAGCACCCAATCCCATCAAAAACCTCCGAACGCTCTGCATTACCCGTCGTACTTCTCTGGAGCCCGCACCGTATCTTACCGATAAGATCCGCAGGCAGTGCCCATAATCAATCCAAAGCCCCGCTTCGTATGATTCTGGGCCCATACAATCACCAGATCACCGAACTCAAACCATTCAACCAGTCACATGCCTGGGAGCCAGCAGTTATGAACATCACTCCAAAGACAGCCTCGACCCTTTCCAAAGTCCTGGCTTCATGCACATTCTTGATTGTGCTCTCCGCAATGCCAGGCTGCTTCATGGCGAGCCAAGCATTCTCCAAATCACCAGGCGGAAACATGCGCTCCGATGACTCCTACACCTATGTCTCTACCGCATACGAACCCCTCACTGTCACCTTGTACGACAACCGTGACAATGAACCATTATGGACGGTCGATGTTCCCATCGGATCAAAGGTCTCCCTCAAGTTCCTCAAGAACAAAGCGAAGGAAGGCACCACGCGCCGGCCTGACATCATGCAGTGGGTCATCTTCGATCAGGAAAAACGAACCGCTCGTTATGAGAACACCATGGCTGTCCCGTCTGCAGAGTCCCGCATGATGCGTGTTTCACTCCGCACTGGACCTGAGTTCCCAGAAGAACGCCCAGCGGAGCAGGAGTTCACGAATCCGGACGAGCAATGGGTACCTGTTGAACCACGACAGTACCGCACAGGTTCAGGCTCAAACTACGATCCGTCCGCGTCATACTCAGGAAACTGAACCAGATCAATCGAGCCCAAACACTGCTCGTTTCTAAGCGCACAAAGAGCTGTCTATATGGACAGCTTTATTTACATCTACTGATCTGAATATTGGACCTGCTCGTTGATCAAACCGCTTTAGGAAGCATCACGGAGTTGCTTTCGTCTTCTTCGTCGTCCGGCGCGGACAACACCGCCGATCAATGCTTCGGGGTTTTGATCGAGTATCGAAGCAGCACACATCGCGCAGACTGCTTGCCAGTGCGAACCTTGGGTTGCTCGAACTCGAATCACTCGGCCAACCCCTCGACCACAACACGGGCAACCGTACTGCACCCCGTCTCGCCCGCAACGAGGCACCGCGGTTTCACATCCCGCCGCTCTATAGAGCGCTTCGGGGTCTGATCCACCAAGCAGATCCATCGAGAACTCGTTTACATATCGAGTTTCAGGACCAGCTATGAACGATTGATCAAAGTCATTGTGGGTACCTGACAAGCTTGTTTCGGGTAAGTCTGTATCAGGTAAATCACAGAAACTACCCGCCTGCATCACTGATTCACCGACGGCGCCCTGAGCACAGTTGGCCACAGTGTTCGTTGGTTCGTATTTCGGTTCGTCAGCAAAGTCGTACATGCAGTCCCCAGCATTCGGTACACAAAGATCCATTTCATCATCAGCATTGACAGCTGGAATCATCAGTTTTTTTTATCCAACTTCTCTATCAACAAGGATGATTCAACATGCCTTCTCTGTCGTCATACCGATTTTAATCTCTCCAGTTTCATGACCCATGGTGACCAAGACCATCTGATCGGGCACATTCACCAGGCATATCAGCCCAAAACACCCGAAATGTGATGATTCTCGGACGCTCAGAAAAACTGAACGGATTCTCAAAAATTCAAAAGCAGAAGATTTAAACCGGCTGCAACTTCTCGCTCTATAGGGACCACCATTTGGCCAATAACTACCCAAGCACCCCGCTTACCAACAGGACAGCATGACCAGACTCGATTCCATCTCAGCCTTTGCTCATCAGCCTGCACTTGCGGGATGGCAGGTTCTTGTCGAATCTGCAGAGTCCGCTGCTACGAATCTGGGTGATGCCAAATTCATGTTCATCGCGCTGTGCATCTTGGTTGTGGTGCTGATTAACCTCAGACTTGCGAGCTGGCTGAGCAAATCAATCCGGTTTGAACCACCCAAACCGCGCCATCGGCAGCAACACCCGCCCCGCGATCCACGCTAACTGTCGCCCCTCACCGAACAGAACCAAGATCGACCATTCCCCAAAACCATGAATTTCGGGTCTACCATTACCAAGGCCCGGGGGGCTGGCCACTTTGCATACATACACGGAGTTCAAACCATGAAAAAGTTCATCGCCATCTCACTGCTCATCCTTGGAATCGTCGTCTTTGCAGCAGTCGCATTCGTCGTACCGTCGGGCGAAAGCACCCAGGGTGATATCGTATCAAACTCATCCACTCAAACCACACCCGAAGCGGTTTCTATCACGCTACCAGTAGCCGCACAAATCGAACAACCCGCTGAACCAGCAGCCGTCCAGGAGGACACAATGGTCTATGTCGCTATGGAAACCACCGAAGGCACCATGTACATCGGTCTCAACGAGACCAAAGCACCCATCACGGTTGCCAACTACCTCTCCTATGTTGATGACGGCTTCTACACCGACACCGTCTTCCACCGCGTCATGAAGGGCTTCATGGTCCAAGGCGGAGGATTCGCGGAAGGTCTCAAGAAGAAAGAAACCAAAGCTGAGATCAAGAACGAATGGCAAAATGGTCTCAAGAACATGCGAGGCACTCTTGCGATGGCCCGCCTTGGTCGTCAGCCAGACTCTGCGAGCTCACAGTTCTTCATCAACCTGGTCGATAACCCATTCCTCGATCAACCACGCGACGGCGCTGGGTACGCAGTATTCGGTCATGTCGTCAAGGGATTGGATGTCTTGGATGCAATCGGATCAGTCCCAACTGCACCCCAGGGAATGCACGGCGATGTCCCAGTCGACGCGATCTTCATCAAATCAGTCACCCGACTGACCCCAGAGCAAATCGAAGAACTCGAACTTGCTGGCGCTGAGGGCTAACCCCCGATTCTCCCGATCTTCAAGCACTCTTTCAAACCCGCAATGTTGCGGGTTTTTTATTGTGCTCTATAGACCGAATCGTCGGGTCTCTGAAATATTGAACATCCAATAACCCATCCCAAAAACAAGGCTTCCGCCAGCACGGTGAATCACAAAAAATCAACTCTTGTTTCGCGATTGGTTTGAAATACAAAAGCTGGTTTAGCAGACTGTATACATACACGGGTTCGGGATGAAGAACCCACTACACTCGGCCAAACTCGACACCTCGGAGAGCAATATGAATCTGAAGCCTGCCATTATCATGACGATCGCGCTCATCACCACAGCTGCATCAGCGGACATCGATGTGGATCCAGCGAATCTTGTGCTCAATGAGGGTTCAGGTCTAGAAGCTCGCTTTAAAGCTGACATCAACGGCTGGGATTCATTGCTTTCTGATAACTCAACCACATCCGGCGCGTCAACAACTGGTCAGATCTCAAACACGCGTAGCGATTTTGAAAATCAAACATTCGCCTTTGATCTCACCTACGACGCGAGCATCTCACTTTTCAGCTGGACGATTACACGACCAGATGAAACAAGCAACACGCTTACGCAATCCTTGACCACCACAGACTCATTCAACACCATTCAGCTCTTCACCGATGGATCCGCAGGGACGACATCCCTGACCAATCTCTCGTTTTCTGGAATGGGTGAAACACTGACCAACTCAGACTTCTCCAACATCGACACCGGTCCATCAACTGGTACCTTTGCTGAATCGTTTTTATTCTTTGGGAATGCTGCTGATATCACCTCTGAAGACTGGACCCTGTCGGGTGATATCTCCTTTGGTCAGTTCAATCGCAACAACCCCAACGAGCGCAACAAGATCACGATCCAGATCAGGCAAGCTGCGGTCCCCGCGCCAGCGACCTTTGCGATCATTGGGATCGGTGGGTTGGTAAGCGCCCGGCGCCGTCGTTCTTAAACTTCGACTCTCTACGCTTACATGGACTTTGCACAGTTATACATTGAGCATGGTTGCATCGCTGCGGACCAAGTTGTTCATGAGGGCGAGATCTTCCGCATCAAGCGTGATCCGTCCCGCAGCAGCATTCTCTTTCGCTTGCTGAGCAGTCCGAGCACCAACAAGCGCGTGAGTGAGGCCTGGCTGAGAGACCGTCCATGCGATGACGAGCTGGGCCATCGTGCATCCGTGCTTATCTGCAACGGGCTGAAAACTTGCGAGTAGATCCGCGATCATCTGGCGGTTCCCTTTGCTGAACCGCTTCTGCTTGCTTCGCAGATCGGACTCCGGAAACTCTCGATCGGGGCCAACCTTCCCTGTCAATAGCCCAAGGACCAAAGGCGAATACGCGAGCACCGCAACATTGTTCTTGAGACAGTACCCAAGCTGATCGACGAGTCCGTCTTCACCAAGCTGAGTCCCGCCCTCTAGTTTGCGGTGGATCATAGAGTATTGCTCTTGGTCACTATCGAGCTGACCCACAGACCGGTACCGATCCATTTCTTCAGTGGTCGCGTTGCACACACCGATCGCACGGATCTTGCCTTCTTCTTTAAGCTTCATGAGCGCCCCCATCGTGTCCTCGATCGGGGTTTCTTGCTCTTGCCAGTGTGTTTGGTAGAGATCGATATAGTCGGTTCCCAATCGTTTGAGTGAAAGCTCAACCTCGTCGCGTATGGAATCTGGGTTGTTCCAGATCTTAATCTCAAGGTGACCATGCTCTGCAGGACCTGCTGCGGTGGACCGGCCAACGCTTCGTCCCCCTGGCGCGTTGATCACCATCGAACACTTGGTCGCGATCACGACTTTGTCTCTGCGGTCCTTGATCGCTTTCCCGACGACGGATTCTGAATGCCCAAACCCATAAATCGGCGCGGTATCCAGCAGGTTAATCCCTTCATCGATCGCAGCATGCACCGCAGCGATTGATTCGCTCTCGTCAGCGCCTCCCCACATCCATCCGCCCATCACCCATGTACCGATCGCGACGGTTGATGCTTGAATTCCTGATTCTCCGAGTGGACGCATGTGCATTGAAATCTCCTTGTAAAACTGGTGGGGATCATCCTAGCGGGGTTATAAATCAGAATCTGATTTCGCGTTATGATCGTCATTACGATTGATTGAAACATACACATCATCCATCAAGAGAAACATCGAAGACGGAGCAGGGGTTTTCCCGCCTTCATAAATATTCAACCAGATCGTCTCGATCCGGAGTTCATCGGTATCCCTCAGATGGAGGCCTTGTTGATCGAAAACCAACTCTCCGTCGATCCAGGCGCGGAGCCGGCCGTCGCTGTTTCCGGTGAGGGTTCTTTCGTGCTCAGGTTGATCATCAGTGTCTGTTTCTGGAATCTGGTTTAGGGTATTGAGCGTGAGTTCTTGTTCGATGGTGTACCAGCGTCCATGCTTGAGTGACTCGCCCCACCACATCCCTGTGCCGTATTTCTGTCCTTGCTCGACCATATCCGCGTGGTAGACATAGGAACCGATCGGGATGTGGCCGTTGTTGTCTATTCCTCCGAACATGCCGCGCGCCGACCATCCGTTGATTCCATTCGATGGTTTGCCTCCCCAGCCCGCAATGTTGTAGGTCCCTCCGAATCCGGGGAGTTTGCCTCCGATGGGGGTGGTCCATGACTGATCGAAATACAAACGATACCGGAAATACGCACGGGTGGGCTCTGCATCAAGATGCCCATCGTGAACCAGTTTAGCGAAATCAACATGCAATGCCCCGCCATAATGTTCATCTTTGGGGACATCTACTCGCACAACGCTGTTGGACTCTTCGAGAGGATCAGGCACGACCGAGAATCGATCCGCTCGGTGGACCCGATGAAAGGATTCGATCGGGCTTTGTCCCTCAAAGCTTTGCTCAAACATCGCTGCACTTGTTCCGTCTTGAGTGATAGCCCCCGCGTCCTGATCGCTCGTGTGCGTAGCAAAGCACGCACTGACTATGGCACACGCACCCTCAATCCAGATCATGGCTTACTCCTCTATATCTGAAATCATTCCAATATACATTTTTCTAAGCACAGTAAACGAGCTCAATCACCATAGTCTCTTCCAGTTATGTATCCCGCATATCACGCATGTGCAAAATCCATTATACTAAATACATGAGCGAATCCAAATCACCGATTCCACGATCCCTCACCATCTTCGTCATCATCTTTATGTCCCTAACCACGATTGCGGCACTGACCCAAGGCAACAACGAGTTCATTTTTTATGGATTCACGATGCTTGTGATCATCTACATCCTCAACAAACTTCATCAGAGGATCAGGTTCACGAATGCGGCGCTTTGGATGCTCACGATCTGGGGATTCCTGCACATGATCGGGGGGACGGTCCCGGTCAGCCCCAACTTTGTGCAAGATGGAGGCGCTGCGGTGCTGTACTCGTTTCGATTGCATCCTGACCTCCCTCGGTATGATCAGTTCACGCATTTCTTTGGTTTCTTTAGTGCCACCGTCGCATGCTGGGAGATTGTCCGTGTTGAGCTCCGCGCCAGACCAAGCATTGCACTCTCGCTGATCGCTGGGCTGATGGGGATGGGTCTTGGCGCGATGAACGAAGTTCTGGAGTTCATCGCGACGCGGTTTACGGATACCAATGTTGGGGGCTATGTCAATACTGGATGGGATCTGGTGAGCAACACGATTGGGACCATCGCAGCTGGGTATTGGTGTCTGAACCGGAAGGTCGTCCATCCACACCCCACCGATGGAGCATCAGCGGGAATCGACGAGTAATCGTGACCGAATCTGGAATACAACCCCTTAAATGAACCAAACAGGGGCTATTGCCCTTGACACCCTCAAAACTATCCAGTACAACGGCGTTGTAGGGGTACGCGTCGTTTTTTCCACACCATGGCCCGATTCCGGGTCTCACGAGCTGATAGCAGACATCTAAGCGCCCGACTCAGCACGCAGATTCAATCGTAAGTCTGTGTGCCCTCATCGGTTCCATTCTTTTCGGTCTAGCTTGGACCATGCTCAGCCCATGACATCTCAGAAAGAAATTGAAATGAGTACGAAAGGTCTGTCATTACTGACATCAGGACTGGCTATTGCCGCAGTTGCGTCGATGCCGGTCAGCGCTGGCGCACCAGCATCCACAGCAAACTTCACGAGCACCGCGGGTCAGCCTTCATCGGTCACCAAAGCCCAAGCGATCTCGCGTTTCCAAACCTTCAATCAGCACTCCGGACTCTCGATGCGTCCTGACGGGGCTGTGGGTCGTGTATACGGACGAGCATTTAGTCATGGGCAAACTGGTGAAGCGTCCGCTGCCAACTTCATCCAGGCAAATCTGGGTATGTGGGGTGTCTCCCGCGATCAGCTCGTCGCCGAGAGCCCGTTCGATCACGGTCGCGCGACCCAACCGATCGGGTACCAAATCGAAACCGATTCCTACAAGTTCACAGGACACTACTTCAAACAGGTCATCGACGGACTCCCCGTCTTCCGCTCCAAGCTCGTGCTCCTGACTCGCAACGAAGCAAACAACCCGATGGTCCTCGCATCATCTGAGCTTCACGATGTGGGCAACTTCAAGGTCAACCCGCAGGTCCAGCGCCAGCTGATCAATCACGATCGCATCGTTGAGAAAGCGCAAGAACACTTCAATCTTGGGATCGTACTCAACTCTTCAGAACGGATGATCTACGCAGGTGTTGAAACCGCACCCCACGCACCGACCCTTGCTGATGTTTCCAATGTCATTGTCAATGGATTCGAAGAGCACCTCGTTATTACCGACTCAGCAACCGGCGAAGTCCTCTTCACTGAGAGCTTGATCCACACACTCGATATTTCCGGGAATGTATCGGGTCTTGCTTCTGAGGGTGTTGCTGCGGATATCTGTGAAGCTGAAATCTCTCAGCCAATGCCTTACCTCTTCGTCAACGGGCCATCGGGGACCGCAACCACCGATATCAACGGCGACTACACCCTGTCAAACGCAGGCACCGCCAATGTTGATGTTGATGCGACCATCTCGGGTCAGTGGTTCCAAGTCTTTGACTGGGTAGGACCGGTTGAATCACAAACGATGTCGGTTGATCCCGCAGGATCTGGTGACTTTGTATTCAATGCTTCTAACACAGCTGAGAACAACCGCGCCGAAGTCAACGCATACATCCAGTCAAACATTGTCCGTGACTATGTAGTTGCAGCAAACCCTTCATACCCCGGACTCAACTTCCAGATGGATGTCACTGTCAACCGCACCGACGGGTTCTGCCCAGGTAATGCGTGGTACAGCCCATCAGAACAATCCATCAACTTCTGTAGCACCGGTGGTAGCAGCCCGAACACCGCATGGTCATCGGTTGTCCACCACGAGTACGGCCACCACATCGTCAATGTCGGCGGCTCAGGTCAAGGCCAATACGGCGAAGGCTTCGGCGATGTCATGAGCGCCATCATCCTTGACGACAACCGTCTGGGAGTCGGGTTCTTCGGATCCTGTGGCTCAGCGCTCCGCAATGCGGTCAACACACTGCAATACCCATGTGCGACCGACGGTCACGCGTGTGCTGGATTGCTCTCGGGTGCTGTCTGGGAAACACGCAACGCTCTGGTAGCAAGCGGCGTTTCGGACTACTCCGATCTTCTTACCTTCCTTGCAGTCAACTCCGTGCTTGTGCACTCCGGATCAACCATCACCCCTCAAATCACCATCGACTGGCTCACACTCGATGATGACGATGGCGACATCGGCAACGGCACCCCCCACTACGCAGAAATCGCGACCGGGTTTGGTTCTAAGAACATGGATGCACCACCTCTGAATGTGCTTTCGATCTCCTACCCAATCGGTCTCCCAGAAGTCGTCAACCCCGACGGTGGCACCTCGATGCTCGTTGACTTCAACCCGATCTCAAGCTCGGTTGATCCGTCAACCGCGATGCTTATGGTCGATAGCGGATCAGGCTTCCAAGCCATCCCGATGACCCAGAACTCAGCAACAGAGTTTGAAGCACTGTTCCCAGCTAGCAGCTGTGGAAGCCAGGTGCAGTACTATGTCACCGCTGACTCACTGAGCGGCGCGGCGCAAAGCTCACCGGTTGGTGCTCCAAACGACGCAACTTTCTCAACCACATCTGCATTCGGTGCTCCCGCAGTACTCTTCGAAGATGATTTCCAGTCTGACCAAGGCTGGACCGTATCGGGAACAATCACCAGCGCCGCAACTGGTCGCTGGGAACGAGCAGTCCCGACAGGCGCAGGCCAACGCGGCGATCCGGGATCAGACTTTGATGGTTCGGGTTCATGCTACCTCACCGGTAACGGTGGCCCCGGCGCCAACACCGATGTTGACGGCACTTCAACTATCCTGACCTCACCGGTCATGGATGCATCGGGTGAATCAACTGTTGTGAGTTACAGCCGTTGGTACAGCAATGACTTTGGTGGCTCACCCAACGCGGACACCTTCCTGGTAGAAGTTTCAGACGATGCTGGTGCAAGCTGGACGAATCTTGAAACAGTGGGTCCTGCTGGCAGCGAAGTCAGTGGTGGCTGGATCAGTGTCCAGTACGCGCTTGATGATGTTGCAGGGTTTGAATCCAATGATCAGTTCCAGATCCGCTTCACCGCATCTGACTTGGGTGCTGGGTCGGTCATCGAAGCGGGTGTCGACGGCGTGGCTCTGTCACAGTTCGACTGCTCTGGTAACACCTGTCCTGCTGACTTCTCGGGTGAAGGCGACCTGGACTTCATCGATGTCTCCGCATTCCTTGCTGCGTTTGCAGCGCAGGACCCTGCTGCGGACTTCTCTGGTGAAGGCGACTTCAACTTCATCGATGTCTCCGCATTCTTGAATGCGTTTGCTGCGGGTTGCCCGTAATCGATTGAGTTCATTGAACGAATAAAGCGGGCGGCCTTCGGGTCGCCCGTTTTTTATTGCACATGTTTCGTGACGCTGTGGCAGGTTCGCAGTGTTAATCAAGTTCCGCAGCGATCTTGATATCTCGCAGATCATCCTCGAGACATGTCGTCAGCTTCACGGTCAGTTTCTTGAAGAGCTTGGTAAAGACTTTCATCATGACTTTGGCCATGAATGTTTCTGGGGTCCCGGTAAACGACATCGTCATACGCGTGGATGGGTTGGCATCTTGGTTCTCAACAGATTCGAAAGTGAAACTGCTTAGATAGTGCGAGCCGTGGGAGCGGGCTTCAACGATGTATCCGGTTGACGGGGACCACTGGGTGATGGTCATGTCTTCGGTTGCTACCTTGCCGAACATAATCCGGGTCTCGCGCCACGTATACCCCTTACCGACCGGACCGATGTTGTCTGGAGCGAGTGGTGCTTCGTTGAGCGTTTCGATGGTTTCGATGCTCTTGATGAAGCTGGCACAGTTGGGGATGTCGGAAGCGACCGCAAACACGCGATCAAGCGGAGCATTGATGGTTTCTGAGACGGTGATGTTCATACCGCGATGATATCAGATTTTGTATTTGATGTTGCGCGGAAATGTTGAATGCACAAACAGCTATTTTCAGTATACTACTCAAATCACTACAACTCCCTGAATCCGGAGAAAACCCGATGGCGACAACGACACCTGAGCATGACAAGCGAGTTGCGGAGATGATCTTTGGCAAGATTTACCCGCTCTATCTCAGCAGACTTGAGAAGAACGGGCGGACAGAGGAGGAACTCGATGAGGTGATCGGATGGTTAACGGGATTTAGCCCGCAGAAGATCCAGGGTCTGATCGACGAGGATGTGACATTCAAGGAGTTCTTTAAGCAGGCGAAGATGCATCCGAAGGCGAAAGAGATTACGGGGGTCGTGTGTGGGTACCGGATTGAGGAGATCAACACTCCTTTGACACGAAAGTGCCGGCAGATGGAGAAACTGATCGATGAGCTGGCGCGGGGACGAAAGATGGAGAAGATTTTGCGTGGGTAGAACATAACAACAACCGCGCAGACGCAAAGCGAACTTGACTCAAAATAGAGCAGGTTCTACATACGCATCGAACAATCAAAGCTGATTAGGGACACCCTGCGCTGTACGCACTGAGAAACGCGCTCACATCCAAGAAGTTAAATGACCCTTCGCCTGTCAAATCCGCGATTGGATTCATCGAACCAAAGGCTTCAAGAAACGCGCTGACATCCAAGAAGTTCAGCGATCCTTCACCGGTAAAGTCGGCGATGCACGAGTTCCCGGTAATCGTGAATGACAGATCGGAATCATCGAACGACTCGTCACCGTCAGAGTCGCGGATCACAAGACGCAAGCGGGCGTCGGTGGTCCCGACATCGGGTGCGTTCCATTGGAATGAACCGGTCGTGGCATCGAACCCCGCGCCGATGATGGTCGGGAAGGTCGCCCCGCCATCGGTGGAGAGCAGCAGGTCAGCGGTCGTCGCGCCGTCGGGGGCATCAAACAACCATGTGGTCTGGATGGAATCGCTTGGGTCAATCACGGGGCTGTCGTTCTGGCTGGTCATATACACACCCGGAGCTTCACCGTTGGCACCTGCGGGAACATGCTTGACAATACAGTGCATCACACCCGCTGCGGTGACCAGCGCCTGGCAGTTGATCTGGACGATGGTCTTGTCTGGGTATGCTGCTTCCCACACCGCGAGTGCGTCGTCATTGAACTGCGATGCGGTGCTGTTGGTATAGAAGGGGACCAGCACGAGATCGTTGCAGATCACAGCGTTCGTAAAGGTGTAGTGCGTTCCACCAGACCGGACTGCAGGAACGCGGAAAACCTCGAATCCGCGTGCAGCAAAATCAGCCGCAGCGTTGTTCGATGTGATCGACCACGAAGCTGTGGGTTCGTTCACCCACTCAGAAATCATGACCTTGTCGTCGTCGAGGATGATCATCCACATGTCGATGTGCTGAGTGCTGTCAACAAACGCGGGGTACGGATCATACAGCGTGGTGTCGAGGTTCTGGTAGTCCTTCCAGAACTGGATGATCTGCGATTCTGATAGACCGGGATTCTCGTTGTTGATCAGCTCGGTTGCGTGCCCGATCCCAGCGGGGCTGCCGGTCTCGAGGTGGTAGTTACCACCGCCATGGACGAGAGGAATAAGGAAGTACGGCTCATTGCGTTCGTTGGCCCAGTATGAGGGGAGCCCGTTGTCGTTGGGGCGCGGGCGGTTGTAGGTGTGGTCAACGATTGCGCGGACGCCTCCGGTGCCATCTGGTGCGGATCCCAGGAAGATGTAGCGCGGGCCGAAGTCGCGGGCCCAGATGGTGTCGGTGCGTTCGATCTCAAACTGAACGCGGGACATGTCCGCACCAAGCGCAGCGACTTGGTTCGAGGCGCTTGTGAGTTCAGCTGAGGAGTCGACAAAGATGAACGCTTTGGCTTCCCCTGTTGTGGTGATCTCGCGGGTCATCTGCGCGAGGATCGACTTCCATGCATTGGAACCCTCCCATGTAAGGATGATCCCTTCCGCTGGTTCATACTCACCAGGCGTGCGGATCAGCCCTGAAGGAGCAGCACCACGAGACTGGACCGCTTGGATCGGATTGAGCTCGGTGAACGCTTGCTCAGCTGGGGTCATCGAACGCGGGATCTCCGCGCCTTCGGGATACTCAAGGGACTGGCCATCCGTGATGGGCTGGGCGTGGGTAGTTGACTGTATTTGAGTCTGGGCAAATGCGAGGGCAGCGGTGGACGCTGCGATCAGAGCAGCAGCTCGGAGCGGTGTATTGGTCATGTTTGAATCTCTCCCGCCGGAATCGGCGTCAGTATCCGGTCCGAACAAAATGCGGAACGGATGCACCATTATCCACAGAAAACAGGCCTCCGCAACCCTGAACCGACTGATTGGAGCTTGAAATGCGGTTTGGGATCCGAAATTGAGCAGTTTTTGAATGCACCAGCATCGGAGGACGACCAAGACGCAGCCAACGAGGACGGGTAGAGAGGAGGGGTCAAACGCAAGCGAGCTGGGGGAGGGTGAGGTTGTGGAGCTGGCAGAGTTCGAGTGAGCCGAGGGTTGGGTTTTGGAGGTCTTCGAGGAGTTCGTTGGTCAGCTGGTTGATTGATCGGTCGATTGTTTCACATGTGTTGTTCATGTGGAATTGAAGGCGGGGTGTATGTGCGGCGTGGTGGATTGGTTGGGTTTGGGGGGTGGGATTGCGCACAGATGTGGTCGATGCGCGCGGGATTGCGCACGGATGTGGTTGTTGGTGGGTTCAAGGTCATCCAGGTGTCTAATTCGACACATCTATCGCACCCGACCTATTCCGCTGGCCACTGGCCGCCTGATCGTTCAAAGGGCACTCGCAGTAAGTTTGTCACTGATGTCGCACCGGAAACTTGATTGTTTTCATTAAATGCATTGAGAAATAACTCATTCAATGAAGGATCCCAGTAATT
>JBGCDI010000061.1:0-21537 GCA_045105315.1 Phycisphaerales bacterium | reverse complement strand
ATGTTGCGGACACGAACCTCAAGATCTCCGTCCGATCGATCGAGTCGACATGCCATCTCCCCTGAGATGGCTGCAAGGTCGTAGACTTTGGCGTTATCAAATGCATCAAGCAGCTTGACGAACATCTCTTTCTTTTGCTTTGGATCGTTCTGAGCTAATACTAATGCGTTTTCGCCGATTGCTCTGGTTGGATCAGTGAGCCCAAGTTTTCCAGCAGATTGTGCAGCTTTAATTGCGATAGAACAATCCCTGGGTTTGAGACCTAAATCAAGCAAAGCAGAGATGTACTTCCCAATATCACCTTTTGCTGAGATTGCGGATTTTGTTTCTTTACTCACACCCTTTTTAGGATTTTCAACTCGATACATCTCTGAAGAAATCAGATATGCATCAAATGCTTCCATGTTGGAAGGATCTCGACGCAGCCCATTGAGCCAGCACTGCATCGCGTACTCGTAGCTGCCCGAATCATGGGCTGTCCGAGCGTGGGCAAAGAAAGCCTTGGCCTTCTTGGGATCGAAGGTATCGGGTGCGACGGAGTCGGAAACGGTTGATTCCTCGTCCACTTTCTTTTTTTTGCCAAACATCGCCACGATTAATCTAAGCTCCTGCAGGGATTGCAACTCATCTGGGTTGGTCAGTGAGTGTATGCGATTTATGCACACAATGGTATGGCGCGTGTACACCGATCATCTCTGAGCCATACGATGGTGACATGAGTCCTGATCCAGCCAAACTCCGTATTGAGATCTATCCGACCGAGGTTCTGCGAACCAAAGCTACTCCGGTCGAGGTCAATGATGAAACCAGAGCTATCGCGTCGAGAATGATCGATCTGATGAGGGGGGCTGAGGGTATCGGACTCGCAGCACCGCAGGTCGGTCTGACCTGGAGACTCTTCGTCGCGCATGTCCCTGCTCATGAAGAAGATCCGATCAATCCTGACATCCCAAGTACAACACCGGAACCGCAGGTTTTCTTCAATCCTGAGATCATTGACTACTCCAAGGATCTTGAGCCGTATGACGAGGGCTGCCTGTCATTACCTGGGATTACCGGGGAGGTGCGCAGACCAAGTACTGTCACCATGAAAGCGCTCGATATTCAAGGAAACGAAATCCAAGTGCAGGCAACCGGTTTGCTTGCACGGTGCTGGCAGCACGAAATTGATCATCTCGACGGCGTTCTGATCTTGGACAAGATGAATCAGATGTCGAGACTTAAAAACCGTGCGCGAATCCGCTCGCTCGAGAAAAACGGCTAATCGAACCAACTCAAAGTCAATCACCTCTGGGATTGCCCAGGATTTGCCCAAGTCAGGTACAGCGTCATGAAGATTGTTTTTTTAGGATCAGGTGCTTTCGGTGTCCCGACTCTGGAGAAACTGTCTTGTGATCATCAGATCACTGGGATCGTCACTCAACCTGATCGACCATCTGGGCGCGGGAAACACCCCACCCCCACTCCTGTTGGTGCGTGGGGCGCGGAGCATCTCCCGGATGTTCCCATGATCAAACCAGAGCGTATCAACACGGAAGAAGCAAGAGCTCTTGTGCGCAGCTGGGATGCTGACGCGTGGGTCGTGATTGCGTACGGGCAATATCTTGGATCCAAGCTGATCCAAGATCGATTCGCGATCAATCTTCATGCAAGCAGACTCCCACGCTGGCGCGGCGCTGCCCCTATCAACGCAGCGATCGTTGCAGGCGATCGGATCACAGGAAACAGCGTCATCACGATCGACAAGGAAATGGACGCAGGGCTCGTACTCGCACAATCAGAACGGCTCATCGAACCAACCCAGACCGCTAGTGAGCTTCACGATTTGCTCTCTAAAGATGGCCCAGATCTCGTGTCCAGAGTCCTGGAAGATCACGAAAAGAATACAGTCCAGATGCAGACCCAGGACCCTACTTTGGTGACGCTCGCGCAGAAAATGCTCAAGTCCGACGGCTGGATCAATCTCGACGCATCGGCATTTGAGTGCCGATCTCGGATTAACGGACTCAGCCCCTGGCCTTGCGTGACTGTTGAGCACCGGTCTGCCAAACTCAAAGTACTCCGAGCAGAATCGAGCGAGTCGAATTCCCAATCATCTCCGGGAACGATTCTTGATGCGGAGGCTGGGTTGATCGCATGCGGATCGGGCGTGCTCCGGTTTCTTGAGGTCCAGCCAGCGGGTAAAAGACCTATGAGTTGGCAGGCCTATGCCAATGGCCGGCAAGTTCAGAACGGTGAAATGATTATTGGGATCACCGAAGGGAAAGGAGAACATCATTCATGAATCTTCAGCTGATGACTCTCTGGGATCTCCTCACCCCGAAACGGCCATCGAAACGAAAACCTCACAAAACTCTGACCAAGGTTCACCAAGATTTAGTTCAAAATCCTGATCTGCGTGCTTCAAATTCAACTCCGCAAAATCGCTCCCTCCCGACTTCATCGGTCCGTGTCTCCAAACAGACACCAATGCAGGAAAAATATCAGGAGATTACTCGGACAATGCTTGCGGAGTATGGAGTGCGAGTCCGTAAATGGCGCAGCTCAATGTCCGGGGTCGCGTGGCAGGTGACCTATCAAGACGGCACCGTCTCGAAACTCATTGAATCTCCAAAGCCAAAAGGCCCTATGTCCGCTGCGATCTTTCTTCACGAGATCGGTCACCACGCGATCGGGTTTGGGACCTACAAACCCCGGTGCGTAGAAGAGTACTACGCATGGAAGTTCTCGATTGATATGATGGATGAGCTTGGCCTGAATGTCACGGACCGGGTTCATCAACGAATGCAAGATTCTTTGGAGTACGCACTGGCCAAAGCTCTTCGGCGCGGTCTCAAACGAATCCCAGCTGAGATGGTGCCTTACATACCTGCAGGCATACAGATCCATCCAGATGCACTCCCTGCGGTTTCTCGTTCCGGTTAAGTCAACTGTTCAGGTTGGACTGTTCAGGCAAAAGACCTGATTGGATCATTGACTTTGCGATCGAGTTCCCTGCGATAAATCCGGTTGACCATGCCCACTGGAAGTTGAATCCTCCGATTCGGCCATCAATATCTAGGATTTCACCGACCAGCCAAAGATTTTGGCACTTCTTGGATGCAAAGTTCTTCCGATTCACTTCCTCGATAGGCACTCCACCTGCAGTGACCTCAGCATGGGTGAACCCACGGTCTGACTGAATATACACAGGGCATGAAACAATTAAATGTGCGAGTGCTCGTCGATGCTCACGAGTGAGTGCATTACCCGGAGTGGTAGGATCGATTTCACATTGTTCACACAGCGCCCGAGCTAACCGCTCGGGGAGACTGGAGCGTAAATAAGTAGACACCTGCTGCTTGCCTAGGCTGGTAAGCTCTTGGTCGATGGATTCAAAGGTGTGACTGGGAACCCAGTTGATCTCTAAGCGAGTATCTCGATCGTTCCTTTTCGCGTCTGTTAAGAACCTGGAGATATCCATTGGTCCCGGTCCTGAAAGTCCAAAGTGCGTACAGAGCAGATCGTTGGTGAAGGTTTTGAGCCGTTTGTTAGTTGAGCTAAGTACTGAAATTGAAGCACGAGCAGAAATCCCTGAAAGCTCACGAATCCATTGACTTCTCTGATCCGCGACCAGCGGAACCAGAGCAGGGAAAATGTAATCGGTCACCGAATGCCCAAGTGCGTGCGCGAGTGAGTATCCCTGCCCATCTGAGCCTGATTTTGGCAGTGCTTTCCCGCCCACAGCGAGCACCAGATGCTCTGCATGAATTGAAACTTGATCTGGGTCTTGGGAATGAATCACAAAGCTGGATTCTGATTGAGTCACCGATTCAACCCGGCAGGGATTCATGATTCTGATTCCGAGCCGGCGAACTTCTGCAAGCAGAGCATCGAGAACCGTGTGGGCACTGTCGGTGACCGGGAACATTTTGCCGGTATCCTCTAGCTTGAGCTCTACTCCGAGACCGTGAAAAAAATTGATGCTGTCATCGGCGCTGAATCGCTTGAGTGTTGATCGGACAATCGCGGGTTTGGTGGTTGCGTATTGATGTTCGTCGACTGCATGATGCGTGACATTACAGCGGCCACCCCCCGCAACCAGAATCTTGATCCCGATTTTCTTGGCGCCATCAAGAAGAACAATGTTGTATGATTTTGGGTCTACCCCTGCTGATTCAAGAGCTCGTCCAATCGAGATCGCGGTCATGAGCCCCGAAGCGCCTGCACCGATGATGACCGCATGCGCGGGGGTTGATGGGCTGAGGGCGTGAGAAGAGGTCATGAAAACACCCCGAGTAGGATTCGAACCTACGACCTGCGGATTAGAAGTCCGCTGCTCTATCCAGCTGAGCTATCGGGGCAACTTGGTGATGCTGGTGGTCTCTGGTCAAACCGCCGGCTTCAATACCCCATGATAGCACGCTTACCGATTCTGCTGCCCGTGTTGATGATGCTCTTTGTGATGAAATCACAAGTTCATGGGCAAGATATTGCACTCCGGGCTATGACATTCAATCTCGAAGATGTCCGATACCACGATTTAATGACAACTGACAACCCCAAGCTGTCACAAATCGCAGAAACTATCCAGAGGCTCAGACCGAATATTCTGCTGATCAATGAAATCGAGACAAATCAAGACCCGAATGAGCCAACATCCGCTGAGCTGTTTATCCGCAACTACCTGAATCTCGTGCAAACAGCTGGAGTTGATCCAATCGACTTCAACTCATTGACCCCCGCTACCAATACTGGAATCGCATCAGGACATGATCTTGACAACTCGGGAGAGATCACCACTGAGATTCCTGAGAGAGCTACCCGTCAGACTCCTGAACAAAGAGCGTATGGCGGTGATAGCTTTGGATTTGGTGGATTCCCGGGTCAATACGGTATGGCCATTCTGGTTGATCCCCAACTTGTGATCAATCGCGGTGATGTCCGCTCGTTCCAAAAATTCTTGTGGAAAGATCTGCCTGAAGCACAGTCACCGACACTCCCAGACGGGGCCTCGTTCTATTCATCCCGAGCATGGAACACCTTTCGGTTGTCTTCGAAAAATTTCGTAGATGTTCCGGTTCAGCTCCCAAATGGCAAGGTTATCCATTGTCTCATTTCGCACCCAACCCCCCCAGCATTTGATGGTCCAGAGAAGCGGAACAAGCTCAGAAATAGAGACGAGATCCGATTGATCCGGGAGTATGTAGATGGGAGCAGTTTCCTGTACGACGATGACGGGCAATCGGGTGGACTGCCTGCCAACTCAAGCTTCTTGATTTTGGGCGATCTGAATGCTGATCCGGTAGATGGGAGTTCTGTTGGGGACCCAATTGGGCAGTTTCTGCTGAGTTCTGATCGGATAGGCAAAGATCCGATCCCGGTTTCGTCTGCAGAGATTGATCGACTGGATCCTGCGGATACTTCTATGTTTGGGCTTCGCGTGGATTATGTGCTGGGTTCAGCGGATATAACGGTGCTTACGAGCGGTATCTGGAGGTATGATTTACTGGAGCCCGATGCATTCCCTTCTGATCACTTCCCCGTTTGGGCGGATCTGCTCATACCCGCTCGATAAGCATGAATGCTGGGAGTTGGTGGCTAAGATTGTATTGTGAGTGACGCTGTGAGCAATTCTGAACCGGTCATGTCTGAATCGACCGCGCCTGATCCGTTACTTTCGGATCCGATTCTTTCAGATCCGAGCACAGTTGGGTCTGAACAAGCGCCAAGCTTGATTTCAACATGCGTTGAGCTCACAAAACCGGGAATTACCAAGCTTGTCACGATCACCGCGCTCGTCGGTTTGCTCATCGGCGGACTCCATCACGGAGTGACCGGGATCACGCACTGGATCATCATGATTCTGGGATGCACGATCGGAACCGCGCTCGCATCAGGCGGCGCCAACGCGCTCAACATGTGGTACGAATCTGATCTTGATGCATTGATGGACAGAACCAAGTCTCGCCCAATTCCATCTACACGATTAACACCGGGATTTGTACTGGCTTTCGGTTTGCTCATGTGCATGATCGGGTCTTGCGTGCTTTGGGTAACACTTGGTGTGATGCCCGCGCTGGTCGCGGTGTTCACAGCCATCAGCTATGTGGTGCTCTACACCCCGCTCAAAACCAAAACCATCACCAACACACTTATTGGTGCTGTCCCTGGAGCTACCCCAACAATGATTGGGACTGCAGCTGTGGCTCCAGGAACTGGATTTGAACCACTGATGGATCAGATCGGGATCATGTTTTTCGTGATTATGTTTGTGTGGCAGCTCCCCCACTTCTTTGCGATCGCGTGGATGTGCAGGGTTGACTATGACAAGGGCGGATTCCGGATGCTGCCCAATGTTGACCGTTCGGGAGATCAGACCGCTTCGGTGATGATCGCGACATCGTTGCTGCTCATACCTGTATGCATGCTCCCGATGAAGGTGGTTCCTGAGTTGTCCGGGTGGGTGACGGGCGTTACAGGCATTGTGCTCAGTTTGATACTGGTCTGGCTCTCGATCCGGTTTGCGAAGCTCAGAACGGATCAATCTGCTCGTAAAGTGTTCTTTGGATCCATCATTCACCTCCCGGTATATATGTCTGTCATGGTTGGTGAAGCTGTAGTGCGAGCGGTGATGTAGATGAGCGGGATCCAGCTTGATTCAGTTCGTGTTGTGTATCCAAATAAAGACGGCGATCGAGTCGCACTTGATCGCGTCTCAATTTCCTTCGGTCATGAATGCGTTGCGCTGCTGGGGCCGAATGGAGCGGGCAAGTCGACCATGATGGGAGTCGTTGCGGGGACTGTCGATGTAGAGTCTGGGACGGTGGAAACAGATTCTTCTCAGCAATTATTTGGTAAGTCGCTGGGTAAGTCGTTAGGTGAGTCCCTGGGTATGGTGTTTCAAACCCCAGCCCTCGATGAACTGCTCACTGTCAGGGAGAACCTTTCGCTTGCGGGGAGTTTGTATGGATTCGATCGCAAGGAAGCTGCGAGTTCTATCGATTCAGTACTCACCTCCCTGCATCTGAGTGACCGAGTCGATCAGCAAATCCGCAAACTTTCAGGAGGACTAAAACGGAGGGTGGATATCGCGAGAGCGTTGTTGCCTAAGCCTTCTGTACTGCTGCTTGATGAACCCACAACCGGTCTTGATGTGGAAGCAAGGGCTTCACTCTGGTCGAGCATAGAGAGCATCCGCGAAGTCACTCCGATGACCGTTCTGTACACCACTCACTTGACTGAAGAAGCACGCAAAGCGGACCGGGTCGTGATGCTCTGTGAGGGCAAGATTGTGATGGATGATTCTCCAGACAATCTAATCTCTCAACTGGGAAGCTCCATTTTACGGATCGTTACCGCGGATCAAGCGTCAGCTCAAGCGGTCGGCCAATGGTGTGATTCGATTCACAAAGAGTTCGTCGTCCACGGTACTGAAATCCTTGTTGCCAATGCTGATACGAGGACCGCTGGTGATTGCCCGCACACTACGGTCTCTGTGACTATTGCTGCGCCGACTCTTGAAGATGTCTACCTATGGAATACCCGATCTCAACTCGGAGCTGGAGCGCTCACATGATGGGTATCGGAATCAGGGCTTCGATCGCAATTGGCAAGCGCGAACTTATCCGTCAAGTTCGTCAGCCATCGAGAATACTCGCGAGTATTCTCACGCCAATGCTGATTTGGCTGTTCATAGTTGGCGGTTTCTCCAATGCACTCAGTCAGAGCAATGCGCAAACTCAGTTGAGCACATACATGATTCCAGGCGTCGCGTCGTTGACCGTCATGTTTTCTTCCATATTTGCATCAATCTCGTTGATCCAAGATCGGCATGAGGGGGTTCTGAGAGCAGCGCTGATAAGCCCTGCCCCGCGATGGAGTATTGTGATTGGGAAGGTGCTCGCTGGTTCACTGATCGCGCTTGTGCAAGGACTCGTGATACTTGCAGCCCTTCCGTTTTTAGGAGTTGATCTGTCAGTGATAGGAGTGATCGGCGCCTGCGCTGGGCTTGCCTGTATTTCTGCAGCGCTCATCGGACTCGGGCTTGGACTCGCGTGGATCGTCGACTCCTCCCAGGGTTTCCACGGCATCATGAATGCAGTGCTCATGCCTATGTGGCTCACCTCGGGCGCGGTCTTCCCGATAAATGAAGCATCTGGATGGTTGCGGTCTATTGCAATGCTCAATCCATTGAGCTGGGCACACAGCGCGGTACGATCGTCACTAGGCATGCAGGGAATTGCGGACACAAGCGCCAGCTTTGCGTGGGGAATTACGATCTTCTTTGCTGTTGGCGGTGTTGCACTAGCGACATGGACCCTGGGCAGGGTCCAACGCAGATCGTAGATCATAGAAATCAGCAGAGCGATCAAACCACATTCAGGCTATTGATCCAGGAATTGAATAGAATCTGCAATGAACATGAAAACACTCCTTCGCTCAATTATCTTGATGGGATTTACGCTCGCAGCCATTGGCCTCTTCTTGCTGCTTGCTCGACCATCAAATCAAACTGCACCAGCAGATGGTGAGGTTGGCGAGATGATTGAGCTTGAGACAGAAGATTCTGCAAATCTCTACTCAGATTTCTACCTCCCCGAGTTTGAAATTACTGATCGTTACGGGAAGCCCATTACGCACGAGGTGCTCGATGGGAACTACACAGTCGTCGATTTCTTCTTCACAAGCTGTCCGCTTTGGTGTCCGGGTATGACGCAAGCGATGTACCAGGTCCAGCAAGCGACCTACGGAAGTTCACTTCGGTTCATGAGTATTTCAATCGACGGAGACATCGACACACCCGAAGCGATTGATGGATATGCGACTCGATACCGCGTTGATGCTGACCGGTGGGCGTACGCGACTGGTGATCCAGATGTGGTCGCTTCTCTGGTCAAGGACGGGTTAAAGTTTGATCTCGGTGATATCAACGCGACGGAAGATTCTGGCAGACTGATTAACCATCCCACCAGACTGATCCTGCTCGGACCCGACCGGAAAGTGATTGGGCTGTACCGGTACGATGACCCTGACGAAGTTGATGAACTGATCGCCGATGCGCTCAAGCTGACTCAATAACGAGTATGTTATTCAACTCAGAGCGACTCACTATTTCATAGCGGATTCGATTTGAGCGACCGTCTTTGGTATTGCTGAAGACAAGTTCTGATTGCCATCTTTGGTCACTAAGATGTCATCCTCGATTCGGATTCCGATCTCTTCTTCCTGAATGTAAATACCAGGCTCAATCGTCACAACCATCCCAGGCTTGAGCTTCGCGCTTTGGATACCTGGATCGTGTGTTTCTAATCCGAGGTGATGCCCAATTCCGTGCAGGAAGTAGTCGCCAAATCCAGCATCCGTGATTACCTTACGGGCTGCTGCGTCTACTTGGACCATGGTTGCGCCGGGTTTGGTCGCAGCGATTGATGCTTTCTGCGCTTTGAGCACAACCTCGTATACTTCTCGTTGGCGTTTGGTAAACTTGCCGTTGACCGGGATTGTGCGCGTGATATCCGATGCATACCCATTGATTTCGGCGCCGCAGTCGATGACCATCAGATCACCATCGGTGGTGATGTTGTCGTTCTCTTTGTAGTGCAGAATTGTTGAACGAATACCTGAGCCCATGATCGGATTGAACGCGACGGACTTAGCGCCCATATCAGTAAATCCACCGATAAGAATGTTGTGGAGTTCGCGCTCGTTGATCTTTGGTTTGGTTGCTTGGAAAACTCGGTCGAAGCCTTCCGCGGTTGCTTTGATAGCGCTCCGAATGTGCTTGAGTTCTGCTGGGCTCTTGACCATTCTCATCGTAGTAAGCAACTCTGATTGATCCGCAATTGATGATCCGGGTATGCGTGATGAGAGCTGCCCAAAGAGATCCAGGTCGGGGGATACAGGCTGTGTATAGGTGCTCAGCGGATGGAGACAGGTCATCGATTTTGTGCGCTTCACCGCTTCACCGAGCAAGCGAGGCAGGAAGTTTGTACGGAATATACCATCGAACCCGGTCGCGTCCTTGAGATCCTGAGAAACCAGATCACGGTACCCATCCCATACATCCATCTCAGGATTGACAGGTTTGAGGAGCAGCATAATCCGTCGTTTGGAATCTGGATTGGTCGGATCAAAGACCACGCATGCGCCGGGTTCATTCGCGATCCCGGTTAAGTAACGGAAATCCATATTCGGGAACCATTCACCTCGCAAGGGCGGCGCCCCATCACCCGCGAATACAACCCCCACTGAACCCTTGAGAGCTTTGAGTACTTGCTTTCTGCGTGCTTGGTATTCGCTGACTTTGATGCTGGTATCGATCATGAGTTATGCACTTTCAAGATTGAGGGCGTTGCGGAGAGCATCGTGTGCTTGCTCGGATCGCATACTAGACTTGCCAAATCCGGGAACCGCACCCACTTCGAGTGCTTCCTTCGCGTGCACTTCAATATCTGTGATCAGCATCGCGGGTGAAGAATCATCGGGAAGATTCTTGATGAGTTCGATGCCTGATCCTGTATTGAAGGAACCGTCGAGCACCCGATTGACCAGATGTAGTTGATAGTCATTGGTAATCTGATCTTGCGTGTTGACACTTTCGACCACAGCTCCTGGGAAGAATCCACGGATAGCTGCGGTGAGTGCAAAGATATCTGGTCTGCAGTGACCAACGAGTGCAATTTTGATTGAATCTGTAGTCATGTCGTGTCCATTCTGCTTTCTGAAGCCTGGCATGCCTTACTCACCTGTACTTGGTTTGCATCGACATGAATGATGATAGGTCCTAGCCGACACTCGCGAGTCTCGGTGCTTGAGTCCTTAAGAACATCAACAGCTGCGAGCAGCGATTTATTCGTGATCTGATCCAAACCCACTGATCCGGTAAAATGCCCAACTGACTGCCTCATGAGTTCTGCGAGAGCTGCTGGGGGCTCTGACCTGAGCAGCGAGCGTGTCCAGCTGAGACTCTTTGGTGAGTGCACACCCTGCGTCCAAAGATAGTTGCGAACAAGCTCTTCAAGCGCTTGGACAGTTGAACGGCAAGAATCGGCTGCGGTTGCTGCTTTCAATGGAACCGAACGCTCTATCTGCTTGATATGCGGAACGATCTGGTGACGCACAGCGTTCCTTGATAAGGTGATGTCCTCGTTTGTGTGATCATGCACACACTCAAGTCGGGCAAGAGTGCAGATCTCCAGTGCTTCATTGCGTGTCACTGCTAGCATCGGACGGATGATTGTACGATCATTGAATTGGCGAGCGTCTTGGATGCCTGCAAGTCCACGAGGCCCTGCTCCACGCATCAATCTCATCAAGAGTGTTTCAAGCTGATCGTCTGCATGGTGACCAGTAGCGATGTATTTGATTTGTTCCTGTTGAGCGATCGTTCCGAGTGTGTTGTATCGCGCTGTCCGGGCATTGTTCTCGGTATTCCCTGGGCCGTCCTTGACTGCGACTGATCGCTCGAGAAATCGGCATCCGAGCTGATCGGCAATCTGCTTGGTCGCATCTCGGTCACGAGACACAAGCGCGGATTCTCTCAGATCATGAAGTATGTGGACCAGCACTGGCTTTGGATCGACTAGCGCTAAAATCGCAGCCAGCGCGGATGAATCAGGCCCCCCAGAACAAGCAACCATGGTCATCCGGCTATGATCGCGAACCCCACTCCCGCCCGTCAAAGTTCTCCATTGGCGCAGGACTCGCGCCGCGATCGGATGAGAACGACCGAAATCTCTTCCTGAATCAGGTTCGTTGGTTGTGGAGCGAGCAGAATCCATGAATTGATGATATTGTAGGGTTGAGCGGAAAATCGCCGAATCAGACACAGAAGGATCTCATTGTGCAACACGGCCCATCTACACCAACTGCCTCCACCCCTGAACCGACCCAGAGCGGCACCGATCAGGGCGTTCAAACATCCCTAGACACTTTGCAACCAGACGCTGGAGAGGGTGAGGTTGGGGAACCCGTTGCTGGGAAATCTGTTGCCGAGGAATCGAATGGACAACAGAGCATTCAGGACAGCACACTCGAGCAAGAATCACCGAGTTTCTTTGAATCCTTAACAGCTGGACAAGAGATGGGCTTTGGTCCCAGCATGCTGTTCTTGGGAGGCATTGTCTTAGCTCTGCTTGTCACCATGCGGATGTTGATGCGATCATCTTCTAAACGCAAACTCCAGACACACACGATGGGGCAACCATCAGAACGAATCGACAAGATCAATACTCGCGCCTCTGGGAGCATGGACCCCGCTCGTAAGGTCATGGTTGAAGCAGAAGAGCTCACCCGTCGTTTGGGTGCTGTGCTGGATAACAAAGCGGCCAAAATCGAAGTTCTTCTCGAAGAAGCGAATCAAAGAATCACTCAGCTAGAACGGGCATCGGCTCAAAGTCTTGCACATGCTCAGCAAGCAAATACACCACGCTCTGCAAATCAAACGAATAGTTCTTCATCATCGAACAGTTCTGGTGTATCTCCTGAAGCGCTCGACCGTGCTCGCCTTGATCAAGATCGCGCCGATCGCCAATGGGTACAAGATACTCATCCTGCAAGCGGCCCACCTCAGAGGACAGCTGATGAGAACTCACCAGCCACTCCGACATTCCGAATTGATCGCGGCCCGGCTGCAAAGGGAGTACCCGAGACGCCCAACCCGCTGACTTTCCCTGACCAGGTCGACGAGCTCGTGACTCGCGGATTCAATGCGCTGGAGATAGCGAACAAGCTCAACCGTCCAATCGGCGAAGTTGAACTCATATTGAATCTACGACGAAACTCAGGCTAACTTGCTGGTTCCTGAACAGACGAAGAGAAGTAGTCCGACGAACTGAACCACTAATGGGCACCCCGGATCGGAACCATTAATCGATCCATGACCGCTCTACGCGCATGCCTGTTGGTATGAGGCACGCACTCCCGGTTTCTTCCATGGATGCTACTGGGTACGCGGTGTAGTCGAGTGCAAATGCGCCCGCTGGGCGATGATTCCCTGAATAACCAAGACCACCAAAGGGGAGCTTCGATGATGCACCAGCTGTTCCGCAGTTGATATTCAAACAACCCGCTCTGCACTCTGCAACAAATCGTTCTTGTGATTTTTTATCAGCAGTGAAGATCGCAGCACTCAGCCCATACCGTGTTGCGTTGGCTTGCTCAATCGCTTCGTCCAGGTTCTTTACTGTAGTTATCCGCAGCAGCGGCCCAAAGACTTCTTCGTCACAGCCGCTGTCGTCCACACCGGTGGTAAACTTGGGAACTTCAATGATGCTTGGGGTGACATACCACCCCTCGTGGTTAGGTAATGAGGTGGACTCAAGAAGTAGTCGCCCCCCTGCTGCGACGACCTTGCGCTCGAATGCAAAGACTTGCTCGCGAGCTTCCTCTGAGATAATCGGCCCCATGAATGTTGGGTCGTTTGAGCGTGGATCACCGATCGTTAGGTTTGATGCTGATTTGAGAATTGCGGTGATCACCTTATCGGCTACTGATTCATGCACGATCAATCGGCGCGTGCTCGTGCAACGCTGGCCGGTCGTGTTGAATGCGCACCGGGTAACTTCGACAACGGCTTGGTAGAGATCCGCATCGGGCATGATGATCGCTGGATTGTTCCCGCCCATTTCCAGCGCGATAATCTTTCCAGGTTGATCGAGGTTCGCTTTAGTGATGGCTCGTCCAGCAGCCCACGAGCCAGTAAATAGCACTCCATCTACTTGATCGCTTGAACACAACGCAACCGACTCTTCAACAGCACCATGAACAAGGTTGAATACTCCAGCAGGCGCATTATTTTCTTCGAGCGCTTGCTGGTAGAGTCGGGCAATCTGCTGACCGACCGCTGGTGTTTTATCAGAAGGCTTAAAGACAATCGTGTTGCCCGTTAGGAGTGCGGGGATGATGTGACCGTTCGGTAAGTGCGCAGGAAAATTGAATGGTCCGACGACGGCAAGCACGCCGTGTGGTTTGAAGAGACATCGTGCGTTTTTAGTTTCATTAAGCGGGAAGTTGAAATCTGTGACTCGATGACGACCAGTGAACTCGCCCTCCTCGAGTGTGATATCAACCTTCCCGGGAACCAGCCCAGCTTCTGCATTGGATTCCCAGTGCGCTTTGCCGGTCTCATCGGAAATCAAATCACCGAGTTCTTCTTGATGAGTCTTTGCGAGCGCTTGAAATGATCTGAGCACCGCGATGCGCTGCTCAAGAGTCGTCTGTGACCATGCGGGCAGTGCAGATCGTGCGGATTGAATCGCATCGTGCACCGAGGAAACGTTTGGGCTACCTGACCAAATGACTCTATCAGGATGCGCAGGCATGGTCGATACCACTGCGTCTCCTGGGATGGGTATCCATTGATTGTTGATTAGATTCGAAGCTGTGCGGGCATCTGGCGCGTTGGTGGTCATAACGAAGCTCTGTTGTGGGTGAAAGGGAACGCGAAGAGAACTAGTCGATTAAATCGCGCGCAATCTGATCGATCCGATCTTGGATAATCTGCGCAACGGCGCTGACAGGAAGCGCTGCCAAACTGTTCCCAGCAAGATCTGGGTATCGCCTTTTGATCTGATCACGGAGATGAATCGAAGGAATCGGTTCTGGACGAGGTCGATCAGGTTGGAACTTGAGCGGACTCACGCGGACCGGGGCACCGTTGGCGATCTTGAGTGCATTCGCAGCATCATGGCTGAGTATAACGGGTGATGAGTCTCGATCCGCAGAGAATGGATGCTCGACACGGGTCCTGATTGCCACAAAGCCATCATCAGATTCTTCGGTAGATACAAGGGCATCTATCGCATCGCGTCCGGGCTCACCAACCTGGGCATGCATCCCAGCGCAAGCGAGCGCTTTCATATTACTCAGCCTCATCTCCAAGTGAGGCCCCGCATCAAACGGATCGACTCGGTGGGTTGTTGTAAATCCAAGATCTCGCAGCATCTCAGCTGCCGGTCTTGTCGCCACACCAATTCCACCAAGTGAACTCAGAACATCATCTGAGAGCAAAGACAGGTTGACGAACTTTGGAAGCAGCTCATACATGAACTCGCGTTTATCTTGGTGTGTGGACAAACGATCCGCATCTTCGTAGGACATATTGATGAACTTACGAATCACACCACGCCAAAAGGGGGTGCCGTCATTGTAATCGTCGATTGGCGCCATCATTTCAGCAAGAATTCTGTCTGAGAACCATGCGGGATGCTCGTTGAGGTAATGAAACCGTGCATAACTGAGCAGCTTACCGAGACCACGACCGCGCGCGTCGTGACGCATAACATTTCCGCCCAGCTCGGTTGGACATGCAGCGTCTTGGAAAAGGATCGCATAAATATGTTCCATACGACCAGAAACGATCATGCGATCATCATCATTGTCCGGTTCTTCTGGCGCATGGATCTTTTTTGAGAGTAGTGTCGATTCTCGAACAAGCTTGATGAGCTGGTAAGACAAGTTCGGATGATCAGTTGCGATCATGCCACCACGGATCGCGGAAGTGCCGAGGCATCGACCATCGTCGGATTCAAGCACCAGCATGTAGTTGTCATGCGTTCTGTTATGATCGTCAGCAGGGGCTTGCTGATCACGGACCGCATCAAATGATCGCGCAGAGATCGCGAGCATCTCCTCGATCTTCTCCTTAAACGGAGGCAGATTGATGAAGTTTCCTGTATGTGCGAGTTCAAGAAGTGTGTCGACATCTTCTGGTCGCGCTTCGCGTAATCGGTCCATGCGGTGCTCCTATGAGATTCAATGTTTGTCGCTCATAGAGCTGGTCAGTGTGCGGCTTTGGCTAGAGCTCTCTCTAGACACTCAAATACCTTTGGCCAATCTTCCATCTTCATAACCGGGAGCGGCGGGAGCATCCGGACATGGAACGGGCCGTGACCACACCAGAAACAGATGACGCCCTCGTCGTACGCTGCTTTGCAGGTCGCCATGATCTTGGCTTTGTTACCACCGAATGGTGTGAACCGCATCATTCCGCCGACACCCCCGACGAGTTCTGCAAGACCATCTTCTGGGAACCACTCCGGATGTTTGGCAACCAGAGCATGTACATGCTTGCGGAACTCAGCGTGATGCTTGGCAAAGTTGCCGTCTTTGCCGTAGTAATCACCGGTGAGCAACTCGTCAAGGACCGCGTTACCTGCGGTAAAGTCTGCGGTAGCACCGGTAAATGTACCTGAAAGCAAACCAGCTTTTGGGTTGTACTGTTCGGTATACATGGTCGCGCACGCTTGGGTCATTTTGCCGACACAGAATACATCAACATATTCACCAAGGTCGTACATTTCGTACGCAAACATTTCTTCGGTGCGCCCAAATGATTGGATCTCGTCATCCCAGATCGCAATATTCGATGCTCGGCAGATATCCATGAGCTCTACAAAGTAGTCACGCGATGCGACATTGAAACCACCCTCGCCTTGGACGAGCTCAAAGATGAAGCAAGCATGCTCGTTGGGGTATCGGTCGACATATTCTTGGAGTCGATTCGCTGAGTATTCGATGAACTTGTGCTCCCCGCCCATCTCTTCTGCACGCTTTGGATCATAGAACGGTACATAGTCAACCTGTGTCGAGAGCGGCACGCCCTGACGACCGCCAGCACTGTCACCCAACTGACACATCGTGACCGATCGACCCATGAAACAATGCTCGAATGCGAGCACTCGTGATGCTGGGGCGTGCTTCTGGTAGCACACCTTGATTGCCGATTCATTGGCCATCGCGCCCGAAGTTGTGACAAACGCATGCGCGAGGTTCGAGGTCTTGGAAGCCCGATCCACGAGGCGCTTCCCAAACTCAAACGCATGGTACGAAGTCTGCAAGTTTCCATGCTTGGTTGTGTCAAGCAAGGAAGCATCCAGCTGAGCGCGGATCATCTTCGGGTTTGCATGCCCCATGAAATGGACACCGATCCCGGTAAGCATGTCCCACTTCACTGACCCGTCAGCCATCTCTACAAGAGCGCCGTTCCCAGCGCCTGAACCGATCGATGGGTAGAGCAAGCCCCGCCCTTTGATCCGTGCTGCTTCCTTGAGAAGATCGTCAAATGATGACGCGAGCTCTGCGGTTGCTGGTTTGCTATCAGTGATGTGCGCAGAATACTGTGCAACTTGATCGACTACTGTGTCAAGCGTGCTTTGGATCGCTTGGTCGTGGAGTAGTTTGGATCCAACTGTCTGCGCGGTGGTCGTTGTTGATGGGGTCATCGTGAACTCCTGGTCGTTGAGAGGCGTGCTGCCTGCATGTTTACTGAACTTCGGAACCGCCTGCAGAAAGACGCGCGATCAGGATCGCGAGCAGCTGACAGCGTTCAACGAGACTGGAAAGATCAATCCATTCATCTGGTGTATGCAATCCCCCTCCACGTACACCGAGTGTATCGATTGTGGGGAGTCCTGCATTCTGGAGAATATTCCCGTCACAGACACCTCCGGTGCTTGCGAAAGGGAGTTGTTGTCCGAGAGCCTCAGCGACCGATCGCGCTTTGAGAGCGAGCGATTCAGTCGCAGGAATCAAAGGCTTTGCGGGTCTGTTGAAGCTCCGGTGAACTTGGACACCCGGGAGTGCTTCATTTGATGTGCTGAGTTGATCAAGCATGGTCGCTAACTCATCGGCAATTTCTTGATCAGGGAACCGGACATTCCCCCACGCCTTCGCGTGATCGGGCACCGCGTTCGTTGCGACCCCACCCTGGAGTGGTCCGATATTGAGTATCCGCCCGCGCGCCGGATCAGGCATCTCTGAAACCGCGGTGATGCATTCTGCAAGTGCGCTCACTGCCGAGATCCCCTCGGTAAATGCGCGCCCTACATGCGCCGATTTGCCTGTGGTCTCGATCATGAACTGGCCAGCGCCCATCCGTTCGGTGACCAGTTCCCCGCCAGGCATTGCTGGTTCAAGTGCGATACCGAAATCATGGAGCGGTGCTTGGGATTCAAGAGCTGCGTGCGAGTGGTATGTGCCTGTTTCTTCGTCGCCGTTGAGTGAGAATGTCCAGTTTGCTTGGACCCCGCATTCTTCGAGCGCTTCAAGCGCCGCCACCGCGATCACAAGCCCCCCCTTCATATCCACACAACCAGGACCAAGCGCCGTCTTTCCATCTGGAGCAATGGTCAACGAATCAAACCCGCTTTGCGGATCATGGACCGTGTCCATATGGCCAGCAATCAACACACGTCCCTGTCCATCTTGACCAGTCGCGTTGTTCAGACGCTCGCAAATAGATGTACTCGGGATATACCCCCCAGGCTTGCCCCCAAGGAGCCAGCTCGGTTTGGGATCGCCTTGGATTTGCGAGTGGTTTGCCCCCAGATCAACCAACCGGGCAGTGAGCAGGTCACGTGTGTGCTCGATACCTTTCTCGTTGAATCCACCGGTCGGGATACGCACATGGAGGATCAAGTCTTCAAGGAGAGCATCAGCGCGGGCAGCGATGGCATCAGCGATTCGTTGTTCTTGAGTATTGAGAGTCACGACCGAGTGTATGGACACACAAATCGCTCTTCTAGGACTCTGAGGGGCGATTTTGGAGAATCAGGGTTTAAATCCGATAGGGCGTGTTGGCGAAAGAATTATTTTGCATTGGGATCACGAATCGTTCCCAGATCAATCACCGCGCCATCTGGTTGGTAGAGATCTACATTCAGTTCATCCGCTTTGAGTGAGGTCAAGACTATTGAAGTTCGCCCTGATGTGCGCGCGTTGATAAGGTCTGCTTGCGATGGGCCAGCGTATTTCTCGTTGTTGCGCTCGTTTGCGTGAAGATGGTAATGCGCAAGTGCACGATCAGAGAAACGCATCATGTCATCGGAAGCGACAAATCGCTCATCACTCACACGATCACGCGCTCTTGGGCGGAACAGAACAGCGCGATGCAAGTCTGTGCTTGGATCGGTATTGATGATTCCGCCATATTCAGTTTTCGTATCTTTCTTATCGAGTTCTCGTTGAATGAAAATGCGTTCAATTACTGACTCAGATCGCATCGCTTCATCCACGACAAGGATGGTGAGAAGATCAGCCCAGGTTAAGGATGTCTCCCAATCACTCAATCGTTCGCGCCGGGGTAGTTCACCCTTGTCCGCTTTGCGTTTGATGGTCTCGCGCCCCGACAATCGTGAATCGAGCTCACCGAGCAGGGCGGACCTGTCCATTGTCAACCAATCGCTCCGATTGGCGTTTGACCACCTGAGCGGCTCAAGGTGACGCATTTCTAAACCTTCCCGCTGATCGAAACTCAATGACGAAACGATTGTTCGAGCTTGAGTCCACCACTGAGCATTACTCGCAGCGATCTTGGAATCAGGAGAGCGTCGGAGCTGTCTGAGCCATGCGAGTTCCATCGCTTGGGCCGGGAGCACACCGAAATCATTCCAGCATGCGCGAAGATCATCGAGGGTAGCTTGGGTTCCAGAATCATCACCTGGGTCAGTTTGACCAGTAGAGGAGCTGTATTCAATGTTGGAGTTCAAGAGCTGAACCCGTTTGGATCCGTCTTGATCGAGTCTTGCCAGTAAGCCCCATGCATCGTCTCGCGTGCGATCTGCGACCCGAAGGATCGATCGTTCTTCGCGATTGCTTGCCCCCTTAATGGGATCAAGGAACACACCAAAGATCACTTGTTCAAGAGGCTGACCAGGCGCGAGGGCTTCAATAGCTTTGCGTTCCATGCGATCTTCGTCAGGGTATCCTGGTGTAACGCGCGCATAACTCCGAACGATAGCAGGCATCAATCCCTGCCAATTGGCGCGGATCGCGTGGGTCAAAATAATCCGCACCGCTTGCCGATCTTCTTCAGTTGGGAGGATCAGCCTTGCCATCCGAGAAGAATCAGCATCACCTTCTGGGGATGTATCAGACATAAGAAGATCGAGCGTGGTGTACCGGAGCTCAGGAGCGGTCGCGCTGGACCATGCTAAATTTTTAAATGCTTGACGGGTGCGTTCACGAACCCGAACTCCTGAAACAACCTCATTCCATGCTTGCTCCGCAGCTGCAACACGATCACGCTCAAGTAAATCGGGGTTCCGCACATCAAGAATTGGATTCCCAGTGGGCTTGTACTGAGTTCCCGCTGAACACCCACCAGACGCACAAATACTCAATACTTGCAGAAGAACAAGTCCAAATAGAGCCAGGGATCGGGAGATGAATCGAGGATAAAGGCAGTTGGTCATGTCGGAGTCTATTCCCCATCGCTCTACAGGTCATTTCCAGCAAGCAGGGTATAATACTGCATGGATAACGACTCTGCCTCTAATCCCAATGCTCGCACGGATTCAAGCTCTGCAGCAAATACCACGATCGAGAAAAGCGATCTCTGCGAACGCGTCTCATCGGTCATTGATCTGATCAGACCCGCGGTCCAAGCAGATGGTGGAGACATCGAGTTTGTCGATATCACCGATCAAGGGGTTGTACAGATCCGGATGCACGGCGCATGCGTTGGGTGTCCATCTTCAGACATGACACTCAGGATCGGGATTGAACGAACACTCAAATCCCGACTTCCGGAAATTACTGGTGTCGAAGCGGTCAGCTGATCTCATTTCGATACGATTTCTCTAAAATACCCATCTTCACAATCACTGTACCCAAACGCGGACTTCCATGCTTTAACTCATGATTCTCAGAAGATATCTGTTGTGAGTTCTTTGTGGGTAGATTGTGTAATCAATGAATCTAGAGACACTTGGGGGCTTTTGAGCTTGGCGAAACGGTCTCTCCTCGGTATACTCTCTACAACGGGCACGACGCTCGAATATGAATGGAGCCAAGGATGCTTGTCATTACCCGGCGAGAGGGCGAAGAAGTAGTCATCGGTGATCCAAAGAACCCAATCGGGGTTGTTCGGATTGCATCAGTCAAAGGCGAGCGCGTTCGCGTCGCATTCGACTTCCCGCGCGATGTAGAAATCCACAGGCGAGAAATCGCTGATCAAATCGTTATCGAAACCAATGACGACTACGAAGTTGCTGTGCTTGCCAAGATTACGCCTGCTGTCTCAAGCTAGCCTGCAAACTGAATCTAGTCCTAAGCAACTCAACACACTAAAAAAGCCCCGTCTTGCGATGGGGCTTTTCAATATGAGCGTTTTTAAGCGGAAGCTTACTCTGGATCGCCGCCGGACATGTCGTAGACCCAGCCTTCGATGGCGCGGTCGAGGTTCTGGATATCGCCTTCGCCGAAGAAGAGGCCGATTTCTTTGGCTGCTGCTTCAGGTGAGTCTGAGCCGTGGATGAGGTTGAAGGAGTTTGAAACGCCGAAGTCGCCGCGGATGGTGCCGGCGTCTGCCTTGGAACCGAATGTCGCGCCCATCATGGAGCGTGCGATCGCGATGGCGCCAACGCCGCGGATGGCTAGGACGCAGACAGGCGAGCTGGTCATGAATCCGACGAGCCCGTCGTAGAATGGTTTGCCCGCGTGGTCAGCGTAGTGAGTGCCTGCGAGTTCTTTGGAGATGGTCATCATTTTCATGCCGACTACGGCGAGGCCCTTCTCTTCGAAACGGGTGATGATCTTGCCCATGAGGCCGCGTTG
>JBGCDI010000060.1:0-6674 GCA_045105315.1 Phycisphaerales bacterium | reverse complement strand
ACATATGGAGCACCGAGCTTGGCATCGCCGCCAGCAGCGCCGACTACGAGGACTTTGTCGATTTCGATTTTGTCGCCAGCTTTGGATTCGCCGCCGTTGTGGAGGTCGATATAGATCGATTCGCCTTCGGTGACTTTGCGTTGTCCGCCGGACTCTTCGATGATTGCGTAGGTGTCTGCCATGGTGATGCTCCGTTCAGCTGCCGCGTAAGGTCCGGGAGGTCCGTGACTTGGACCGCTTGAGACCCGTCTCACATCGGGGTCGAGATGATAGCCCTGTTCTGATCTAGAAGTTGAGATCACCGAGTGAATGGGGGTGATTGAACGGGATTCGTGGGTAAAAAATGACCACAACCTGACCAATCCGGTGATTCTGACGATATTTACTCCCCAGCGAGGGCCTTGTTTTTGGCAATCCGGGCGTCTCGTTGACGGATGGATTCGCTGAGTTGTTTCTTGCGGAGACGGATGCTCTTGGGGGTCAACTCGACGAGTTCATCTTCCTCGATGTATTCGAGTGCTTGCTCAAGGGAGATATCGCGTGGAGCTTTGAGCGTCACGAATGCGTCCTTATTGGCAACACGCATATTGTCGAGCTTCTTCTGACGCGCGATGTTCACGGTCATGTCCATGTTGCGGTTTGCTTCACCGATCACCTGACCTGCGTAGACCTTGTCGCCGGGGCGGACAAAGAGGACTCCGCGTTCGTGGAGGAGCTCTGCTGCGTATCCGGTCACGGGACCGGTCTCAGATGCGATGAGCACGCCGCAGTGACGGACGGGTCGCTCACCGGTGAGGGGAACGAACTTGAGGAAGGTATGGTGCATGATCCCTTGACCCTGGGTCGCGGTCAGGACGCGAGAACGCAGACCGATGAGTGCACGCGAGGTGATCTCAAATACACAGTGTGTCAACCCATCGCCCCTTGGTTCGACCTTGACGATCTCACCTTTGCGTTCACCGACGAGCTGCATGACTCCGCCCACGGTTTCATCGGTGGTATCGACGACGAGTTCTTCGACGGGTTCGCAGTTCACGCCATCGATTTCTTTTTCGATGACCATGGGACGACCGACCGCGAGTTCGAATCCTTCGCGGCGCATGGTCTCGAGCAAAATCCCGAGGTGCAACACACCCCGCCCCGACACGATGAACTCATCCATCGTCCGCCCGGGCTGAACCGACAATGCAACATTGTGTTCAAGCTCTCGCTCTAGACGGGTTTTGAGCTGGCGCGAGGTGACATACTCACCCTCGTTACCGCAGAAGGTTGAATCGTTGACCTTGAAGGTCATGGAAATCGTTGGTTCATCGATCGCGACGCGTTCCATCGGATCTGGATGGTCCGGATCACAAATGGTGTCGCCGATATCGAGACCTTCGATGCCTGAGATCGAGCACAGATCACCCGCGCCGATGGATTCTTTATTAAGCTTGCCCAGACCTGCGAAACCTTGGAGTGTCACAACCTTCGCTTTCTTGACACTGACCTCACCTTCAACATTCTGCTTAACCAGTGCGATGGGTTGACCGACGCGGATCGTTCCCTGCGTTACTCGGCCCACACCGATGCGACCGACATACTCCGAAAACGCAAGCGTCGTAATCTGCATCTGCAATGGTTTTTCAATGTACACATCCGGGTGCGGGATATGGGTCCGGATCGCTTCAAACACCGGACGAAGGTCGGTGCCTTTGGTCTCCCCGTCCCATTCATCCACAGCCCAGCCATCACGCGCCGATGCGTAGACAACCGGGAAATCCAGGATATCGTCCTCAGCGCCAAGCGCGACCAGCAGGTCAAAGACCTCGCCGATCACTCGATCTGGATCACCGTCAGGACGATCACATTTGTTCACAATCACGACGGGCTTGAGTCCCGCTTCGAGTGCTTTGGTCAACACGAACCGGGTCTGAGGCATCGGACCTTCATACGCGTCAACGACAAGCAAACATCCATCGGCCATGCGGAGCACACGCTCGACCTCACCGCCAAAGTCCGCGTGACCAGGTGTATCAATGATGTTGATTCGGTAGTCGACACCGGATGGATCATGGTAATCCACCGCGCAGTTCTTTGAGAGGATCGTGATCCCGCGTTCGCGTTCGAGGTCACCCGAGTCCAGGATCAATCCGTGCTGACCGCCTTCGAGTTTTTCGAGTTCACCGCTGCGGAAGTTACCCGACTGTTTGAGGAGGTTATCGACGAGCGTGGTTTTGCCGTGGTCTACGTGTGCGATGATCGCAACATTGCGCAGCGTCGTAATTGTGGTCGTTTCTGAGGGCATTGGTATTTCCAGATCAGGGATGGATCGCGTCTGACCGGGCAAGCCCCGATCGTGTGAACCCTAAGTCTAGACCGCAAAGCACCCTTAGCTGAGGCTTGAACCACCGCACACGCGCTCATGAGCGTTATTCAATCGAGTCTCCGAGACTGACCGTCCCATAGAGCGCTCGGTCGTCCCCGACCACTTCCCAGCGGATCTCCTTACCATCCCCTGCTCCACCCATCATCCCGAGTCCGACCAGCCCCTGGAGTTCTGGAATTGATGCCAAAGCTGCTTTGAGACGGATGAAGCCGGTGGTTACGACGGACCGCTCTCCGGCGAGCCCGAATCCTTCTCCGATTGCATCAAACGCTGATACCGTCTGATCCAGCTTTTTCGCGCGTTCAAAGGTCTGTTTTTTGAGCGATTGAAGCTCAGGGCTTGAGAAGATCGACAGGATCAAATCACTTGACGCGAGACGCTCGGTTGCTTTCCAGGAGATTTCCATGTGGGTGCTTTTGGAGTGCTCGGCATTTGACTGATCATCGTCAGCTTGATCATTACTCGTTTTCTGTATGCTTGATTGTTTTGCGGAAGTTTGATCTGTGCTAGATAAGTTCAGCCCCGGTTGATCTCGGACGACCTGGGTTCGGATCGCGCCCGGGAATGCGCCGTTGTATGTGCTACCGGCACCAAACGCACCACCAAAGAGGCTGCTTGCTCCGCTCCCAAAGATCAACGGCTCAATCAGCGCATCGATTTGGGTTGCATCAACTCCACCATCGCTGAGTTCCGGGAACACCATCAGCATCGTCATTCCAGATGGGCCATCACGCATCATCCCCGCGATATCACTCGAACGCATCGCGACAAGCGATCCTTCTGGGAGCAGCGCGTTGGTTTCGATGTTCTTGATCTCTTCGTTCCGATCGCGCAGCCGAATAGAGAGACCTTCGCTTGGATCGAGGCTGACTTTGAGAACCGATGAACAGGCGCTTGCGATGACCACATCATCATCAAGCCCTGTAAGCAAACCGACCGGTGCATTGCCCGCTTGGGCGCCACCGCCATAAGCCATAGCCATCGAGATCTGTATGTTGTTCTCAGCTCCGCCCATCACGGCGCGGACATGGTGGTGAGAATCTTCGCGGGACTCAAGCTGTGGTTCAAATGGGAATGCGTTTGTATTGTCAACCCACTCATCGACCCGCACCCGGCAAGCGATCGACCACAACGATTCATGATTCCAGACCGGGTACACAAGCTCACGAGCTGGCTGTTGATCTTCATGATTCTGCTCTGCCGCTTTCACCGCATCCAAAACACGCTCGAGCAAACCTCTTGCGCCCTTTGGCGCGAGCAACATTTTGGTGACTGTATTCGTAGTCACCGTATTATTCTTAGTGACCGGATTCGCCTGATCAGGCTTCCCCTTGAGCATGATCAAGGAATACCGCCCTTGCTCAATCCCATACACCGGGACCCCATCAACAAGTTGACGCGGTACCGGTTTGAGTTTCTCGCGGAGCTTGCTCAGCGACTCATCCTGAACATCAGCAACCACAACCCAGTTGTTGTCGATCGAATCCATGAGCTTGTTGTCTTGCCCGGTCCCGATCACCGAATCGACCGCGATCAACACGCGCCCTGACATGAGCGTATGGATCACGCCATTGATGTCGGTCCCGAATAATCCACTCAGCGATCTCCACGCATTCTGGGTTTGGCTAAACTGCCCCATCGAACCCAGGACCGTCCGCGACATCGCCCCTTCTGAGCTTAGTAAAATCGACGCGGAGTCTTCAATCACAAACACAAGATCAACATCTTCAGGGATCTTGTCAATCACCCGCCAGGGAGATGGTTGTGTTCCTGCGATGCATATCGAAGCGATCATGCACATAACAATTACGCTCACGCGAAACTGGATCTGCGCTCGATAAGCATTCGGAATTTGAATCAAGTTAAGGTAGATCTGCGATGCGTTCATCGGTCACTTTTTCCCGGTCGGTTCGTGCATCGGATCGCTGACCATCTTGCCCCCCCCACTGGATCAACGACAGACCGTCAGGCCCATTGGACAAGAACACTCCACGCATCGGCTGTGTGTTCTTTGAACGCTCATCCCCAGAATAGCGCACAAATGACATTTGTCCGTAACGAGGCGCATTGAGACCAGCAAGCCCGCGATGATCAACACCTGATGCGCGGAGCGCCTCAAGATCGCTCTCAGTAAAGCGGATGAGCTGGTGATTAACCGTCAAGGTGAAGGTTTTTGAGCTGGTAGTCTTCGGAGCTGACAAGAGCCCATCAAGAGGCGCGAATGTCGCACGGACATTGGCTACTCCCGATTGCAGTTCTGATGCGACATGCTGAGTATCTGACTGAATCGCGGATGCAACATCATGCACCGGTGTCGACTGAGCGCCCAATGTCGAGAGTCGAGGATACATCGCTTGTAAACCAGCAACCAACATCAACCCGAGCAGGACACCCGCAGCGATCGTGATGCGACCGGTCCGGACCTTCTTTCGCATTGATCTCGGGATAAAGCGGTTATGACCATCGAGACGGTTCAACACAGCACACTGCATATCAGGCATCGGGATATCACCAAGATCCAGCGCGCGGACAGCATCAGCTGTTTCCATCAGTTCAGCGCGACGATGGCTGTCATACTGGAGCGCGTGAGCGATCTCGCTTTGCATTTGATCGGAGATCTCACCGTCGAGAGCCGCGTCTATGAGTGACTCGGGTATCCGTCCGGGAGTGTGTTCATTCTGATACTGATCACGAGACCCGTTCTGAGACTCGTCTGCATGTTCCCCGCCGTTCATGCGATCACCTCATCAGCAACCGAGTCGAGTGACTCATTGAACTGACCGCCAAAATGATCCTTGTATACAGAGGCAAGCTGCTTGTGTTCTTTGAAGACGACCCGAAGACGCCGGCGCCCGCGATGGAGGTGACTCTTCACAGTCCCCTCAGGCATATCAAGATGGGAAGCGATCAACGCGATGGGCCAATCAAGCTGATGGAACAACACGATAATCTCGCGTTGTTCAACGGAGAGGTGCATGAGCGCCGATTGGATCGCGTCTTTTTCGGTGACCGAGCGTTCATCGCTGTAGGTTTGCGAATCGGGCATCGAGCCCTTCCCGCCCATTGAGCCAACGAAATCCGTGTCGTATGCCGGTTTGGATTTGGCAACCGCATTCATATACAACCGGCGCGCAATGGTGAATAACCAAGTCGAGAAGCGGAAACGGAAATCAAACCGGTGCAAGTTCGCCAGCACGCGAACAAACGCTTCCTGCACGACATCCTCCGCCATCTCGTGACGACCAGACATGCGGAGGATGTATCCATACACCGAACGCTGATGCGCTTGAATCAACTCGCCAGCAGCAGCTCGCTCGCCCGCGATTGCCCGCTCAATCAGATCTCGTTCTTGTGCACGATCCATGTGATTCCTACTCCCCGATGGGGTCTGTTCATTTCACTATACCAGAAGATCCCTGATCAGATGCATACTTTCGAGGCACAACGCCCAATCTAAAGCAAAATTGCTCATCGGCCACAATCACCCCAAAACACCCGTTTCTGACGAAAAAGAACCCTGCCTACACCGTCAAGGCATAGGCAGGGTTGAGGAGAGAGAGAATTCGGAAACTATGTGTTCGTATATTGATAGGGCTATTGCTTACGCAGCTCGCGAAACCTTGCGTGTGCGTCCAACAGTTCGTTGTTCAGGAGTTGCACGGATGTCAGCATCATCAATCATCGCATCGACCAGTTCAAGCGGATGTGATGCCCAAAGATCGGCACCGATTTCCTCAGCCAATCCTTCTGCTCGGTTGAATACGCCCCCGCCGACAACGATCTGCATGTCTGGGCACGCCCCGATCTCGTGGAGTGAATCAATCATGAGACGGATGTCAGGAAGGTCCGATGGGTTTGAGCAGAACATCAGCAAGACATCAGGCTTGCTCTCCTGCACATTCTGACGAACCTCATCAAGAGGCACCCCACCACCCGCGAACCGGACACCAAAGCCCGCAGCTTCAAGCAGATCGACCGCCATCTGTGCACCGAGCTCAGACCCTTCGCAAGTACCACAGCATGCGAAGACCCTGCGGTTCACAGGCTCAGCATTCGAGCTTGCAATCAAAGCTCGCGAAGTCTGATCGACCAGCACTCGGAACAAGCGTGTCGATAGGTTGTACGCTAGTGCTGAGATCTGATCTTCCCGGTGGAGTTTGTCGATCATCTCGTAGGTCGGCCAGAACAGATCGGTCAGCATAAGTTCGGGAGAGATTCCCTCGCTCCGTTGTTCGTTGATGATTCCGCGAGCCTCTGATCGGTTGCCTTCGATCAGTGCCTCAAATAAACGCTCGCTAAGTACATG
>JBGCDI010000059.1:0-23852 GCA_045105315.1 Phycisphaerales bacterium | reverse complement strand
TGCCCGTAACGCTGCTCCCGAACGGTTCACCGCACCATGAAATACTGGCTCATGATCACTCTACTTCCAGAGGGTCATGTGCCATTTTTTCTTGCCCCGGCGGATCGCGATGATCGAGTTGTGAAGCATAGAGGATTCGTCGATAACCGTCTCGGCGTTGATCTTCTCGCCGTTGATTGAGACCGAGCCCTCATTGAGGAAATCTCGTGCTTCACGATTTGACGATGCAAGTTTGGTGGACTTGAGCATCTCGACCATGTCCAGACCACCCGCGAGTTCACCCTTGCTGTGCTCAGTCGTGGGCACACTTGCGAAGACTTCGAGCATTGTTGGTTCATCGAGCGATGCGATATCCCCGCTGAACAACGCTTTGCCCGCAGCTTCCGCGTTGAGCATTGCATCCTCGCCATGGAGTATGCGCGTCGCTCCTTGCGCGAGCGTGCGCTGGAGTTCTCGCTTGCCCGGGTTCTCGTCGTGGCGCGCGATGAGTGATTCGACGGTTGGTTGTTCGAGGAAAGTGAAGACCTTGATCCAGCCTCGCGCGTCTTGGTCGGTCGCGTTGAGCCAGAACTGGTAGTACGCGTAGGGGGAGGTGCGGGCAGCGGTGAGCCAGATCGCGCCTTTTTCTGTTTTGCCGAACTTACCGCCGTCTGCCTTTTGGACGAGGGGAGCGGTGAGACCGTATACCCCATCAAAGAGGACATAGTTTTTCGTGTCAGCAAGCAACGATTCAAGAACATTCTTAATCTCACGAGGAGCATTCTTGAAATGATCTGCAAAGGTTGATTCGATTGAATCAATCACTCGCTGAGCGCCGCTCTTTGTCATATCCAGTAAATCTATGACACCCTCTTTTGAGTTCGAATATCCCAGATCCCGGTACCACAACTCCGCAAACTCAGCTCCACCTGCAAGACAGCATTCACGATAAGCTCGGATCGAGTTGAAGTACGCTTGTCGAACTCGACGCCCCGTCAGATCTCCGCCAGCAACGATGTTCCCATACTGGTCACTCCCACCGAGTTGCACGGTCACACCATTGGCTTCGTAGAGATGCGCGAAGTCATACGCCTGCAGGATCATGTAGGAGAACTCGGTGTAGCTGATGCCCTGTTCGCGGTTGTTGAGCCGGTCTTTGACGGACTCCTTTTGCATCATCATGTTCACACTGAAGTGCTTGCCGATATCGCGCAGCGCATCGATGTAGGAGAGGTCTTTGAGCCAATCGTGGTTGTTGAGGATTTGGTGATCGGGTCCTTGGATCTGATCGAGGACGGTGCTGTAGATTGGTCGTTGTTTGTCGATGAACCCAGCTATCGTTTCTTCGGTATTGAGTTGGCGTTCGGCGCTCTTGCCCGATGGATCACCGATGAGTCCGGTCCCTCCCCCCATCACCACGATCGGTGTATGACCTGCACGCTTGACATGAGCGAGCAGCATGATCGGGACGAGGTTCCCGATGGTCAATGAATCAGCGGTCGGATCAAACCCCGCATAGATCTTGCGGGGTGAGTTCTGGGGGTCGCTCAGGTGCGCCCGAAGACCTTCAAGATCCGTGCAATCTTTGAGCAGGCCTCGCCATTGGAGTTCGTTGATAAGGTCGATCCGATTGGTCATGCAATGAGCGTAGGAGCGTGGTTCCAAACGGTCACGGCAACCGGGCTTTGACTTCCCAATCCTTGCTCGTCGCGTCGTTGGACCAGTGCTGCATGTCGTTGTAGTCTTCCCAGCCCCACTTCTGAGCGTGACCGTCGATCATCCCCGCGATGCCCTTGCCTCCATGACGCAGGGAAACTCCGCCAGAGTTGGACTCAGGGGTCTCGGTGATCTCTGCATATGCGTCGTCCCACTGACGACCAACGGTGGAGTACAGGCGAGGGGGCTTGACGATGAAGTATCCTTCGATGGTGCCATATCCTGGGAGTAGTGATGGCTCAGCAATCGAGCGTGATGAGGAGAACCCCATTAGATAGCTTGGACGCTGGACTTGGTACATCTTGTCAACATGAAGCTTCCCGAAGATCCGACGACCGGCTGCAGACCAAGGCAAACTATCCCCCTTAGCGCCACCACCTACGAAGTACGAGTTGAGCCCGAACGAAGGATAAAGGGAACCGACATACCGCATACGCTCGTTGTCTGACCCGGCATGAAAGCTGTCACCATCTGCATCAAAAGTTTCCGCGAACGCCTCGGTTACTTTGCTATCCAAGTAGATTCCGTCAAACTGGTAGTCGAGATAGGGCAGTAACCGCCACGGATAGCGTCGGCCTTCGATGAACCCAACAGAATCCCCTTTAAGATCTTTGGGGACGGTGTTGTCATCCACCATCGTTTGCCAGTGTGTGTCGTTGAGGAAACCGATAAGCAGTTTCCCTCGATGATCGTCCGCGTACATTGTGTAAGCGGTGAGCACTTGTGACATCCCGGCTTGTTCCTTCACCGCGCGGGCGCTTGCTCTGGCTGCTCCAAGTGCTGGGAGCAATATCCCGATCATGATCGCGATGATTGCGATGACAACGAGGAGTTCGATGAGTGTGAAGGCGCGAGATGCTGAGCTGGCTTTGGTCATTCGTTTCGTGCTCCGATGAAGCCCTGACGGTTTCAGACTCTGGATCTCAATCTATTGGCTCAATCCATGGATGAGTTTGATTGAGATTCTATTTCTAATTGAGACTTATTCTCAATATATGCCAATCGACGACCTAAAATCTTGACTAACTGAGATCGGTTCTCAATGATTCGCTGTTCGATCCTGCTTGACAAGCCCTTTTGGTGGCAAATCGGACATTTCGTACTATGTTATCCATATTAGCGCAGTTTCAGCGCTCCGCCAACCAATCGATTCATAAACGAGACACCTATGAACATGTACAAAGCACTCGTCGTTTCCGCAGCAACCCTCGCTCCATTGGTAACCACAAGTTTCGGGCAGGTTGTTGAAGTCCAGTATGACGCTCCGTCGCTTGACCGCTGGAACTATCCATTCAATGGGTCGCCTGGGACTCGGTTTGATATGACTTCATTTGGCGCTATCGAACAGCCGGGATTTGACGATCACGATGCCCAGGTGCTTCTGGGATTCGACACATTCAACGACATCACTTCAGGACTTGGTGCTCAGGAGTATCGCGTGCTCAGCGCGACGGTCACCATGACCATGAGCAACAACAACGACTTCCGGTACGACCCGACCCACGATGCTCTGGAAACCTATGGCGCCCTTGGAGAACCGTTTGACCTTGATCTGGGCAGACCCATCAATCTCTGGTTAACCGGATACCGCGACGGTCTTGATCAAACCACTTACACCGAAACAACACTCTTCGGACTCACGCCCGATGTCTTCCCTGCACAAGGGTTACGCAGCGCATTTGCAGCGGTCTTTGACAATGCTGGATCTGCAACCGATATCTCAAACAACCTCAAAGAGCAGTTCGAAGCATTCCCGCTCGCTATCGGTCAGACCGATGCGGTTGCTCCGGGATCGCTTGTTCCTGCAGACTCGACATTTAGCTTTACCTTCACTCCATGTCAGCTCGGTGAGCACATGGAACTGGGCAAGATGCTTGATCTGGGACAGGTGCGATTCTCGATCTCTTCACTTCAATCCGCAAGCGGTAGCCCAGACGGCGGCGGAGGCGTGAACTACCCGATCTGGTACGCGAGAGAGAATCCGCTCTCACAGATTCTGGGTTTTGCGCCGACACTCACACTCAAAGTTCGCATCGGATCGTCAGGCGATTACAACGGTGACGGGAATAGAAACTTCCTGGATGTCTCTGAGTTCCTGAGTGATTTCGGAGCTGGCGATCCAAACGCTGATATCAACGGCGATTGCAGCTTCAACTTCCTGGATGTCTCACAGTTCCTCAGCGAGTTTGCCAACGGCTAAATCACATCACAATCCGCGTGCTAATCTGGCATGCTTCCCCCCCCATACACGCACAGCAAGGTGTTTGTGCCCTTCTGGAGTTATAGAAAGATGAACCCAATGAATCTCATCCCACTGACCGCGACTGTTGCAGGACTTTCAATGAGCGCTGCAGCATCGGTCGTTCCATTTACAGAAACCTTCTCAAACGATGTCAGCAACTGGACCGCTGGCTCTGATGCCCCACTGACTTTCGTTGAATCAGGCGCTCTCGATGGAAGCTCGTACGCAACGGGATCGGCAGACCTGAACACCGCAGGCCCATTCGGACTCACTCTCCTCCGAGGTGAAGCGTCCACCAACGCATCCGATGGAGCGTTTGTTGGCAACTACCTCACCGGCGGCATCAACCGCCTTGAGTTTGACTTCCGTCACGACGCAGGTCAAGACCTCAACATCGCACTCCGCGTATCGACTCCGATGAACTTCCCTGGGTTCGCTGTTGAACTCAATGAATCCGTCGCATCGGGTGAATGGGTCACACTCAGCTTTGATCTCTTCTTTGGGAACCCGCTTATTACCTTCGAAGGCCCACCATCACCGATGGCATTCAACGGCGTTATGGAAAATGTTGGCAACCTCCAGATCTCAGCCAACAGACCAGACGGACTGAGCACACCGCTCAATATCAACTTTGATTTGGACAATGTCCGCATCGTCCCCGCACCATCAGCACTCGCAATGCTTGGGCTTGGCGGGCTGGTTGCGACCCGTCGCCGCCGATAAAGAAGTCAGCGAATTAGAATAAATAGAAAAGGGGAGATCCAAATGGATCTCCCCTTTGTCATTTCTGATCTAGATTGGTTTGAAGCTGCTCTTGAATTTACGCAGGCTTAATCGGGAGACGCCCGACTGAGTAGTAATGGAACCCAAGATCACCGAGCTGCTGACGGCGGTACAAGTTCCGACCATCAAAGATGACCTTCCCTTTCATCACGCTTGCCAGCTTGTCAAAGTCTGGGCTCTTGAACTCAGGCCAATCCGTTGAGATGACCAATGCGTCACAATCACGCGCACATTCGTACATGTCGTCGTGGATGGAGATCGTCTCGCCCATTTCAATACCAACATTCTCCGCAGCGACCGGGTCGTATCCACTACAGATCGCGCCATATCCCAATGCTTTCCGCACGAGTGTGAGTGCTGGGGCTTTACGGATATCGTCCGTGCGGGGTTTGAACGCGAGTCCCCAGAAGCCAATTTTCTTTCCTTGGAGTCCCATTTCGCCACCAAAGTGTTTGAGTACTTTGTTGAAGAAGAGGTTGCGTTGGCGTTCGTTGGTGCCGTGGACCGCGTTGGAGACCTGCATGGTGACGCCTGCTTTGTCGCCCATCATGATGCACGCGAGGGTGTCTTTGGGGAAGCAGGAGCCGCCGTACCCGAGACCTGGGTAGAGGAACTGGTGACCGATTCGTGTATCGGAGCACATGCCCTCGCGGACGCGGTTGATGTTGGCGCCGTACGCTTCACACAAGTTCGCCATTTCGTTGATGAACGAGATCTTGGTTGCGAGGAAGTTGTTGGATGCGTATTTGACCATTTCAGCGGAGAGTACATCCATGATGAAGATCGGATGACCGTTGCGGACGAACGGATCGTAGAGGTCACGGAACATCTCGCCGACTTCGTCACTTTCAACACCAACTACCACACGGTCGGGCTTGTTGAAATCAGTCACCGCGTCGCCCTCTTTGAGGAACTCCGGGTTATCCGCGACATGGAACTCGATATCACCAACGATGGATTTGATCCGGTCGCGGACGCGGAAGGTTGTCCCGACTGGTACGGTGGACTTGACCACGATCACCTTGGCTTTGGCGTCTGGGCCGAGTTCAAGGATCGCGTTACCAATGTCCTCAGCAGCACCATCGATGTAGGACATATCAGTGTGCCCCTTATCATCCGATGGGGTTCCCACACAGATGAAGATCATGTCCGCGCTCTGATACGCAGCTTTCTTATCGAGTGTGTATGTCAAGCGCCCCGCTTTGCGGTTCTTGATCATCAGATCGGTCAGTCCGGGTTCATAGATCGGGCAGATATCCTGCTCGAGCTTGGCGATTTTATCTGGATCAACATCGAGGCATGTGACATCATTCCCTGTGTTTGCAAAGCAAACTCCGGTGACAAGACCTACATATCCGGTTCCGACCATGGTCAACTGCATTCTGCGAATCCCTTCTAACTTGGATTATTGTGGACTGGGAGTGTAGACACGATTCATCGGGATTGGCAGACCCAGAATCGCTCTGAATCCGCTTCCAAAGGAGACATCCAGCAATCCGATCACTACGATCGGTACGGGTTCGATTCTCGGACTCTTACCAGTCTACGAGTTGATCAAGCGAGGGTTCAGATGAGCGCAGAAATCAAAGAACGCAAATCGGGTCGAAAGGCGAAGATCGAGAAAAAAGCAGCGGATAAGGCTTCGAGCACCGGTGCCTTCTCGGCGTTGACTGCAGATCGCCATGAGTTGTATCAGTTATCGGTGCAAAATGTTGAGGCTGAAGTCGACTTCATTGACGCAACTTTTGAAGAAATCCGTGGACGAGAAGCCAAATCGATCCGCGAGGACTTCTGCGGCACTGGGAACACCTCCACAGAGTGGATTAAACGCCGCTCAAGCAACACCGCGATCGGGATCGACATCCACCAGCCCACCCTGGACTGGGGGCAAGAACACCACCTCTCCAAGCTCACAGATGAACAACAATCTCGTGTCAAGCTTTTGAACAGAAATGTGCTTGAGCCTGGTGATGCGAGTGAGACAGATTGCGTGCTTGCGATGAACTTCTCGTACTGGCTGTTCAAGACACGCGATGACCTCAGGAACTACTTCAAGATCGTTCGAGAATCACTAGGACCAGACGGGGTCTTCTTCTTAGACCACTACGGCGGATCAGAAGCAATGACCGAAACCGAAGAGTCCAAGAAAATCGACGCGCCAGGCGGGAGGTCTTTTACCTACATCTGGGATCAATCCTCGTTCAACCCGATTACCAACGATCTCGTGTGCCATATCCATTTCAAGTTCCCCGATAAAACTCGCATGAACAAGGCATTCACCTATGAATGGCGTTTGTGGAGCATGGTTGAGATCCGTGAACTCTTGGCTGAAGCAGGTTTCGCGAATGTAGCGGTGTACTGGGAAGGCGAAGACGAAGATGGCGACGGAAACGGGGAGTACGAGCCCACTCTTGAGGGGGCTGCGGATCCTGCATTTATCTCGTACATTGTGGCGTATGACTAAGACTGCAGAAGCTTGCATCTCTAGAATCAATCAATGCAAGGTATCCTTGATATACCCGAAGAACTGCAATCGCTCGAAGACATCGTTTCAGCTGGGTTTTCTCGTGTAGAAACGCTCTTTGCAGCCCAGCTTGTTTCCGATCTTGAACCAGTTGATCAGATGTGCCAGCATGTCGAACGCTACCGGGGCAAAATGCTTCGACCGATGCTCGTGCTGCTCTGCGGATCTGCGGTGAATCCTGAACTCTCCCAGCTTCTCGAATCAGGCACAAACGAACAGTTGATCACCAATGCCCATATCACCTGCGGCGCGGTGTGCGAAATGGTCCATATGGCCACCCTTGTCCACGATGATGTGCTTGATGAGGCTGAGATTCGCAGACGAGGACGCACTATCAATGCGATCAAAGGGAACGAAACATCAGTGATCCTTGGTGATTACTTGATCGCCAGCGCATACGAGCTCTGCTCCTCGCTCAACTCCCCTGTTCCAAGCAGAATTGTCGGCAACGCATCCGCGGTGATGTGCACAGGTGAACTGCTCCAGCTTCATAATCGTGACAATCTGAATCTCGATGAGGATACCTACTTCGAAATCCTCAAACGAAAGACTGCAGCGCTGATCGCAGCTGCGTGCGAGCTGGGCGCGCTGAGCACGATCGGGTTTGATCAACAGTCCCATCCCTCTGTGCAAGCGGTCATCAACTACGGCACGAATCTGGGTATCGCGTTTCAAATACAAGACGATGTGCTGGATCTCACCGGAACGCTCGACAGTGTTGGAAAATCAGTGGGCAAAGATCTCGAAAAAGGGAAAATGACCTACCCGCTCATCCATCACCTCACCAGTGCAGATCCCGAGATGCGTGCTCGATCCATCGAACTGATCACCCTTGCATCGTCTGGAAACGATACCGAAATCAAAGAGCTCATTGAGCTGGTCACCAAAACCGGCTCAATCGAAGCGACCCAGAACATGGCCCAGAAGTATGTTGATCAAGCAAAGGCATCCGTTGCCAATCTCCCAGCAGGCCCCGGCCGCCCTATGCTGGAACTGATCGCTGATGCAGTGATCAACCGTTCGCACTAATATACACGCGAACCAATCTTCTTCCCCCCCATCGAGATCACTGCGCATGCCCAAACGAGTCTTTAAGCTCTATCAACGCAAGCGGGTCGTGAATATCAATCTCAACATATTTGCAGCTGGTCTCTTAGCGATCGCATTGGCCAAGTTCCCGATTCTAATCATTGGAAACTGGATCGGAACCGAGTACAAACTTCTTATTGCTGCGACTGCATATGTCATCGATACTATTTTTGATGTCGCTGTGTACTACGGCTTGCACTGGGTTGCAAACCACTGGAATCCCAGAGGGAACCTGCCCGCACAAAAAAAACGACCAAAGAGCAGACGCTTCATTCACGATGCGACGCGGATCCAAGCCGAACGCATGGCCCTGGTGCCGATCTTCATACTCATCGGCCCCGGCGGGATGTGGGTGCTCGATAAATACTACGGCGTGCCCCACTCATGGGCGTTTGTCATCGCATTCGTCAGCGCGATCATCACAACACGGATCATCCATACATTCTGGGGCTACCGCTCGGGGACATTCAAGGACACCGTTGACTTCATGATCGATGACGACATCCAGATCGGCCGAGATCTGACGAAGGAAGCTGAGGAGCGGGAACAGGAACTCGCTGAAGCTGAGCAATCCGACGAGGCGAAGCTCTAATGTGTGGCATCGCGGGTGTCATCAAGATTCACGACCCAAAGGACGGCGCGCCCCCACCGCCGCTCGAAGCGATCCCCGAAGCATGGCTCGATATCCTCGACGAATCCATCAAACACCGAGGCCCCGACGGGCAAGGCCGCTTCCGTGATCGAGCAATCCGAGACGACGGCACCATCGTCGATGTCGCACTCGTCCACCGAAGACTCAGCATCATCGACCACGAAGGCGGCGCCCAACCCATGGTCCACGACGGCGACCGCCTCCGCCCCGACCTCACCTACCAACCGGGCGACACCCCAATCATCGCGAGCGAGATCGAACCCAACAAGCGACTGGTCGCCGTGGTGTTCAATGGCTGCGTCTACAACCACCACGAACTCCGCAAAGAACTTGAAGCCGCGGGTCATGTGTTTGAGACGGATCACTCGGATACGGAAGTGCTGCTGCATTCTTGGAGATCGTGGGGAGAAGAGGTCAAGAACACCGGAGCCACCCGTTGGCTCAATGGGATGTACGCCTGCATTTTCTGGGATCGTGGATCGGGACAATGCTCAACATTCCGAGATCCATTCGGTCAAAAACCGCTCTACATTGATCTTGCAATCGACTTGAAGACTCGCGTCTTCAGTTCTTCATTCAGCGCCTTCCCTAGATTGCCAATAGGCACAATGCAGGACCCAAACACAGAAGCTGATTTTGAACCTTCCATACCAAGAGCGGTCTTCACAGGACCGTGGCTCAGACTCGGATGGGAAGATTTGCATGGCTCAGAAAAATGGTTCAAAAACGCCCATCCCGCTTGTGATATCCCATCGAATGTTGTTGATCCAATTGAACCGTCTCACTTCGGAGTGATCGCTTGGATGAACCGCATTGGCAAACTTCCAGCACTCAATGCGGATACAACTGAAGAGTTCCTGAGAAACGCGGTCCGACGCCGACTTGAAGCGGATGTTCCCTTAGGCTGCTTTCTCAGCGGCGGCATCGATTCATCGCTCATCTCAAAGTTCGCGCTCGATGAAGCAGGCTCACTCGACACCTTCACCGTCCGGATGCCGTCAATCGAATATGATGAATCTGCTGCTTCTCAGGAGATCGCGAATCACCTAGGCACAAAACACCATATTCTCGAATGCCAAGCAAATCCCGCTGATGATCTAATCGAACTTATCGAGCAACTTGGTCTCCCATTTGGAGACAGCTCACTACTCCCGACTTATTGGGTTTCAGAGGCCGCTTCACAGCATGTCAAAGTTGCCCTATCTGGTGACGGTGGCGATGAACTCTTCTATGGTTACGAACGCCATAGAGTTTCCGACATACTCGACTCAAGTCCGAGTTTTCTGAAATGGTTCCCAACAAGTTTGCTTTCCGAGCGTGATCCGAAATCTAAGTACACTAAGCTAGCACGACTCATCCGATTGATGCGTGTTACTCCAGTCAGCTTTTGCACAGAACTTGCAGCCATCTTCTCAATCCATGATTACAAAAAATTGAATACGAACTCGAAGCCTGATAAATGGGCAATTGCAACCCAGGATGGACTGGACTTTGTAATGGATCGGATTCCTGATCCAAGGGGATGGGACATACTCAACTATTTGACCGGCGACCTCCTCCGTAAAACAGACACCGCATCCATGGCTGTCGCCCTCGAAGTACGCTGCCCGTTCCTCGATCCTGATCTTGCACAAGCCGCCCTTGCGACACCCAAAGACATCCTCATGCCCAACGGCGAGCGGAAAGGACTCCTCAAACAAGTCGCCCGCAAATACCTCCCTGACCACATCGTCGATCGACCCAAGCAAGGCTTCGCGATCCCGATCGGAGAATGGTTCCGAACCGACTACGGCGATATGCGTCAACTCATGCTCGATCATCTCCGCTCATCGGACCCGTTCCCGGGGCTTGAAGATGCTGGGGTGCGGATCAATATGAAGTTTGTCGAGCAGATGATCCGTGAGCATGATGCAGCGGGTGAAAAATCAATCAATCCGTGGCACGGGCGGGATCACTCGCAGCGGCTCTACATGATGCTGGTGCTCTCGATCTGGTGCAAGTGGCTCGACCGCACGCGCAAGGAAACTCCACTCCAAGACAGCATTACATAAAATACCCACGATTACTCGTGGGCATTGGGTGGTGTGTTTGTCGTTGGGAAGTTGATTAGCTCTGTGCTACTTTGCCGTCGAGGTGGACATCCATTTGCGGGAACGGGATGCCGATGCCTGCGTTATCGAGGGCGTATTTGACATCGCGTGTGACGCCGTCTTTCACCGGGAAATAGTCTGAAGACTTCGCCCAAACCCGGACTTCCCAATCGATCGACGAGCCACCCAAATTGGCCAGAACAATTGCTGGTTCCGGGTCTTGAAGCACTGATGGCGATGCCTTTGCAGCTTCCAAAAGCACAGCTCTGGTCTTATCGATATCCGCGCCGTAATCAGTCCCGACCGCCACATCTACGCGGCGGGTATCGTGGAAGGAGACATTCTCGATGGTGTCGCCGAAGATTCCGCCGTTGGGGACAATGATCCGTTTGTTGTCGGGGGTATCGAATGCGGTGGTGAAGAGCCCGATCTCGACGACCTTGCCTGTGGTGCCACCAGCACTGACGACATCACCGACCTTAAACGGACGGAAGAACAAGAGCATCACACCCGCAGCAACATTGCCCAGCATTCCCGAGAGCGCCATACCGACGGCGAATCCCGCAGCAGCCAGGACCGCAGCGAAGCTGGTGGTCTCGATCCCGAGTGTGCCCAAGATCGCGATCCCGCCTGCAAACAAGACGAGGTAGCGGACCATGTTGGAAAGAAAGCGTGCGAGGGTTTCTTCGACATTGGCCTTGCGGCACGCTTTGAGCACCATCCGGCGGATCCAGCCCGCACCAATGACGACCGCGATAATCAGGACGAGGGCGAGGGCCACAGGCTGACCGATGGTTTCCCACGCGAGCATCCAGGTATCGGCGCTGAAATCGCCATCTGTGAATCGTGAGACGAGATCAGAGAATCCTTGCTTGACAGCAGGATCGACCGCTGCAGCTGCGGCTTCTTCTGCTGCTTCAACTGATTCGACGGGCGCATCTTGTATGTTCAGTGACATGAATTGGCTTCAACTTCTTTGTACGCGTAGATCATCCAGGATCCATGCGGTGACTGTGTTCACCAAAGCTAGAACTGCCAGCCCACAGTGATGTCGAAGTTAATGTCGTTATTGTCGTTATTTCCACCAGGCTCAGAATCATATCTGTGCGAGAGCTTGAACTGGAGATTCATGTTGCTCTCTTTATCGAGCAAAATGTTCCATTTGACATTGTTGTTCAGTCGATCCCGTGTGACTTCAGAAACATCAACGAAGTACTCAAGCCCCGCTTCGACATTCATGGTGTCGTTAAAGCGATGTCTGAGGTCGATACCGGTGACCAACGCTTCAGGGCGGAAGTCATCTGCAGTTCCTCCGAAGGTTTGCGAACCACCGAAGCCGGTTCTGCCTTTGAGGTGGGTCTTATCGTTTTTAATGAACTGGTAACTGATACCCGCGTGGGCTGAAGCGCGGTAATCCCAGTTCTGGAACTCATCAACCTCAAAGCTTGCGGTTGTCCACCACCCGACCTTTGAACCTTCGGGCGCGAGCCATTCGTGTCTGAAATCGAGATCGAGTCGGTTCTGTGAATCGACACCGTTTCGCGTCGCATAACGGTATTCTGAATCGAATTTCGTGAGGTACTTCTTCGATCTTCTCTTGGTGTGGAACTGCAGATTTAGGTTTGTGTTTTCGGTATTCCCCGATGAAGTATTGAACCCGACTCGGACCGACCGTTTCCAGTTATCCCAGAAGGATGGAACTGCTGGTTTCTTTTTTTCGACTTCCTTTGGTGCGGGCTTGGGTTCGGGCTTCGGTTTAGGTTTAGGCGCGACAGGCTTTGCTGCCGGTGGTGTAACAGCGGGGACTTCGGGTGTTTGGGTTTCGGGTTGGGTTGATGCTTGGGCACTTGCAACTGCGACCTGGGCCGCAAGTGGAAGCGCACCGATGGCTATTGCGTGCGACTTCGCGTTTGCGAGCGCTGTTTCTGCAGTCGCTAACTGAACAAGCGCAAGTTCATAGGCGGCTTGAGCTGATTCGAGTTGCTCGAGTGCAACAGCAGCTTCTGAGTCAAGATCGACTCGCGCGAAGCTGTTGGATGCGAGCAAAATCCCCAGCATCAAGGCAGTTATTCGTCCGATGGCCATCACGCCACCTCCCCGAGAATGTGTTTGATCCACCGGACTTATCCACAACGGGACCGGAGAATCACCAAGAATTCAATCATTCGCTAAAATACATCGTCTGATCGTGTAGGATTGTACCAGATCGGACAATCTGACCGAAGAAATAATACTGTCAGAGACCATGATTTCATGGGCTATTTTCTTGAGGCAAGCCATGGATACACCGTCACACTCTAACTCGGCATCTCGGCGTGATGTCCTTCACCTTGGTACCAAAGCCGGTGCATTAATTGCTATCAGCGGCTTAGTTAGCAATCTCATGGGTGGATGCGGGAGCGCCTCAAAACGCTTGGGATCATCTGGAAACATGGTCGGACAACCGATACCGACCGGTCAATCACCGATCACCCGTACGCCGATGCCAATGCCTGCACAAACGGTCTACAGCCCACAAGTCGCGCCTCGCGATATGTCCCAGATCCCGGATTTCGTGATCAAGCGGACCCAATGGACAAAGCTGGGGACCAAGGTCAATATGACCGATCCCATGACACGAATCACGCGGATTACCGTCCATCACGATGCAATTAGCCCCCTTCCGTCTGGTGGGTACGCGGATTCGGTCCGTCGACTGACCTCCATTAGACGAGGGCATCTGGGCAACCGCTGGGCGGATATCGGTTATCACTACGCGATCGACCCAGCAGGACGAGCATGGCAGGCACGCCCGCTGATTTATCAGGGTGCGCATGTCAAGGATAACAACTCGGGGAATATCGGCATCGTCGTGTTCGGAAACTACGAACGCTCGAAACCCACGAGCAAAGCGCTGGATACTTTGAACCGTTTGATAGCGCATGAAATGCGCCGTTTCAGCGTTCCATTGAGCGGGGTCTACACGCATCGCGAACTACGGAGCACTGCGTGTCCGGGAAGAAACCTCCAAGCCCAGATGAATGTGCTCAGAAGCCCACGAGGCGCTCTTGCAATGATCGATCAACAACTCAAAGAACACCACGCCTAAGAGACACTCGCGAGCAACCAGAGTTGACGAGAATTTCTTTAACGATCGGTTTATGAATTTTTAGATCTTGCGTTGTGCTGCATTACAGAAATGCAGATGCTGTGGATTTGGGTTCGGGATCAGCGGTGACTATGCGAGGCCCAAATATAGCGGTGCCAATGCGAACCAGATTGGCCCCTTCTTCGATCGCAACTTCATAATCACCGGACATCCCCATCGAGAGCAGATTGAAGTGTTCTTCACCGACTCCTGCTTTGACAAGATCATCGTAGATTTCTTTGCAACGCGAGAAATGGATTCGTGAATCTTCCGGGTTGTCAGTAATTGGCGCCATGGTCATGAGTCCACGAACACGGACATTGATCATGGTGTCGATTTGTTCAGCGATTGCGCCAAGAGCTGCGATTGGGAGCCCGGATTTGCTTTCTTCGCCTGAAACATTGACCTGGACGAGCACATCGACGACGCGATCAAGTTTGTTGGCGATGATCTGCAGTTCCTCTGCGAGGCGCAGTGAATCGACCGAATGTATCAAGCGGGTGCAATCCGCTATCTTTCGCGCTTTGTTGCGCTGAAGGTGACCGATCATGTGCCAGCGTACTGGGTCATTGACATCGACTTGGTTGTGATCGCTTGATGTTCTCGGGAGGGCTTTGATTCGCTCGAACCATTCATCGATGACACCTGCACGCTGAGCGAGTTGCTGAACCCTGCTCTCACCAAAATCACGGTGACCGAGTTCGATGAGTTCGCGGATGTCTTCTGGTTCAGAGTACTTGGTCACTGCAACGGTGTACACGGAACTTGGCAAGCGTCCAGAACGCTTAGCTGCTTGGGCGACTCGTTCTTTGACCTCGGTATATCTTTTGGCTAGCTCTGACATCTGGACTCCGTCCTCATGTGATATCTGTGTCTGACATCTCAGGATACACGATTCTTCCTTGAACCGCTCGGTGGATGCACACGCATTGTACCCAAAATATCGTCTATATCACGGCAAAACGATCGGCTTCCGGCGATCTGGCGATGATGGAGCATCGGTCCCGTCCGCTTCGGGCTTCGCTTTCCAGCGCCCGTACCCCAACTCTTTGTCACGCTCGCTTGGATCCTGAGCGTCGCTCGTAAGTCCAAAGCGTGCGTCTAATCCCCCATCAGCACCCGTTGGCTGAACCACATCCACCCTCCGCTTCCTGATGTTCTCGCATCCGGAGATGGTTCCGAGTACAGAACCAGAAACTACGATAAGCAACATCCCCGAAAGGACTTGGACTGTGTGTTCTTTGCGATTACGGTTCATGATCGAGTATACGCAACCCGGAAAGAGTTGGATCGCGTGATTCTTCATGAAGCTTTACAGCGGATCTCTCGGGATATCGGGTCCCGCACTATGAGGCGGGGGCACAAGACCGGGATCAGCGGTCTCAAGTCTGGTGTTGAGATCGATTAGTCTGGATTCCAACCGTTGCATGCGTTTGCTCAGTTCGAGAAAAGCTTTGGAGAGCTCTTCAAACTGTTCGCGATTTCTTCCCGCATCAACTTCGAGATAGCCAAGCGTGACTTCCATAGCTTGTATGCGGGGTTCAGCATTCTTTGATTGTGCGTTGGGATCGTCCATAGTGAGCATTGTAGCCCGACCAAGAATCAGCCAGCTTTGTCGAGTTCAATCAAAGCCCCTTCAGTGAGCTCGAGGATCATCCGGTTTCGTCCCAATTCTTTGGCTTTGTAGAGATTTTGATCAGCATGCTCGATCCACTCTACAGGCTGCAGAGTCGGTCCTGTATCTGTGCCTGCGATACCCATTGAAACCGTGATCTGGCGTTCTGGGTGCTTTGGCCAGTAATGCGATTGGCATTCACACCGAATCCGCTCGCAGATGCTTTCTGCTTGCTCAGGTGATGTATCTGGAAGGATCAGCGCAAACTCTTCTCCACCATACCTGCACGCTATATCACATTTACGGATGTGGTTCTGGATCAGTTTTGCAACACCCGAAATAACCGCGTCCCCAGCGGGATGACCAAAGGTGTCGTTGACCGATTTGAAGTTATCAATGTCGATCATCACCAATGTCAATCCGCTCGCACTTCTCTGGCATCGTTCGTATTCTTCGACCCAGCGCCGATCGAAATTTGAGCGGTTGAACAAACCGCTGAGTCCGTCGATCTGCGCTTTTTGCTCGAGCATACTGAGGAGCGACGAGATACGCAGTGAACTTCGGAGCCGAGCACGAAGCTCGGTGAGTTCGAATGGCTTTGATACAAAGTCCACAGCCCCGAGATCAAACGCGGTAACCTTATCCTGAGTTGTATCTTGACCAGAGAGAATAATGACCGGGATATTCCGGGTCTTTGGTTCTTCCATGAGCTGACGGAGTGTTTCAAAACCATCCATGCCCGGCATATCAAGATCGAGCAAGATCAGTGCAGGGACTTCTTTGACCGCTTGCTCAAATCCTGTTTCACCCGAGTATGCACTGAGTAAATTGATCGATTCAGATTTCAGACGCGCGTTGAGCAATCGATGCACAAACTCCGAGTCGTCTATCAGCAAGACGGCTGGGGAGGAATCGAGTTGTGAGCTGTCGAGTGTGCTCATGAACGGTGCCTGTGTTTGGTGCTGGGAAATAGGTAGGGTTTTTAGTTGTTCACATACTTCATGTACGACTCGCAATGGTTCATCAGCATGTCAAACTCCGACTGGATCTGATCGAGTTCAACCATCTGCAGGTTGCTTGTTTTCAAACGCTCTTCGAGCACCCCTGCTGCTTCGCCTATTGGGTCAAACCCGAATCCGGGAGCAGCGCCCTTAAGCTGATGAGCAAGCCGATTCATCTGTGAAAAGTCCCCCGCTTCCGCAGCTTTGTTCAAGCTCTGGATACGGTTTGGTAGTTCTTCGAGGAACATTTCGATCAGCTCAATATCCTCGGAATCATTGACATTGAGTGAAAACTGTGATTGGTCGTATCGCGTCATCAGAGAATCTCCTGACGCTGGTATCGGCGGCTGGAACACTCGGATTAAGGATGGTCAGGGATTTGATTAAACTGTGGCGACTCAGTGTCCCAATAACGATGGACACAACGAATACGAGGCAATTAATCACGAAGATGCTTACTGAATCAGGGGGTTCAATGAGAGGAGGCTCTCGTGAGCAGGTAGATGCTCGAAAGTAGAAGAAATGACCCCAGCGGGATTTGAACCCGCGTTACCAGGATGAAAACCTGGTGTCCTGGACCAGGCTAGACGATGGGGCCGATCGGACGGGTGTACTGTATTCTCAGGATACGGCCCGTCAAGTCAATCACTGCTGGAATTGACAATCCGACCCAATAAATCATCAATCTCTATCCATCGCCAGACTCGAACGAAGGGATTATGACCAGAACCAATAGATCATAACAGAGATGGACCCCCACCGCGATCCCTAGACCCCGCATCAAAAAGAGCAGTCCGAAGTAGAGTCCCGCGACGAAGTAGAAGAATGCCATGCGGAAGTTGATGGAGCCGTCGAGCAGGAAGATCTGGTCGTGATGCCATGCGAAGGCAGCAGCAGACACGAAGAGACCGATAAAGTACCCCACTGTCTCGCTGAAGCCAAGCACATCGCTGACCACGAAATGGATCATGGTAATGAGCACCAACCGGAACAACATTTCTTCGTACAAACCCGCTCCCAGCGCGAGCATCACTTGACTGAGCTGGGAAGGAGATTGTGTAGAGACCAGATCTGTAGATTGGATAACCAGCTCACCGCTACCGATTGGTTTGAGAATCATGACCATTACGATGAGCGGGCCAGTGAGGAACGCAGATTCTGCGATCATTTTAATCCAAACCTTGAACGACAATCCGAACGGGTCCTTGCTGAGAACATGCTGGATGACGAGCATCATGATCAACGCGATTGCAGGTAGATGCAGCCCCGCAGCTCCGAACAGATCGAAGAATCGGATGAGCATTTGGTGTGCTTCAAGTGAATCCTGAACCGGACCAAAGAGACCAAATGACCCAAGTTCATAGAGAAGAATGACAGGGAGAAGAAAGGCAAGCATGTGGAGAGGGCGCATGGAAAGCGCAAAGTAGCTGTCCCTTGGGAGGGAGGATCTGTTTGATACTCCTGCTTGGTTGGGAAGCATCTTTGATGTCGGATCAGTGTTGCTTGACATGGAGCGTTGGACTCTGTGGAACTGGATCAGTGAATCTACGCGTATCATAGAAAAACCCGACCATTGGGCCGGGCATGTAGACAAAAGAATATTCGATCGGTGCAGTTTCAGATATCACTGGTGTTGACAGCAGATATCAGATTATGCTGAGTGTGCTTTGAGACGCGCGTTCAAGCGGCTCTTGCGACGAGCAGCTTGGTTGCGGTGAATGACACCCTTTTGAGCAGTGCGATCGATGATTGCAGCAGCTTTGCGGTATGCGGTCACAGCATCACCCTTGTTGGCAATGCTTTCTTCGAAGCTCTTGATCGCAACACGCATGTTGCGGAGACGCCAGCGGTTGAGTGCACGGCGTTTGATATTTTGACGGATCCGCTTTTTTGCAGAGTTTGAGTGAGCCATGGAGACGAAATCCTTTGCGTTGAATCTGACAATCCGGTCTGGATCTCCATCCCGGGCTTACATTGTTTACGGGAACCTAAAAGAAATCAAGCCTGAGGGCGTGTTGAACTTGCCAAATCGCCCAGATTGGCTTATCCTACCCCTCGCTTGGCAATAGCCGACGCGTGCGTAGCTCAACTGGATAGAGCACCTGACTACGGATCAGGAGGTTGAGGGTTCGAATCCTTCCGCGCGTGCTTCACCTTAACCCCGGATCTCCGGGGTTGTTTTTTTGACTAAAACCCTCTTTCTCATCAGTTATTCAGAGCATTTGACCACTCAATAGAGCCCTCAGCAATACGAAATCATCGCAAAGGATGAATATTTTTCGCGTTTACATCCTTGGGGTGTGGTATATTGAGCGGATGAATGAACTCAGCAGAAGAGAAATGCTCAAGATCGCAGGCGCGGGTGGGATTGTTGGGGCCTGTAATATCTCTATGGGTGGACTGATCGCGAATGATGGTCCTTTGAACACTTCAGGATCTCCAAAGACCGACTCACCATCCAAGGCTGGTTTGTTAGGCAATGAATCTGATGCTGACCTTCCATTCCGGATCTCGCTCGCTCAATGGTCGCTCCACAAGCTGCTCTATAGCGGGGAAATGAGCAATACCGATTTTGCGAAAGAAGCTTCGCTGATGGGCTTTGAAGGTATCGAATATGTCAATAGCTTTTTCAAAGACAAAGCACGCGATACGCAGTATCTCCATACTCTCAATGCATTGGCAAAGGAGCACGAAGTCCAACAACTCCTGATCATGGTTGATGGGGAAGGGGATCTCGGCGAACCTGATCAGAACGCACGGATTCAATCTGTAGAGAATCACAAGCAATGGGTGCATGCCGCGAGGACACTCGGTTGCCATTCGATCCGGGTCAACGCTGCGAGTTCTGGGAGCTTTGAAGAACAACAAACACTTGCTGCTGACGGTCTTCGACGACTAACCGAGTTTGCAGAACCTCTTGGGATCAATGTCATAGTTGAGAATCACGGCGGGCTGTCATCAAACGGGCAATGGCTCGCAGGGGTGATGAAACTCGTCGACCACCCGATGTGCGGCACGCTCCCCGACTTTGGCAACTTCTGTATGGACTGGTCACGATCAGATGATCCAGACGCGTGGTATGACCGGTATACGGGGACCGAGGAGTTGATGCCGTATGCGAAAGCGGTGAGCGCAAAATCGTATGAGTTTGATGACAAGGGCAACGAAGTTAAAACCGACTATGAACGAATGATCAAGATCGTTTTGGACGCGGGATACACCGGGTGGATCGGGGTAGAGTACGAAGGTTCCAAGCATTCACCTCGTGAGGGAAGCATGCTTACCAAAGATCTGCTCAAACGTGTTCGGACTATGCATACAGACTAAAGCTGCGATCTGAGTTTAAACGATCATTCGCTTGTTGCTTTTTTTGATCTGCTTGGCAATACGCAATCGAGTATCACTAGCACGCCAACAATCATTGTTCCAATCGCGTACATCGCTCCACCGAGCACGATGACATACGCGAAGCTTGCGATCTCTCGCGTGATCCACCAGCTGGACATGTCCAGCAGTAATCCCAGTCCAGCAACCAACACACTGAACCCGACAAGCTGCTTAGAGAATCGTGTCATAACCCCGAGCAGAGCGAGCATCAACATGATGACCGCCATGGATGGCGCGTGGGTGTGCTGACTCATCGCGACGATTTGTGGTGTTGCGGGCTGGATGTCTTTTGAGACTGAGAGCACTCGGATGTCGTCCCAGTATTCAAGGGACACATCTGATGCATCAGGTCCGGCTGAGGACCGGCTGTGACAATCGAGGCAACTGAACGCGATGATCTCAGATGGAGCAAACTCCCCGAGGTCCAGGTTGTCGTAGTCTTGGGAAAGTCGATCGCCTTTGAGCCAGTCCAGCAACGCATTCCGCTCCTCGTCGACAAGCGTTTCGGGATGCCCGGTTTCGAGCGCTTCGATCAGCGGCGAAGGCGTTTGCACGCCGTGATAGGCGCCGACAATATCGTTGATGGTCAGCCCGGGGACTTCGTCACGGTTGTCGTAGTGCCATCGCATGTGCAAACCCGAAACGATGTATCCCCCGAGCAAGGTGAGCACTAAGAGGGCAATCCCAGCACGGAACATGTAGGGAAGTGAGCGGAGTTGGGGCATGTTGGTCGAGTTCATGATGAGCCTGTGATTGAAGCTTAAAGACCAGTCAGATCGATCTCGACTGTGTTTCCTGATTTGATCGCATCGTTTGCTGCGATTCCGACCACTGTTGCACGAGCGGCTTCATCAATCGAGCACGCGGGTGATGAACTTCCAGCGATTGCTGCGACCCAGTTTTCGAGCGCGTAATACACGGATGGGTACGGAAGCCCGACGCCGTCTTTCAGTTTACCTTGTTCTGCAAGCTTGGTCGCGCCTGCGATGAGCGTGATGCCTTCATCTTTGTGGAACTGTTGACGGTTCGCGTAGACTTCCCAGCCTTGTGTGGGAGCGTCTCCTTCTTTGAAGAGCCAGCCGTGCGACCATCCGAGCTTGATGGCTGCATTGGTACCGTGGAAGACTTCGTACTTGCCTCCATAGGAGTTGGCCAGGGTCGCGTCGTACGCGAGGGTTGCACCATCGTCATAGATCAGCGAGGTTGAAATCGTATCGTGAACGGTTCGGCCGTCTTGATGGAACCGGACCCCACCGTGACCTTGAACCCTTGATGGGTACTTCCCGGTGTACCAGTGGAACACATCGAACTGATGAGTCCCCCACTCGCCAGCAAGGCCGTTTGCTCGTTCTGGATCGAGCTTCCAGTTGAGGGCTTTCTTTCTGACCGGATCATTTGAGGGTGTTACCCAGGTTGTTTTCAGGTTCTGCTGACCTCGCATAGAGACCAAATCCCGGACTGAGTCTGATCTATAAAATCCTCGCGCGAGTGTGTACACCGGATTTGATCGACCTTGCAGCCCCGCTGCGATTACACCGGTCGCACCTCGAGCAGCTTCACTGATCGCGATGCAGTCCTCACGGGTATGGGCGAGCGGACATTCAAGATACACATGAAGCCCCGCTTGAATGCATTCTAATGCGACCTCGCGGTGCGTGTGCGTGGGGGTCGCAATGGCAACCGCATCAATCGTTCCCGATTTGATCAACTCACCGACGGTTGCGTAACCAGTGGCGCCAGAAGATCGACGGAGTCCAGCTGCAAGCCGGCGCTCATCGGCATCACAGACCGCGACCACGGAAACTTCAGGCAGTTTACTGATCTCACCCATAATCTCCCGGCCCTGACGCCCCACTCCGATCACTCCAACGCGGAGTGGTTGAGTAAGCGAAAAGTTCGCGTACGCGCTCAGGTTTGGAACCAGCGCCATCGCTGCCATCCCTCCAGCTGCTTGGGTCATGAATGTTCTGCGATCAATTTCGGTCATCGTGGTTCCTTCGCTAATAAACAATCCACAGCTCCAAGTGGGTCGTAGATAACTGGTGGGTTTATTGAATCGAAAATTAAGAGTGAGCAATTTTCATCACTCAACTGTTCATCAGTCAATTCGCTGGCGATGCTCGTATCAACACAGCACGCGGTCGTGTATGCATCAGCATGCGCAGCGCTTTTATGAATACAAGCAATCATGGTCGAGGTGTTCGTGGATGAAGTGCCTGATCTCGGATCCATAATATGCCCGATTCGAGCGTCTGAAGAACTCGTTGGGCTTTGGCAAGTGCGTGATTGTGGCTCTGAGATGGCTGAGGCGGTGTTGTTCATTGAGAGTAGATAACCATTTTGGAGCTGAGAAGTCCAAGAGTGACCAGCTGCATTTTTTCCACGCGCGAGGATGCTTGAGGTGCCTCCGTGGATGAAAGCATTGGAGATCCCGTGCTCACAGAGCTCTGCTGCGATCAGATCAAGAACATACCCTTTGGCGATTGCACCAAAATCAAATGATACTTGATCATGCATTTTCACTATGGCCCGATTCACTTGATCAATTTCCATCGCATTATTGAGATCAAAGCTGCTTGGAAGAGCAACGCGCTTGCTTGGATCTCGAAACCCCATAGCGTTCATCAATGACCCAGAAGCTATATTGAACGCGCCTCGTGTTTTGATGCGAAGCTGATCGCAAAGCATGAATAGATCCAGCATGTCTTGATCAATCAGCAATGGATGGCCAGCAGGTGAACTGTTTATTCGCGAAACGATCGATGAAGATTCAAAGACGGATAATCGCCAGTGCCAATCCAGCACAAGCTCCTTGATCTCCTCAGCGACAGCTTGACAATCAGCCCTGTCGAGCGGCGAGTCTTGAGGGTTAAGAAGAATCTCAAAACGGCAACCCATCGCGTCAAACGACAGACACGCATATCGATCGCTGAGCGTAGTGGTTGCAAGCTTCATGACGGATAAATGGTTATGCTTTGGATGCACGCATCGTGTTTGGGTCAAAGGTGAATGCATGACCTTCCCACATTGAACGGGTTGCGAGATCGACCGCGACGAGTACCTTGGACGCAAGATCAATGTTACTCTTGGCTGGCTCACGTGAACGCATGCACTCGAGCCAGTTCAAGCGGAGTTGATCTTGGTCGTTTCCGATATCCTCACACTCGATGCGTTCCTCGTCGATGTCATCAACCCAGATCCGCTCTGGCCTGACCTGCACATGTCGGGAGTTGAGATAGATGTTTGCCTTGTGTCCACGGATCATGGTTTCTAGACCGACCTCATTGGCGGTTGAACCTGCAATCACCATCGTGTGCCCGTTCTCGAACTGAATAGTCAGATTCACCTGATCATGATTTTCCATGTCATGATCAACAACATGAGCACCGGTAGCAACTACACGCGTTGGCCAACCAGAGTCCAGTGCATAAATCAGTGGGGTCATCACATGAACCAAGAGATCCCCGATAATCCCGGTGGAGAAATCCTTGTACCGGCGCCAGCGTGCGTAGACCTTCGGATCCCATTCGCGTGGTCCCAGATCACCCAGCCAAGCATCCCAGTCCAGGTTGACACCAGGCTTCCAGTCAGGATCAATCCCGTAGTAGTTCCACTCACCACTGGTCGAGTTACGGCAGTAGCTCGTT
>JBGCDI010000058.1:0-23276 GCA_045105315.1 Phycisphaerales bacterium | reverse complement strand
CGGTAGGTGAGCTTGCCCATGGCTTCGATGATTTTGGGGTGGAGCCCTTTGAGTTTGAGTTCCATCGCGGCGTCTTTGCCTGCTTTGATTACTTTCTCGCCAATTTCTGAGCGGACTTTTTCGGTGAGTTCTTCGATGCGTGTTGGGTGCATTCGGCCGTCAGCGATGAGGCGTTCGAGGGCTTCGACGGCGATTGCTTGGCGGACCTTGTCGAAGCAGGAGACGACGATGACCCCTGGGGTATCGTCGACGATGATGTCGGCGCCGGTCGCTTTTTCGAATGCTCGGATATTGCGGCCTTCGCGTCCGATGATTCGGCCTTTCATGTCGTCTGAGGGGATGGCGACTGTGCGGACGGTGGCTTCGGAGGAGTGTTCGTTGGCGTATCGCTGGATCGCGTTGATGAGGATCTCGCGAGCTTCATCTTTGGCTTTGTCTTCAGCATCCTCGACGATATCCCGGGTGACTTTGCCCATTTCACCTCGGGCTTTGTCTGCGACGCGTTCGAGGAGCATTTCTTTGGCTTGGGTGCGGTCGAGCTGAGCGACGCGTTCGAGCTCGTGTTCTTGTTTTTCGAGGAGTTGGTCGAGTTTGGCTTGCTGGTCTTGGAGCTTGGCTTTGTTTGTTTCTAGTCGGTCTGAGCGGTCTGCGAGTGTTTGTTCTTTTTGGGAGAGGGTTTCGTCTTTGCGGTCGACGAGGTCTTCGCGTTTGGCGAGTCGGCGCTCGGATTCTCTGAAATCGGCGCGGGCGGCTTCGAGTTCTTTGTCGACCTCTTCTTTGCGGGCGAGTGCTTTTCGCTCGGCTTCGAGCTGGATTTTTTCTGCGGCGTTTTGGGCGTCTTCTTGTGCACGTTTGGTGAGCTGAGTGGTTTCAGCTTTGAGCGCGAGGAGTTTTTTAGAAGCGATCATGGGGGCGAGGATGAACCCGATCGCGAATCCGACAATGAGAACCACAATTGCGATGATGATGTTTGTGGGGCTTGTTACGGCGTTTGTTTGCGCAAGGGTATTGACGTTGTTGAGGGTGTCCACGAGCGGCTCCGTGCCTTTGCAACTGCTGCCTTGATTGGCGGGGGAGAGCGGTTGGTTATCGGCGGTCGGGCGCGTCTGGGCGTATCAGGTGCTTGGTGTTCTGCTTGGTATCGTCGAGAGGTGGTTCGCGTGTGTGGTTGTCTTTGAGTGGCCTGGCTTTGTATTGAGGACCGTAAATGAGGAGGATTGAGGTTGGCTCATAGAAGTATGAGGGTGGATGAACGCGGATGTATTGAACGGAACCGGTCAGGGTTGCCGATATTCTCGATTGGATACCCGGCTGTAGCGACATGAATAGCTCAAACGGGCGGTTTTGGGTATGTTTGAGTCGAGTCGGGTGTCCGGCTCGACGACTAAACCTATCTTAGCAAGAAGTTTGGTGCTCGTGGCGATCTTCCCGGGCTCAAAATCGTACAATGACGGGCTCGAGACTCGTTTGGAGATACTGGATATGACCTTTGGGAATGAATCAAGGCTGAAACTCACTGCACGAACCGCGGCATTTGTCGCTGTTTCCGGGCTGTTTTTGGCATCGGCTGGGATGATGACTGGGTGCGAAAACAAACGCATCCGCATGGGCGGGGTTCAGGCGCGGATCCAAGCGAAGAAGCTTGCGCATTCAGTCGGAATCGATGGCATCCCCATCACGGTGGGCCAGTTCACTGCTGTTGACATCGAAAATCCGAATGGTGATGTTGAAATTCGCTCTCATTCCAAGCATGAGCGTGCTTCGGTTGAGTTCCGTGTTCGTAAAGAACGGTGGCTGCGGTGGCGGATGGCTAAGCAGGGCATTCCGTTTAATCCGGTGGGCGAATACTTTACCGCGGAGTACATCAACCCTGAGGGATCACTGAACCAAGCGGGCATCTTGATTGTTCGTCCGACTGATCTGACCGTTGATGGGTACCGTCCTCCGATTGACATTGTGATCAGTGTTCCTCGTTGCGATGGCGCAAAGGTCTCGACTACCAACGGGCGCGTGATGATCACGGGAGTTGCAGGCACTATTGACGTCTCGAATGGCGATGAGTTTACCAAGGGCGGGGATGTGATCATCCGCACGGGTGAAGATCCCATCGAAGAGGTTATGGCCTACACCAGCAAGGGTGATGTGCATCTGTTCACTTCACCTGACAATACTGGCGTGTTTGATATCACCGCTCCACGGGGGAGCGCATCGTTCTCATCAAAGTTTGGCGTTGTCGATCATTCAATGCCTGAGCGAGGACGATGGACGGGGATTTGGAATGACGGCACGAATGCGATCTCGCTTCATACCGAGAATGGCGATGCAGAGGTCTATGTGACTGAGCGTCCTCGGTACCAGCGGCCATAAGTTTGCACTCCCAGTAGTTGGCGTATTTACAATCTACTCGATTCATATACAAAAACACCCGCATTTGTGCGGGTTTTTTGATTGGTTTATAGCTGATGGATCAGGCGGCTTTGCGTCCGTTGCTTTGAGATGCCCGGATAAAGGCGTCGATTTCTTTGATCACAAAGTCTTTGTGATTGGTTGATTGCGAGAAATCGAAGGCGAGGCCTGCGTAGGTGTTCTGCTGAGAATCGAGGTGGGTGTGGGCCATCTTGGCAACCATGACCACTGGCGCGGGGACGGTGGGCATGAGGTTGATCGAGAGCCAGAACTGTTGTGCGGAGTCGAGCGTTGCTCGGTTCTGGCGGTCAACTACGAGTCCGACACCCCCACCACCGATGTTGGCGAGTCTTGCTTCGAATCGTGGCCCGACTTCGGGGAGCATTTGCGGATCGAAACTCGAAGTCGCGGTGGTGTTTTCGGCGCGGAGTTGCTCGATCATCATTCGGTTGGCGATCTCTACTGGTGCAGCGGACTGCTGGTTGAGTAGCGGCCAGGCGTTGACTGTTGGGAGATCGATGCGCGCGGTGGAAGTGCGGTCGAAGTTTCTTCGCATGCATCGTTCAACATTTTCTGGCATGTCGACTGTGATTGCTTTGGCGGAGAAAGTGCCTGATTTATAGGTGGTGCTTGCGGTGACCTTGGTGTGGAACATCCAGCGGTTTTGACCGACAGAGAGGATTCCGATCAACGGTGTATCGTTCTCGATGTGGAAAGAGAGCCCCATTGTTCCGGGGTGCTCAAGGACGAGTGTGTCGTCGTTATAGTCGAGCAATCGGACGCGCCAGACTAGGTTTTTGGATTCACCGGTGGCTGGGTCTGGGTTGTTGACGGTGAACTCTAATCCTCCGCCTCTGGAGCGGATTTTTTCGAGTGATTGACGCCAGCGGTCTGTTCTTGATCGGTTTGCGGGCATGAGTTCCCTTTCTGCAGGCTACATGAGTACAGAAGGAATCGGCCTGAAACTGGTGTGTGTTGAAAAGAACCAGTGACAATGGAACGGGTCAAGTTATTTGGACGCTTTGAGTGTTTGAATGTGTTCTTGCGCTTGGTCTACGAACCCCAGTTCGGGCGGGTGATTGGATGGCACGTCGGCGGGCTGCGCGAAATGGTGTTCATAGAGGAGGGCAGTTGCTGAGTTCAGATTAGGTAGTACTACGGTGTCGACGCTTTCGATCATATGGAGATTCTGCATGTGTGATTTGAGGGGTAAGCCTTGAGGGCAGGGATGACCAATCGCATTGAGGTTCGCGTGGACGAGTTGGGCGAGCTGTTGAGCGATTCGTTGGGACTTGGGTTGTGGCGGTGCGCCTGTGAGCACTGAGCGGATTCTTTGGAGTATTGCATCGAGCTGATCTTTGAGTGTTCGTGCGACTGGGAGTTTGAAGAATGCAAGCAGGCAGAGTCCGGTGATCATGGTGACTGCGAAAATTGTCCCGGCGGTGATGAGCGCGCGTCGGAAGAGCTGGACCGGCCCGGTTGCGATTCGTCCTTGGAGGGTGTTTGCTGCGGACTCGAGCCCGAATGATTGATCGATGTCTCCGAATACTGCGGAGCGTGAGCTTGAGTCGTATCCGACGACTGCGGTGATCCATGCGTGCTCGATTGCTTCATAGAACTTTGCGAGGGAGCGGAAGAGGGTTGGCTCTGGTTCGTGGATGTCGTGAAAATCTGATTGGGGGGTGCCGTCGAAGGTCCTCCAGAAATCGGGGGTGACCATTGCTTCGACCCATGCGTGTGCGTTGGACTCTCGGACAGTGAAGGTTCCTGTGACTTCGTTGTACTCGGCGGCGACATACCCAGTGACTACGCGGGCGGGGACTCCGATTGATCGAGCGAGCAGGGTGAGGGCTGATGCGTAGTACTCGCAGTGCCCTTGTTTGCGTTCAAAGAGGAACCATTCTGTTGCATCCTGTCCTTCGGGGACTGGTTCTGAAATCAGTGTGTAGGAGAACTGTGTTCGCAGGTGAGTTTCTAGTGCTCGGACTGCGCGGTTATCGATGGATTGGGGGCGAGAGTTTGGGTCAGGATCGATCCCCGCTCTTGTGAGGATTTGCTCAGCGAGCTCTTTGATTTGTGGGGTGATTCCTTCGGTCAGGATAGGGGATCTCTTTGATTCTCCAATAGTTTCCAGCTGGAGAAGTTCGGGATCGATTGTTCTGATGCGGTACGCGTTGACTGGCTGGCTTGCGAGCAGAATCATGCGCGTGGATTGGTCGATCCCTACGCGTGCTTGGGTGAGCGTGCGGAGTTCGAGCGGTTTCCAGGGGGTGAAGAGGTACCCATAGTTTTGGTCATCGCGGTCGAATGTGACGGTGTATTCGTGTGTCCAGTTCGCGCGTGAGTTGTCAGAAACCAGGGGGACCGATTGATCTTGCGCGACTATGCGTGTTCGGAAAGTCGTTGGTATATTCTGTTCATGATGGGCGATCCATCGTCCACCGGAATACTGGGTGAGGACGGAGCCTCGGAGGTAGATTGCGCGCGAGCTTTCTGAACCGACGGGTTGGTCGTCTCGATCTCGGATTGCTAGACGGAGCACGGGGGTCGGCGAGTTTGTCAGCCTTCCTGGTCGTCCGAGCTCTACATCGTCAGCGAAACCGGTGGTGAGTTGAGCACTCGCGGCTCCCCATTGACCTAGTGCATTGTTGCCCAGTGATCTTGGCATGATCAGAAAGATTAATAATGCGACCAGCACACAGATGAATCCGGTGACTGTCTGGATTGATCGAAGATCCGTTGATGCGGCTTTGTTGAATGATTGACGGATTGGCTTTGGATCGTAAGGGTCGGTTGAGGCTGCTGATGTGGTCAGCGGTGTAATGGCGTAGAGACGGAAGAGCATGAGGGCACGGATGAAGATGAATCCCATGAGGAATACACCGACTCCGACTGGCATTGAGCTGGATGTGAGCGCTGATGCGATGATGAGCGCGAGGGAGAGGACGAGGATTTGACCATGATCTCTTGGTGTGCGGAGATCAAAGAGTTTGAGAATGAGCAGGAGTACCGAGAAGAATGCGAAGGTACTGACTGAGAAGTTGCCTTTGAGGGCGTTGACGATTCCGAGAATGACTACGATCGAAAGGAGTGCGTTGATGGCGATTCTAGAGATTGTCGATGGGCCTTGTGATGCGTACCAGTATCCGATCAGGGCTCCAACGATCCCGATGATGAATATTGAGATGCTCTGATCGGCGAGGGCAAAGAGCGATATAGATCCGAGCATGGTGATTAGAAGAGAACGCTCATAGATTTTGATGAGTCTTGTTTTATGTATGCTCTGGGCGGCTGAGGCTTGACCGGTTGAGGTAGGAGTTGAGGTAGGATTAGCTGAGGTTGGGGGAGATGCTGAAAGTGGCTGGTTCATGATTTCATCGCTCCCGTGGTTGGTAGCGATGCGTAGTCTTGGGCAACTAGATCGTTTGATGATTGATCAGAATGGGAGTAGGCAATGTTGATGCTTTGACTGTTTTGCTGGAAACTTCTAGGGGTATAGAGGGGGTCTGCGTCTTGATTTCTGCCGGGAACGGATTCGGATTGACTCGAACGCTCTACTAATGACAGGACCCTCGCGGCTCTGAGTATGTGGGATTGACCGGAGGCGGGCGGGATTTGGATGGAGGCCCATGGGATTGAAAGACCGATCCGGGATTGGTGCGGCGCTTTGCGGAGCAGGGAGTAGGCGAGGGAGACAGCAAGTTCAAAGAGTTCCTGGGATGTTGATTCATCGGGGCACGCAAGGTGCAGATTTATTTGATCCGCGACCGGTTCGGGATATTCGATGACCAAGAGGCTGTTGGTTCGCGCGGACTGCTTCCATGCAATGAGTCTGAGCGGATCACCGGATCGATACTGGCGAAGCGAGAAGTAATCCAGCCCTGATCCTCTGCGATTGATTGATTGATTTGAGGAATCTTCTGAGGAGGCCATCCTGGCAAGATCGATTGGTTTGAGTTCAATCTGTGCTGGGAAGACGACTGTTTGGCGCGGGATGTTGAAGTCGATTGTCTTTTTGAATAATCCGAACGGGAATCGAGAACGCACACGAACTCTTTCGAGATTCAGGTAGCCCCTGGATTCTGGAACCAGTTGTGAGTGGGCTGGGGCGGAAGACTTGGGAGGGATATGAATGAGGGCGCCGGGTGTGAAGTGGGTTGGGGTTGGCGCATCGAGTTCGATGATTTCGAGCGCGAAGTTCGGCAAGAGCTTAGAAGTGTTGTGGATTGTGTATCTGGGAAGGAATGGCTTGCCTGCTTCAGCTTCTTCGAGTTCGTGGGCGGTGAGGCGGATATTGATGAGGGCGGTCCCAGTAATGATTCCTGAGACCACAAGCGATGCGATGGAGAATCCGAAGAGCCAAAAGAGCAGGTTGTTTTGGCCATTGATCGCGCCAAGCGCGAGAAAGAGTGTCACAAAGACAAAGAGAAATCCCGGTGCGGTGAGCGCTGATGATCGTTTGGTATGGGGATGGCCTTGGAGATGAATAGATTCTGCGGCGGTGTGTGATATTTTTGGGGGCGCAGTGTTTGCGTACGACGACCGGCTGTTCAGCTGAATGGTGGATTGGGAGGTCATTGGGCGGGAGGTCCTGAGTCAAGTACACATCATTCTGTTGTCGCCCGCTTTGCTTGCAGCTGCCAAGTTTGTACCAGCTTTCTTGTCCCAGCCTATGAAGCCCGATTATGGGCATGAGCTTGGGCTGTAGTTTGGCGGGTTATTCGTCGGTGCTTTCTTGAGAAGCGGTTGCGGAATCTGGGAATGGGTTTCGGGATACAACCGAAAAGAGCATGAGCTGACCGTTGCGTGGGAGGAATGCTTTGGAGCGGGCGGAGTAGATGTCATCTCCGGTTACGCGGATCACGACAGCTCCTCTTGGTGTTTGCGCTGATGGGATGGAGAATACAAACTCGCCTTCTTCATCGGTGGTTGTTCTGGTGATCTGGATTGGTGGTTGGCCGCCTTGGGGTTCGTTGTAGATGGTGACGGTGAGCCCTTCGACTCCGGGGTTGTTGTTGATGCGGTCGTCGGTGGTTGAGACGATGATTGGGCGACCGACTGTGCCTGGGATAACTTTGCCGGCGTAGCGTGTTGAGCCGCATGCGGTGAGCGCGAGCACGAGTGAAAAGAGGAGTGTAGAGATGAAGATGGATTTGAGTTGCTGCATGATGGCTCCGGTTATTTGTGTGCTCTACGAATGAATATGCGTTTGATTACGGCTGCTGTTCCATGTTGCCCAAGAGTTCTTCGGGTTTTGGGAGATCTTTGAGCGATGCAAGCCCAAAGGTATCGAGGAATCTTGGTGCGGTTCCATACAACATCGGTCGTCCGAGGACTTCTGCACGACCTGTGATTTTGACGAGTTGACGATCCATGAGTGCGCGGACGATGTCGCCGCATGCGACGCCTCGGATGTTTTCGAGTTCGGCGCGGGTGACGGGCTGGCGGTACGCGATGATGGAGAGGGTTTCGAGCTGAGTTCGTGTCAAGCGAGTCCCGGCTTTGGCGCGGTGCATTGCTGCGACGACTGGGGCGAAATCTGGCAGGGTCATGATTCGATATCCCGCAGCGATGCGCTCGATCCGGAAGGATCGTCCGGTGGAGTTGTACTCTTGGTTGAGCTGATCGACCGCGTCATTCACAGAGTCTGGGGTGATTTCCCCGGATGGTTTGTTTGGGGAATCGTTGAGGACGGCGAGGGTGTCGATAATTGTCTGGGCTTTGAGCGGTCGATCGGTGGTCATCAAGAGCGCTTCGAGTGCGGCGCGGACTTTTGCATCGAGCGGAGCTGCTTTTTTGGATTGAGTCTTTGATTGGGCAGCGGGCTTTTTGTTTGATTTTGAGGATTGTTCGCTGGGGGCCGGATGTGTGTTTTCACCGGGCTGGTTTTCACCGGACTGGCCAAGATCTTGAGTCGTGTTCTGGGTTTGGGTAGGCATGGTGTAATGGTATCACAGATAAGGAGCTTGTGGGGGGGAATGCGGGTGATACTGCGGGGTGATATTCGCGGTGTTCGCACGGGTTTTGGGGGTATGCTTGTGGTATGCATTTGAATGAGCCACTGCCTAGTGATCAGTATCGGTACGAGGGACTTCGCGAGTTAACTGAGCACGAGTTGCACCGGCGCCGGGAGCGGCTTTTTTTGTTGTTGTCTGGGTTGTTCCTTGGGACGCTTGCGATGCTCAATATTCTTGGAATTACCCGGTTTATTAAGCTGTTTGAGTATGACTTTGATTCAGCGACTCCGGGCGCGACGGTGTTTGCGGTTGCGGTTGGGGTGCTGCCTTATCCATTGACTTTTTTGTGTACGGACTTTATTTCAGAGCTGTATGGGCGGCGGCGCGCGAATGCGGTTGTTTGGGTGGGGCTGATTTTGAACTTGTGGGTGATCGCGATTCTGTGGATTGGCGGTTCGCTTCCCGGGTTTGAAACGCTTGACGGTAGCGGAGCGATTGCGGTTGATACTGCGGGGCGGATGCCTGTGTTCTTTGAGGTTCGGTCGCTTGCGTTTGGTGCGGTGGCGGCTTCGATGATTGCGTATCTGGTGGCGCAGCTCGTGGATGTCCATGTGTTCCATTTCTGGAAGCGGCTGACCAAGGGGAAGCATTTGTGGCTTCGTAATAATGGATCAACGGTCGTGAGTCAACTGGTGGATACGACGGCGGTGATTTTGATTACGCACTTCTATGCAAAGGCGCTCCCGATTGATCCTGATCAGAAAATCTGGGTTCAGCTCATGGTCTTTATTGGGACTGGGTATGCGTTTAAACTGATCGCGGCACTGATTGACACATTGCCGTTCATGTATGGGACTCGGTATTTGGTCCGATATCTTCGGTTGCCTCCTGTTGGATCGTAACTGGCGGATCGAAACGGGGTGGCTTTTGTTGCTCGCGCTGTGAATTGAGCTTGTTTACCGGATCGACTGGTGTGAAGTGCCGATGGGTGTGGTGAGGTATCACCATGTCAAATTTCTCATCGAATTCGTCTAGTTCTGGATCGACTCGCCCTTGCGTGGTGCTTGTTGATGATGAACCGCACATCACTCATATGGTTGCGCGCAAGCTTACCCAGATTGGTTATGAGGTGCATACCGCGATGGATGGTCAGCAGGGCTTGAAGATGATCATTGAGACGATGCCTGATCTGGTGGTGACCGATTTGCAGATGCCTTATATGAGTGGGATCGAGTTGTCGACGAAGCTTTGGGAATCTGAGAAGACTCAGCATATTCCGTTGATTATGCTCACCGCTCGTGGGTTTGCGGTTGAATCTGAGGTTCGGGAGCTTGGCAATGTGCGTGAGTTGTTGAGCAAGCCGTTTGGTATTAAAGCGCTTGTTGATTTGATCGGGTCGATGCTTGCATCTGAGCAGGACGGCAGCAATCGGGGGAAGGTTGCATGAGACTGGAACTCATCGATGAAAACCGGCCAGAACTCCCACCCAAGTTTGTGATGCGATGCAGAGAGCTTGGGCTTGTCGAGTGGAGTGTGGATGTTAACGGTATGGCGATTAGTGATCCTATTGGGCCTGCACCGCTTCGGCTTTGGCTGATGAGGCAGGATGTCCGGACTTTGATCGTTGAGTGCGCAGAAATTTGGGCATCACAGGATGCCCCTGAGATGGCGGAACCGATCCCTGGGGTTCGGTTGTATCCGTTTTTGATTGAGCATCATGGACGGCGTACTGGGTTTAGTGTGATGATCGCGTTCACTGATGAGGTGTTGAATATACCCATGCTTAATGAAGGCTTTGATGGCGATCCGTTGACGCTCTCTTCGGTTCGTCACACGATCAGCGGACTGATTCGTCCTTGGGATAGTTTGAATGAAGAGTTCCAGAAACTCTTGGTCTGGATGAACTCGGACCTTGAGGGGATGCGGAATACCGAGGGGATGGTCGATAGTTACGCGGACCAACTTACCGAATCCTATGAAACAGTCACTGCGCTCCATATGCTTGGGCGCGAGATGGGGAGCGTGGAAGAACCCGGCACCTACATCATGCAGACCCTTGAGATGATCGGGGTGACGATTGGGTATGAATGGGTTTCGTTTTTGGTCAATACTGACGAAGGGGATTCACTGCTCGCAGAGAAGTTTACTCAGTTTGGGTCTTGTAGCTTTGATGAGCAGCTCTTGCGGAAGAGTGTTGAAGAGCTTTTGATTACTGAGCCTGTTGCGGTTTCTGATAAGACGGCGGTGTATGAAGCGACTGGGATCTTTTCGGAGCTTGAGCCTCAGGTGATGGTGCATTCGGTGCAGGCGCACGGGCGGAAGTATGGGTGGCTGATCATTGGCGGGAAACAAGGCGAGGATTCGTATGTGTGCTCGCATGATACGAAAACGATTGATTCGATCGCGGGGATATTCTCGGCGTTTCTTGAGAATACGCGGCTGTACTCAGAGCAGCAGCGCGCCTTTGTGGGGACTATTCGGGCGCTCTCTGGAGCGATTGATGCGAAGGATCGGTACACGAGGGGTCACTCTGATCGGGTGGCGATGCTTTCTGAGCAGCTATCACTGGCGATCGGGTACAGCGCGGAGCAGGCGGACCGGGTGCGTCTTTGCGGGATACTTCATGATGTCGGGAAGATTGGCGTTCCTGAATCGGTGCTTTGTAAAAACGGGCGGTTGACTGATGAGGAGTTTGAGATGATCAAGCTTCATCCAGAAATCGGCGCGAGTATGCTTGAGGAGCTCCCGAGTTTGCAGGACATATTGCCTGGGGTGATGCATCACCATGAGCGGTGGGATGGGAAGGGGTATCCTGCAGGACTGGCGGGGGAAGATATTCCTGAGCTTGGCCGGATACTGGCGCTTGCGGATACTTTTGATGCGATGAGCTCGAACCGGGCGTATCGTGCGGCGATGCCTCGCGAGAAGGTGCTTGCGGAGTTTACCAAATGCTCGGGTACGCAGTTTGAACCTCGGTTGGTTCAAGCGTTCCTGGGTCTGGATTTCTCACGGTACGACGAGGCGGTTGAGAACCACGCGGCGCAGGATGTTCATAACCACGCGGCGTAATACTGGTTTCACTGATTTGATGGGCGATGCTTTGACGAGAACTCAATTGATGTGCAGTCCTTGATGAGTGTGCACCTGATCGAGCTTTCGTTGATGTTCAGTCTTGTAACACGCGAGCCCATGAGCCTTCGACTACTTGTAGTACTGATAGATCTGGTTTGTAGGTTGCGAGTTCTGCGGCTTGATCTGCGGTGAGTTGTTGCTCGAGTATGGCGACATGGGCGATGGACCCTGAGTACCCGACTTCGGTGGTACTATTGGGGAGGACATAGAGTGCGCGTCCGATGTGGAGATCCGGGGTGCTTCTGCCTCCATATGAGAAGAGTGTATCCGTGTTTCCTGCATTCCTCGCTTCCTGAACACCATCCACATAAATGCATACACCATCGGGCCCCCAGGTGAGGAGGACATGATGCCACTGACCTGCGGTGATGACTCCGAATGCTGAGGTTGCGTAGTTTGACAGTTCATATCGTTCATCATCGTCGAAATATGCACCGATGATCGAACCGGTTGTTGAGAGCGAGAGGGCTGCGGGACCTCCGGGCTCAGTGCGCATACCAATTAGACCCAGCGTTTGAAATCCACCAGGTGTCGGCGTTCGGATCCACATCGTGACCGATCCTTCCGTTATCAACCTCATATCGTTGCAACCAGGTACTTCTATGTGATCGTTTGTTCTCGCAAAGACTGGAACTACGCCTTGTTCGTCATTGGTGCTTGTACCTGGAACTTGGGTATCAAGGTATGCTCCGTCACAGCCGAGTATTTGTTCTATTGCGGTTGAGGATCTTTCTGGTTCGTTCATGGGCCAGTAGTGGTTTGCGTCGTAGCGTTCGAGGATGGCGAGATAATCAATCTTTGCGCAGAGGACATCGATTTGTGCGGATTCAAATGTTTCAGTGCTTGATGCGTTGAGTGTGAGTCGGTATGTAGATGTTGTGTCTGATGGGGCAGCGAGGGTATCCGCGTCGAGGACTGTGGTGGAGAGGGTAGTGTCTTGGAGGGTTAATGAGGGGATAGGCTTTGCGCCTTGTGCGGTGTTGACCCAGTCTTCGTCGCTTGCGATGGTTTGGAGCGCGAGTTCGGTGGCGCTGAGGATGTGGGTGCTTGTTTCGGACATGGACTCGATGTATGCGGAGCGTGCGTTGTTCGATGTTCTGAGTTGATACCCGATCATGACCATCGAGGCGATGGCCGCGACGGTGATGAGGGTGACTAGGTATACGGAACCGGACCGGTGAGCGGGGCTCGATGTTGATGGTGGTCGCATGGTCATGATGATGGGTCCTGGTGAAGCGGTGCGCTGCGCGGTTGTGGTTAAGGCGCGGAAACGATGAACTCAAGATCGTCGGCGGTTTGTGAATGCAGGGTGCTGATTTTGGCGAGTTCTACGCCGTCTTTGAGCACGGTGACCACGACGAGTTTGAGTCCGGTATTGGTTGGGGATTCTGTGAACGGGCTGGCGATTGGTGCGTGTGAGACTTTGACTGTTCTGGTCCAACCGATGAGGGTGATGAGGGATGTGCCGCTGGAGAGTTCGGGCGGTGATGAGGACCATCCGTGGTAGTCGTCTATATCGTCGAAGGTATCGCGTCTGGTTGTGGCGTCATCGCTTTCGAAACCGATCAGGTCTTCAGAGTCTGGTACAGGATCCATGAAATACTTGGTTGCTATTTCTTCTGAAAGCTGGGTTGCAAGGTTGGCGGCAACGAGCCGGTCTGCGTGGACGGTTGTTGATCTTGACAGGGGAGCGACGAGCTGGAGTGTGGAGACGATGACGAACACAACGATCAGCATCGAGATGACTGTTTCTGCGAGGGTGATCCCGCGACGAGATTGATCGTGTGTGTGGTTCATTTTCGATCGAGTGCTGGCTTGTTGGGGAGCGGGATATGGGTTTCATAGATCTGGAGGATGGTGTCATCTACGCTGAGCATGAACCAAAGCGATGTTGCGTTGGCTCCGTCGTCAGAAATAACGAATGCTCCTGCTTGTATGTTGTCAAATAAGATGATGTCTTCGTTAGCAAACTCGCTTCCTTTGAGCTTGCGCGTGAAAGTTTGATCATCAATCCTGTAATGATAATGAATTTCATCTGGAGTTGCGGGCACCCCTCGATCATCGATTGTGAGGTGCAGATGAATTTCGTTAGATTCGATTTCAAAGGAAATTTGACTTGATTGGCGGCAGTCGATCCTGAACATGTTGATAGCATCAATTACCTGCTCATCTTTGATCCCCAGCTGGGTTGATGTGGGGATTGATTTAGTGCTGATGAACACAGCAGAGGACAAACCGAGCAGAATGACGGACATGATCGAAAGGCTGATGACCGTTTCGATCAGGGTGAATGCTCTTTGATGGGAATACTGACATTGGTTGGTCATTGCGATCTCACCAAGCTCAACGCGCTGGCGGCGAGCGCTTCTTCGGTTGTGATGGTCAGCGTTGGGACTAGACCATTGTCAGATAAACCTTCTAGTTCAACATTGAAAGTTACCCCATCGTCATTGATCTGTAGTGTTGATGCTGGGCTCAACTCACCTAGGGCATTTATTGTGAGTATTTCGTCGCCACCGATATTTGTGCGGTCTAGGTTGATGTTGAAAGGGTCATCATCTAGATCTCTGGTCAGGACGATTGATCTTCGATTGATGTCGATACCTTCAACGACTATGTATTTATTTTCGCTTGGATAGAACTTGATCGCGTGCGGCTTTGAAGTCGCTCGTGCTCGGAGTTTGATGAGTTCTACATCGGAGTAGATCGCTGACCTGGCGGCGGTTAACCGTCGGCCTGATCCTGCGTCAGCGAATCTTGGTACCGCGACGGCGGTGATGATTCCAAGGATGGCAACAACAATCACCAGCTCGACGAGCGAGAATGCTGAGGATTTGAGTGTTGGCTTGGTATACATTGCTGATTCCGGAATCGAAATACCCCGACCTGCGTTGACAGGCCGGGGCGGAGAGTGAGCAAACTAAGCGTGTATGATTGAGACGCTGAGCTTTCTTAGGCCTTGGTATTGTTCTTTAATATGCGTTGTACTGCACGCCTCGTGCGTCAACTTCTGCGTCGGGCAGGTTCGCGCTGACCGCGCCAGTTGTGGCGTTGTATACCCAGCCTTCGGTGGTGCCTCCTTGAGTGGCGACAAATCCGGAGAGGCCTTTGTTTGATCCAACCTTGAGTTTGGGGATTTCTCGGAGGTATGGACCGAGGTAGTTTGATGTTGATTTGGTTGCTGATGCTGCTCCTGCATCAGTTGTGTAGGTTGTAAGCTGGGCTTCGATGGTTGCGAAGGCGGGGAGTGTTCCGCCGTGCTCAGCTTTGTAGAGATCGATCGCGCTGCGGATCACTGCGAGGTCGGCAACGAGGCCTGCATCAGCAGCTCCTGCAGCACCACGGCTCATACGAGGGATAGCGATAGCGCCGATGATTCCGATGATCACGACAACGATGACGAGTTCGATGAGACTGAAGGCACGACGATTGGCCTTGGATTTGACTGGTGCGATGGCTTGCATACTTATTCTCCTTCACTTGCTACACAAGTGTTTTTGTTGATGTTCAGTACATCGACATCGAGTTCATTGAAGTTGACTACCCTTGTGTTCTTACGGGGAACTCTGTATGCAGAGTTCGGTTTGTAACGGATAGCCAATGGTTTAGTCTTGGAATGATGGCAGTTTGAGCCAGATTTGTGCGTCGTTATATTCAACAAGCACTTGGCGCTGTTCTACCTTGAGGAGCCGATAACCGGTGGGTGTTGAGTCACCGGTTTGGATCATGGTGCCGTTAAGAATCGCGCCCGAGGCTCCTGACCGCGATGGCATCACCCCAGTTAGGGAGGGCAGGTTTGTGGGGAGTTGTTGAATGCGAGGTGTCTGGGGACCATCTTGTGATGCGATGGATGCGAGCGGAGTTGCATCAACAATGCTGGATTGCTGAGCAGGTTGAATCACAGGCTTTGGCTTGATTAAGGGGCTAAACATTCTGCTGATCGCATCTGATTGCAAAGGATCTTCAGTCTTCATTTCAGACTGTGCGAGGCGATCATTGAGTATCTTTGTAACCGTATTGGTTACTGGCTGGAGCGTACTTGACAGCAGCTGTTCATCGGGCAGCGAGTTGACCTGCACGGTGTTCAATGGTGCTGCTGATGCGCTGCCCGGCGAAAGGATCGCTTGATCGATTACCAGTGAAGCACCAGCGACAACCATCAATCCGAGAAATACTTTTCGTTCTGTTGTGAGTCCCATGTATATAGAGTTTGAATACAAGACGCTCATGTGCAAATCGTTTTTTGTTTTTAATCTCGCCAGGATCACGATTGGTTCGGGCTGTACCAGTTAATCCGAATATCCGTGGTGATGGTTGTCGATTCAGCGTTGAGTGAACGGATAGAAATGGCCATGATGTGGATATCTGGCATGCGTTCGTGGATTTGATCGAGCCAAGCGGAGAGCTTAGAGAACTCTGCGGTGATCCGGACCGTGATGGGATACACCAGTTGCTCGTCGATAGTTCTTGGTTCTTGGGGTTGGAACTGTTCAAGTTCCAGACCGGATTCTTCAGTCAGGGCAACGGCGAGTACTGCCAGCTCGTTGATCGAATCTGGGCGTTCGTACCCAAGGAATACATTCTCGATATTCTGATACGCTTCGAGTTGCGCCAGCAGGTTTGTGCGTTCGCGCTGAGTAACCGATAAGTCATTGGTGATTTGACTGAGTGTCACTTTGGAGGATTCGAGATCCTGTTGATGGATTGTCCAGGATGAGTAGACGGAATAGAGGCTGCCTGCCAAAATGCAGATTGCAATTGAGCAACCAGCAAGTTGAATGTGTATCTGCTTGTAGCTGTTGAGTTTCAACATATGGGCGTCCTACGGTGTGTCAATCTGGGCGACTGGTTGATTCTGGTTGTTTTCAGTGGTGATTACGGCACTAATAACAGAGCTGACTGGAGCGTCTATGTCTGACGAGATCCTTCTGGACTCTGTCATTCTCAGCTGATCAAAGAGCCCCACTGTTTCTAGTGTTACCAGAAACTCTCTTGCTTGGGAGAGTGTTTTGGTGTGGATCGAGATTGTTGTTTCGATTGATGGCCGTTGTGATCGGTCTGAGATGTTGGCACTGAAGTTATGCACTCGGATATCTGGCGATGTCGTTGATGCAATTGTATTGAGTACGCTTGTCCACCGGATTCGAGTCTGCGCATGAGCGTGATCTGCTGAGACGATTTCAAGCTCTGCAAGACTTTTCTTGAGCGGAAGGATAGCTTCGCGTGTTTGGGAAATTTCACCTGCGAAACGCTCTATGTGGGCGGAGTTGTCTGCATGGGTTGAGCGGTATTGCACACTGATCGCTGCTGCGGGGATAGCGACACAGATCAGCATAGTGACGACCGTGGTGGACCAGAAGTAAATGGACTTGAACTTCTTTCGCGCACTGAGTCGCGAAGATGGCAATAGATTTGGCGTCTTCATCACGCAGCCCCCTTTGCAAGACCTGAAGCGATATTTATGCGTGGAGATTTCAACAACTCGAATGCACTATCAGTATCTATATCCTGATCGTTCCCTTTACTGATTGCGTTTAACTCGATGGTTGGCATACCTGTTCTCTGGGCTATCGCATTGGCTGTCTGATCAAGATGAGCGAAATACCCTGAGCGGAAGACGAGACCGAACGGTGCGAAGCGGTGTTGCTGAGAGACATAGGTCAATGCGGTGTCGAGCTGCTCAACAATGTCTGAGAGCATTGGGGTGAGGAGTGAAGCAAGAATTCGATTGATTGGTGAGTCTGTTAGATGGGCGCTGGCTTGCGGGTCCCACAAATACTCGATAGAGTTTGCAGGCATTGCATGATCATCAATCAATGACCGCCTGATCCGTGAAACGGAGTGCTCGATTCGTCTGGTATAGACCGGGGTGTCCCCGAGTGTGATGATTGCCCATGAATGATCCCATCCGATTTCGACTATTGAGTGGATTGTGTCTTGGGTGAACTCATTGTGTATAGACAATGACTTGGATATGGCGGTCTCAATTGGCTCAACACTTACTGGAAGTAATCCAGCAGATTCGAAGAGGTCGATGATTTGATCTAATGGCTCGGTTTCGCACGCGACCGTGTAGTACGGGGACTGAAACTTACTAGGTGCTTCATTTGCAGGCAGTTTCCAGAATCCGATTTGTAAATCTGAGCTTTTGTGTGCTCCTGATCGCTGGGTTTCTAGTAGTGCGAGTTTCTCGATTGGTGCTCCGGATCCCTCTGGGGGCAGATCGAGAATATGGAACGAGGAGCATTCCTTGGGGACTGCGATCGCAACTCTGTCCCCGTTGAACCCGCGCTGGGATAGTGTCGTTCTCAGGAGTTCAAGTTCTTGGGTGGATGGTATCAGTGATCTTGAGCCTGCTCTTGGGATTGTGGCCAGCGCGGCGGGGCTTGAGGAGTTTGGAGATTTGTATTGGACAGCGCGGAACTCATGATAATCAAGATCAATTCCGATGGGAGTGCAGGATTTGTGGTTGGTATTGAATCTGTGCATGACTACTGCCCCGCTGTTGCTGTGAGGTCAAAGAGCGGAAGGAACATACTGATGGCAATGAAACCAACCATGAGACCGAGACCGATCATGATGATGGGTTCAATGAGTGCTGAGATGGATTTGATCACTGTTTCATTTTCTTCGTCAAGGTAATCTGCGAGCTGGAGCATGACCGGTCCGATGCGCCCTGACTGCTCAGCGTTTCGCACTGCTTCTACAGCGCTTGAGGTGATCAGGTTTCCGTCGCCGAGTGCTGATGAGATGGGTTCACCGATGGTGATGGCCTCTTCGGCTTTGGTTAGCAGGTCTTTATAGAGCGTGTTGTTTACAGAGCGGCGGGTTAACTCGATGGATTCAAGAATTGGAACCTTGGAATCGAGTAGTAACCCGAGAACCCGGAAGATCCGTGCGGTTTGGATTGAAATGATTGTCGATCCCAGCACAGGCACTTTGAGGAGAGCTGATTCAGCAAAGAGCTGCCCATTCTTGGAGCGAACCCAGAAAATCAATCCAGCCAGGCTTGCAATGAACGATGGCAGAATCACCCACCAGTAGGTGCGCATGATTGTTGAGAGCGACATCAAAAACTTTGTAGTTGGGGGGAGCGCGGTATCGAGTGATTCAAAGAGACCTGAAAATCTTGGCATCACGACTCCGAGCATCACTCCGAGCACGACCATCGAGATCGAGGTGAGCAGTATTGGGTACATCATTGCCCCTGCAACATTCGCTCTGATTTTTGCTTCTTGTCTGAGCAGCATACTCACGCGGTTGAGCATGACATCAAGATTACCGCCGGATTCACCCGCAGCGGCGAGTGAACAAAAGATGGGCCCAAATACAGATTGCTGTGATTGCATCGCGATCGAAAGCGAGTCGCCTTCTTCTAGTCGTGCTCGTAGATCAATCAGAATCTGCTTCCATGATGGGGATGTAGTCTGGTTTTCGATCGATTGGATGGCATCCACCAGCGGCGTTCCGGTTGAGATCAGCATTGAGAGCTCTCGCGCAAACTCTGAGACTGCTTTGACGGAGACCTTCGCTTTCTTGGATCCCGATGATGCGTTTGTAGGCTTGTGTGAAGCGGACTTTGATGTCCCTGATGAGAGGCTGGTGATCAATAACCCTTTGGCGCGGAGTTTTTCTTCAGCTTCGTGCTTGTCGGCTGCTTCGATGGTCCCGTTTTTGGCGGTACCGGATTTGGTATAGGCTTCGTAGGAGAAGTTCACGCGACACCCCTGCTTGATTGATCGATTTCCGCCTGTATTTCATCGACATCATCAACTTTGGTGACCGAGAGTATCTCTTCAAGACTTGTGTGGTGGGCAATCGCGAGCTTCACACCTTCTTCGCGGAGCGAGAGCTGATTCTGTGATTTGAGCAGGGTGCGGACGGTGTGTTTGGCAGCGCCGCTATAAATCAATCTGCGAATTTCAGGAGTTACTTCCATGAACTCGTAGATCCCCATTCGGCCTTTGCAGCCCGTGTCGTGGCAAGTGGAGCATCCAGATCCCTTTCGGAATGGACGCCCGTTCATATGGGGAACACCAGCATCCTCGAGTACTTGCTCACTTGGGTAATAACTTGTGGAGCATGAGGGGCACACTGTGCGCGCAAGACGCTGAGCAACAACACCGTTGAGCGCTGATGACAACAAATATGGTTCAACACCCATGTCGATCATTCGAGAAATCGCGCCCGGAGCATCATTGGTGTGCAGAGTCGCCAGCATTGAGTGGCCTGTGAGTGATGCTTGGACCGCAACGCTAGCGGTTTCCATGTCACGGATTTCACCGATCATAATGACATCTGGATCTTGGCGCAGGATTGAGCGAAGCGTGCGAGCAAAATCTAGACCGATCGCTTCGTGCACCTGAATCTGATTCACCATATCGAGCTGATATTCAACTGGATCTTCTACCGTCACGATGTTGGTTTCTGGAGAGCGGAGAAGATCAAGCGCTGAGTACAGCGTGGTCGTCTTTCCTGATCCGGTTGGACCGGTGACCAGAAGCATCCCGTGCGGTAGTTTGAGTGTGCGTTTGAAGCGTTCGAGGACTTCTTGACGGAATCCAAGTTCTTCCATGCGAACATTGAGATTCTTTTTATCGAGCACACGAATAACAAGTTTCTCTCCGAGGAGCGTAGGGATGCTTGATACACGGAGATCAATTTCCCTTGCATCAGCGATAATGCGTACCCGTCCTTCTTGAGGCAGTCGTTTTTCGGAAATATCCATTTTCCCGATGATCTTTACGCGTGAAACGATCGCGGAGTGCATTCCGACTGGTGAGTGCATGAGGTCTCTGAGCGTGCCGTCGATGCGATAGCGTATACGGGTCCCGCCTTTATCAGGCTCGATGTGGATATCCGATGCGCCATCCTTAACCGCGGTTAGCATCGCGACATTGACCAGGTTCACAATTGGTGAACCCTCGACCATTTGAGAGAGGTCGGTGGTTGGATCATCGTCTACTGCTTCGCGCTCAACAACTTCAACATCGGTTTCTGAGAGCGTTGTTAGGAACTCGTTGATATCGACTTCGCCCGCTGAGTATTTGCGAATGAACTCTTGGATGTTGTTTTCGAATGCGAGAACGGGGATGATTTTGCATCCTGTCCGGACTGCGAGTTGATCTACAAGCGGCAAGTTCTGGGGCTCAGCCATCGCGATGGTTAGCTTGCCCTTGACCTTGAACATTGGCAGGACCAGCAGCCGTTCACATTCTTCAGGACTCATCAGAGACATCAGCTGAGGATCTATTAGGCCGTGGCGCAATCGCACACCCTTGACACCTAAACAACGGGCGAGTGAATGCAAGAGAATTGATTCGGAGACGACCCCAGATGAGATCAGAACTTCACCGAGCTTTTGGCCGTTCATTCGTTGTTCTTCGAGCGCTGCGTCGAGCTCAACGACTGATAGATGCCCCTCTGAAATGAGGACTTCGCCCACCAGACGGGGACGAGATGCGGACTGTTCGATTTTCGAGTCCATGAGCCGAAGTGTTTCAAGATTTTGCTCTGCAGGTTCCATCAGCGGTAGCTCCTTACAGCATCTTGGACCTGGTCGAAGGATTCGAACGAATCGGCGGTTTGGGTCAGCCTGATGGTTTCTTCGAGAGTCTCGCCTTGGGCGCAGAGTTTGAGTACCTGACCAAATGCACTGAGTTGACCAGCAATATCGATCAGCGCTTCGAGACCTTGCGAGTCAACATAGGACATCTCAGACACATCAAGCACGAACCTGCCCATGGAGTTTCGTATTCCTGTGGTTGCTTGCTGAAGAAGATGCTGAGCATCCTCTGCGTTGGCAACCGGCCCAATCGGTTTGAGAACAGTGACAGCGCCGATGCTTTGTTGATCGAATGTAATCATGCCCGTTCTCCTTATGCAGCCATATTGTTTGTCGAGCGGCCAGATGGGATGGTGAGTATGAATGTCGATCCTTGATCAAGTTCCGATTCAACACTGATTTTCCCTGCGTGCATTTTGACGATTTCGCTTGTGATCGCAAGACCAAGACCGGATCCCGAAATGGATTCGATCCGTTGATCTTGCGCTCGACAGAATCGTTCAAAGACACGGGATTGATCTTCTTGAGAGATCCCGATTCCTGTATCACTGATCCGCACAGTCATCGAATCTGATGGATCGAACTCAACCGTCACCGTGACCGACCCCTCTGGGGGTGTGTATTTGAGCGCGTTGCCCACGAGGTTATGGATTGCTTGACCAAGACGATCACGGTCCGCTTCGATAGCAGGGAACTTGGGCGGGAGATCGAATACCAGTTTGATATTTTTGGATTCTGCTTGCTGAGCATAATCGCGTTGGAGTTCTTCGAACATCGCTTCGGGTCTGACTGAGTCCTTACGAAGATTCATCGATCCGGCTTCAAGCTCTGATACGCAGAGCATGTCAGACACAAGGCGCTCGAGTCTGCGAGATTCTGAGTTGATCATATTGAATGCGTTTGAGCGGAACTCTTCGTCTTCTGATCCTGCGTCAATCGCTTCCTCTGCGTACAAACGAATGTTGGTCAGCGGGGTTCTGAGCTCATGGGTTGTCTGGGCGATGAAGGCATTGAGTGATTCATCGGCATGACGCTGTTGTGTGATATCTTCGATGAACAAGAGGCACATTGTGTCTTCATCTCTTACAATCCGAGTACAAGTGACACGCAAGTATGCGGAATCCTGTTCGAGTTCAAGTTCGATCTCTACGACTTGTCTGCGTGCTGAATCTGGGTTGAGCGTCGCCTTTGCGCTTGGGACCAGGAGTTCGTTGGAATCGATTTGACCAAGCGTTTTGCCGATCGAGAGCGATGGATCCGCTTGAAGATAGACCGCTCCTGCGCCGTTGATGAACTGGATGTTTAGATTGGCATCGAGGACAATCATGCCTTGTGAGAGAGCTGCGCAGACGCTGCTCAAACCAGCGGTATCCCGCGCTGTGCTCATGATTGCTTCTTCGCATTGCCTGATCGCAAGCTGAGATTTGATATCATCGCGCTCACGGAGCAACTCGTTGAAGGTGTGTGTCTCTATCCCCATGTCTGATGAAACCATCAGGGATTGGGTATCTCTTTTTCCTTGAGCGTACAGCGTGAGCGCGCTTCGGATCGCAATTAGTGGAGCAGTCCGTTGTCCCATTTGTAACCAAGCAACCATCCCAAGAACAAATCCGCAAAGCGCCGCGATCATTGATGCGAGCTCAAAGCGCCAGAGCATCATCAGTTCGGGTATGGGCATTGATTCGGCAACAAGGGTTGCTGTGTGGGAAGCAGATACACGGATTGGTTCGTAGATGGTGAGCTGATTGATTTCGGTATTCAAGCGTGATTTGCGCTCAAAGGGAACTGCAGATTGCCCCCATACCTCAGGGAGCGTGTCGCGGTATGCAGACTCTGGATCTGTGGATATCAGTACTTGATCGTTCGCGTAGTTGATCGAGAGTGTGTGGAACAATCCAGTTGCTTGGGTGTCGAGAAGCAGCCGGCGGATTCTGTGTAAGTCTTCGTCTTGGAGCGCGAGTTCGGTCTGTGATGCAAGCAGCTCGACTGTCTTTGTAAGCGAGTGCACACGGTCGTCTTGAATATGGGCACGAAGTTGATTGAGTGTGCCCCAGGTCATCGCTCCTACGACCAGAGTCAAGATTGCGATGGTCAGTAGTGTACCTGACGAGATCGAAGACACGCTGGGGAGTCTGCGTAATCGTGATGAAGAACTCAAAGACCTTGCCGACATAACAACCTCCGGTGATTCCATGGGAAAGGGAATCGATGGTGGT
>JBGCDI010000057.1:0-4244 GCA_045105315.1 Phycisphaerales bacterium | reverse complement strand
TTGGGCAAACCTATGAGCTCTCGTTCTTTGGGACGATCTTGACTGATACAAGCAGGGGCTGGGGCGGAACTGCTGATTCGATCGATGTCGCGCTGAGCGGAGCGGACATCAGCGAATGGGACTCTTCGATACTGAGCTCAGCTGCTGGCGGGCCAAACACTTGGGACTTGCAATCGCTGATCTTTACCGCACAATCTGACACGGTCAGCTTTGCGTTCGGTCAGAATGCACAAGGGCCTCAGCTCGGTGGGTTCGCGACCCGGTTTGGTATGGACGGCTTCGCAGTCAGCGTAGTTCCCGCACCATCAGGACTGGCAATGCTCGGTCTGGGTGGATTGATGATTGGTCGGCGCCGGCGCTGATTGACTTCTGATCCAATATCTATGCACAACGGGCCAAATGGCCCGTTGTTTTTTGATACTCTGTGGGTGCATCGGAGGGGAGTAGGGTGCTGTATACTCTTCATGGTCCGAGACTTGAACCGGAGTATGTGGTACGAATGACCTGGGCGACACCTTTACTTGCAGGATTGGTAGCAGCGATTGCGATTCCATCGCTTGTTATTTTGTACTTCTTGAAGCTGCGCAGGATTCCGCGCGAGGTGTCTTCGACGCTGCTGTGGAAGAAGTCGATTCAAGATCTGCAAGCCAATGCGCCGTTCCAGAAGCTTCGGCGGAACCTGTTGCTGTTTTTGCAGCTGTTGATTCTGGGATTGATCCTGCTCGCGCTTGCTCAGCCAAGATCCACAGCCAGCGCCGGGGCGGGACAGAAGCTGGTGATCTTGATTGATCGCAGCGCGTCGATGCGGGCGATCGACGGGGACCTCACGCAGAGTTCGGGAATCTCCAGACTCGAGGTTGCTAAAGAGCGAGCGATCGAGATGGTCCAAGGGCTCGCGTCGCCTTCGTTGTTTGAGGAAGAGGACAAAGCAGACGAAGCGATGGTCATCGCGTTCGATCGTTCTGCGGAGATCGTGTCGCAGTTCAGTTCAGACAAACAGTCACTCATCAACGCGATCAACAGCATCACCCAAACCGACGGGCCGTCCTCCATCGAAGAAGCGTACCGGCTCGCTCAATCCCAACGACCAAACCGGGTCATCATCGATGATGGTTCTGCAGGCCAAGCATCGGACCTCGTCGAAATCGAAGGCATCAAGGGAGGCGATGCGTACTTCTTCCATCTGTTTTCAGACGGACGGATCGGGGATCTGGATGTTGTGCGCGCCGACTCGCAAGAGCAAGCGGGATCAGCTCCAAGCTTCGAGTACCATTCGGTCGGGAGCGCGGATTCGGTGAGTGTTGGATTGACCGCGCTGCGCGCCGAGCGTGATTATGAAGATCCACGGAAGCTGAGCATCTTTGTGGGCGTGCAATCGACGGATGTGAATCCTCGATCAATTGATGCGGAGCTTCGGATTGGCGGGTCGGTCGTGTCTGTGCGTGGTGTGGTCCTTGAGGGGGCTGAGGTTGATCCGCAAACCGGGACCAGAACAGCAAGCACAGGGGGTGTTGTATTTGAACTCGTTGAACCCAATGGTGTCGTTGCTGAGGTTCGGTTGTCCACCGGGTTTGGGGAGGGCGCGACACTGGACGCGCTTGGGACGGATAATGCGGGAACGCTGATCGTTCCCCCTGCAGAGCAGTCGACTGTGGCGCTGGTCACGACGGGATCGTTGTTCTTGCGCGAGGCGCTCCGCGGATTATCAATCTCGGATCTACAAATCATGACCCCTACGCAGTATGAGCAGATGCGCCAAGATGGGGAAACAGGCGCGATTGATCTCTTTGTTTTTGATCGCACGCTCCCGAAAACAAATGAAGACAGAGCCGTCTTTGATCCTGGAAGGTACCTTATTGTCGGTGATGTGTACACCGGCGCGGGTGGCGTGGTGGATCTTGGGGATGGGCCTGGCACGCAGATTATTAACTGGAGACGCGTGCATCCGCTCTTGCGGGATCTCACGCTTGACGCGGTGGTGATCGGAAAGTCTCGTACGGTAGAAATTCCGGAAGACTCCGAGCTGGTTTCGCTCGCAGAGACAACCGAAGGCCCCGCGATTATTGAGATGAGTACCGGGGATGTTCGCGCGGTGATGGTCGCGTTTGATCCTGCGTTTTCCAACTGGCCCTTTGATGTGAGCTTTGTTGTGTTCCTTGCGAGCGCGGTTGATTATTTGGGTACGCAGGTCGGGACGGATGTGGATATCAATGCTCGTCAGATCACTCCAGGTTTTGTGCTCGCAGACCGGGTTCCCAGCGATGCGAAGGGCATCCGGGTTCAACTCCCAGATGGTTCGTTGAGCGAGGAGATCGCAGCAGCGCCCGATGGTCGCATCGTCTACGGCCCAGTCCGCGAGACTGGGGTCTACAGCGTCCAGTGGTCAGGCAGCGCCGGCGCAAGCGACATTAAAAACGACGGTCGAGTGATTCGGTATTACGCAGCCAACATGCTCGACGCGCCCGAGTCGGATCTTGGATCAACCGCGACACTCGGACTCTCGAACCGGATTGTGAGCGCGAGCAACGATGGGCAGATCAAGAGGCTCAAAGAATGGTGGCCTTGGTTGTTGGTGGGGGCGCTGTTTGTGATGATGCTGGAATGGTGGATTTATAACAAGAAGGTCTATTTGTAATCCGGTTCGCCGTGATTATGAAGAGCCCGTTCGATGATCACATAGATTGAAGTGGTCTATGGTTAGAGATGCGTATTCGATTTTTAGGGACTGGGACTTCAGCGGGTGTGCCTGTGATCGCGTGTGATTGTGCGGTCTGCACTTCTAGCGACCCTCGCGATACGCGTACGCGAACAAGCGCGACGATTGAGTTTGTGGATTCGACTGGTCAAGAGCGGGTAATCTTGATTGATGCCTCCCCGGATCTGCGCGAGCAGGTGCTTCGGGAGGGGATTCGACGGGTCGATGCGATATTAATCACGCATAACCATGTCGATCATGTGTGGGGGCTTGATGAGATCCGCAGGTTTAATGAGGTGATGAAGCAGCCCATCGAGGTGTGGGCGGATGCGCACACGCATGGATCACTCCGGCGGGTGTATCAGCACATCTTTGAGTCTGAGAAGAATATCCAGAAGTCATTCATCGCGGATCTGATCCCGCGCGAGCTTGAACCAGGGGTCACCATTGAACTGTTCGGGATGCGCATCACCCCAATGACCCTGATGCATGGCAAGCAACCGATCTTGGGATTCCGGTTTGAATCTGATGATCTTGAAGATTCAACTGGGCTGCTTCCGCTGTGCTATTGCACGGATGTGGTTGAGATACCGGATGCATCCAGAGCGTATCTTGAGGGAGCGCCGGGAGGGGTGGAGACGCTGGTACTTGATGCGCTCCGGGATCGACCGCACCCGACGCACTTTACCGTTGAGCAAGCGGTTCATGAAGCGGAACTGGTGGGCGCTTCTCGGACCTACTTTGTGCACATGACGCATGATCTCGGACATACGCAAACCACGCGGGCGCTCCCAGAGGGGGTTGAGTTGGCTTATGACGGCTTGGTGTTGGGGGAAGGCAGAGTTTGAGTTTGAAAATGGATGGCGAGCGATGAGATCCGTGGCATCTTGGACTATGGCTTGGTTGTTTTCTGTATTGACAACCGTGCTGAGAGTACAAGAGAAGAGAGGATCATCATGGCTGAGATCAATAAACCATCAGATTCACCACAGCGGGCATTGCCTGCACAGTCGAGCTTCCCGCAGATTACTGGGTTGAGCACGGCGTTCCCGATGGAGATCGAATCCCAGCCAGAATCCAGTCCGCACCGCAAGGGTGTGGAGCGCGAACCCCGCCGGCACGAATCGGGTCAGTGATAGGTCACTGAGGGGCGGGTGAGTGCTGATCCTTGGGGGAAGCGCTCGACTTGATCGGCTCAGGGCGCGGCTGGGAATGTGATCCCTTCGAGGTAGATTTCTCTAAAATCCAGAGTAGACATGCGCACTAACCCATCGGGCCTCACCACCAAGCCTCTGGAGAACTCGACGCCGCGATCACTTACTCCGTGAACCGCAACGACGATCGTTGCGCTCGGGCGGTACCCCGGGGGGAGGGTTGCAATGGTGGTAATGCTGACTCCGTCTAAGTTTGCGATATAGCCGTTGAGCGTGACCATCCGGCCGTGTTTGGTCGCGATTGGGGTTTGGAAGCCAATGTTGTTGGTTGCCTGTAGCTCGGCTGCGATCGGGATCGGGATGGATTCCGATCCGCTGAGTTCGTCGGCGACGAG
>JBGCDI010000056.1:0-45390 GCA_045105315.1 Phycisphaerales bacterium | reverse complement strand
TCTGCAAGACGAGGCGATTCATTGAATCCATCCGCGTTCGGGAGCAGCTCTGGAATCAGATCGCTATCGGTAGCAAACAGATCTTGACCAGCATCGTTTGATATCAATGGCAGACTCGGGAAACGAGCTTCAAAATCAATCGGCGAGTCACCGGTTGGGATTGGATCGGGATTGGCAACAAGATATTTCTTGCGAGGGTTTCTCGTGATTGTTTGGATCACTTCTTGGAACGCACTCAGGTTGTTGAGATCATTGAACTCTGTGTGCTGCTCATATCCTGGAAGAACCGGGGTGACTGGGAACGGGAACGCAATTGACGCTTGATCACCATCGAGGAAATCATCGATTCGCAAGAGACCATCACCATCATCGTCAGAAAGGTCAGTTGAGACAATCGTGTTAAACGAAATGTTTCTGTTCGAACTGAGCATCCACGCAGCGATCTGGCCCGCTTGATCACCGCTTGGACCACCACCACCGATAGAACCAAACGAGCTTGGGGGTTCGGTGTTATCACCTCTGCGGACTGTTGCCCACCGTGCGATAGTCAGACCAAAGTTGTCATTGCGGACACCAACATTGTTTACCTGCGACTGGTTGTACTCAGCAGGGTCGTAGCTCACGCTCCCCTCGATGGGGTTGTTGCCTGCAAAGAGTGATCTGTTGAGATCACCACCAGAGAATGAGATCCGATCAACGAGCATGTCGTTCTGGATCAGGTTGTCCCGTATTGACTGCGAGGGAATCGCGTTGGTGGTGACTTCTTCGAGTGTGCCACGGATTTTTCGCCACAAGCGTACTTGTGCAAAGTTGTGCTCACGATCAGAGTTCTCAAATACTGGGTCTGCAGGTGCCGATGGGCTCGCGAGCAGATCTTGGAAGACCCCTTGCTCAATGAGTTTCCCGGTACGCGGATCGAACTGGTGGATGTGTGTTGCCGGATCGCCAGCACGAACACCGAACTGTTCATTGACCCATTCTTGAGCAGGACCAGTCGATGGATCACCATCGGTGTCGGGGGAAGTCCCGAGGAGGCTGGTCCATTTACCATCTAGATCACCAGCCATTTCCTCTGCATCAAAGCGTGCATGCGCGATCGCATAGAACACCCTCGATGAGTTTGGAGCGATGGTGACGCTGCGATATTGGTATTCTTCATGGACTGAAGTGATCGGTGAACCTGGCGCCGGTGAGTCCGGGTCAAGCGGGTCACCGAACCGGTCGTCGGTTGGGTTGAACTCAACGAACTGACCGAGCTTAAAGAATCGTCCACCAAACTCGATGTAATAATCGAAGTTCAGGTTGGTGTTATTCGGTGAGTTGACATCCTCGTCGATGTACCCCATTGGTTGATCAGCGCCACCAGCATCACCGATCTGGATGGAGACATCCCATGGGTTGGTAAGCTGAAACGCGAGAACCTGCATCAGGAGGTCTTCGTTGGTTTCTGAAACCGAGCCATCAATGGTCGCTTCAACAATCGCGGGATCGCCATCAGCGCCAGCTGGGAAGACTGGGAGATTCAGACCTGGACGAGGCGGACGCGGAATCGAGATCGTTGAAGGATCCCCGTCATCATAGAAATCTGCATCACCCATCGGTGAATCCATGTAGACATACATCGAAGACACTTCGGTCAAGACCGGCATCGGTTCGATCCCAAACACATTAACCGCTTGACGGTGCGCTTGTGAAGTTGTAAACACTGAGTCTGGAAGATTGGATACGCCGAAATCGAAGAGATTTCCTTGAGCAAGACCTGCATACAGACCATACTCTGCATCCGACGAATCGATAGGAGTAGTACTGAAGTCGTTGATCAGTTGATTTCGCAGATTGTCATCGATAATCAGGGTTGCTGCTGTTGGTTCTTGATCAGCGTCAAACAAATCCGTCATGTTCACTGCACTGTGTGCTGCGATGCGGAGTGCGAGTTCTGGTCCGCGATGGCCGTAGAACAAAGTCGCGGTATCGAGCAACCGTGTATCGTCGATATTTTCTTCGAATAGCATACTGACTGAACCACCGACCACCTTGCCTGCATTGAGCTCACCCGCGAGTGCATTCGAATACACACTAAAGAGTGAAGAGGGAGTACTTAGTGCACCGGACAGTGAAGGCGCTGCTTCAACAGCGGTGAGCGCTGGTAGAGTCGAAGTGACGACTGAACCTGGAAGGATCGCTGCGGATCCTGAAACCGTGGTCATGAGTCGACGCGGGGTCACCGAGAAGAACGCCATGGATTCCTTTGCGATTGATCCTGTGATCTCTCTGGGATCTCCCGGCGCTGCGATGCCATAGTTGTTCTGATCAACATATCCGTGACGGAACCGATCCAGAGCGAGCGGGCGGTTAGAAAGCATCGGTGAGAACGCGCGCTGGTTTTGTTCGTAGATCGATGGCATGCGTCCCATCAGTGATTTCTCAAGACGGGAAACTGTTGACGGATCGTTGAGGCCGTGGAACGCGAGGATCTCGAGGAGATCTTCAGGACCATACGGGACAGCGAGTGAACGCTCTGGATCAACATCGATCGGATTCAGACGCCCGTAGTCAAGGTACCATTGTCGGCGTTCGCGTGCACTGAGCGGCTCTGTCGCGGTTGCCCCTGCAAAGAACTGATTCAGGCGATAATTTGAGTTCGGATCGTAGTCGCCATCAACTGGATTAAAGTCATCCTGAAAATCACCAGCACCCGGCATCGAAGGAGTAGGGTCACTGTTGAGCGCCCGAAGCTCTGGAGGCCATGCGTAGTACCGGCTGTCGAGTGTGTCCCCGTTGACAAGCCCGCGCTTGAGCGCGTCATATCCATAGCGACCAATACTCAAAGTGTTTGAGCTTGGCTCGATTGTCTTGCGACCAACGGGTGAAGTTGTATCGATATAACTTCTGTACCATTTGTAATCGACATCAAGAAGATCGTTGTTGGTCGTCAGGATCGGTTTGTGGAAGCTGCTTGGTGAAAGCCCTGCGAGTTGAAGAACAGAATAGTTCTGTCCTGGATCTGAGAGCGAAAGGAATCTTCGCAAGTCAACATCGCCCGGAGTTGCTCCAAAGACGCCTTGGTCCGATGGTTCTGGTTGAGCGAGCTGATCGAGTGCGGTGTTGACATTGACCATCGAGGTCAGATCAACCACCCGGATACCAGCGAACAGACGCGATCTGCCAGCATCGTACAAGCGCTCGACTCCTTGGCGAACACTCCCACCACCTGCTTGCTCCTGAGCAGAAACAAGTTCGATCCATCGCGAGTCGGCCATGCCATCCCCGTCGGCATCGGCGTATTGGTACGCTGCGAAATCAGGGTCAGCCCATGTCGACACGAGATTGTTGCGATTCACTGTAAGGAACGGCTGATTCAAAGGCATGAACATGTACCGCTGGTACATGGTCCAGACCGCAGGAACATTGGCGAGATCACCCGTGATCCCGTGTGCTGTTTCTGGAAGGTTCCGGCCTGGGAGCCATATTCCATCTGCAGATGGATCGAATGTTTGGATCCGTGAATCAGGTTCACCCGGACTCTCTTGATTCCAGAGGGAAAGGTATTCACTCATTCGCCGACCGGTTCTACCGTCAAGGCGCGTGTAGGTACCAAACCCGGTCTGTGCATCAAAGCCACCGATGGTGCCATCGTTGAAGGCTTGGTTTTGACGAAGGTTAAAGAGGTTGACGAAACGACCGTCTGGCGCCAGGTTTGAGATCTGCAACCAGTCGCGTTTGTCAAGGAACCCTGATGACAATGCGTTGGCGATGAAGCTACTTGGATCAAGTGAACCTTCAGTGATCACTGAACCAAACGGGCGGAGATCATCCACACCATTGATTGGTTGGCCCGGATCACCGAGGAATGTCGGTGATGTAGCGGCGAGCCACGAGTCTGATGCGACGCGGAAGTCATCATTTGCTGAGGGCTGGGTAACTGAGCTGTTTGCGCGCCCTGATGGGTTGAATCGCTGCCAAGCTTCACCCACGCTGGTTTCTGATCGCATAGTCCAGTCGGTATAGGGTGCGTCGGTGTTCTCGCGGATATAGGCGATCCCGTTGGCCGCGTCGAGGCGCTGAGCGGTGTAATCCAAACGGTCATCTCCGAGCACCTTCAGAATATGTTCTGCAAAGATGTCTTGATTCGCGTTGATCTCTTCACGCTTCTGGATCGAATCAGCGATGCGCTGATCGCCTTGACCGATCGAGATGTAGATCGCAGCAAACACCGCGATGAGCGCAAGCGTCCCCACGACAATCAGGATCGCTGAGCCCGGTCGTGCATGAGGGGATGCGTGGGGCTTGATCGTGTGTGTTTCGTGTGTTGACTTGGTCATATTGATCACTACTCCGTGCTTGCACAGCATGTGCAAGCGATGCACCTTATGGGGTTATGTATTCGGCATGTCCATGCTGCTTGGTGCTCGCAGCGCCCCTGTGCCGGTGATTGATAATGCGATTAGTTCGCACTAGGAACATCGAAGACCATTTGGTAAGTCTGCTCGATGGTGTTATCGTTTGGATCCGCGATCGACATGGTGATGCGGATGAACTTTGGCCAGCGCCATTCATTGCCCGTCAGATCATCCTGCCCAAAGGTCGCGATCTCGACCTGGTTTGGTGCGGGGAAAGGCGTGTTGACTGGGCCGTGCCCAAGAATCAACTCAGCGAGCGGATCATTGGTGCCAGCAGTGCCACCACGCTGGTCGTAGTTGAACGCGACGAGCTGATCTTCATCTTCAGAAATACCTGAAACAGAGGTGTCAATAATCCCGTCCTGGTTCGCATCAACCCAGCGCTCAAGCCCGTGCCAACGGATGCGCTTGTAGTTTGGATCTGCAAAGTTGGTGATGGTGGGATCGATGAACCCAAATGACCACTCCACAATAAACTCAGTACAACGAGGCACGAATACTGACGAACCAAGCATTTCTTGGTTCGCTTCGGAGTAGGTGCGGAGTCGCTGTTGGTTGTCCTCTGAACCAAGACCGGTAAAGGCATCTTGATCGTAAATCAAACGCGTAGGCACATCTTCATACCGCACGCGTGAGAGCTGGATCGGATTCAACGGATCGGTGAGATCCCAGAGCGAGGGCAACGCATCGATCATCCAGCTTCGCACATTCTGAAACTCTGCAGATACCGGTGCAGTGGTGGGCAGTGTGAAAGTCGATGCATCACTGGGATTCGGTGCAGTCGTACTCTCCCAGAACACGGAAGAGAACTCGTCATAGGACAGATCCATTGGAGCTGGAGCGATTTGATTCGGATTCGATCGTGACCAGAAATCCATCGGATTATCAAAGTTGGCATCCGACGAGTTTGAAAGCCCGTACAGCGTGGTCCGAATGCTGGCAAGATCACCCGTAACGATATCAACAAGACCCGATGCTCTGAGCATCGGCGGGGTGTATCCCGCAAGTGTTGGACCGCCCCCGGTTGAGAGCTGACGATCACCGAACCATTTGGGCACAACAAATGTACCTGTTGGATCTGGAAGCGTGTCGAATCCCGTTTGCGAGAGCGAGTTAAAAATGGATCGACCCGCTGGCTGAAGTGCGATCTGGCGCTCTGAATCTTCGAGGAACTGACGATCATTCCCGAGGCGCTCAAATCCAAACAACTCATCGGGAAGATCTTGACCCGAAGTCTGTGGATTGACAAGCAGCGTCACATGACGAAGCAACGCCCAATCGCTCGCGTATTGATTCGGATTAAGCTGGCCATCAGTTGAGAAGGTACCAAGACCCGCTTGATTGATCGACGCTGATGCGTTGTAACGGATGTTATTGTCATAAGTCACAGGATTGAAGAACAGGTTGTTGTCATCGGAGGGATCATCAAATGCATTGAGTAAATCCGGACGACGCTTCTGTCCATGACCATAGTAAATCGCAGCTTGTGAAGAGCGTGCAATCAGATCTGGACTAATCGCGCGACGCGATGTTTCGAACTGGCCGTTGGCAAAGAACATGATCTCATCAACACGGCGCAATCGACCAGGATCCCCGCTGTCGTCCAGGTCGGTACTATCAGCAGGACTCAGCTGAACATCCCGGCGTGAACCAACTGGATCAAACCCCGGCGCGTTCTGCTGAACGATGACCAGAAAGCCGTCCCGGGACATGTTCTCAAAGTCACGGCGCATCACACGCTCAAACTGAGCTGCGTATCGATTGAGTTCCGCGATGCGTTTGCCACCATTGACGGTCTGCGAGACCGATGAGAAGATGGTGGACATCCCCGCAGCGATCAGCACGAGTATACCGATGGTGACCATGATCTCGATAATGGTGAACGCGGAACGCGCTCCCCGAGTTGATGGACCCGCTTGTGTTGTACGGTTTGTATTGTGCATGCTCATGGTGACTCCTCAAGCGTGATGACACGAATGGCGAGTGGAGTTCGGGGAGTAAAGACTACCTGACGGACCCAAGAGGCACGCTCAGCATCGGTAGAGGGGTCGTTTGCATTTGGAGTCAATCCGTTGTTAGATGTGCTGTCCAAAGCTTGGCTCGAGTTAAAAGGCGGATCGACACGGACAACCCGAACATTCGGATCCCTCAATAACGGATCACCCTGAGCGTTTGCTGGAGTCCCAAGAACAGTGCGAACCGTTCCGGTGTTATCAAGGAGTTTTTGGCCAACTTGGGTTGCAAGTGAAATCGATGTATCAAAGCCTGTGCCGTTGGCATCTTCAAAGATCAACCAATCGAGATGACTGTCGATGACCTGCACCTGTAGACTTTGCGGAGCAGCGTACACATAACCCGATGCTCCTGGCAGACCATTGTCAGCAACCGGTCGACCGGTTGCGGGATCGAGCGCAACAGGAAGGACTGGATCAGCGCCATCGACACCAATCACCAACGCATCGCTGAGTGACTTCCCTTGACTCACTCGGATATTCGGATCGATGTTCCGGATAAAGACAGCAAGCTGAGGACGGTTGGTGCCCGGTTGCCTGCGTGCAACAATGTCCCAGACATATTTAGGATCACTGCCAGAATACGGCTGAGGGTACAAACGATCAGTGACCGAGAGCGCCTTGTTCAAATCCGCTTCAGTCGATGGTGGATTGCTCACCCCTTCAAGATTCACATACCAGAATCCATCAAGCGAACCTGAGAATCCACCAGCAAATCCCGGACGCTGTGCGTATCCGCTATATGGTGGGAATGGTTCAACGACCCATTCGTAGGTAAAGAATGTATCGGACGCGGCTTCCTTTCCGAAGTTGCTCGCGGGATCAAACCACGGCGAAAAATCTACAATCTCGCTTGAGCGTTTGAGGATGGTTTCAGCCATGCTCGCAACGCTCTCACCCTCGACGGTTGCGATCGCTTCGCGTTGTTGATTAATCACAACCGGGAAGACCGCGCCGAGTCCAAGCAGTCCCAGCGCAAGGATCAAGATCGCGATCAAGACCTCGACCAGTGTAAACCCGCTTGACGAGCTCCGTGTGGACCGGCTGCTTTGATATGCTGGCGATTGGGTGTTCATTTGTGTATTGACATTCATTATGTTCATCGCAAGACCTCCTGGAGCGTCCCGGAATACGGGCTAATCAGGTACAGGCGAGCGAGTGGTTCGTCAAGAAGTGACGGGTCATCGGGATCAAAGCTGATGATTCCATCCCCGTTGGTATCACCCTGAATCCACTGGTTGATGCGATCACGGATCACATCATCACCCGGATATCCCGGGTTTGGTTCCCAGAGCGCTTGGTCAAACGCGATCTCTGATGACGAGTTGGTCTGGTCATACTCTTCGTAGATTGTTCCGGTGATTGCATTGAGACCACGAGCACCCAAATCGCGTGCGAGGTCTTGCTCGTTGTAAAGCGCGATTCTGGTGACCGCTTTGACCAAAACCGTGTCGTGTGAGATGTTCCCCATCCACAGAGCGCGGTCGTACTGATCTTGGATAGTCCAGTGCGCTCCATCTGAGTTGGTATCTGATGCTGCGAGCATACGGATGCCCCACTTCTGGATATTGTCTGAAAGATCAACACGCTTCCAGCGTTCGGTTGCGTTTGGTTGATCACCAAACGGACGCTCTCTGCTTTTACGAGGATCAATAAAGATTGCGGGAGCAGTCGATCGGCTCAACTGACCGGTCTGGCTGTCAAAGCGAACCATAAATGATTGCCGCGGTGACCGGAACTGACCCGAAATATTGCCAAGATCTCCGGTGGTTTCGTTGCCATCGACATGCTGTGCATTCTTTGCAAACAGGTTGGTCTCAGGGAAGACCCAGTGACTCTCTTGCTTGATGTTGTTCTGGAAATCGGTGCCGCCGTAGATCGGTGAGTTGTACCACACCGCAGCAAAGCGGTCGGTCGATGGAGCGCCGCGGAGAATAAAGCGGTCAACCATTGTCCCGCCGGGAGCGTATCCGCGGACGAACCATGATTCTGGGAGTTGGAAAGATTCGCCGCTGCTCAGGGGCGCAAAGATTTCCATCTCGATATAGTCGTAGTCGAACGATTGAAGCCCCAGCGCTCCGGGAGCGCCTGCGTAGGGTTCGTTGTGTGTCCCGATCTTTACTGCAGGGACTAGGGTCAGCCGGCCATTGTCACCGACGAGGAACATGATCGCGCCGTCTTCGCCTTCGCGCCCATCGAGCGCGATATCTTGTGCTGCTTGGATCGCGGACTGGAGCGAGTTGACCGCGAGCGAACGCTCTGACGAATCAATCAGCGCCTGAAACGCGGGGACCGCGATGGTCAATAGGATCAATGCAATCACAATCACCACAAGCACTTCAACAAGTGTGAACGCGCGGCGTCCGAGGTTCGCAGCCTGTGATACAGGACTTGCAAAGGAGTGAGCCAGGATTTTTCGGGGTGTATACATGTGGGTTTCCCGTTATTTGCCGTACGCGACGACATTGTCTTCCATGGCGAGCTTGCGGATTCGTGCGATCTCAGCGGGGTCACCCCCGGGATCACGGGTGTTGAGCTGCTGAACAATAAACTCGATTGGTTCGGTGCCAAACAAGCGGTCGGCGCCCGCCCCAACAATCGCGAATCGGGCTTCGCGGATCTCAGGGTTCCCTGCTGTCAAATCCAGCATCGGGTCAGCGCTGTCGTCATTCATCAGTTCTACGAGTGTTTCTGGATCAAGCAGAACGGGCGGGATGTTCAGATCCATTGTGTTTTCAACGACCAATCGACGGTTGTTGTTGTACCGGCCGCGTTCCCAGCGGTAATAGCGGTATGCGGTTCCAAAGCTATCAACAAGCGAGATGAGCTGGTCTTGTTGATCTGGATCGTACAGATCAAAAACATCTTGAGTGCTGAGCATCGTGTAGTCTGCTGCGTCATCGTGTTCTGCAAGCTCGATAGCGCGGGCGTAGCCAAACTGCAGACCAAGTCCACGGCGATCAGTATCAAGAGTCGGGTCGTACCGATCACGGGTTCCGCCGATCGGATAACCGACATTGGCAAAGCCACCGTTCTGAAGCGGACGCGAGTACCCTTCGCCCGCAACACCATCTACTGATCGAGGAAGGACACCAACAAGGTAGTACGCAAGCGCGTACCGCGAGTATCGGCGGTCGTCCCACGCAGAATCAACATCCCAGCTTGAACCTCCGGGCAATTCAATCTCATCAGAAGCATCGCCTGCTCTTCTTCGGAAGAAATCGTAATCAAACCCTTCCGACCAGACGACCAGTGTTTCATAGTCATACCCAGTAACAACCTGACCATCCTTGACAGGACCTTCATCTGCAGATGCTGTACCGGTTTGCGGATCGACTGGACGGATGTTCCCGCCGCTCATCAGAGGACCGTCATGAACCAGTGGTGGCAAAAAGCCAAACTCCAAACGGAACTGTTCAACCGCAGCAGCAATCGCTTCGACCGAACGCTGACTCGCAGTCTGACGCGCACTGACAGTCGCTCGACCGAGCGCGGATCCCAAGAATCCAAGCAGCAGAACGATGATCCCTACAGTGAGCAGAAGCTCCATGAGGGTAAAGCCCGACCGCACGCGGCTCGTCGCCGGGATGTGCTGAGCAAGTTGTTCTGTGTTCGTGTTCACCTGTTTTGACTCCAGGACGAGAGAGGAATGTGTGGGAATGAATGGAAATGAATATGTGGGAATATCTGAATGCTCTGTGACATGCAGATTCGATTCTGTATCGACTACTGCAAACTCTCGATCATCTTGACCATCGGGAGGAACATCGCAACAACAATCGTTCCGACCATACCACCGAGGAGCACAACCATGAGCGGCTCGAGCAATGACACGAGTGCTTCAACCGCGACATCGACTTCTTCGTCGTAGCTGTCCGCGATCTTCATCAGCATCGAATCCATATCACCGGTCTCTTCACCCACATCAATCATGTTGACCACGATCGCATCACAGGTTTTGGATTCACGCAATGGATCAGCAAAGGTTTCACCCTCGCGGATCGAATCGTGAACCTTGCGGAGTGCTTTCTCAAACACATAGTTGCCCGAGGTCTGACCGGTAATCGTGACCGCTTCAAGAATCGGAACACCAGCGCTGATCAAAGTGCCCAGGGTACGAGTGAACCGAGCGATGGTGGTCTTCCGGACCAGAGTCCCGAAGATCGGAGTCCAAAGCAAGAGGGTGTCCAGGACCGCTTTCCCCGGTGTCGTCTTGCGAAGCAGCTTGACACCAAAGAACACAGCAGGAGGACCCAGCAAGATAAACACCCAACCCGGAATCTCTTGACCAGGTTTAGACCCAGCAACCCAACTCGAAGTGTTGACAAGCCACAAGGTAAGTGCGGGCAACTCGACACCAAAGTCTGCAAAGATCGCTTCAAACTGAGGAATAATCAACAGCATGATCGCGGTCAAGATAATGAGGGCAATCAAGACTACCACGATTGGATAGACCATCGCACCCTTGATCTTCCGCTTCAGACGCTCGGTCTTTTCCATGAACTCTGACAAACGCTGAAGGATGATGTCAAGCACACCACCGATTTCACCCGCGTTCACCATCTTGACATACAGATGATCGAACGCTTTGGGCTGCTTTGCCATTGCTTCAGAAAGGGACGACCCGCCTTCGACTTCTTCTGTGACACCTTGCAAGACATTCTTAAGCACACCAGGCTTCTGCTGACTCTCAAGAATCTGCAATGAACGAAGCAAAGGAAGACCCGCATCTTGAAGCGTTGACAACTGACGAGTAAACAGCGTGAGGTGCTTATTACTGACACCACCGATGCTGAAACCGCCGCCCTTTTTCTTTTTCTTCTTTTTGGTCTTTGCCGCCGCGGCTGCAGCTGCAGGACCAGAGGTGTCGCCCTTGCCCTTCTTCTCCTTTTGAGGTTGTACCGAAGTCGGGAAGTACCCTTGGGATTTGATCCGCTGGATCGCATCTTCCGAACTCGCTGCTTCGACAGTGCCCTTCTGGGTCTTGCCTGATGCATTGAGTGCTTGGTATACAAATGTTGCCATGACTTCTTCCTTCCGATGGGCCTCACTCAGGCCTCGGTGTTTGCCCGGTCAATGCCGAGCAGTAGTGTGTGCTTTATTCTTCTGCGAGTGTTTCACGAACCACCTCGTCGATGGTTGTCAGCCCTTCATAAATCGCGAGCATCCCGCTATCACGAAGCGAACGCATCCCTTTTTTGCGAGCAGATTCACGGAGAATCGCGGTACTCGCGTTCTTAATAATCAACTCGCGGAGTTCGTCATCAAGACTCATGATTTCAAACAACGCCATCCGACCCTTGTACCCGCCACCAACATTTTTGGTAGAACTTGGGCGATAGAACTCTCTACCCTTGACATCCTCAGGACGCATCGAGAGCTCCATGAGCTCTTGCTCGGTCGGCATGTACGCCTCTTTGGTCTTCTGATCCAAAGTACGAACAAGACGCTGAGCAACAATGCCTTCGATGGTCGCGGTCAAAAGGAACGGCTCAATCCCAAGATCAACAAGACGAATAATCGAACTCGGCGCATCATTGGTGTGAAGCGTCGAGAGCACAAGGTGACCGGTAAGCGATGCCTGGACCGCAATCTGCGCGGTCTCAAGATCTCGAATTTCACCGACCAGAATCACATCCGGGTCCTGACGAAGGAATGAACGCAAAGCACTCGCAAAGGTCAATCCCACTTCTGTATTGACCTGCACCTGGCACAAACCATCGATGTCGTATTCAACCGGATCTTCACAAGTCAGCACCTTCGTGGTGATGTCATTGAGTTCATCGAGCGCCGAATAGAGCGTCGTGGTCTTACCCGAACCCGTAGGCCCAGTAACAATCACGATGCCGTTTGGTTTTTTGATCAGCCCGCGGAAGGTCTCAAGTTCTTCCTCACGGAAACCAACACGATCAAGCGAAAGCTCGACATTCCCGCGGTCAAGAACACGCATTACCACGCTCTCGCCGTAAATCGTTGGAAGCACCGCAACACGGAGGTCAACGGGATTTCCACCGACAGTCAGTTCGATGCGACCGTCCTGAGGCAAACGGCGCTCAGCAATATCCAGGTTCGCCATGACTTTTACGCGCGATGTAATCGCTGCACCGAGATGCTTGGGTGGTGGAACCATTTCATAGAGCACGCCGTCAATGCGGTAACGCATCTTGAACTCGTGCTCAAATGGCTCAAAGTGAATATCAGAAGCGCGATCACGGATCGCCTGGAGCAGAACCATGTTCAAAAGCTTGATAACCTGATTGTCATCCGCAGCATCCATCACCGCATCAAGATCAATCGATTGGTCGGATGTACCACCCAAGTTCTTGAGGTTGTCATCAGACGCGAGCGCCCCCATCACTTCTTCCATGGACTGCGACTTCGCGAAGTGCTTTTCGAGCAATATATCAATCGCTGCGGGGGAGGCAATCACCGCTTCAACCTTCGCACCCATCAGTAGACGGAGATCGTCAACCGCTTGGAAGTTATCTGGACTCTTGAGTGCGACCTTGAGGTAGCGGGTCTTTGGGTTGTATTCAATCGGAACGCACTGATACGCCTTTGCGTTCTCAGCCGGAATCGAGTTGATCGCATCTTCATCGAGCTCGATATCGCTGATGTCCATGTACTCCATGCCAGCTTGACCAGCAAGAGCTTTATCAATATCAAGCTGAGTACACATCTCGAGTTCAATCAAGATCTGACCAAGCTTGACCTTCTCAGATCGGCCTTTTTGAATACCGATCGCTTCATGGATCTGCTCACGAGTCACGACCCCCAATTTGGTGAGTACGCGACCGATCTTCCGACCTTTGAGTTCTGATGGATCCATGAGAGTCTACTCCGTCACTGAGACCGATCCGTGACCGGTACAGGTGTATGTTCGCATAGATCCAAGATCTGGTTGGCCTAAACCTATGCGTTATTGCAGTTTATTTCGTTGCGACAATGTGTTTTTGATTTATAATCAGGTTTTTCAGAACCCCGACTAGTCCTCTGGAGCCTCTTGAGCATCAGGATCATCCATCTCAGGACGACCAATAACACCGCCCGCTTGGTGCACTTTCGTGCGCAGAGCAGTCGCATCCTTACACTTGTCAATCATCTCTTCAGCAGCGATCTTACCATCCGCATACAGCGACCAGAGGTGATCGTCCAACAGCTGCATCCCGTATTTCTTACCGGTCTGGATCGCGGAGTCAATACGGTACGATTTGTTGTCACGGATCAGGTTCGCAATCGCAGGAGTGACCACCAAGAACTCGTAAGCAGCCGCCATCCCCTTGGTGTCAATGCGTCCGAGAAGTACCTGAGAGAGCACACAGATCAGAGCTGTGGAAAGCTGAACACGGATCTGGTTCTGCTGAGAGACCGGGAACGCGTCCACCAGACGGTCGATGGTCTTCGCTGCACCGGTGGTGTGGAGGGTACCGAACACAAGGTGACCAGTTTCCGCAGCACGGACCGCCGCTTCGATCGTCTCCAGGTCACGCATTTCACCAACAAGGATCACATCCGGGTCCTGACGCAGAGCTCGGCGGAGCGCCTCAGCAAAGCTGGGCACATCATTTCCAACCTCTCGCTGATTGACAATCGATTTCTTATGGAGGTGGTAGTACTCGATCGGATCTTCCATGGTCACGATGTGGCGATCCATAAACTGGTTGACATAATCGATCATCGTTGCAAGCGAAGTCGTCTTACCCGAACCAGTTGGACCAGTCACAAGGAAGAGCCCGCGAGGTCGGCGGATCAGATCTTTACAGATGTCGGGGAGACCGATCTGATCGAATGTAAGCAAGCGATTGGGGATCTGACGAAGAACAATCGCGATATCGCCGCGTTGACGGAAGACCGACACACGGAAACGGGCAGCTTCGCCGTAAGCGAAACCGAAGTCGGTGCCGCCTTCTTCTTGGAGTTCTTGCTGATTGCGTTCCGGGGTGATGGACTTCATCAACGAAACCATATCTTCGGATTCAAGAACCTTGGTTTCAAGGTTCCGCAGACCGCCGTGCAGACGAATGGTTGGCTGGCGCCCAACGGTCAGGTGAAGGTCAGAGCCTCCTGTTTTGACTACGGTATCGAGCAATCGATCAATCTGAACTGTAGACATTGATCACTTCTCCTCTTGTGCTTCACTGAGTGCTTCATTCCCGCGTGCGTGGTCGTATCGCGGAATGGAATGATTGAATGATGGCGTGAACCGATCTTGAATATGTGGTTAGTGTCCGCCGCCGTCGATCTGGCTGACCTTCGCGATTTCTTCTGGTGTGGTGACCCCGTTGAGGACCTTTGTGCGTCCATCTTCAACGAGTTCCTTCATACCTGAGGAGATTGCAGCCTTCCGAATTTCTGACGACTGCGCCTTGTTGAATGCCAGATCGCGGATCTCTGGATTCATGAGCATCATCTCGAAGATTGCCTTTCGCCCCTTGAACCCTGAAGGGATTTCCGTTGTTGAGCGAGGCTTGTACACCTTCCCCAACGCTTCCTCAGGTTTGAGGTTAATCAGATTCAGGAACTTGGGATCCAGATCGGATTCCTCAGCGAGTACTTTCGTATCTGCAAGGACACGCACGAGACGCTGAGCCATGACCGCTTGAATCGAAGATGCAACCAGGAAGGGCTTGATCCCCATGTCGATGAGTCGAGTCATCGCAGACGGCGCATCGTTTGTGTGGAGTGTGGAGAACACCAAGTGACCGGTGAGTGCTGCCTGGATCGCGATTTCGCCGACCTCTCGGTCACGAATTTCACCGACCAGAATCACATTGGGCGCTTGACGAAGCATGGACCGAAGCACACTGGGGAATGTAAACCCGATGTCCTCACGGATCTGACACTGATTGATCCCGTCAAAGTTGTATTCAACTGGGTCCTCTGCAGTAATGATCTTCTTATCAGGACGGTTGAGCACATCAAGCGCGGAGTACAAAGTCGTAGTCTTCCCCGAACCGGTCGGACCTGTAACAAGGAAAATGCCGTTTGGACGCTTGATGATTTTGTTGAATACTTCAAGGTTTTCAGGCTCAAACCCAAGATTCGCTAGACCAATCCGGACCGCGTCTGGACGCAGGATACGAAGCACAACCGACTCACCGTGGTATGCGGGACACGCAGAAACACGGAAGTCGATGGGGACTTCATCGACGAAGATCTTGATGCGCCCGTCTTGAGGGATGCGTTTTTCGGAGATGTTCATCCCCGCCATAAGTTTCAGTCTGGAGAGTACTGCGTTCTGCATGCGCTTTGGCAGGTTGTCACGCTCTGAACACACACCATCCACTCGGTACCGAAGACGAACACGATCACCCATCGGTTCGATATGGATGTCAGATGTCCTCATCCGGACCGCTTCATCAAGCACCCTATTGACGAGCTTGACAATCGGTGAATCTTCGGAAGAGACATCGATGGATTTATCCATCGAACGATCGACCGAGCGGTCGATTGAGCGGTCGATCGAATCGGTTACCAAAGATTGCGTCGGGACCCCGCCTTCGGTTGGCGCTGCTCCACCAGGAGCTGCAGCGGCTTGCCCATCGATGATCTGCTGGAGCTGAGCTTTGGTCGCAAGGAGCGGCTCAATCTCGCAGTTCAGACGGAATCGGAGGTTATCAAGCACCTGGAGGTCAAGCGGATCATGGATCGCGATCCGCATCTTGCCACCAGACTTGCCCATCCCTAGCACAAGGTGCTTTTTCATGATGCTCTTGTCCAGAGCATCCATGTCGATGAGTTTGGCGATCTTCTCGTTGGTCAGATCAACATATTTAATAGCATGCTGAACTGCGAGGGCTTTGAGGATGTTCTGATCGGTAACAAGCCCGAGTTCGACGAGGGCTTCGCCTATCCGGACTCCGGTTTCTTCTGCTTTGGTGAGACCTTGCTGGACCTGATTGGTGTCTATTACACCTTGGGCAACGAGTATTTCACCGAGTTTCTTGCGACTTCTGGCCATGGAAATGTGGTTCCCTATGTGTCGGCTCATTGAGCATTGTCATTGCGAGATGGCACTATAGCGTCGCGTACCGCTCCGCTTGGTACGAATTCTGGATGAATCCGAAATTCAGGATCAGTTGAAATGAGCCCCAGTTCAGTACTGGAGACCATTTTTTGACGACTGATCGGCTTGAGGGTTCTACGATTGGGAGTTCGAAGTGTTCCACATGGAACACAATCTCACTTCCAACTGAAGGACCCGACCTTGGCACGGATACTCATCACCGCTGGCCCGACCTATGAACCGATTGATTCGGTGCGTTTTATTGGGAATCGCTCATCTGGGAAGCTGGGGTCGAATCTTGCGGACCGGGCGGCTGAGTTAGGCTGGGAGGTCCGTCTGCTTTTGGGCCCAAACGCGATTACTCCCTCAAAATCAGAGGTTCAAGTCGTTCGATTCGGTTCCACGCAAGAACTCGAAGACGCTTTGAGCGAGCACCTGGATTGGTGCAACTGCTTGGTGATGGCGGCTGCGGTGGCGGATTACCGTCCAAAACCCGATGAGGTCACGAAGGATGGCAAGCGCCGCCGGACTGGAAATGATCTGACCATCGCATTTGAATCCACTCCTGATTTGCTTGCGGGTTGCTCTAAAAAATCTCGACAAGACCAGTTGCTGATTGGGTTTGCGCTCGAACCACACGACCAGCTTGAGTCCTCAGCACTCCGCAAACTGGCCAAAAAGAATATTGATCTGATCGTTGCGAATCCATTGGAAACGATGGATGGCGATTCGATTGACGCCCGGCTGATTGGAAACTCAGAGAAGGGGCTTGATGTGGATATCAACACTGGTGGAGCGATCTGTAAATCAGAGTTTGCGGGTTGGCTCCTCGGACATCTTGAGGGCTTGGTTGCTCAGCGGATGGAGTCCACCGTTTCCAAAGAAGATCTACAACATACGGAGTCATCTGCACATGTCGAACTTTGATTCTCGTCCAGATCGTGGACGCCCATCATTTGGTGATCAGCGCGGCCGAGGACGACCTCCACAACAAGGCGGCGGGTATGGTGGTGGATATGGCGGGGGTCAGGGCGGAGGTCAGGGCGGCGGCTTCGGTGCCCCCCCACGCGATCGCAGTGGACCACCCCGGGGTGGACAAGGCGGATATGGTGGCGGTGGCGGATACGGAGGCGGGGGACAATCCGGCGGATACAGCGGCGGCCAACAACGCGGATACGACCGTCCGGACAACCGGGAACATGCGGATGAACCCACCCCACCAAAGGCAAAGATCATTTTCAAGGATGACATGGTGTGCGTGCTTGACAAACCCGCAGGACTCCCGATCCGGGGGGAAGATCACAACACGCTCCGCGAATCAGCTTGGCAGCTCGGGTTCGTGCGTAAAGGGAAGATGCGTCCTGCTCATGAGATTGATACCCTCGCGTCGGGCGCCGTGCTTTTGGTTGCGACCCGCGATCAGGAAGAGACCCCGAGACAACTGACGAGGCCTGAGACGAACTACTTGGTGGTTGTCGACGGCGAGTTTGATGAGAGCATTGTCAAATCGGGATCTTCAATCAATGGTAAAGTCGAGGGCAGCACCAGCACAGGGGCGAACCCTGTAACGCACTTTCGCGTGATTGAATCGGGCCATGGCGCTTCGCTGCTACAGGTTCGCGCTCGCCCAGATTTGCAGGGGCAGATCCGTCAGCATCTTGCTCAGTCTGGGCACCCGATTCTTGGGGATACTGATTACGGGTCTAGCCGAGACGATCTGCAAAGGCTTGCAATGCATGCGTTTGAAGTGCGGTATGAAGATCCGGAAACCGAGAAAATTTCGCGTGTTCGTGTTCCTGCTCCCCGGTCTTTCTGGGGCGTAGTGGGCGCTGAGCCAGCATTCGGTATGGCAAGTGAAGAGAAGGAACTGCCAACCTCATCAGAGACTGAAGAAGAAGGCTGGGATCGTGTCGCGGGTTGGTATGACAACCTGCTTTCGGTCAAAGGCTCGGATCATCACGAACAGCTGATCCTCCCCGGGCTGGATCGATTAATTGATCTTCAAGTTGGCGAAAGGCTTTTGGATGTCGCATGTGGCCAGGGGCTTGTCAGCAGGCACATGATCGGGAATCAACCCGGCGCCACAGCGATGGGCGTGGACCTCTCGAAGGAACTGGTCGAACGCGCGATGGGTCAGTCTCCGGAGTCTATTTCCTACCTCGTGGGTGATGCGCGAGAGCTGGGTAGCGTGGACCTTGGTGATGAGCTCTATGACGCAGCAGTATGTGTGCTGGCGCTAATGAATATTGATCGGATTGATGAGGTCTTCGCGGGATCCGCAGCTCGGCTCAAAGCGGGCGCCCGGATGGTGAGTGTGATCCTGCATCCCGCGTTCCGGAACCCCGGCGCGACCTCGTGGGGATGGGTCAACGATCAGCGGACTCTGCAACCGGTCCAGTTCAGACGCATCGACCAGTACATGACCGAGCGGAGCAAGGACATTGTGATGAATCCCGGTGCGGTGAGTTCTGGTAAGCCTGCGATTATGACGCAGACCCACCACCGTCCGATGAGTTCATATATTCAAGCGATGGGCAAGAGCGGCTTGCTGGTTGACACCATCGAAGAATGGTCAAGCAAACGCGTCAGTCAGCCCGGCCCTCGCGCCAAGGCGGAGAATATTGCTCGCGAAGAGATCCCCATGTTTATGGCGATCCGGGCGATCAAGGTTGGTTGATTGTCTGATTCGCTGATTGATTGGATGAAGCACTTGGCGACCGCTCATCAGGGTGCTAATATCGTGATCTTGCGGGTGTAGCTCAATGGTAGAGCGTCAGCCTTCCAAGCTGAATGTTGACGGTTCGAGTCCGTTCACCCGCTTTGGTTTGTTTCAAACAAACACAGAAGAAAACCCGCTCGATTGAGCGGGTTTCTTTGTTTTTGAGCGTGTTTGGTTAAGATTGAATCAGCAGAAGCAGAGCTTTGCTGATCGTGATCTCAGCGTATCACTTGATCCAGGTCACGCGTCCGGTGCCCAGGTCGTACACACCACCGACGATCATGAGATCACCTGATGCAACACGGCCTGCAAGGACTGGGCTGCGATCACTGATGTCCTTGACGGTCTGGCGAACATTGGCTTCGACAACCTTGTTGACATAGCCAGCGTCCTTAGAGGTGCGTCCCATGGAACCAACGGAGACTTGTTGAACGGCGGGCTCGATGTTGGTGAGCATTTCGGTGAGGTTACCGAGCTCTGCTTGGTCGATTGTTCCCTTGACAGCGCCGCACGCGGTGTGTCCGAGTACAACGATGACCTTGGATCCTGCGACTGCGGTGCCGAACTCCATGCTTCCGAGTTGGTCGGTGTTTTCGAAGTTGCCTGCAACGCGACCGACGAAGATGTCACCGATTCCTTGATCGAAGACCATTTCTGGGATAACGCGTGAATCAAGACAGCTGAGCACGATTGCTTTGGGGAACTGACCTTCAGCAGCGGTGGTCTTTGCTTGGGAGAGCCAGTTTTGTGTGGTTGTGTTTCCACGGACAAAGCGGTCGTTGCCAGCTTTGAGGTCTGCATAGATTGCTGCGGGTGACATGTCAGCGCGTGATTCACTTGTAGTTACTGCTGATCGTGTTTGCATTGAGGATGAACACCCACCGATGAGCATCGCGGTACCGATGCAGAATGCTGCTGGGGTAACTGATGAAAAGAGTGATGATTTGATTGAGCTCAACATGATTTGCGTTTCCTATTGTGTGGGGTTTCTGTCTTGAGAAGTGACCCGAATTCTTCGGGTCACTTCAACTCGGCAATCATAGAACCACACAACGAAAACGGAAGTTTTTTGGATCAAGAATCGAACATGCGCGCACGATTTTTCAGTAGTTTTTACCTTCCAAATACGGATATTTTTATCATGATGTCGGCTCTGCCTACCATCAATAGGTGTGTTAAATAGGTATGATTTTCTGCCGGGTTCATACTCAATATTTTGGTTTGTTCCCAGAGCAATCAAACGAGTATGGCAACTCGAATGAAAAGACCTCATGAACGAAGAGGGCATGCATATGAGCGAAGCAAATGATGTCATGTTGAAGCTGATTCTTGCAAAGGGCCCCACACCGATGGCGGATGTGGAATGCTCGCAAACAAGCACGCATGTGCTCGGTCGATCCTCGACATGCGAAACACCGTTGATTGATCCGGACGCTTCTATTTCGCGCCGGCATCTTGAAATCTCGATGATCGATGATCAATGGATGGCGACTGATCTTGGCTCGCGCAACGGTACTCAGCACAATGGGGGCAAGATGACTGCGAACACCCCCACTGCACTTAAGCATGGGGATGTGCTGCGCCTGGGGTCTTGGGTTTTCCGTGTGAGTGCACGGTCTGAATCTACGGTCTCTGCAGACTCCACAATGATCAATACCCTCAATGACACGAGCGAGAGCGGGAATATCGTTGAGCGGGTTCGAGCGGAGCCTCTTGCGAATCTGGCGAGTCATCGTCTAGCGATCTTGCTCGAATGCGCTGATCAAATTCATGGGGCAAAGGATCTGAAGGAGAGTGCAGCGATAGCGCTGCATGCGATGGTTGAATCAACTGGATTTTCTCGAGCTGCTTTTTTATCTCCGCTAGATGAACCGGGTCAATATGACACCTTAGCGTTTGAGAGCGAGAATCCGCTTGAGGATGTGAGCTCGGTCAACTTCAGTCAATCGTTGCTTGAAAGCGCCGCTCATGGGGATGTGGTTCGGCTTTCCGGGACCAGCGCACAAGCGGAGTACGGACAGAGTATCGCGGAGCTTGACATTCATTCCGCGTTGTGTGTGCCTGTCATGAATGAAGACGATGCGATCGGTTTCATGTATCTTGATGCGCGTGGTTCTGAGAGTACGGTCAAGCACGATGCATCAGCGTTTGGTCGCGCGGTCGGACGTTTGCTTGGGCTTCGTGTTGCGAATCTGCGCGGCAAAGAACTGGAAATCCAGCAGCACGAGATGCAGTATGATCTTGATGCTGCGGCCAAAGCTCAGCGTCTGCTGTTACCCGAATCCAATGGTCGAGTGGGTCCGGTTTCTTACTCGATGATGATGAGACCGGGACGGATGGTTGCGGGTGACCTGTTTGGTGTTGTTGAACTCAAGGATGGCCGAGTGTGTACTTTCCTTGGTGATGTCTCTGGGAAGGGGGCCGGGGCGGCGATCATGATGGCGACTACCCAGAGTTACCTGCACGCGATGTTTGAGCACACGAATGATCTGAGCAAGGTAATCACCATGCTTAACAAGCACATCGCGGACCGTTCGCGGGGACAGTTTGTGACGATGTGGATCGGTATGTTTTCAGTTTCTGCGGACGGTTCTTCTGCGGAGGTTGAGTTTATAGATGCTGGGCACGGGCACTGGTTGGTGACGAGCCCAGATAAAGATGCATCGCGCCCCACTTATCAAGGCGGTTTGGTTGTGGGGATTGATCCGGGGCTGACCTATGAATCAGAACGATTCCAGCTTGGTAAAGATCAGCGCCTGGTTCTGTTCTCAGATGGTGTGGTCGAGCAGACATCTCCCGGCTCAGACGAGGAATATGGATTGAACCAAGCTGGTGCCCTGTTGAGGACGAGTGGTTCGTATGCGGAGGATGTATCGCGATTACTCGATAGTGTGCTTGGTTTTGCGCAATCTGAGGATCTGCGAGACGATACAACAATCGCTTCGGTGGGGATCGGGTAAGGTTTGCTGATCAGATGATGAATATGTAGCTGAACAGGGTTCAAAACGAGTATACTGGTCATATGGACGAGTCGAATAGACCACCTCGTGATTTAAACCAGACCATGGAGACCATGGCTGATGAAGCTGTGCACACCGCAGCTGATGATGTCACGATTCCAGACTTTGTTGAGTACGAGCATGATGTCCCCACGCTCCCTCCGGGAACTGAGGTTGGAAAGTACACGATCGAGAAGGTGCTGGGCGTTGGCGGGATGGGCGCGGTGTATCGCGCGACGCAAGAGAAACCACACAGGCAGGTCGCTCTTAAACTGATCCGTCCGGGTGTGCTTTCATCGAAGTCGGTGCGACGATTTGACCTGGAAGCGGAAATTCTGGGCAGGCTGGATCATCCCAACATCGCAAAAATCCATGAAGCGGGGATTGACGCGCAGAGCGGCTCACCATATTTCGCGATGGAGTATGTTGCGGGTCAAGAGCTCGGGGATTATGTCAATGAGCACAATGTCAGCACCAACAAACGGCTCGAACTCTTTGTTAAGCTCTGCGATGCCATTCAGCACGCGCATGCAAAGGGGGTCATCCACCGAGATCTCAAACCCGCCAATGTGCTGGTGGATGAATCGGGCGAACCAAAGGTTTTGGACTTTGGGGTCGCGCGGGCAACTGATTCAAGTTCAAGCAGCGAGACAATGCAGACCAATATGGGTCAGCTGATTGGGACGCTGTATTACATGAGCCCGGAGCAAGCGATTGGTGACACGATGAACCTGGATACCAGGTCTGATGTGTACGCGCTCGGTGTGGTTCTCTACGAGGTGCTCACTGGAGAGATCCCCTACAACCTCAAGGACAAAGCAATACACGAAGCGGTCCGGGTTATCCAAGATACCAGCCATACCAAGCTGAGCAAGCACGACAATTCACTGACCGGCGATATCGAAATCATTGTGGGCAAAGCGCTCGACAAAGACAAGGATCGCAGATATCAGAGTGTTGCTGAGCTTTCTTCTGATATCCGTAAATCGCTCAACAACCAACCGATTTCTGCGCGACCTCCGAGTGTTCTCTACAAAACAACTAAGTTCGTGCGACGCAACACAGGGATGACCATCGCAGCGGCGTGTATTCTGATCGTCTTTACACTCGCTTCTGTATTTGCGGTGACTCAATGGGTTCAGCGTATCGAAGCTCGACAGCTCGCGATGGACAACATGCTGACAACACTCAATGAGATGGATGTTCAGCGTGGTCAGGGCCCGGCCCTTGCCAAGCGACTGCTTGATTTGTACTCCGATCACGGGGAAACGATCTTCACCGGAGACCGCGAGAGCTTGGCTCTTTTCTATACGAATATTGGGCAAGCGTATATGGGATACCAAGACTACAAGCGGGCACTGTCTTCGTTTGTCAAGGTTCAATCAATTGAAAGGAAGCTGTACAACCCCCCCCACCCTTCACTCGCTGATGTGTATCACAACATCGGTAGCGCTCAATACTTCTTGAATGATTATGAATCAGCTGAAATTCACTACACCGCATCGCTGAATATGAAGCTTGAGCTCTTTGAACTCGATAGTCCTGAAGCTTCAACGATCGCGACCACGCTTGATCATTTGGGCTCAACGAATCTTCAGCTTGGAGAATATGATGCAGCATTGAACCTGTACGAGCGTGCCCGTTCTATCCGGGTATCGTTGTTTGGACCTCGCAGTTTGGAAGTTGCGCAGACCACAAACTCGATCGCTTCGCTGTACCGAAGACAGAAAAAACACGAAGAAGCGGAGCCGATCTTTCGAGAGCTATTGGTGGTGCTCGAGAATCTTCCCAAAGATAATCCCAAGCCTGTCTGGATTGCCAACACGCTTGATAGTCTTGGCGGGACATTGATTGAGCTGGGCAAACTTGATGAAGCGGTTGAGAAACTCACTGAATCACTTGCGCTCAAACAAGAACTGGTCGGGAATAACACTGCTTCAGTCGCTGAAACTCAGCTGACGCTCGCAGAAGCGTTTTTCCATAAAGGGCTGTATGAACCAGCTTCGGAACATGCACGCGAAGCGCTGCGCATCCGGAACAAGCTCGGGGTTGAGCCGTTTATTGGCAATGCTCAGCGTGTGCTAGGGATTATTGAAGCCAAAGCAGCTGAGCTACAAACTGAAACCGCTTCGGATTAATCATCCGAAGCGGTTCTGTCAATTGCAATTTGTAGATCGCAGTCTATAGATCACAATAAGTCGACTGATTGATCAGTTTCTGCGGCGCCGGCTCATTCCTAGACCAGCGAGCGCCAGGGCAAATGCTGAACTTGGTGTTGGTGTGATGACGATTCCGTATCCGCCTTCTGATCCTGCTCCACCGGTCCACGCAGCGAGTGGGTTATCTGCTCCAAGTCCGTCAGGGCCTGAGACTTCAGTGACGCTCTCGAATGAGAAGATTTCTTCGAAGCTTCCACCCTCACCGAGGAGCGGATTCTCCCGGAAACTGAGTGGGACATTTCCGCTTTCTGTGATGGCGATGAAGTAGGTTCCTGGAGGGAGCAGCAAGGTGACTCCATCGGTTGATGGTGTGAGGAGTCGTGCATCTGGGCCGCCGAGGATTGGATCATCGTCGTTTCCAAGGACTCCGAATCCTTCGGAATCAAAGAGCCAGAGTGAGGGGTTGAAGTCTTGGGGGCCTCCGTTGTTGGTGAAACCAAAGTCGACTGGGCTTGCGATATCGTCGCCATTGAGGATAACGAGTTTGTACACATCTTCGGTGTCCTGACCACCAAGTGTTCCGGCGATGGAGTTGATGACTCCGACAGGAGTGATATCTTGAGCAGCTCCCAGTGTGCTCCCAGCATCACCGTCTTCAATCCAGTCTGGACCGGCGAGGGCGGAGGTTGTGAGTGAAGCGGCGGTTAGAAGTAGTGCTGCGCTGAGCAGTTTGCTGGACATGTTGTGTCTCCCCATTTGAAATTGTACGGATCTACTGAAATCTACCTCCAATTGGGCTTGGTGCCATCAAAATCACAACTGTAAAACGATGTTCTGATCCTGATTACAAAATTCATCCTCCTTGGCGAGGGCAGAAGAGGGCGATAATGGCTCTATCCGAACAAATCCTGTCCGCGTTTCTCGGTTTACAGTGAGTAGAAAGCGGATCGAAATGGGGGGTTATTTTTGATTTCATTGGCTTTTAGTGCTCTGTGGTGTCCATTGGTACTGGATAGACACCCAGACATGGGTGATTTTCTGTCCACAGTGTGAAGATCACGATTCAGAGACTAATAGTTTTGGGGAACACAATGCGTTCGAACTACCTTGCTACAGCGACAACCTTTGCGATCACTGCCATGACTGCATCTGCTGGGATTGCGACTTTTACATCACAGACATCGATGATTGGCAATTTAACGAACCATGCTAACTTCAACAGCCTTAGCGCTGGCGATTCGCTTGATCTGTATGTAGAAGATGGGGTTCAGTTTGATTACAGCCGGGACTATTTCAGCTGGAATCCGCAGGGATTTGATGGATCTGAGATGTTCTATGCGAACACCGGAACATTTGAACGCGTTGATATCTCCCTCACCAGCGGTGAAGACTTCAACGATGTAGACATGCAGGTTTCCAGCGGCTGGTCCCCTACCCAGATGGGAACGATGTACCTTTGGGTTCAGCTGCTCGATGATGGCCAACTGGTGAGTGAGTTTGATATTGATGCTACGACTGGAGAGTATGTTGGCTTCACCGGAGGGGGATTTGATCAAATCTTGATCGGAAGCTATCAGAGTGCTGTGGTCCGAGATTCTCATGATGCCAATGCTCGCAACACGATTGCACTGGACAATTTGAGTGCTGGGACATTTGTGCCCGCTCCGGGGGCACTCATGCTGTCTGGGATAACGATGCTGGGACTTTCCCGTCGGCGTCGGTGAGATTTTCGATATCCTGTACAGATGTAGGGTGGATGACCCGAAGATATCAAGGTGATTTTCTTGTAGCAAAGGATGCCCTTTTGGGGCTCTGATGCTATTGTTGGCATCTGGATATTATGCATTCCAGAATTTCGGTGCGATGGCTGAGCGGTTGAAGGCGCTCGACTTGAAATCGAGTGACCCTGAAAGGGGTCCGTGGGTTCGAATCCCTCTCGCACCGCTTCTTTGGTCCTTGTCTCCAACGAGACGAGGACTTTTTTTATTGGCCCATTTATTGCCAGTCATATGAACTGTTCTGTTGGGGGCACTCTCTATTTGGTAGTCTTTATTTGCGAGTCTTCTTTGAGCCCTTGCATGCGCAGCACCAGCGAGTTTCCGCGAGCCGAATCCCGTCAATGAGATAGGCGATATAGATTACCGCTTGGGTAGACCCCATAGTGATGGGTGCAAGTGTCTTTGGATCGACGATATCTACAGTGTCGATCTCGAAGCGGTGACCGTTTCTTTCGATCCGTCCCAATGACTCCCGGAGTTGCTCGACCGCATCAGAGACATTGAATCCTGCGTACTGGATGGTGTCCGCTAGGTCCGTGATCTGCTTGGTGAGCTCGACGGCAATCGATCGTTGTTGCTTATTCAACAAGACCAACCGCGAGCTTGATGAAAGCCCGTCTCGGTCTCGGACGATTTCGACTGGGACAATGGTCGTATGGTGTCCCAACTGGGTATGAGCAAGCCATTCGTTCATTGCTTGGAGTATGGCGAGTTGTTGAATATCTTTTTCACCGAAGTACGCTGCGTGCGGTTGAACGGAGTTGAAGAGTCTCCGGACCACTGTTGCGACTCCATCAAAGTGCCATGGGTGATGCTTTCCATCCATTGGGCTGGTGAGCTTGGTCGGGACACGGACATACTCGAATGGGCAGTTGTCGTTGATTGACTCAAGCTTGAACTGCTCTAGCGGCCGAGCATCAGGATCAATATCTTGGGCACTCATCAGGTGATCCAAAGATTCAGTTTCCGGATAAACTGATTCAATGGTCGGTGCGAAGACGACATCGACTCCGCATGATTCAGCAAGACGAAGATCCTCTTTTAAACGGCGCGGATATGCATCAAATGCAGCTCTCCGGAACTGGAGCGGATTCACAAAGATACTGAGAACCAGCGTATCTGATTGCGGGCGAGCGGTGTTGAGTAGATGCGCGTGCCCTTTGTGAAGACACCCTTGCGTAGGCACAAAGCCGATTCGGTCTTGGGTGGTTCGGGTAGCGGAGGACCACTCGCGCATCTGCTGGTAGGTTTCGATGACCTGCATCTTGGAGTCTAGGGTTCAGTCGTGTTGAAAGCGCGTATCCAGATCCTGGGCTGTGTGCGCGGGCTTCTGTTGCGGTATGTGTTGCGGTATGTGTTGACCCATAAGAAAGTCTGTCGGTCTGGATCGCTCGCGGATTAAATAGCAATGATCCTGATGAATGAGTACTTCAGCTGGGATTCCTCTGCTGAGGAACATGTTCATTGATGCGGTGAGCCCATACGCGCCCGAGTTATGCATCGCGATGACATCCCCGATCTGGAATCCGGGAAGGTGGACCTGCGATCTCCATTGATCTGCGGATGTGCAGAGCGGACCTCCCAGTATGACATTCTTTGATTCACTTTGGGCTGCGTTCTCTGGGTGAACTGGTGTGTTATTCTTACGAGATATATCTGGCCTGCTCGCGTTTGTAATCCGGTATGCGTTTGCGGTAATTGGCAAGAGAGCGTGGTGGATTCCTCCATCGAGTATTGCAAAGGTTTGGCCGCAGGACTCTTTGCGATCAATCACGCGGGCAAGATAGACTCCATGCTCAGAGACGAGGGCGCGACCGGGTTCGATCATAAACTTGCAGTCTGCAAGTTCTGGGTGTTGACGCGCTGCACGAACTATGGATTCAAGATCGTTGCTGAAGCGGATGACATCAAACTGCTGATCATCGTCAGTGTGGGCAGCCCCGAGTCCGCCACCAAAGTTGAGCGATGGGATGTGTGATCCGGATTGATTCGCTATCCTGATGCTCATCTCGATCGCTGCATTGCATGACTCGATCATTACTTGTGCGTCAAGGACCTGCGAGCCGAGCATTGTGTGCAAACCTGCGAACTCTAGATGACTGGATTGGGTGATCAGTGTGACCGCTTGGCTGACTTTGGATTCATCAATACCGAATTTTCTGGGGCCACCTGCGGTCAGGATCTTCCCTTGTCCGGACGAGCTGGATTCCGGGTTTACTCGGACACCGACGCGCTGAGTATTACCTAGTGAGCTCGCGATGGACTCTATGCGTTGAATCTCTGTGACTGATTCTGCGTTTATCTGATGCACACCGAGACTGATGGCGAGTTCAAGTTCGTCGGTGGTTTTCCCTGGACCTGCAAAGAGTATCTGTTCTGGTTTGAAGCCGCTTTCTATTGCTGCGAGGAGTTCTCCGCTTGATGCGACCTCTGCCCCATTGACTCCTGCCTCTTTGAGAAGTGCGCAGATTGCGATATTCGGATTCGCTTTGACTGAGTAGAAAAGCCCTACTTGATCGCTGAGTGCTTTGAGAACTTGCTTTGTAGATTCATAAATCGAATCTCCGTCGTAGACAAATAGGGGTGATCCGAACTCATTTACAACGCTTTCGAGATCATGCTGAGACATGCACAGCTTTCCGTCACTGTTTCGATCTATGTTCCGATCGTTTTTTTGATCAATGCTCACCAAGCACCCCCACTCTTTCTACACCCATAATACGATCTTGGAGCTCTTCCGCTATATTGTCAACTTCGACAGGATCATCCGCAAAGACCATCGCGTCAAGCATCGGTCGAGAAGCGGAGGGAACCATCAATGGAATCATCCCGGATGCTTTGCGTGGTGAGTACAGAAGATCAGACCCGACGGAGTTGACTAGATCATCAAAGCTGTGACCCGATACGCGCAGCCCGGTTAGCAAACGAAATGCTTTCCTTTGCAATCGCTTTGCGAGCAGCAACGGGAACGACGAGGTGTTGACTCTTGGATTGATCTCGACGATGAACACCTGCTTGTCTTGGGTGACAATGAAATCAATCCCGATGAACCCTCGGTACTCTGATTCATAGAGCCAGCTTGCGAGTGAACTTGCTTGCGAGTCAATGGACTCGTGATCCTGCATCGGAGACGGGAAATCGTTTCCACCGAATGCGAAGCTCGGCGTCATCTGCTGAGCGGACATTCCCAAATACTCGGGTCCTGAATCACCGATGAAGAACTGTACATTGGGAGAATCGGTGACGGTGAACAAAGGCTGAATAAGGAATAGACGCCCGTCGGTTGCCTGCTGAGCACCATCTGATACACGATTCAGGTCTGTTTTGGATTCGATTTTCCATACGCCGTGACCTCCGATACTCAGATCAGAGCGGATGAGCAGCGGGCCGAGTGTATTCATTGCTTCCTTTGCCATTTCGACGACAACTTCGTGATCGACAATCTGTGTATGGATCGTTGGAATTCGCAGTGATTCAAGGATGGGATTCAGATTTGATTTCAGATTCAAACGCTCTAGAAGCGGCGCTGAAGGCGAGAGAAGATCTCGTGATAAGTCGGCAGCGAGTTGATCGATCTGATCTCCACCCATGTAGGGAAGAATCGGGTCTGATTTCTGGAGCAGGCGCTCGTACAGGATTTTGTCGGATCGGATCAGTTCAACGAGCGTATCGCCGGTGCCGTCCGGGACTGTGATCGCTGGTAACTCAATACCAGTTGTCGATAAATATCTGATCCAGTCAGGGTCTGGAACTTTGCTGACAATCACTTCATCTTGTGCGTTGGCAAGAAGTATCGATCTGAGCGAAAGATCTTTGAGTATTGCAGACCCCAGACCGTCAGAGAGACCGTCTCCTAGATACTTGCTTTGTAGTGAATGGATGTGAAGTACAGGATCATTGATCATTCGAGAGTATCCCCAGACCGGGAATCTTGATTGACCTGATCAGCCCATCCGAGCTGCTCAGCGGTGGGTATGGGTCCGATCTTGGTTGCTTCAAGGACAGCATCGCAGATTGCTGCTTCAACCACCCTAGAGGCGAGCACGCCTACGCGGTTGAGGTCTGCAGCATGATCACCTGAGGAGAGCGTAAAGATCATGTCCCCGTCGTACTGGGTATGGCTTGGCCAGACAGCACGAGTCAGGCCGGTTTGGGCGATGCGTGATACGATTGACGCTTGGGTCTTTGTGAGCTTCGCATTGGTGGTGATGACACAGAGCGTTGTGTTACTGCCAAACTTGATATCGTGTTGATTCCCATCGATCAATGCATCAGCTGAGTGGAGTGGAGTGTTGTTTTCGGTGCGTGCGCCCGCAATGATTCTGGATGAATCAGGATCACCGATATCACCGAACGCATTGACCACTGCAATCGCCCCTACTTGCAGGCCATCTTGGGTCACCCAACCTGCGGAACCGATTCCTCCTTTGGTCGCGTTGGAGTGGCCATGTATTTTACCGACCACCGCTCCGGTCCCGGCCCCAACACTCCCTCGCTCAAATTCCGGAGTTGCTGATTGGCACGCATGCAGACCGTTTTCTTTGACTGGGTACGCATCCGGATTGCCCAGTCCCAGGTCATAGATCGCAGCAGCGGGGACAATCGGGATGTGGCCTTGTTGAGTTGGGAAACCCTGTTGTTTCTCGCGTAGGTACTCCACAGCTCCGTGAACACACGCAAGACCCATCGCGGATCCACCTGTGAGCATGATTGCTTGAATGAACTCGACACACCCGGTTGGGTAGAGGAGTTCGAGCTCGTGAGAAGCTGTTGCACCGCCCCGAACATCGACACCCGCGATGGTCTGTTGATCGCAGAGGATCGCTGTGCACCCGGTTGCGTTCTTGGAGTCTGTCCAGTGGCCAACACGAAACCCCTCGACAGTCGTCAGCGAGCGCGTGCGAGCAAGTTTTTGGTTCCAGGTTCCAGTCATAGGAGATTCTATGCAGCATAGATCACCTCACACGCGACAAGTATTACCAGAACTGGCGAGCGAGTTATTCGGTGCGGATCGTCTTCTGGCGCTCTATCTACTTCATGGTCATTGGATTTTGAAGATCGGCTTTCTGTTCGTATTCGATCAGCGATTCATTTATACTCGAGCAGGGATTCATGCTGAGACTTTGTTCAACTATGGGTTTCGAGCAAGGGCGGATGCGTGGTGAGCGTCGAGACCTTCCATTTGAGCAATCTGACATGTATCGTCAAATATACCCTGTGCTTCGCTCTGGTTGTCGATGCGAATCCATGTGCGGAATCGGAGAAAGTTGATCACCGATAATCCAGCACTAAAGCGTGCGGTTGATCCTGTAGGGAGCGTGTGGTTTGGACCTGCTCCATAGTCGCCGAGGACTTCAGGCGTGTTTTGACCGATGAAAATTGCTCCTGCGTTGGTGATTTCAGTGGCCAGCGCCTGAGCGTTGTCAGTGATCAACTCCAGGTGCTCGGGCGCGATTACATTGGTGAGTCCTACTGCTTGATCCATTGATTCAGCGACAACGATGAATCCGTTGTTCAGAGCTTTGATTGCTACATCTCGTGTGTTGAGTTCCAGGACCTGACGCTGGATCTCGGTGTTGATCGCATCGGCGAGTGATGCAGATGTGGAGACGACCATGGGGACAGCTTCGGGATCATGCTCTGCTTGAGCGAGTACATCCGCAGCAACCATCACGGGATCTGCAGAATCATCGCATACAACGAGCAGCTCCGATGGGCCTGCGAGCATGTCGATTCCCACTGTTCCTGATAACAGTTGCTTTGCTGCGGTCACCCATGCGTTTCCAGGACCCGCGATGAAATCACATCGAGGGAAGCCATCAAATCCAAGTGCCATAGCTGCGATGGCGTGGGGACCACCAACAGCGAGGAACTGATCTGCTCCAGCAATCGCTGCTGCAGCGAGCATAATCGGATCGGCGCCGGGAGATGCGACGACCACACGCTTGCACCCTGCGACGCGGGCAGTGATCGCGGTCATGAGGACCGTTGATGGAAGAGGGTACCGTCCTGCAGGCGCATAGCAACCAGCGGATTCGATTGGGCAAATGGTGTGGCCGGATTGTCCTCCCGGAATATCGATTGTTAAGTCCTGCACGGAAGCTCGTTGAGCAGCTGCGAACCGCTCTATTCGATTCGCGGCTCGCTCAAGTGCTTTGCGTTTGAGCGGGTCCAATGATTGGAGTGCTTCTTGCATCTGGTCTTTGGTATACAAGAGTGGGTCGTGCTCGGTGCGTTCGTTGAACATCTCTGCGTATTGACGGATCGCGCGTTCTCCGGAGGTGCGAACTTGGTTGATGATGGCGCCTGCATCATCAAGGTGTTTTTGTTGGACCGCTGGTTTGATTTCTCGCTGAACTTGTGAAGGCTTTAAGATGCGGAGTGCGCCTGGGTTGGCCAGCTCTTTGCTTGGGAGAGTGTCTGACATGTTAGATTCCTTTGGTCACAAGTGGTGTTATAGCCTTTGCATTCCCGGGTCTGCGGCTCACTTTGATCGATCTTCTATCGAGCTCTCGCTCGATATCACTGAGTGAACTTCCGAGTTGGAGCGCCCGGACCATCGCGAAGTAAATGAGATCGGCGGCTTCGTGGGATGCTTCATCCTTGTTGGTTGCTTGCTGGAGCTCGATTGATTCTTCGATGAGTTTGCTTTGCAAGAGGTCGGGATCGTTCAATAGCCTGCTTGTGTAAGAGCCTTCAACTGCTTGCGCGATTCTGGTGTTGATGATGGATTCAAGAGCAGATAATCCTTGTGCTTGACCAAAGCAAGTCTGGGTTCCGGTGTGACAGAATCCAGAGCCTGCTTGGCGGACGGTGAACCTCAGTGCGTCTCGATCACAATCGGTATCGATCTTGAGGAGCTGCTGGGTGTTTCCTGACTCCTGACCTTTGCGCCAGAGCCCGCCTCTGGATCTTGAGTAGTAGACACCAGTACCGGTGTTTATAGACTCGCGTACACTTTCTTGGTTCGAATATACCAGCCCAAGAGTCACCCCGCGTTCATCGCAAACCACTGTTGGCCATAGCCCATCTGGACGATCTGAGATCAGAGGCGCGGTGAAGCAGTCCGCGAGTTCGAGTGCTCCGGTATAGAGCGCCATCCCGACCTGCGCGTCTACACCGATGCGATCAGTGAGCATGACATCGTCTGTTGTTTTGACTCCACCAGCAACTGTGAGCTTTGCACCGCCTGCTGCGATTGAAAGCTGCTTTGCTCGCTCGATGGGTAATCCACCCATGCGCCCTTCGCGCTCAACGAAAGTCACCAAGAACCCACCTACATACTCCGCGAGTTCTGCCATCCGATCCTCAACCGATTCGTTGGTTGTCTTGGTCCATCCTTCAACAACAACTTGATCATTGCGTGCATCGAGTGCAGCGATGACTCGCTCCTTTGGGAGCTCCTTGAGGATTTCGGGCGTGGCTGCGGTCCCAAGGATGACCTTGCTTGCACCGGCATCGAGCCATTTGATCGCGGTATCGACATCACGGATTCCCCCTCCGACTCTGCAGGGCGCGATCTGAAGAATGTCTTTCATGATCGCGGTATTCTCGCCTTTGGAGAGCGCTGCATCCAGATCGATGAGGGCGATCTCTCCGACGGTAGCGAACTTCTCTGCGATCGGGATGGGGTCTCCTGCATCGATTGCTTGTTTTTTGCCTCCGATGAGCTGGACTGCGTTTCCGTTCATGAGATCTATTGATGGGATGATCATAATCGTACCTGTATTCCGTTGAGTGCGAGCTGTTCTTTGAGTTCGTCTGGGGTTGTGTGCTGATCGTGGAAGATTGAGGCTGCGAGGACTGCTGAGGCGCCGGCATCGAGAGCTTGATGCATGTGCTCGCTTGTTGATCCTCCTCCGGATGCGATAATCGGAACGCTGCAGACATCTCGGACTGATCGGATAAGCGAGAGGTCGTACCCGCTATGGGTTCCATCACGGTCGAAGCTGGTCAGGAGAACTTCACCCGCGCCCATGCTCACCGCTTTGTCTGCCCATTCTGAGACTTCAAGACCGGTTCGGTTTGATCCGGATCTGGTCACGACTTCCCATGAATCAGCTCTTTGGTCTCGTCTCATAGCATCGATCGCAAGAACAACACACTGGGTACCGACACGCTGTTGCAAATCTGAAATCAGCTCAGGGTTTGTCACCGCTGCGCTGTTGACACTCACTTTGTCAGCGCCCGCATCAAGAAGCATCAAAGCATCGTCAAGTGTCCGGACCCCCCCACCGACTGTGAGCGGGATCGAGATTGCTTGTCGTACCGCTTCGACTGTCTGCACTGCGGTTGATTTGCCTGATGGAGTGGCTGAGATATCGAGGATTACAATTTCATCAGCGCCGGTACGCTCGTATCGAGTGGCTTGCGCAACCGGATCGCCCGCATCACGGATATCAGCAAACTTTACGCCTTTGACTACCCTTCCGTCACGCACATCCAGACACGGGATGATCCTGCTGGTTAACATGGGACCGCCTCTCTGGATTTGGTCATCCATGCGCTCAGTAGTTGGCTTCCCCATGCACCCGAGAGTTCGGGGTGGAACTGGCATGCGAGGACAGGACCGGATTCGATTGCTGCGATGAAGCTGCCGCCGTGATCTGAAGTTGCGGTTAGCCATCCTGATGGGGCTTGGGCAATTCGGTAGGAGTTGGCAAAGTATGCATACCCTGATCTGAGCATAACTGCGTTGTCTGGCGCTACAACTTTGTTCCAACCGAACTGCGGGGACTGTACATTACTCGGAAATAGGCTTGGCGTCTGATCAAGACTCCCGATCCCTGAAACACCTGGGGATTCTTCGGACTCTTGACAAAGCAGCTGAAGACCCAAACAAATAGCAAGGGTTGGCGCCCGAGACGCGATGCGCTGTGCAAGCATCTCCACGACCCCGATGGACCGGAGTGATTCCATTCCCGCTCCGAATGTGCCAACTCCGGGGAAGACCAGCAACTCGGCGTTGTCTATTACTGATGCGGAGTCTGTGAGCTCGACTTGGGCTCCAAGACGCTGGAAAGCTGCGGAAACCGATGCGGTGTTGGCTATTCCGGTTTTGAGAATGGTCACGAGTGGTTTTTGCATCACAAGACTCCCTTGGTTGACGGCACCCCGTAAGCACCGGGGCGAATAGATATTGCATTGCGGAGTGCGATTGCCAGAGCTTTGAACGCAGCTTCAGACTTGTGGTGATCGTTCTTTCCTCTGATCATGTCGATGTGGAGCGCGCAACGTGCTTCGGTTGCGAGGGTTTCAAAGAAGTGCACGATGTTTTCTGTCGATACATCACCCAGACGCTCGCGGGTGAAATCTAGATCCACCGCAGCAGATGGGCGACCAGAAAAATCCAGCACGCACCGGCAAAGCGATTCGTCCATCGGCGCGAATCCATCTCCGAACCTATTGATTCCTTGTTTGTCTCCAAGAGCTTCGAGTATTGCTGAGCCCAGAACGATCGCACAATCCTCGACAGTGTGGTGATCATCAATCTGGAGATCGCCCTTGCAGGTCATCTCGAGATCGATTCCCGAGTGCCTGACTAATGCATCGATCATGTGATCAAGGAATCCGAGTCCGGTATCAGGAATGCATATCCCTTGCCCGTCAAGGTTCAGAACAACACGGATTGAAGTTTCTTTCGTGGTTCGCTCCACGACGGAAATGCGAGAAACTTGTTCGGTGATATTGATCGTGGTCGCGGTGTTCATGAGAGTGCTCCGGATGAAGTTTGAGTTGACTCAGCGGGCGCTTTGGGCTGTTCGCGTGTGTTCTTTGGTACGTTTGGCAGGATTGAATCGATTGATGTGGATAACAGTTTGAACTGATCTGCATCAGCTGGGACGGTGATCCGGAGGTAGTCTTTGAGCACGGATCCGGGATTGTATTTACGCACACTGATTCCCATTTTCAGCAGCGAGGTGTGCATGGACAATGCATCATCGAACTGAACGAGCACGAAGTTTGCATTTGATTCGATGGGCTTGGCGCCAAGCGTGATGAGTTGGTTTATCAATACCTGCCGGTTTCTTTTGACTGTGTCAATCAGATTTGCTCTCGTGCTCACCAGCTCAAGGGCGCTGGCTGCGATTGCCAGTGAGATTGACGAGACGGGGTATGGCCCCCCGACTGTTCTCATCCAGTCCGCGATCTCTACAGGCGCGATCGCATAGCCAACTCGGATTCCAGCAAGCCCCATTGATTTGGAGAATGTCCGGAGGAATACGATGTTCTTGCTTTCTTTGAGTGTTTCGTAGGGGTCGATCTGATCGAACTCCCCGTACGCTTGATCGACCATGACCACAGCGCCAACATCGCCCGCTCGCTGAGCGATTGCTCTGATGTCACCGGGACTCACAGAGCGCCCGGTCGGGTTGTTGGGCGTGACTACTGAAACAAGTTTGGTATCCTTGTTGATCGAATCGAGCATTGATGTCAATGGGAAGTCCCAATCGATCCAAGGCGTAGAAATCAACTTGCCACCGCATAGCTTGACCGATCGATTGATCATCTCAAAGGTTGGTGTGTGCAGCACTGCATTGGTGCCTTGCTCAACGACCGCACGAACTACCCGATCAATCGCGTCGTCAGCGCCGTTGGTGACCACCACACATCTTGGATCTACATCGTGGATTTGTGCGATCATCTGTTCGAGTGGACTGGCATCGGGGTACCGATTGACCTGATCGGGGGTGATCGATGCGAGTACATTCAGGGTGCTCTGCTCGCACACCGGTCCTTCATTGGCATCGAGACGCACAAGAACCTCTGACCCTACCGAGGGCGGCTGGTAGGGTTTCATTTTCCCGATTCGGTTTGCAGGTACAGGGTTTTGCATGCGGTGCTTTCGGTGGAGTTATTGCACAATCTGGGATGGTTTGGTCACGACGATGTCGGTTCCCCCGACTGATTTGATTGCTGGGATGACAGCGGGGATTTGTTCTTTGAGTACCGCGGCTTTGACCGCGAATCCATCGCAGCCATGCATAGGAGATACGGTGGGCATTCGCATAGAGGGGAGTATGTTGATGACCGCATCCAGATCGGCGCCCGATACATTCAGCTCGAGCATCACGCGATTCCGGGCTTCGAGCACAGAGCTCACCAGGAGCACAAACTGGTTGATTCGCTCGCGTTTTCTTGGATCATCCATTGCTTGCTTGGACGCGTAAATCCTTGTTGTTGAGACCATCAAATCATCAACGATCTTGAGGTTGTTCGCGCTCAGTGTTGATCCGGTCGCGGTGTTATCAACGATGCAATCCGCATCCTCAGGAGGAAGCACCTCCGTTGCGCCGTAGGAACGGATGAGCTTGGCATTCATGTTTTGCTCGTTGATCCATCGCTGAGTGATATTGACATATTCTGACGCGATCAGCAGCGGAGAATCTTTGGGTGCCCGTTTGGGAAGCTTTCCATCTGGGACTAATGCGTTTGGGGCTGCGGCTACCAGTCGCACCCGGTCCAACCCCGTATCGAGGAGCTCGACAAGATCTGCGTTGTCCTCAGATACCCAGTCCGCACCAGCAAATCCGAGATCACGCGATCCGAGATCGAGCATCTCGACTATCGCTCTGGGCTTGAGGATCTTGACGCTCATGTCCGGGAGGGAGATGGATGGGCGATAATCACGTGCTGTGCTACCAATCTTGATACCTGCTTCTTTGAGGAGTTGAGAGACTCCGTCGTACATGCGTCCTTTGGGGATCGCGAACTTGATCGTTGTTGACTTTGGGTCCTCGGATTCAGATAGGTACTGAGTTGAGGGCTGATCGGTTGGCATGGGAAGGGTTTGATTGGTGGTCATGGTCGAGCTCCGGGTTGGTATGGGATCTGGATATGCTGAGGTTTTTCGGCATCTGCTTGAGGTAGTGAATGATGTGTAAAACGAACAACGCCGACTAGAAGCCGGCGTTGGTGTGGTACGGATGGTCGTATTGAATCAGACCATAATCACAGCAGGCTTCGCGGGATGCGATGAGCATGATGGTGATCGTGATGGAATGATACTTGGGTCATGTTTCACTACTGTAGGCGGTGAGTGTTGGTGAAATACAAGATGGCGATGAGCATCTGCGTTAGGTTTCGCCATAGAGGATCCGGTGGATGCAGCTTGCAGCACTTTTTCCTGAAATCCATGCTGATTGAATCCCGAGTTCTCTGGATTCCCAGGCCATCGCATCATTACAGACGACGATTCTGTTGGACTCATCACATATATACCCTTCATTTGAGTGTTCAGCTGCTGCGTTGACTGGTTCTGCGTAGCCCCACCGATGAGCTGAGGAATGGATCACCGGTTCACTGATCGATGAGCTTGCTGTGTTTGTTGCTTGCGAGATCAGTGCGAGTGTGTCAGCGAGGAGCTGCTGTCGTATGGGTTCAAACTCGCTTTCACGGTTCTGAATTGACCAATCGTGGTGTGCGTATACGGTGTAACAACGAGGCGAATCCGGCCTTGCTGGCTTGGTGCTCATTGATACAATTTTCTCGATGCGGGGGTGATTGAGCGTTTGCAGCACATCTGGAAGACCGACTGGATAGTCTGGATTGTCTGGATTGTCTGGATTGTCTGGATCATCTCCACTTTGAGAATCAATCGCTAGCATCAATACCCAAGTTGTGCGCATTGGAATGGCGCGTAGTTTGGCTGACAACTCCGCAGAGTGTCCATCAAGCAAATCCATCGCATTCCCCGGTGGAACAGCGAGTACCACTGCGTCAAAGGAGCTGTGCTGGCTTGGACCATCGACTGGGTGGTTCATCTTTAATGACCATTGGTGTTGGTCATTGATAAGTTTGAGCACGCTCATCCCTGACATGATGGCGTGATCGGTATCTGAAGTCCCTGGGGCAGTTGGTAGTTTGCTCGCTAAGTGCTTTGGGAGAGCATTCATGCGGGGAACCGCGACATACAGATCTTCTGGAGCGTTGACCGGTGTGCATTTGCTCCCAGAGAGTTCCATGACGCTTGGCATCCATTTTTCACAGACTCCATCGTGTATCCATTGACTGAGCGCGTGTTGAAACTCTGGGTGTGTTGCTCTGAAACTTGGAGCGCCGTGATCGAAAGCAAGATCCGAGTCGGTGACCAAGCGGGTAGACACGCGCCCCCCTGGTCCTCGTCCACGATCGAAGATCGTCGGAGCATACCCACGCGCACAGAGTTCGCTGGCACAGCTCAGCCCTGATATCCCAGCACCAACGATGGCAATCTTTGATTCATTCATGGGTGTTTCGGCTGTTTTGGTCATGCTTTGGTTGCTTTGATAGTACTTGCTGTGTGAATCTCTGCGATTGTCCGGAACACCAGTTTAGCAGCGGAAAAATCGCTCGCGTGGTGTGCTTCGTGTGGGCAGAGTTCGACAACATCAAACGCGATGATGTTCCGTTTGCGGGCGATGGTATGAATAAGCGTGTTGATGGTCATCCAATCGAGCCCTCCCGGCTCTGGTGTTCCCGTCGCGGGGATCACCGATGGATCAAATACATCGAGATCGATTGTGAGGTAGACATCAGCTGCGCACTGATCAACGACCCGATCCATCCATCCCAGATCACTGGAGTTGAGGATATCGTGCGCGAAATACACACGGTCTAGATCCATCGGCTCTCGTTCGGACTTGTCCAACGAACGGATACCAACTTGAAGAATCGGGGCCAGTTCCCTGGCGCGGGCCATCACGCAGGCGTGATTATGTGTTGATCCTTGATACGACTCACGGGTGTCGCTGTGGGCGTCGAGCTGAACGATGGTGATCTGGTTTGCAGATCGCTGAGCATGCTTGCAGGCGGCTTGGATCGCTCCGATCGAAACGGAATGCTCTCCGCCCAATACGACTGGGAGCTTGCCATTGGTCAGGACCTGCGCGACGCGCTGCTCGACGATGGACGCGAGGTGGACCGGGTCTGGGTGCTGGCACACGATGGGGGGTTGGGTATGGATCCCCTGCAAATGCGGCTCTGTAGCGGTCTGGATATCGAACCATTCGACTTGCGCTGATGCGTTGATGATTGCTTGGGGGCCACGATCAGCGCCTTTGCGGTAGGTTGAGGTCTGATCATAGGGAACGGGGATGATGTGGACCGCGGATGTATCTTGTCCGGAGTATTCATCAGCAATGTTTAGGAAGTTAAGCATGCCCATCCTTTGATGATATGTTCAGGCTTTGGATTGATCAGGTAAGCTCGATGTCTGGATCGAGATAGGTGTATCCATCTAAACCTGAAGCGTAGAAACTTTGCATTGTTCTCGATTCGCTGACGCTTAATGAACCTTTGCGGACACCTGTTTCGCATTCGCGTTGGATTGCTTTGGTGAGGTTTTTGGAATCGTACTGGACATATGAAAGGACTTGTCGAACAGAATCGCCTCGGTTAAGTTCATCGATTGTCCATCCATCTTCATCGACTTTGATATGAACGGCGTGGGCATCTCCGAAAAGATTATGGAGGTCGCCCAGTGTTTCTTGGTACGCGCCGACGAGGAAGGCTCCGATGTAATAGGTATCGTCGGTATCCAGTGCATGAACAGGCAGGGTGGACGCTATCCCTCCGTTGGGGTTGATGTAGGTGTTGATTTGTCCGTCGGAGTCGCAGGTGATGTCCGCGAGCACTGCGCTGCGTGTCGGTGCTTGGTTGAGTCTGGCGATGGGCATCATGGGGAAGAACTGATCGATCGCCCATGCGTCTGGGAGGGATTGGAAGATCGAGAAGTTGCAGAAGTAGACCTCCGACATCTGCTCATTGATATCGCTGAGTTCTTTGGGGATTGGCAGTTGTTGGGTGGCGCGGTGGTTGATGATGCTTTGGATCTTGGCGCAGACTGTCCAGAAGAGTCTTTGAGCATCAGCTTGCTGATGGAGTGTGATTGCCCCTTGGCTGAAGAGGGAGCTTGCTTGGTCGCGGGCCTGGATGACATCGCAGTAGATCGCAGCGACTGGGGGATCGCGCTTATCAACCGCGTTCAGTGATTTGAGTAGATCCAGGATCGGTTGCGGAGATTCGATGCTGATTGATGATGGGGCGGGCTCGGATGAGATCTCGGGGTTGATGAAGTCCGCTGGGCCGCTTGAGCAAAGCACATCGACGATGAGCATGGATGAATGAGCAACCATCGCGCGTCCTGATTCAGTAACAATGATTGGATGATCTTCGCGCGCCGCATCACAGATTGATCCGATCCCGGAGACGATTGTCGATGCGTATTGATCGAGGGTGTAGTTCATGGAAGAAGGTTCGTCTGTGCATGATCCTTGGTAGTCGACCCCGAGTCCGCCTCCGATGTCTATGTGGGTCAGCGGTGCGCCGAGCTTGCGGAGCTCAACGAAGGTGCGGGCGAGTTCGGTGACTGCTGAGTTGATCGTGTTGATGTCTTGATGCTGAGAGCCGGTATGGCAATGAAGCAAATCAAGACAGTCCAGCATCCCGTGATCTTTGAGCGTTGAGACTGCGCGGAGGAGCTCGGTTGTGGTCAGCCCGAACTTGCTTTTGGTTCCCGTTGAGTTTGCCCATCGGCCCGTGCCGGGGGTGGTTAGCTTTATCCGCACGCCGATTCTTGGACGAACACCGCAGCGCGTTGAAACTGCGATGATTTGATCGAGCTCTGCGAGGTTCTCGATGACCGGAATGATCGTGCGTCCGAGCTTGTGGGCAAGGATGACCGCTTGGATGTACTGTGAGTCTTTGAATCCGTTGCAGATGATGAGTTGATTCGGGGCTTCTTTGGTCATCGCGATGAGGATGAGGAGTTCTGGTTTGGAGCCGGCTTCGAGTCCGATGTTGAATGCTCGACCGTGCTGGGCTATCTCGTTGACGATGTGTTGTTGTTGATTGACCTTGATTGGGTAGACGCTTTGGTATGTGTTGTTGTAGTTGTGCTGGGCGATGGCTGAGTCGAAGGCGCGTGCGATGGTTTGGAGTCTGTGTTTGATGATGTCGCTGAAGTGGAGAAGGATCGGCGTGTTGAAGCCTTGTTCTTTGAGTGTTTGGAGGACATGTTGTAGATCAATTGCTTGGGAATGTTGTCCTGAGGGGGTGACGATGAGATGCCCTTGTTGATTGATATCGAAGTATCCGTTGCCCCACTGGTTGACCCGGTAGAGCTCGCGTGCTTTGTGTATTGACCAGTCTATTGACCGGTTGATCGAAGAGTGGTCATGCTGAGCGGGATTGGTTGGACTGGTCGCTACAGAGTTGGGCATCGGGAAGTATAGATTCATCCCCCGATAGACAGGCTACGACTGGGCTAGAGTACGAGTCGTTTTTTTGAGCCCGCTTTGGGCCAATCTCCCGGTCTGGTCATGATCGAATCACGGGGCAGTCACGAGGACAGCCTCGGCCAAACCGGTCATCAAGTTTCAAGCGCAGAGGTCTCCAAGATGAACATACGAACCTTCATGCACGAGCACTACCGCCACTTTAATGCAGCGGCAACCCTTGATGCAGCACAAGGGTATGAGCGTCATCTGGACAACGGGGGCAAGATGCTGGTCTCGCTTGCGGGGGCGATGAGCACCGCTGAGCTTGGCCGGTCGCTTGCTGAGATGATCCGTCAGGATAAGGTCCATGCGATTTCCTGCACCGGGGCGAATCTAGAAGAGGATGTGTTCAACCTTGTTGCCCATGATCACTACGAGCGTTTGCCCAACTATCGCGACCTCACACCAAGCGATGAGCGGTCGCTGCTTGAGCGGGGGCTTAACCGGGTGACGGACACGTGTATCCCTGAAGAGCAAGCGTTTCGTGTGCTTGAGCGGACGCTGCTTGGGCGATGGATCGAGGACTCGAAGACGGGGAAGCGGAGGTTTCCGCATGAGCACTTCTATGAGCTGATCCTGTCGGGTGAGCTTGAAGATTCATACCAAGCGGACCCGAAAGACTCTTGGCTGATGGCTGCGGCGCACAAGAACCTCCCGATGGTGGTTCCGGGATGGGAGGACTCGACCTGCGGGAATATCTACGCATCGCATGTGGTCTCAGGCGAGTTGCCCGATGCAACGGGGATCAAGTCGGGGGTTGAGTACATGATCGAGTTCATTGATTGGTACTCTAAAATATCAGCACAATCCAGCGTTGGTTTTTTTCAGATCGGGGGCGGGATCGCGGGTGACTTCCCGATCTGCGCAGTGCCATTGATCCGTCAAGACCTGGGGCGTGATGTCCCGCTTTGGGGGTATTTTTGCCAGATCTCTGATTCGACGACCAGTTACGGGTCATACTCTGGCGCGGTCCCCAACGAGAAGATTACTTGGGAGAAGCTTGCGGTTGATACACCCAGGTTCATGATTGAATCCGACGCGACGATCGTGGCCCCGCTTATCTTTGGGTATGTGCTTGGATGGTGAGAGCAGCGGAGATCACCAGCACAACTTGCTTGATGACAACAGATCGGACTAGCGGATGTTGAGGAGCTGGCTGTATCCGGGGAGCGGCCAGAGCTCATGGTCAACAACGCGCTCAAGATCATCGGACGCTTCGCGGAGCTCGACCATCGATGCGAGCACATGGTCACGGATGTACAGGCTTGCATCGAATGCTTCGAGCTGACGGAAATCCAGGTGACTCTTGAGATGTTCGATCGCGAGGTTGAGGCGGTCGATTCGCTGGACCACCAGCTCAAGGTTTTCACGCAGGTGACTCGCATCGACTCCCGCTGATTCGGTCGCAGCGATTGAGCTAGCGATGTTGTGCTGATACTTGAGACATCCCGGGAGGATCATCGTGCGGGCGATGGAGATCATTTGGTGGGTCTCGATCCCGATCTGCGTGACATACTTCTCAGCAAAAATCTCTGCCCGACTCTCGAGCTCGGGCTTTGTGAGCACCTTGTACTTCTTGAACATCGCGCCCACGGGCCGGCTCTTGAACACCGGGAGTGCGTCGGGGGTGGTCTTGAGGTTTGGGAGACCGCGTCGCTGTGCTTCGTCGGCCCATTCTTCGGTATAGTTGTCGCCGTTGAACACAATTGCTTTGTGGTCTTTGATGACTTTCTGGAGCACAGTGTGGACCGCGGCGTTGACCTGAGCGGGGGTCGCGTTCTTCTTGACCGATTTCTCGAGCTGGGTGGCGAGGAAGTCAAAGCTCTCTGCGACGATGGTGTTGATCACGGTGTTTGGCCAAGCAACCGAGGCGGTTGAACCGACTGCGCGGAACTCGAACCGGTTCCCGATGAACGCGAACGGGGAGGTGCGGTTGCGGTCGCCCGAATCGCGTTTGAGATCCGGGAGTGATCTGGCGCCCAGATCGAGGTCTCCGCCTTTGAGGGTGCGTTTGGTTGAGCCTGATTCGATTTGGTGGATGAGGTCTTCGAGCATGTCCCCGAGGAAGATCGAGATGATCGCGGGGGGTGCTTCGTTGGCTCCCAGACGGTGATCGTTTGAAGCACTCGAGATGGTGGCGCGGAGGAGGTCTGCGTGGAGGTGGACGGCGCGGATGACGCCGCAGAGGAGGGTCATGAACTGGAGGTTGTCGTGGGCTTCGTCTTGGGGGTCCAGCAGGTTGGTCCCGGTGTTTGTTGAGAGGGACCAGTTGTTGTGCTTGCCCGACCCGTTGACACCTGCGAATGGTTTCTCGTGCATGATGGCGACAAACCCGAATCGTCCCGCGACGCTTTTGAGGGTCTGCATCATGATGGCTTGGTGATCACACGCGAGGTTGGTGGTCTCGAACAAGGGCGCGATTTCGTACTGACCGGGCGCGACCTCGTTGTGTCTGGTTTGTACTGGGACTCCCAGACGGGAGAGCTCGCGTTCGACTTCTGCCATGAAGGCGAGGACGCGGGTGGGGATTGATCCGAAGTAGTGATCGTCGAGTTGCTGGTGTTTGGGTGGTTCAGAACCGAAGAGCGTGCGGTCACAGCTGACCAGGTCGGGGCGCGCGTAGTAGAGGTTTCGGTCGACCAGGAAGTATTCTTGCTCAGCGCCCAGGGTTGAACCGACGGAGGTGACGCCTTGATCGGTCCCGAAGAACTTGAGGATGCGCATTGCTTGGGTGCTGATGGCGTCGATGGATCGGAGGAGTGGTGTTTTTTTATCGAGTGCTTCGCCGTTCCATGAGACGAAGGCGGTCGGGATGCAGAGGGTGGCGTAGTTGCTTCCTCGTTTGATGAATGCGGGTGAGGTGATGTCCCATGCGGTGTACCCTCGCGCTTCGAAGGTGGCGCGGAGTCCACCGGAGGGGAAGCTTGACGCGTCGGGTTCGCCTTGGATGAGTGATTTGCCGCTGAGTCTGTAGAGGATTCCACCTTCGCCGTCTGGGGTGGTGAGGGAGTCGTGTTTTTCTGCGGTGAGCCCGGTCATGGGCTGGAACCAGTGTGTG
>JBGCDI010000055.1:0-37930 GCA_045105315.1 Phycisphaerales bacterium | reverse complement strand
TCTGCAGCCAGACTGGTTTGATGACCTTAACCAGATCATCCCGGATCGAGTTGGTGACTTTTTCAAAGTACGCGCCCTCGTTGCGGAAAGAGTGGTAATACAGCTTCAGGCTTTTGAGCTCGATGCATTGGCCGCCGTCTTTAGCTGCGACGGGCTGGTAGCGGAGTGTGACGACACCGAAGTCTGGGTGACCAGTGAGCGGGCACACGCTGGTAAACTCCTCGGCGATGTGCTCGATCACAAACGGTGTATCTGACGGGGTTGGGAAGACTTCAAATAGTGAGGAATCTGGCATAGACCCAGCGTAGGCGCACCGATCGAGTACGCAAAATGAAGTGCATAAGAAAAGGGCACTCCGAGTGGAGTGCCCTGTCTGTTTGTGCAAGTCTGAATGCGTATTTGTGACTAGATGGAAGTGATCAGCTTGAAAGAAATCAGCGGATCAGCTTTCGGTGCTGGTCTCTGCTGGTGATTCACCAACGATCACATCACGGATCTCGACCTGCGGAGCATCTGGAGCGCCGACTCCTGCGGTTTCGAGCTTCTCTTGCTCAAGGATCTCTGCTTCGAGTTCTTCGTCGTAGTACTCTTCGTCCATCATCGACTCTTCGAGCTCTTCTGGGCTCACGAGGGTTTTGACGCGGATGTCTTGGTACTTGCGGAAACCGGTACCCGCTGGGATCAGGTGACCCAGAAGGACATTTTCCTTAAGACCAATCAGTTCGTCCTCTGCACCACGCAGCGATGCTTCGGTGAGCACCTTGGTGGATTCCTGGAACGATGCACCCGAGAGGAATGAATCGCTTGAGAGTGCTGCCTTGGTGATACCGAGGAGCAAGGTCCGAGCGGACGCAGGACGCGCACGCTTGGTCTTGGCGATTTCGCCGCCATCAGCTTCTGCTTTGGCGTTTGCTTCCTTGACCTCGTCCTTGGGGTACAACTCGCCAACGCGCAGCGGGGTTGTGCCGCTGTCGGTGACGCGGAGCATTCCCGCGATCTCAAGGTTCTTCTGACGGAACTTGTACTTGTCGACCACATCATGAGGCAGCATGTCGGTGTCACCAATGTTCTCAACACGCACCTTGCGGAGCATCTGCGAGAGGATGAGTTCAACGTGCTTGTCATTGATGGGTACACCCTGAGCGCGGTATACATTCTGGACTTCGTCAAGCATGTATTGCCAGAGGACTTCTTCACCCTTAATGCGGAGGATATCGTGCGGGATTTGCGGGCCGTCGGTGAGCGAGTCACCAGCGGTCACAAAGTCACCAGCGTGCACGAGCAGCGCCTTGTCGTTGGGTACGTGATGGTCCTTCTCGATTCCCGAGTCGGAGATCACACGGATGGTCATCTTGCCCTTGCGTTTGTCTGAGTGGATCTCAACAACACCAGAGATCTCAGCCATCACAGCTGGGTCCTTGGGCTTGCGTGCTTCGAAGATCTCAGTTACACGAGGGAGACCACCAACGATGTCCGCTGAACCTGCAGCTGAACGAGGCTGACGAGCGATCATGTGACCGGACTCGATGACCTCACCGTCAACAACTTCAAGACGCGCCTTGGCGGGCAGGTAATGGAAGTCGAGGATGTTGCCATCAGCATCGATGATGTTGATCTGTGGGTGCTTGTCGCCCTTGTGCTCGATGACCACAAGTGCTTTCTGTCCGCGCCCAGCATCTTCTTCACGAACGGTTTCGCCGATCTCGATATCCACGAACTGCACGGTACCTGGTTTTTCAGCCAGGGTCGGGGTCCGGTGCGGGTCCCATTTGATCAGTTCAGCGCCGCGTTTGACGGTGTCGCCGTTCTTGACATACATGAATGCGCCGTAAGGAACTTTCGTCTTTTCGAGTTCTCTGCCGCTCTCATCGAGAATCGCGAGTTCACCGTTCCGCTTGAGCGAAACATGTGATTCGTTTCCATCTTCGTCTTTGACTGCAACTTCGTTACAGTCGCGGATCTCGATGGTACCGTTGTTGAGTGCACGGTATTCGGTATCCATAATGTCACGGGTACCAATACCACCAGAGTGGAAGGTACGCATGGTCAGCTGGGTACCGGGTTCACCGATGGACTGAGCACCGATGATACCGACAGCCATTCCTTCTTCGACCATTTTACCGGTGGACATGTCCATCCCGTAGTCGAGTGCGGAACATCCGGTGGATGATTCTGAGGTCAGTGGTGAGCGGACCAGGAGTCCGTCCATGCCGATCTCTTCGATGCGCTTGGCTGCTTCTTCTGAGATCATTTCGTTTGCGTCGATGATCTTCTCGCCGCTGATCGGATCGTTGACCGCGTTGACCGAGACACGACCATAAATCTGGACATGCAAAGGAACATCGATCTGCTCGCCCTTGTAGATCGCGCGTTTCATGATCCCGCGGCGGCTGCCACAATCATGCTCACCGATGATCACAGACTGAGCAATGTCACAAAGCTTACGAGTCAGGTAACCCGAGTCCGCAGTTTTGAGTGCGGTGTCTGCGAGACCCTTACGAGCACCGTGGGTTGAGGAGAAGTACTCGAGGATGTGCAGGCCTTCGCGGAAGTTCGCACGGATAGGGGTTTCGATGATCTCGCCTGAAGGCTTGGCCATCAAACCACGCATACCAGCGAGCTGCTGCATCTGGCTGACATTACCACGAGCACCGGAGTCACTCATGAGGTACACCGGGTTAAGGAACGCGTCGCCTTCTTTATTGTCGATGCTCGCGTACGAACCGTCTGGGTGACGGCGGTCGTTCTTGAGTGTATCGATCAGCTTCACGGTCAGCTCTTCACGGCAGTGTGACCAGATGTCGAGCAGCTGGTTGTAGCGCTCACGCTCGGTGATGATACCACGATCGTAGTTCTTCTCAACACGAGTCACCTTGGACTGTGCATCGTCAAGAATCGCTTGCTTCTCATCGGGGATACGGAGATCGGTGACCGAGAAACTCAGACCCGCAATCGTCGCTTGCTTGAACCCGATTTCCTTCATGTCATCAAGGATGTTGATGGTTGCAGCGCGTCCACAGTAGTCGTAGGTGTCATCGATTACACGGGCACAGCCCTTCTTGCCGATCGCACAGTTGTAGAACGGCATACCGTCGCCGAGGATTTCGGAGAACAGCACTCGACCGATGGTGGTGACCAATCGACCGTGTTCGGGCATCGGTTGTGTTTCGCCTCGTTCTTTGGTGACGAGCATATTGAACTCGCCCAGACGAACACTGATCGGCTGGTGGATTTTAATTTTGCCGCTATCGTATGCGAGGATCGCTTCGTGACGCTCCTTGAAACGAGGGACATCGTTCTCGTTGATGTTCTCGATGTCTGCGAGCGTGGTGGTGATGAAGTACACACCCATAACGATGTCCTGAGACGCGTTAATAATCGGTGAGCCATCCGCTGGGGAGAACACGTTATTGGTGGAGAGCATGAGCACATGCGCTTCAGCTTGTGCTTCGACTGACAAAGGCAGGTGGACCGCCATCTGGTCACCGTCGAAGTCCGCATTGAAGCCGCCACAGACAAGTGGGTGCAGACGGATTGCGTTGCCTTCTACAAGCACAGGCTCGAATGCCTGGATACCCATGCGGTGAAGGGTCGGTGCACGGTTGAGCATGACCGGGTGCTGATAGATGACCTCTTCGAGGATATCCCAGACCTCAGCATCGCGGCGCTCGAGCATCCGTTTGGCGGACTTGATCGTGTCAGCAAGTCCGTGCTCTTTGAGCTTGCGGATGATGAACGGTTGGAACAACTCAAGCGCGATCTTCTTAGGAAGACCACACTGGTTAATCTTCAGGTTTGGTCCAACAACAATGACCGAACGCGCTGAGTAATCCACGCGCTTACCGAGCAGGTTTTCGCGGAAGCGGCCCTGCTTGCCCTTGATCATATCGGTGAGCGATTTGAGTGCTCGTGATGATGATCCGAGGACCGGACGACGACAACGGTTGTTATCAAAGAGCGCATCGACCGCTTGCTGAAGCATGCGCTTCTCGTTGCGGATAATCACTTCTGGAGCATTGAGGTCCATCAGTTTCTTGAGACGGTTATTACGGTTAATGATCCGGCGGTAGAGATCGTTGAGATCGCTGGTCGCGAAGTTACCGGATTCGAGCAACACCAATGGACGCAGATCGGGCGGGATCACGGGGATCACATCCATCACGAGCCACGCAGCATCGTTGTCCGAGTTGCGGACCGCTTCGATGAGTTTAAGACGCTTTGCGTAGTCCTTGGTCTTTTGCTTTGAGCGCGTCGCTGCAAGACCGGCACGAATTTCGTCAGCTTCCGCGTTGAGATCGAGCATCTCGATCAGGGTGCGGATTGCTTCGGCGCCCATCTCGGCGCGGAACTCGTTGCCGTATTCCTCGAGCGCCACGCGATGCTCGTCTTCAGTCAGAACCTGCTTGAAGGTCAGCGCGGTATCACCCGGTTTGGTCACAACATAATCTTGGTAGTAGATAATCTTCTCAAGATCCGAGGTCTTCATCCCGAGCAGGGTACCCAGACGCGAAGGCATCGACTTGAAGAACCAGATGTGCACACCCGGTGAGGCAAGGTTGATGTGCCCCATCCGTTTACGACGGACACGCGAGTGGGTCACCTTGACACCACAACGGTCACAGATGTACCCCTTGTACTTGGTGCCCTTGTACTTACCACATGAGCATTCGTAGTCACGCTCAGGACCAAAGATTCGTTCACAGAACAAGCCGTCTTTTTCAGGACGGTAGGTTCTGTAGTTGATAGTCTCAGGCTTCTTGACTTCACCATACGACCACGCACGGATGTCGTTTGGAGAAGCAAGTGTGATTTTCACACTCGAGAAGTCATTTACACGATCAAAGACGCTTTCGTTCATATCGGTTTCTCCCGTAAAGGAGTCAAAGTTCTTAGTCAAGCAACACGATTGGGATGGCCGCCCATAGAGCGACTGGATTCAGACTGCTTCTACAGCAGACTCCCGCCTTCGAGTTGCTTCTTCTCAAGCGTCAGGTTCATGCCCAAGCCCTTAAGCTCGTTGCAAAGCACATCAAACGCGACAGGCATTCCTGCTTCGAGTTTGTTAGTACCCTTGACCATCGACTCGTAAATCTTGGTACGACCTTCAACATCGTCAGACTTGACTGTCAGCAGTTCCTGCAAGATGTACGCAGCTCCGTACGCTTCGAGCGCCCAGACTTCCATCTCACCAAATCGCTGACCACCGGTCCGTGCCTTACCACCGAGCGGCTGCTGGGTGATGAGTGAGTATGGACCAGTCGCACGAGCGTGGATCTTGTCATCAACCAAGTGGTGCAGCTTGAGCAGGTACATGAACCCGACCGTTGTGCGCTGGTTGAATGCTTCGCCTGTGCGTCCGTCGTAGAGCTGAATCTTTCCACCTTCGGGCATCTCTGCAAGAAGCTCGCGGTGGTGTGGCCAAGTCCCGTCTTCTTCGCACTTGGCCCAGCGGTCCTTGACATACTGATTCGCTTCCTTTACAGCAGCGATCATTTCCGCTTCGGTACACCCGTCAAACACGGGAGTGACCGCTTGGAAACCAAGAACCTGAGCAGCCCAACCGAGGTGGGTCTCAAGAATCTGACCAACATTCATGCGTGATGGAACACCCAGCGGGTTGAGCATCACATCGACAGGAGTCCCGTCGTCCATGAACGGCATGTCTTCCTCAGGAACCACGCGTGCAATCACACCCTTGTTCCCGTGACGACCCGCCATCTTGTCACCCGCAGACAGTGTCCGCTTGGACGCGATGTAGACCTTGACCATTTCGAGGACGCCGTTGGGAAGCTCGTCGCCTCGCTTCATGTGGGCGATCTTGCGTTGCTTCTCAGCTTCGACCGCTTCGATGCGGGGCCAGTACTGACGGAATGAAACCTCAGCCTGTTCTTTGAGCTCTTTGGATCCCTTGATCCACTTCGCGTTAAAGGTTTTGATCTGCTCGATGATAACTTCAGGGATGTCTGATGCACCGACCTTCTGGCGGGTCATCGGGTCAACCATTTCGGTACCAACGATCTCGTTGATTTCCTCGGTCATTTCCTTGAAGAGTTTGATCGCCTGCGCATCTTGCTCAGCTTCGTACGCGGACATCTCTGCCTTGAGCGCTTTCTTTTGAGCTTCGTTCATGTGCACGCGCCGTGAGAACTTCTTGGTCCCGATGACGATGCCTGATGTACCGGCACTGACTTCGAGTGAATCATTCTTCACATCTTCACCCGCACGACCGAAGATCGCGTGGAGGAGCTTCTCTTCTGGAGTCAGCTCGGTTTTGCTCTTTGGCGAAACCTTACCGACGAGGATGTCACCTGGACCGACCTTGGCACCAACACGGATCACACCGGTCTCATCAAGGTTGCGGAGCATGCGCTCTGAAACATTGGGGATATCGCGGGTGAACTCTTCGCGTCCGAGCTTGGTCTCGCGGACCTCGACATCGTACGAGTTGATGTGGATACTGGTGAACGCATCGTCCTTGACGAGACGCTCGGAGATGACGATCGCATCCTCGAAGTTGTACCCGTCGAAGGTATTGAACGCGACGAGCGCGTTCTTACCGATCGCGAGTTCGCCCTTGAGGGTCGAAGCACCGTCTGCGATGACTTCGCCTTCCTTAACCTTCTGGCCCTTCTTGACGATGGGTTTCTGGTTCTGGCTGGTGCGTTCGTTGAGACCAACAAACTTGCGGAAGACATATTCGTCCGCGTTGTCGATCACGATTCTTTGCGAGTCCACATAGGTGACTTTACCAGCACGCTTCGCTTTCACGAGCATACCAGAGTACCGCCCCACTTCCTTCTCCATACCGGTCGCTACACAAGGCGGATCGATACGGATCAGGGGCACTGCTTGACGCTGCATGTTCGAACCCATGAGGGCACGGTTCGCGTCATCATGCTCGAGGAACGGAATCAACGAAGCGGAAATACCGACGAGCTGCTTCGGAGACACATCGACATAGTTAACTTCTTTGGGCTTCACTTCGGCAAGCTCGCCGTCCATACGCGCAAGCACGAGCTTGTCTCTGAACTCACCCTCTGGGTTGAGAACATCTGCAGGAGCGAGGACCGAACGGATTTCTTCGTCAGCGCGGAGCTGAACGATCTTCCCGGTCAGTTTGCCGTCTTGCACTTCGCGGTATGGAGTGCGGAGGAATCCGTACTCGTCAACGGTTGAGTAGATACCGAGTGAAACGATGAGACCAATGTTGGTCCCTTCGGGAGTTTCAATCGGACATACGCGGCCGTAGTGAGATGTATGCACATCTCGAACCTCAAAGCCCGCACGCTTGCGGTTGAGACCACCAGGCCCAAGCGCCGACAAACGGCGTTCGTGAACCAGTGAAGACAGCGGGTTGGTTTGGTCAACGACCTGCGAAAGCTCTGAGCGGCCAAAGAAGAAATCAATCGCTGATGAGATCGACTTGGAGTTGACCAAGTCAGCAATCTTGGCGACTTCTTCCGGATCCTTGACGCTCATGCGTTCCTGGACAGTTCTGCGGAGCTTGAGCAGACCCTTGCGGATTTCCTCGACCGCGAGCTCATCGAGCGTGCGCAGACGACGGTTACCGAGGTGATCAATATCATCAATCAGCGCGACCGAACGACCCGTGTCAGGATCAAGACGGTTGCTGCGGAGATCGAGCATGTACTGGATGACCTTGAGGAAGTCCAGACCAAGCAAGAACAACTGATCCGGATCGATGTCCATATCAAACTTGCGGTTGATGCGGAAACGACCAACACTACCGAGACGGTAGCGGTTTTCATCAAAGAACTTCTCGTGGAAGAGTTGCTTCGCCTTCTCGACCTGAGGCGGGTTACCCGGACGCAGACGCGAGTAGATCTTGAGCATCGCACGATCGTAATCTGAGGTCACATTGGGGACATCATCAAACGCTTCGAGGTTTTCCTCAGCGATGGTGTTGAGGATCAGCGAGTCACTCGGGTTCTGAACGACCCGGATCGTGCTCAGCGCCGAAGCTTTGATTGCTTCAGCTGCTTCTTCGCCAACCTGGCACCCGACATGAACAAGCTCTTCACCAGATTCGGTGTCGATGATCGATGCTGCGGCCCAGTCTTCTGGGTGAACATCCTTTGCCTTGATTTCCGCGACTTCGTAGAAGAGACCGATGATCGCATCGGTGGATGCAACGGACTCATCGAGACAACGGAGGAAGGTGGTTGCTGCAAGTTTGGTGGACTGATCGATGCGCATTGCGAGCACATCTTTCTTGGTCACTTCAAGCTCGATCCATGAGCCTCGCTCTGGGATGACGCGCGCTGAGTGGAGCGGACGGTCAGCTTCAGACGAAACGATCGAGAAGTCCACACCTGGTGAGCGGTGGAGCTGAGACACGATTACGCGCTCTGCACCGTTGACGATGAACTCACCGCCGCCCATCATGATCGGGAACTCACCGAGATAGATATCTTCCTCGGGGAGGTCGCCGTGAGTTTCGCGTTTGAGGCGCAGGCACAGCTTGAACGGGTGGCCGTAGGTCAACCGGAGTTGACGGCACTCGTCTGGGGTGTAGCGTGGTTCGTCGAGCGAGTAGCTTACATATTCAAGCTTCATCGTCTCGTCGTACGATTCAATTGGGAAGATCTCGCGCAGCAAAGACTCGAGACCGTACTTAGTCTCGCGTTCCTCTGGGTCGAGTTCGACCTGAAGGAAACGGCTGTAGGCCGCTTGTTGCACCTGCCAAAGATCGGGGACTTCCGTTGCATCGCCTCGTTTAGCGAAACTCCGAACCAATCGCTCGCGCTCCATTTGGCGCACTTTGGTCGCTGCCATCCATCACCTCGTTGTGGTTCTCGACACAGTACCATTGTCTGTATTGACAATGCGTATGTGAAGAACTCTATAAATTGTGGTTTGCCCCGAATGCCGGTTGAAGACAAAGTCTATCCACACAGAGACCTACAAACCAGTCTCGGCCCGCGATTTGCTACACTTAGAGCAATACGGGACGCGTGTGCACACACTCATCTAAATACCAGCAAACCAGAATTCAACCACTCAGACACCCATTACCCAATCAAAGACCGACCTTCTGAGTCGGCTTTGAACCGCATTGTTCATCGAAGACCAAGCATGCTCGATGAACATGAGAGAACCGGGCGCTCCAATGCGGAACGCCCGGCCAAATCCGATAGGCCAGGACACGCGAAACGCGAGTCCCGAGCCAAATGTACTATTAAGCGATTTCGACTTCGGCGCCAGCTTCTTCGAGCTTGCCCTTGATCTCGTCTGCTTCGTCCTTGGAGACGCCTTCCTTGACCTTGGCGCCAGCTTCTTCTGCAAGAGCCTTTGCTTCTTTGAGGCCAAGACCGGTGATTTCGCGGATTGCCTTGATGGTCTGGATCTTGTTGCCACCAGGGCCCTTGATGATGACATCGAATGATGTCTTCTCAGCAGCAGCACCAGCGTCATCGCCACCACCAGCAGCCATCATGACAGCTCCACCAGCAGCAGCTTCGATGCCGTAGGTGTCCTTCATGTAGTCACCGAGGTCGACTGCTTCCTTGAGGGTGAGACCAGCGAGTTCGTCGCCGAGTTTAGAGATCTTTGCGTCAAATGTTTTGGTTGCTTCGTCGGACATTGCCCAACTCCTTCTTCGTAATGCACAGCTTTGTGTGCCAGACTCGTTTACCCGAGAGGGATCGAACCGCTCGATTCTTTAACCCTGCTCATTCAAGAGCTCAGGGCCAGTCGGATAAATACGGGTTGTTTATTGACCACGCATGCGAACAGCACACGCGGGACAGTTTTGAACTGATGTTCACAGACAACATGGCACATCGCCATGCTGACCGCACGAAACACTCATCCAAGCATTATGCCTGAGCGATTGCTTCGCCTTTTTCGAGTTTCTCTTCGATGGATTTGATGATGCCCGCGATTGCTGAACCAGGACCCTTGAGGGCACCAACGAGCTTGCGGCCTGGGCCGAGCACGAGGGTGACATCTTGAGCGATGGCTTCGTCGCGTGTTGGGAACTTGCTGAGTGCTTTCACACCCGCATCGCCCTCGAACAACATCCCATCAAGCACGGCGCCCTTGAGCTCCATGTCTGGGTATTGCTTGAGGAGATCAACGATCTCGCGAGCTACATCGACGACTGACTCAGCGCCGTACGCAAGCGCACTGGCACCGGACATGATGTCGCTGAGTGGAGCGAGATTGGTTTCCCCGAAGGCTTTGCCGAAGAGCTTGTTCCGCATGATGGTCACGCGGATTTCCTTCTTGGCAAGTCCTGAACGGATCGCGTTTGTATCGTTGGAGCTGATCCCGCGAAGACCGATCACGAGAGCATCTTCATGCTCGCCGATGCGGTCGACATAATCCTGGATCATCATTTCCTTGACTGGCTTACTCATCGGATGACCCCTTTATTCTTCGTCGCTCACGATGGCAATGTTAACCCCTGGGGTCATGGTGCCACTGAGCGTGATTTTCTTGACATACTGACCCTTGACCGTTGAAGGACGAGCCTTCTCGATCGTGGTCACGAAATGGTTGTAGTTCTCGAGCAGATCTGCTTCTGAGAAGCTCATCTTGCCCAAGATCGCATGGACATTGCCGCCTTTATCCGCCCGGTATTCAAGCTTACCAGCTGAGAAGTCACGGACCGCGTCAGCAACCTTTGGTGTCACAGTCCCGTTCTTCGGTGAAGGCATCAGACCCTTAGGACCGAGCACCTTACCAAGGATTGACATCACACGCATCATGTCAGGTGAAGCGATCGCGACATCGAAGTCGAACCAACCACCCTTGACTTTGTTGACCAGGTCGTCGCCGCCTGCTTCGACTGCACCCGCTTCGAGCGCATCTTTGACATGCTCAGGAGCACAGAATGCGATGACTCTTTTGGATTTGCCGATGCCGTTTGGGAGTGAGACTGACCCGCGAACCATTTGGTCTGCGTGCTTGACATCAACACCCAAAAGCATGCAGATTTCGACCGACTGGTCAAACTTGGTCTGCTTAAAGCTCTTTACTGCTGCGAGTGCCGCTGGTGCTTCCAGCGGTTCTGCAGGGATCTTTGCCATATCTTCTTTGGCGCGTTTGGTGGTTCCCATTGATTAACCCTCCACCTTAATGCCCATTGAACGAGCGGTGCCCGCGATGGTGTTCATCGCAGCGTCGATTGTCAGTGCGTTCAGATCCTCAGCTTTTTCCTCAGCGATCTTGCGACACTGGTCGCTTGTGATCGAACCGACGATGTTCTGAGGCTCTCCCGAACCCTTCTCAAGACCCGCTGCTTCTTTAATAAGCACGGACGCAGGGGACGACTTGATGTCGAACTCAAACGAGCGATCATTAAAGACACGAACGACACAGCCAACGACTTTGCCGTTGAGAGCGCCTGTTGCTGCGTTAAACTGCTGGATGAACTGCCCAGGGTTGACACCCTTTGCACCAAGAACAGGACCCAGAGGTGGAGCCGGCGTTGCCTGCCCTCCCGGAGCCATAATCTTAAACTCTTCGATTAACTCTTTACCGGCCATTTGATCTCCACCTCCCACAAGCGCACCCGCGAATTCTTCTCAGAATCAGCATCCGATCCGGCCAGATCGGCACGCATGTGGTTCACACGGTTCACAATGATCCCAACACATCACGCGATGAGTCGGGCCTTGACTCTAGACCGCGCCGATTGATGAGTCCATCAATCACCATGCTATTGGGTTGTCAATTCAGTAGTTCTGAACGCGAATGACCACGCGAACCACACCCGAGTCCGCACCCACAACGCCCTATCAAAATGCATACAAAAACAAAGGGCTCAATCAAGCTCCGCTTTGAGAGGCTCATAAATTACCTCTTCGAGACCAAGATCTCGTGATCTTTCCAGCATTTCCAGCGCTCGATCATCACGATCAACACTCTGCATCAGCACACTAACCAGCAACCACGCGTGATCACTTGGATCTCGGTGGGCCCATTTCACAGCATCAACCACCAAGTCGCGCATAAACCGTTGCTGAGGACCAAGCAGATCAGCAGCAACTGGCTGCTCAGCCAAACCTGGGTCCTGGATGTACGCTTCGTGCATGAGAGACATCGCAGACTGGTGCTCATTGGTAAGCATCATCGCGATCGCGAACTCTCTGAGCACAGCCCAATCCTCAGGATTCTCCTTCAGATACTCGCTGTATGCATTGGTAGCAAGGAATGCCGCCTTCATTCTTGGGTACCGTCTGGTGCGTTCGTTTACATCACAATCTGGATCATCACACTGGTGGATGACCATATTCTCAAGCCCCTCAATGGGCACGGACTGGGCAGCCATCAGATCGCGTGCGTATTCAAGAGCAGTGTAGGGAATCAGCTTCTTTCCGCGATGCATCGGGCTTTCCCCATCCGAATCGGTTAGCTCGGATGCTGAACCTTCGATGATGCTGTTGAAGCGTCTGTCATAAAAAAAGATCCCGCACCCGTTGTTACTGAAGTTAAAGGTGTAACAAATTGTAAATGTCCCGGTTCCCCCGGAACCTGTTGCAAAGCTGCCCGTTGAGCATGCCTGCCCCCCAGTTCCGGAGGTCCCTGTGGTTGTAAAGGTCACCTGAGCTGGCGCAGCACTGCCCAAAGCCCCAAGAACACCAATCATGCCTATCAAACTCAGTGCGTGACCAGCCTGGTTGATGAAATGGCTCATTACTGGTAATACTGGCAATGCTTGCATCATTGATCTTGCGGGACGATTTGGTGGACACATCAGCTCAGCCTCCATCTATGTTTCTGTGCGCTGCCCATTGAACCGAAGTCTTTATGCAACGCTGCGACCCGATCAATACCAACACTCTATATCGGTATGATCTATACCAGATCCGCATGCGCAGCGCGGTGGTTGCACTCTGTAAGCATACAGACCCTACAGTGATCCCATGAACCCCCACTGCTGCCGTCTTTTAGCCTGCGTTGCCACGATAAGTGCCCTTTCCATGAGCGCGTGCTCAACTATTGGTTTCTCTGGAGGTCGATCCGGAGCCAGCGTCACCCGCGACTCACAGGGACTGGTCTTTGAAGCGAAATACCCGACTCGCGCGTACCGGTTTGCAGACAAAAACACCGCGGATGTGTACCTCACCGATCTCTCAGACGCCGAACTCTCCGCATTCTTCACCGAATCTCAAGACTGGTCACCAATCTCAGGCTCACTCGTCCGCGTCCACCTCTTCCTCTCCCCGAAACCCGGAAACACTCCGATCGAACCCACCGCAGCGTCCGCAGCGATCCGCTGGATCGTGATCACCAACGGCGAAATCGGTGTCTACGACGGCGCCGGATTCATGATCCCAGGCAGAAACATCACCAAAGGAAGTATCTCAGGATCAATCCGCAACGCGCCGATGAAACTGACCCGTCAAACAGTCGGGTTCTTTGATCCACTCGTGACCCCAGAAATGGATGTCAAGTTTGGCACCAAACTCGACGAGCAAAGCTCAGATGAACTCGCAGCACGATTCGAAGCCCTTGCTGCACGAGCACTCTCGACACAAGACTGAATCCACGCTCATAGCGATATATAAGGCCGCGATATGAGAATCCGCGAAATGAAAAGCCGCACTGCGTTCAGTGCGGCTTTTGTGAATCTACATATGTATGAACGATGATGTTCCCAAGAAACACTTCTCTATGAGCAGCGCGACTTATGGACAGCCAGCACCAAACAAGTTCAGGAACTCAGAGACATCAAGGAAGTTGAAGCTTCCATCGCTGACCAAATCAGCAGATGCATCCTGAGCACCAAACGCTGCGAGGAATGCAGAAATATCCGCAAAGTTCAGATCACCCTCACCGGTAAAGTCCGCTGCGCACTCATTGGTGTTACAAATCATGCTTGCGATGCTCATGTCATCAACACCAGCTTCGACGAGTGAATCCGCCCCGTCATCACTGATGATGAACCGGACCTGGAAGATCTGGTTGGGAGTCACATACTCAGAAATCCGGTAGTTCATTTTGACCCAGCCTTGGGTGTCTTGGATCTGATCAACAGGTACCCAGGTCAGCCCGAAGGTACTTGAGAACTCGACCTGAAGCGTTTCATCGTCTTGCGTGTTGACCCATGCTTGGAAACTGAATGTTGGATCGAGAACAACGGATGCGTCAAAGAGCTGGGATGTCAGGGTTACTGCCCCGCCGTCAACATCCTCGTTAATAACGCGCCCAGTGACATACGCTCTGCCGGATCCATCAGCATCTGCAGTTGGACCACCATTTCCGGTTGTCGTGTGCGGAACAATCCGTGCCCATTCGCCGCTGGTTACACCTGAGTTCTCCGCTTCAATCCAGCCCATATCGGTTTGAAAATTGTCTTCATGAGCAACTTCAAGCGAGTCAAGCGCGATGGTTGCCAGTGCGCCTTGAGCGCCCGCGTTTGGGTATGTGGTGGTTTCGCCTTGATTATCATTGAGCTCGAAGTAGTACGCGATTGCTGTTTCGCAATCGATTGCTGGCAAGATTGCTTCGTATGTGTTGGAGTTAACCATGGTGGTTGGTGAAGACACAAACCCCGAACCGGTATCGAGCCAGAGAGTCGGCACACCAACAATCTCACGGCCTTGGAAGTTTGAGATCACGAGTTGAAGAGTTTCACCACCCGCTGGTGAAACGAACGCTGGGACTGGTGACGGGATCGCTTGGATTGACCGAGGAACCGTCATCCCAAGCGGATTGGCGAGGGCGGTTTGAAGATCAACATTAAACAAGTTGCACCCGTTGTTCCAACCACCACCGGTGCCACATCCTGCATTGGTGTGGATACCGATCGCCATGTTCGTGGTGTCGTCAAGAATCGCGGAACCAGAGTTGCCCCCTGTAGTGTCGGTTGTGTACCGGACAACATTCCCGGAGTACCCCTGGAATGGTCCAACATGGGTTTTCTGGACACCGTTCCATCTCGGATTGACCGGGGATGAAGTCGATCCATATCCAGTGATCCGGATCGGACGACCATCATTTGGAATCGGTGAGGGTGTCAGCGTGTAGGAATCACCCTGCGCATCAAGCGGCGACAATCCTGTATCGGTGTTGTCAAACACACCAAAGAATCCCCAGTCATTTCCGAGGAAAATCCCGTCGGATGTTTGGGCAGAAGACCCGTCAACAACATACTGATCCTGGGGAGGCGGGTTCTGACGAACACCATTGCTTGTGGACAATGGCACATTGAACTGCATCACATCGCCTGCACCAGGACCACAGTGGGCAGCGGACAAGAACGAACTCCCTTGCTCACCGAATAACCAGGCGCTGCACGCGATGGGCATCAATCGTCCATCACGCGGATCATCCGAAAGGGTCCGATCATCGACAGTCCCACAAATGGAAGCGGGGTTGACTGATGCAGAAGCTTGGACTCCTGAGATCTGGACACGGTCATTGGTGGTGCTGCCTGGTGAGGCCATGATTTCGACTTTGACCGCGCTGCCATTGAAATATGCGGTTGTGTTTCCCCATTTCTGGAGCGCATCAAAGTCAAGGTACTGTTCATACCCATCAAAGAGCGAGGTTACTCGGAGGTAGCTTTCACGCGAGCCTTCGGTAGCTGAGGACAGATCAACATCATCGAACTCGATCCGGAGCCACGCAGCATCGTCAACACGAACAATCGTGGACCACACAGCTTCTTGAATCGCATCAGCGCCGCGCACATCTTGCGAACTTACGCCTCCAGCAACCGAAGCTCCCGAGACTGGTCCAGAGTCGACTGGAATCGCGATCTGGCGGTGAGACGACTCCAACACTTCCATATGGGAAGATCCACCCAGACCCGAACCACCTAGACCCGAACCATCCACGGCTGGTTGAGCATCTGAACTCGCGTGAGCGGTTGACACAGCACCTGCACAAGCAAGCGCCATTCCTGAAACTGTAAACAACTGGATAACTGACTTCATAGAAACGATCCTCCAGCCCAGAATGCCAAAAGACACCCTGAGCGTGATCCACGAATACCTGTGTTAAACAGCCCTCATCAACCCCACGAGGATGATGGCATGCGAGAAAAACGAAGAGGTAGATTACCCGCTCTGACACTCATCTACAAGCGGCAAACAATCGAAATACCAGATATAAACCAAGATTATTGGACTATTGACCCCAAATCAAGCGTTTCTACGCCTTCAGCTCAGTGTCTCTGCTGATCTACATGGAGCCGTACCCACTCTTGATGGGCTGACCCAAGACATGGACCCCACTCAGCTGTTCATCCCGTACCACTCATCAAGCGTGCGCTCACATGCCCCCCTGTAGAGCACCTTGAGCAGTTCTTCATCAATAGCGTGCCCATGAAGCGCGGGAGCACTCATGTCGTCATACTTCTCAGGATCACACATCTTCAAATCTGGATCCGCTATGTTGGATTCGCCTCTGTAGTCGGTTTCGTACATTGTCCGCAGCGCCCAGTATCGCGACGCATATAAATCGAACGCTTCTTCTTCACTGTTTGCGAGCTGATTTCCGAACGCAGGATTGTCTGGATCGCTTGCTGTCAGGTGATCATCGTGCGTCACGATGTCGGACCCAAAGACGATGCGGCCCTCATATTTCGTCAACAGATGGACCAGTTTGTCTGTTGGTTGCTTGGAAAGCTCTCGAACAATCCACTTGGTTGCACTGGTGTCAATGACTAGCTTTTTCTGTTGATCCAGAAGCTGTCCCAGGAAATCCAGATCTTCAGGACTGCCCGCCATGTGTGCTCCTAAACACCGCATGTTTGTTGAATCCAGCAGCCGGTTGAGCGAGTCATATTGCTGGCGCTTGGTGCCATACTTTGAAGCATCGGTGTACATGGTAGAGAACCAGGTATCTGGATCAGCAACATGAACCATCAGCGACATCCCTAGCTCTTGAGCGCGTGCAGCGATCTTGAGTTTCCACTCAGAATCGAATGGGACGATGTCATCAGGATCGATCCCCATCGGTGCTGCGTAATCGCGGAGACGCGGCGCTCCCCAGAACTTGACCATGCGTGCTCCCAGCGCATGCCATTCATCGAGGTTCTCTAGGAAGCCTTCTGTGTGGGCCCATTTGCGATCTTCATGCATGTACTCAGGGATCGCAACAAACCGAATCCTGTCCCCCATCACTTCTTTCACAGCATGGGCTTGTGAGAGCTGAGTCTGCGAGTACACACGCTCAATTCCATATAGATCACAGACTTCTTTATACACCTTTGCTGCCCTTGCGCCGTTGATGTGCGCATGACCATCAATGATCGGGGTCACCGGGGTCCCAAGCTCATCAGCCGCGGCGCGATAATCCATTCCGAATCGATTCGCAGGTGTCGGAGCTTTCTTGGTGTTCTTATGAGTCTGCTGAGTCACTGGTCTATCCTCCATTGGATCACTGATTCAGACTGCTTAAGACGCACGAACCGACCAGTAAACCTTAAGACGCACTCTCCCAAAGCGTTGTCCATACAAATAGCAAGAACAACCGCTTCAGATATAAACAATGGTAGACCCAACCGATCAGTCAGTTATTCCCACTCGCGCAAACCAAAGTGCAGGCGTGCGCGTCGCCCTGGCCCACGATTGGCTCGTCGCAAGACGAGGAGGGGAACTGGTCCTAGATGCCATCGCGACCCAGCTTATGAACTCGGGATCACAAATCTCGACCATCTACACGATGTTTGATTCAGGCAAACCAATCACCCCCGCAATCGATGCGATCGATCGCAGGACCTCATCGCTCAACTCACTGCCGTCACCGCTCCGCCGATGGTTGCTCCCGCGATACCCCAAAGCGGTCGAGCAGCTCACCAAAGCACTTCACCAAGATTATCACAACTCACCAATCGATATCCTGATCTCTACCTCATCAGCAGCGATCAAATCTCTGAATCCTCCGCCAGGCGTGCCCCATCTCTGCTACTGCCATGCACCTGCCCGGTATCTGTGGTCACAAAGCGAGCAGTACACTTCTACTCCAGGATTCAAATCAAGACTGCGAGCAGCGGGACTTGATTACTACGGAGATCGGCTGCGCGAGTGGGATCAGCGCACCGCATCGCATGTCACCCAGTTCATCGCCAACTCAAACTTCATCGCAAGCGAAATCCAGAACACATACAACCGCGATGCGTTGGTTATCCATCCGCCGGTGCGCACAGACTACTTTGTGCCAGCTGACTCACCGCGCCAAGAACGATTGCTTTATGTCGGCGCGCTCGAACCTTACAAGCGCGTCGATCTCGCGATCCAAGCCGCTGCGTCATTGAACATCCCAATCGATATCGCAGGGACCGGATCACACGAATCGGTGCTCAAATCACAAGCATCTGAGCTGGATCCCAAGAATCATATCGCGACCTTTCATGGTCATGTTTCCGATGAAAAAATCCGTGAGCTCTATCAAACAAGGCTCGCGCTCATTCAGCCCCAGATTGAAGACTTCGGGATTACCGCGGTCGAAGCCCAAGCATGCGGCTGCTTGGTAATCGCACGGCGCGCAGGCGGATCGCTGGATTCGATCGTGGAATCTCGCACCGGCGCGTTCTTTGACCTCCCTGAAACCGATGAGCTCGCACATGTGCTCAAGAAACTCATCGCCGCGGGTATCACCCAAAGAATGCACGATGATTGCCGATCCAATGCATTACGATTTTCGTACGAAGCATTCAACCAGAAACTCAACGCGGTGATGTCGTCACACATTTAATCAATGGCTGATCTATGGCTGATCAATGAACGATCAGTCTTCGTTGTCTGGAACTTCCGATTCGATGTGCACCCTGACCCCATTGTGCACCATGCCCACAACTGTCCCGACAAAGAACTCAAACGCATTTTCGATATCGACCCTGCGAAGCACAGTGCAATCGATCCATGTTTTGCATTGCGGGAGCAGCGGGCTCCCCGTCACAAGCGAGTCACTCAAGAGCGTGTCAAAGGTGCACGAGCCCTCAACATAGATTGCAGAATCTGAACCGTTGAGGCGTTCGCTGAATCGTCTGGTGATGAACTTGTCATCCTCTTCGATAAACCCAACCGCGAACGATCGCGAATCCCGGATAAGCGGATCGATCTCATGACCTTTGCGGACCGAGATCCCGATCAGTAATGGGTCCAGCGTGAGCCACTGGATTGATTCCACCAAGATCCCTGCACGCTGATCGTCATAGTGCGAGGTCATCAGGTACCGCCCACGCTCAATGCGTGCGATCACCTCTTCCATGACCTGTTTTTCTGCGTGTTGCAAATCCGAATCCTGGTGCGTTTTTTCAATCTTCGGAGCTTTGAAGAGCCCCAAGCACCCAAGATCGACCTGATCAGAGCCAATCTTGTTCGAAGTCCACATGATTTTGTGTATCCACACTCAAATTGACAGCTCAGATCGCAAACACAGAATCAGAAACAACTTAGTAGATTCAAACAGCGCATATTTGCGCCTTTTTGACACGCAACTATCCACATTGAATCCCCAAAATGCACAACCGTGGGTAGAGCGGGTTGCGTTGTGGGTCGATGTGGGACATAATCCCATACATGAACCCCATCGAGGCAAATCACAGTGCCATTCACCGGACAAGCCAACGCGACGATCGACGCCAAGACTCGGCTCGCAATCCCGGCCAAGTTCCGGAATCGGTGGGATCCCAACCAGGACGGAGCCACATGGTTCTGCATCCCCTGGCCACAGACAAATGCTCTTCGGCTATACACCCACTCGATGTTCAACGAACTCTACACCGCCGGCCGGACAGCACCCTCGCTCACACCCTCCCCGGACCAAGCCGAGCTGGATGCGATTCTGCACTCAGCAGCCGAGGAAGTGGATGTGGATGCCAACCACCGTATCCGTTTGCCCGCATGGCAGGTCGAGACGCTGCAACTCCCACGCGACATCATCGTGATCGGAGCCGGGGATCGACTGGAGATCCGAGACCGAGAATCCTGGCAGCAGTCGTTCAACGACAAGCTCGCCCGTATGCACGAGATTGCTGAGAAAGTCAGCATGCAATCTCGATAAGAGACCTGTTCATGATGAACGGGATGACGAATCACGCCGAACGGTTCAATGACGAACCCAAGGCACAAGCGTCGACGACATGAACACTGGTGACCTGCCGCCGTTTATGGAGTCGAGACAATCCGGACCGAGTAGAGGAAGGTGAGGGGTTTCTGTTTCCCCCAAGCCCCACCAAGGATGGGACCCAGGTGCAAGGATGCACCAAGGTCAGGGACACAACCACGGCAGTGGACACCCCCAATACTCGGAACGAAAAAAATGCCCTCCCGACCACCACCGGGAGGGCTTTTCAATTGTATTTCTAATCCGATTACCGTCCAAACAGGGTTCGAGCGTAATCGATACCCTGCAATCCACCGAGTGTCCAGCGGAAACGCTGGTTGAGTAATGTTGGATCTTCCAAACCGCCCAGTGGAAGCGGGAAGGTGTCGAGCGGGATATAGGTTTGTTCCCAGACGAACTTGTCGCCATTGATGTAATCTGCGGGGCTCACGGAACTTTGCGCGAGTCCGCTCATCGCGGTGTTGATCGAGCCGTCGAACATCAGCTTGGCGGACTGCGCGTGGTCGTACGCGAAGTACGGCGATCCCGCTTGCTCGCGGTCGAACTCCTCGTACATGTGTACTTTTGCAGATGGGAATCGAACCTCGTTGTATCGGCGATTGCCTAATGTTTGAGGAGAATTAAAGACTGTACTGAACAAGTGCGGCGTTTCAGCAGATGGTGCGAACAAAGTCCCGTTCCCAAAGTCACGCTGCCATGCAAAGGGGACAGCCTGATAGCTCGATGAGAATGGCCAGAGTTGGATGATGGGATTGTTGGCCCAGTTGCCATCATCGTCATACCCAACTTGATCTGGCAACCCATTCCCGTACGGAAAGGAATTCCCTTGGTCAAAGTACTCAAGCGGGTTCTGTTGCCAGTGCAACAGATTTGAATCTGCAGGATCCGCCCACATTGGATCACTCACATTCCCGCCCAAGTAGTCCGCGAGTGGGAGATGGGAAAACCGCCGGCCCACAAGATGGCCAACAGGCCCTAGGATTCTGCCTTTGCCAGATATGCGACCTGTTGCACGCTGAAGAATATCTTGGGTTTGCCATGCGGTCGCTATGTAATCGCTGGTGGCTGTTCGCTCTCTACCGTTGAACAAGTTAACATATGGCTCACCGGCAACCCATGAAAATGAGAAAATCCGATTGTCGTTGTCCATCGCGTACATCGCGCCTGCTTGCCCGATTGCTGAGAGGTTCCCCTCGCTGGTCACCCCACGCATTTGCGAGCGCATCCCTTTCATCGTCGGTGCAAGAATCGCTGTCACGCTCACACTCATCGTGAGCACCGCGGCCAGCTCAATCAATGAAAATCCGGATCGTTGTGTTGTATACATCAGTAAACCTCCTATAAACAATAATGTCCAGGTAATCCCCATCGCCTGTTATAATTATCTTACAAGAAAACACCATCCGCGCCAAGCAAGGATTTAAAGCACCACGCAAAAAATCCTTCTCAATGCAGGAGGGCTAAGCTTTTTGATTGACTCTCGATTTAGCGCCCGAACAGGGTTTGCGCGTAATCGATACCCTGCAAACCACCAAGGGTCCAGCGGAAACGCTGGTTCAGGAGCGTCTGGTCACCAAGACCACCGAGCGGGAGCGGGAAGGTATCAAGCGGGACATAGGTTTGTTCCCAGACGAACTTGTCGCCATTGATGTAATCTGCGGGGCTTACCGAGCTCTGCGCGAGTCCGCTCATCGCGGTGTTGATCGAGCCGTCGAACATCAGCTTCGCGGACTGCGCGTGGTCATATGAGAAGTACGGAGATCCAGCTTGCTCGCGGTCGAACTCCTCGTACATGTGTACTTTTGCAGATGGGAATCGAACCTCGTTGTATCGGCGATTGCCAAGCTGAGGTGTTGGATTTAGAGGAGGAGTGGTTGTAAAACTAAACAAGTGCGGAGTATCAGTAATTGGAATATACTGATTTCCAAAGTCCTGCTGCCAAGAATGAGGAACGGTCTGGTAGCTCGATGAGAATGGCCAGAGCTGTACATTGGAACGGTTAGGCCAGTTCCCATTATCGTCATACCCAGCTTGGTCTGGCAATCCATTCCCATATGGGAAGGAGTTCCCCTCATCAAAATCCAGCGGGTTCTGTTGCCAGTGCAACAGATTTGAATCTGCAGGATCCGCCCACAGTGGATCGCTCACATTCCCACCCAAATAATCAGCGAGCGGAAGATGAGAATACGCCCGGCTCATGAGTCTGCTACTAGGTGTAATAATTCGACCCACTCCTCTTATACGACCAGTCGCACGTTGAAGAATATTCTGAGCTTGCCAAGTAATGGCTTCAAAATCGGAATCCGCTACTCGAAAATTACCATTGAATAAATTCGGATACTTCTCACCTGCAACCCATGAATATGAGAAAATCCGATTGTTGTTGTCAAGCGCGTACATCGCGCCTGCTTGACCGATCGTTGAAAGATTTCCTTCGCTGGTAACCCCACGCATTTGCGAGCGCATCCCTTTCATCGAGGGCGCAAGCACTGCGGTGACACTCGCGCAGACCGCAAGAACTGAGACGAGTTCGATCAGTGTAAAGGCTTTGGATGATCGCTGCTGATTGTGGGGTCTTGATTGAAAAACTGATTTGGTTCGCATTCTTTGATCCTTTCAGGACATGTTGACAATACATAACTCATACATACACAACTACACCCACAGAGAAGACATCGCTATCGAGAGAACTTCACCACCGAGAAAGCTTCACCTTCGTGGCCGGCTCAGCGTGCGTGTGTAGTCCACGCCTTGCAGGCCTTCCAAGGTCCACCGGTATCGCATGTCGAGTTCGGTCTGATCACCTGCACCGCCCATTGGGAGTGGGAAGGTATCGATCGGTAAGTATCGCTGGCTCCATGCACGCTTGCTACCGAAGGAATACAGATCGGGCGAGACCGCTGATTTGGCTCTAGCTGTTTCCATCGTGTTGATTGAACCATCGAACATGAGTTTGGCGGGGGTGGTGTAGTCATACGCAAAGTACGGATCACCTACACGCTCGCGATCAAACTCTTCAAACATAAAGACTTTGCTTGAAGGGAAACGAACTTCAGTCTGCTCGCGTCCACCTAATGAGAAACCGCCGCTCCCTGCAACAGTCAGCAAGTGCGGCGTTTGAGATAAGGGAGCATAAGTCGGCGCAAAGTCCGGCATCCATGCGAACGGGACCGTTTGGTAGCTTGAACCAAAAGCCCACATCTGATAGATCGAACTCGTAGCCCAACTGAAGCTCGAGTCATACCCGAAGGGTGGCGAACCATCACCATACGGAACAAAGGAGTAGCTTGTGGGAGCAAGTTGCCAAATTAACTGGTTGTAATCGTTTGGATCCGCCCACAGGTCCTGACCGACGGTGCCCATGTAATCTGCAAGCACGAGATGCGAATACCGGCGATGAACAAGTCTCGAGAACGGAGCGAGAATTCGGAACTGACCGTTCAGTCGACCGGTCGCGCGGTAGAGGATATCACGAGCTTGATACGCAGCGGCATCGTTTTGGCTCGACGGGACAAAGCTGTTCCCGCTGCGCAGATCAACATAGGTCTCGCCCGGTTGCCAGTTGAAGGTCGCGATGGCACCTTGTGAGTCCATGCTGTACATCGCGCTCGCTTGCCCGATGGTATTGAGTCTGGACTCGCTTGTGATCCCGCGCGCCTGCGATCTCATTTTGCCCGCCGCTGGACCAAGCAGAGCTGCCAGCGTGGTGAGTATCGCGATAACCGCAGCAAGCTCAACGATAGTAAAGCCAGATCTGTCTCTGACGGGGGTATGCTTGCCAGCTGTGTGCTTGAATGTCATATTGATTCTCGTAAATTACATGTGATATGAATGAGTACGCGTTCGATTCTTATATCGTATCATTTTTTGATATCAGCGCCAAGCACGAACTTCTTGATTCTCAACACTTCACCACAACATCCCGCCTCGCAATCCACGCAAAGCACACACCACCCAAAAGGCTTGATTAGATGTTATTTCTTTCGCATTACCCGTGCGAGAGCCCAGTCGGTAAGGCTGGGGGCGACCACGGTTCCCGCCATCGCGAGACGGGTTGGCAGACTCGTCCAGACCTCGCCCTTTGGTTTGCGCAAACAACGGACAATTGCATTGGCAACCCGTTCTGGTGGTTGTAGTGTGTATCCCCGCATACCTTTGGGTCCTGAATCTTGACCGATCCGTTTGGATGCGGTGTCAAAGAACTCGGTCTTGGTACCGATCGGATGAACACTTGATACATGGACACCAGTACCCTTGAGCTCGAGCCTGATTCCTCTGCATATATAATCTTGCGCTGCTTTGGTGGCGCAGTATGGGCCGTAGTTAGGAAGCCCGATTTTACTCAGGCAACTCGACACCATGATCGCGTGTCCGCTTCCGCGTTCTTTGAACTGTTCGATCATCGGAAGGACAAGGCGCAAAGACCCATATAGATTCGTTTCAAACATATCGCGCGTGTCTTGAATACTCATTGTATGACAGAGCTGTTGCCCCCCGTACCCGGCATTGGCGAGCACGCAGTGCAATGGCCCAAGCTCATCTTGTGATTCGTAGAGCGCACGCTCGCAATCAGCATCTGAATCTACAGACCCAACGATCAAATGAGTGCGTTTTCCATGGGCTCGAATATGCTCAGCGACCTCCGCCAACCGGTCTTCGCGCCTTGCCATCAGCGCGACATTCATCCCTGCTTTCGCGCAGGCAACTGCGGTCACAGCTCCGATCCCTGACGAAGCGCCGCTGATCAGTATTGATTTGTTTTGTAGATCAACCACGCCGTTCACCTTTCTGATCGATGACCGATGGCCGATTCATGTGCTTGTGCGTGTTGATGAGCTTACTGCTCGTTTGGATCCAGTGCATCAGCCATGGAGCTGATGTCTCTGCCCACACCTCGCACGGTGTTGCACGCTGAGAGTCCGATGATCCCAGCGGTGAAAAGAATCGCAAAGAGGAGTTTGATCACGCTTCCCGGGTTCGCTGATGAGATCGCACTTGTGGAGTTGGTTTTATGCATCGCGGTCTGCTCCGTCGTTGCCGCTTGTGGTGCCCGTGCGTTCCGTTGAACGGGCGCTGATCCAGCGGAGTTCATCCATACCCCAAACTATCGACCAAACACCATAAAACACTGCACCGATCGCACAAACAGTCAGTGTCCGCAGCGTCTGATCACCCCAACTGGTCGGCATTTCCCAGCGACCAAGAACCACATAGAGCAGCACCCCCATCAGAATCGCCCCCGACACCATCTTGAACAACGACCTCAGCACCGAAGAATCCAATAACTTGCCTGCAATAGACTTACGCTGATTCTGAACCCACAGCAACACACACTGAAGCACAGCGCATATAGCGGTCGACCATGCAAGACCAGCAATACCAAGCTCCCAGATCAGCACCAAGTTCAGCGTGATGTTCAATAGCACCATCCACAGCGCGATCGTCATTGGTGTGCGGGTATCCCCCTTCGCGTAGAACGAGCGGGTAAAGAGTTGATTGAGCGAATACGCCCAGATCGCGACCGAGTACCCAGCAAGCACCGATGAGGCCCGGACAATGCCGTCTTCAGAGAATCCATCTCCGAATCCTGAATACAGCACGCGAATCAATGGCTCCCCGATCATCCATAATCCGACACTCGCGGGAATACCGATGAACAGACTCAGCCGGAGTCCTCTGCGAAGCATTTCTCCAAACCGTTCAGGATCACCCGCGACGCGAGAAAGCGCGGGGAACGCTGCGGTCGCGACCGCGATTCCAAACACACCAAGCGGGAACTGGTACAAACGCTGAGCATAAAAGAGGACCGCGTTGGATGATTCGTCGAGCGGATAGTCATGACCGAAAAAGGTTGGACCGATCCAGTTGGGATACATCGCGATCAAAGTATCGACAAACGCATTGAGTTGAAGCGTCCCCAGACCGATGAGCACCGGGACCATCCGCTTGAGCATCGCGCGTGCTTCATCGCGAGCGCCCCCCACAGCGGTCGTCCAACGGACCCTGCCCCGCAGAATCCACATCGACCACATAACCTGGAGCAATGCGGAAATCACCGCTGCGATCCCGATGGGATACGCCCACATCGCGGGGTCCGGGTTCTCAACGAAAAAGTAAGGGACAGACGCAGCGATGATGCACAGATTCAACACAATCGGAGCTGCGGCCCAAGGCCCGAACCTGCGATGCGTCTGGAGCATCCCGCCCATAATCGCAGCAATGCAAATCAATGGCATGAACGGCAACATCACCATCACAAGCTTGAGTGAATACACACGATCCGGATTATCCGATGACATCATGATTGCGCCAAGCAGCGCCAGCTCGATCACCACCGTCAACACACCGGTAACCATCGCGAGCAAACCGATGGTCAACGATGCGAATGCGTGCGACTTCTCTGGATCATCGTCAGCCATCCGTGTGTATTCTGGGATGAACGCTGCGGAGAGCGCCCCCTCACCGAATAATCTCCGGAACATATTGGGGATCGCGAAAGCTGCAGCAAACGCTGAACCGATCGCGGTATCTCCAAACACGCGGACCGTCACCAGATCACGGATCAACCCAAGCACGCGCGAGATCAATGTGAGCCCCGCGACGGTGCGTGTGTCCTTTCCAAGACTCATCTGATCGGTTTCATGCTGGGCACCAACGACTTTCTGGTCGCCTTCGGACTGAGTGTTCTTTGGTTGGTGCTTATCAGAATCCACTTCAATCAAGATCGGGTATCAGCTGGGCTGTGGGCCACTGATTCAGCGGATGCCTCTGTAGATTGAACGAATTTCCGCTTTTGAATCCACGACCAGACAATCAAAAGCACCACGCTCGCAAGAATCGCGCCCGCAGCGTCTGCAGCAAGATCCGTCCAATCAAAGACGCGTTGAAAGAATGGCTGAGTGGTTTCGTCAAAGGCACCAAACCCAATCCCGATCAAGCAGACCACCAGCGCCCGGCGCGCTACGCAGCATCGCGAACACACCCAGCCCGTTCCCCCAAGAAGCAGCGTCCAGAGTCCGAACGCAGACATGTGAAGGACGAGGTCGGTGCGCTCGATCGGTCCCTTGATCGCGAGCTTTGGCCAGTGGGTCGCGGTCAGGAGGATTACGGTATAGCACACCCATGCAACCCGAATCAAGACCGTCACTGGTGGGATTACAGGGTGCACATGTGCAGGCTTGGGCGGATCATCCTTAGTGGACATGCTCACTCGCTTGCGATCGATTCAGATGAGGGCTGGGCCTGATCATGTTGGGCCTGTTGCTCCGCGCCTCTGAGTACGGTGATCTCTGCTTCACTCAGTTCAGCGCCCGTCATCGCTGCCAGTGCACGGTCCCACTCCGCAACAATCGAAGAGCCCAGCTGACCGTAATCCTGCGCCCCCGGCGCGTGCGGAGCGTACTGGAAGATGTGCTGACCAAAGCTCGGGCATTCCGCGAGTTTTATATTCCTGCGGATCGGTGGTCGATACACGCGTGCACTCGCCCACGCGGACCCCGATGCTCGCCCGGATTCGAAGAACCGCTCAAGATCATCAACAACCTCGCGCGAATGCGTGGTCTGCTGTTCGTGCATACACAGCACAACTCCCGCAACACGGAGCTCAGGATTGACCTGCTGGCGCACAAGCCCCACTGTTTCAAGCAGCTTGCTTACCCCCTGGAGCGCCAGGAAGTGCGCCTGCATGGGGATCAGAACTTCACTCGCAGATGCGAGTGCATTGAGTGTCAGGAGTCCCAGTGCTGGTGGACAATCAAAGAGCACGAACTCATAATCTGCATCGCGGACCGCAAGGGCTTTGGCGAGTCGATTATTGCGATCGCTCGCGCCGCTTAGTTCGGTCTCGACTGCAGCTAAATCGGTTTCCGCAGGAATGATCGAGAGGTTCTCATCGATCGTGCGGATGCACCCCGCGACCCCGTGCTCAGGTTCAAGGAGCAAGTCATACACAGTCGGTTCATCATCAGGCTCAATCCCCAGATGAAGCGTCGCGTGCGCTTGTGGATCAAGATCAACCAGCAGGACCTTGCGTCCGGTCTGGGCGATCGCAGCTGCAAGATTCACTGAGGTGGTGGTCTTGCCCACGCCGCCTTTTTGATTCATCAGCGCGATCGTGCGCACCGGATGATCGTAGGTCTTCTCAATATCACTCTGATCTACAGCAGTCTGGTCCATGAACGGAGTATAACCGGATCCACCAACAAAGTGGCCTTTGGAGCCTCGGATTCACCGACCAGTCGGGACAAACCGAAGAATGGAGTATCCGGGGGCTATTCGATATTGACCTGCACGCTCAGTTGTGCGGTGATCGGCGCTAAACACTGGGTGTCAGTGCATGCTTGGAAAGTGATTCCCAGGATCGGTTCACCTGGGGTTGGCCCGATCCCATCCGCTTTCTCGATCGCAACTTCGAACTCGATCCTGCCCTCGTGGACCATGAACTGATCGTTTGGTTGTCCGAATGCTTCCCCGTCGGGATACTGCGCGTAGACCGCGATCCCCTGACCTGAAATCAGTCCGACCCTGAGCGGGATGAGCCCGGTCGCTGCCTCAGCGTTCCCGGGATCTGCTGAAACGATGTGATACCCATCATCGATCTCAAGAGCGACAGAAAATGATGCGGGGGTGTCGTCGCTCACAGTGATCGATTCTTCAGAGACAAACGCTTTGACTGGTCGTTTGGGCTCGGTGATATCCTCAGCAGAAAGCGCACCAGCGAACGCATACTGATCACCGATGCGATCTCGATGAGCGATCATCGCGATCAACGCGCGCGTCGAGTTAGCGACCCCGATCGGGTTATGCTCGATCGAAGCGGAGACTCCCCGGAGCGTGGGCACCGCCCAATCCACCCATCGTGGTTCTGGAGAAATCGAGAGCATCTGCGCGTGAACCAGCGCCATCATACCAACACCAGACGGTGTCGCTCCGTCGTGGACTGAGCGCGGACGGATGAATAGATCCGTCCGGTTCTCGCGCGTGTCGTGATAGATGCCAGGCTCAGATTCAAACTCATTTCGAGTGGTGATAAAGAGCCGCTCGATCTTGGTCCACATCGCGTCATCATTGTTTGCTTGCGCAACATCGATGAGCGCGATCAGCAATGCTGCATGGTCTTCGAGACCTGCGGGGATCTCGCTCCGGTGTTCCCTGCGAGATCGAGCGAGGTCTCCAGTGCTCGTGCGCATCGTATCGAGTAGAAACTCGACTCCATGACGACCCGCCTCTAGATACCGTCTTTCGTTAAGCACAACACCAGCGCGGGTCAATCCTGAAACCAGCATCGCATTCCATGAGCACACGATCTTGTCATCGGTGCTTGGTTGATCCCTGAGCTGGCGAGCTTGATACAACACTTCATTGAGCGTGTCGAGTTTGGCATGGAACTCTTCATGCCCCATACCCATATCCGCTGCGATCTTCTCCGGACGGGAATCGAGCTTGAGCACATTGCTCGGTGCTTCTTCAGGATGATGCGGATCACGGAAGTTGGTTCCCGCGTCAAGGCCGTACACCTTGATGACAAACTCAGCATCGTCCTGATCAACAATCGCTTCTCGAACTTGCTCGGGAGTCCACAAATAGTTCTGGCCCTCCCGGCGGTTCACCTCCGCGTCTTGGGCGCTGTAAAAACCGGTCGTTCCTGCATCCGTGCTCAGATCACGCATCTCGCGGAGGACATACTCTGCTGTGCGCCGCGTAATCCGGCGGTAGAACGCATCGTCATACACCTCCGCAGCGCGGGCGTACAAGTTCAGAAGCTGACCGTTGTCATACAGCATCTTTTCAAAGTGAGGAACGAGCCAATGCTCATCGACGCTGTAACGGTGGAACCCGCCTCCGACTTGATCAAAGATTCCCCCGATACCCATGCGGTCGAGGGTCATACGGATGCTCTGATCAATCGCTGATTTGGTGTCTTCATCGACAAGCGGACGAGCATCAAGCAGCAACTCCATGAATACAGGCTGAGGGAACTTGGGCGCCCCCCCGAACCCACCGTTGATCCGGTCGAATCGTGTGAGCAAACCAGATACAGCGTTCTGGATGTGCTTGAGCCCAACCGCGACCGGTTCATGATCCGATGCAACCTGTTCACTGACCGCTGCTGCGAGGGATTCGCTTTGTTGTATGACTTCATCGCGTTTCTCTTTGTACGCCTGGGAAAGCGATTCGAGAACCTGCGGGAATGAGGGACGGTTGTACATCGGTTCTGGTGGGAAGTATGTCCCTGCCCAGAATGGTCTTCGTTTGGATGGTTCGAGGAACACGGACATGGGCCAGCCCCCTGAGCCGGTCATGATGGTGGTCGCAGCCATGTAGATTTCGTCGATCTCGGGATGCTCTTCTCGATCGAGTTTGATGCACACAAACCGGTCGTTCATGATCCGCGCAATCGAGATATTCTCGAAGGATTCGCGTTCCATCACATGACACCAATAGCAGGTCGAGTATCCAATCGACAAGAATACTGGAACATCACGCTCGACCGCTTCAGCGAATGCTTCGTCGGACCACATCCGCCAGCGGACCGGGTTGTGCGCGTGCTGAAGCAGATATGGGGAGGTCGAGTTGATGAGCTCGTTGGGCCCGTGGAGTTGTGCGGTTGGATCCATACAGGAGTGTATGGGCGGGCAGTCAATTCAGCACAAGATCGTTCTAAATATCGAGCTTTTCGGGTTCGCGAAAGAGGGCTGCGACGGTTGTGTGTCCGTGCTGAAAGATCGAATCCCCGACGGGACCAATCTCACCGGCACCAAAGAACCCTGCGAGCGGAATCCCGCGATCCGGCGCGTTGAGTTCTCTCCCTGCTTTGGCGAGTGTTGGGCCGTCGACCGGAGGATCGAACGCGTGACGGATTGCTTGGGCATCATGACCACGATCACCAAAGAACTCATGCGTTCGCCCTGTGCACGAGACAACCAGCGCTCCTGCAGGCCGATCATACAGACGCTGAGCATCAAGCATCAGCGAGAGATCCTCGCGCGCTGTTTGCTCGTCGTGAAGGTGTGGCTGAATGGTCTGACCCGCTTGGATCAGATCCGCGATCGCGATGGCGCCGGATTGCTCATCGCCGCCCATAATATTGCGGATCAAGAAATCGCCTCGACCGAATCTGGATTGCTGCTCATTGATCACGCGCCCCATCAGCAAACCGTTTTCGAGTAGATCCTGATCATCGTTTGTCAGTGACTGCAATGATTCCCGGATCGCTTCGATCGCGGGTTTCCCGCCCAGCTCAAGGATCAGGTTCCCTTTGGCGCGCGTGATGACCATGGGCTCTCCGACAGGCCTGCACCCTTGGGAAACAATCGTGTCTACCTGCAAGTTTCCAGAGAGCGTGATCCCGATCGCGCCGTAGTTGCGGATTTCTCCATCGAGAAAAAGTGTGTTATTCCCGGGATTTTGAGCTGCCGATGCCATCCCACCAATGACGGTCCCGATCCTTTTGGTGTGTCCGTGTGCATCTGCGTACTGAATTCGTGCGTCTGAGAGCGCCGGCACAAGATTCACCAGCGGAACTGAAAAAGGATCAGCAAAGAAAAACGAAGCAGCCATCTGTTCATTGACCCCGATTAGATCGCTGATCTTGGCAACTCGCTCTGCGGGATCCTGCGCTCCCCAGCTTGCATCAAGAAAGTATGGATGCATCTCAACGCCTGGTAATCGCGCCGCCATCAATGAGACGCCCGCTTCATCATCGATCTCTAGATCATTGCCCATGATCCCCTGCGCTGAGACAAGCAAAATGTGTTTAGGCCCAAGGTATGAACGGATCGCGTCGGCAATCATCCCGACACGCTGACCAAACTTTGGGGTCACGAATCCGATGACCAGGTCGATCGAACCCTGAGCTGAAACCGATATCTGATCACAAGCTTGCTTGGCAGCATCGACGGGATCCGGTATGGTCGAAACACCACACGCAATCGTCAGCACCTCTTGATGAGCTGATGCAGGACGCGATTCAGATTGGTCTGCATCCGTCATTTACTGCCCCGGCATCAAATCTACACGCGTCGGTGTCAGCACCGACATCGCCAATGCATCGTCGCGAACCGGGCGACCGACGACACCAACAATCCGGCCAAGGTATCGACGCAGATCACCATCTTTCATCGGTGCGATGTACCCGACTGTCCGCTCGCGTCCGGTGATCGGATCGGGCGATTGAATCCGGTATAACAAGGGCAAGTTGTCCCCGGTATACACCGCAGAAAGCATCAAACGACCGACCATGGAATAGACCTGGGTGGTATTCCAAAGCTCCATCTTTTGACCCAGCGCAATGCTCTGGGTATCTGCGGTTGCCAGCGCCTGAGCGATTGCACGGCGCTGATCGCGGGTCTGGATTCTGATCTTAATCCATTCGATCCGTTGATCGATCGCAGCCGCTTCGGATTCTTCGCTGATGGATTCACGCGTGCGGGTGAACTCTGCGAGCAGTTCTGGGAGCGCCTCGTCAAGATCCGCGCGCGACATCGATCGAGCACTGGTAAACGAAGCTTCGAGTGACTCAAGACTCGAGGCGCTGATCCGTGAGTTCAAAACGCGACCCGATGATTTGTCTGGTTCAACTCGCACAGGAGTACGAACAACAGGAACCGCGTTCTCGATAACCGCTGGCTGAGGTTCTGAATCACTGACCATCTCTACATTCTGATTCTCAGCTCCTGCATCTGATGATGTTGCTACTTCTGGGATAATCATTTGTTCACGGAGATCCAAGACCTCCGAATCAGCCTGATCCTGAGTGTTCTCGATCGCATCGAGTGCACCATTCAGTGTTTGCGAATCAGCAGCAGGTTCGCTCGCTGTTTCGTTTACAGATTGATCGACTATCTCATTCACGGCTTCACGTGCCTGTTCACTCACTTGTTGCCTTGTTTGGCTTGCTTCGAATCCCGCACCTGGCCGAAGAGCGGGTCGTCCTGTGGTGATCTGCTTGCCCCCTTGGTGGCGTTTGATTTCTTCGCTAGTCGCAGCACGCAAGGAGCTGGTCAATATGTATCCATACGGATACGACTCGACCACTGGAGGACGAGGCGGCGCAACCAGGTACCCCTGCACCGTATTGTTATCATCTTGAATGGTTTCCAGCACCATCATCTCTGTATCGACAGCAAGCGGTTTTTGATACACCGGAGACCACGATCCCGCAAGACCACGAAGCATCGATGAAGCGCTGAGTGCTGATTTCTTGGTCAAGCGGATATGAGACCCCGCTTTGGTGGTTTGTGCATCGCGAGCGGGGACAAACGCGCCAAGCTCTGCAGGATACCGGATCATTGAGTACTGGCCCGAGGTCCCGTCAACTGCGAGGATTGTTCCTTTGGTGTACTCCGCGATGGTGTAATAGATATCTGAATCCCCGCCTCGCATTGAAGCGGTATCGGTGTTGACAACGAACCACTGGGGATCTTTGGGATCTGAGTCTTGCGCCTGAGCAGAAGCAACGGTCAATGAAATCATTGCGAGGACCATCATGCGGATGAAAGTACCCATGAATGAGTGGTTGGCTAAAGCGGCTAAGTGCTGAACTGGGGTCGCAGGATACATGTGGATCTCCGTCATTTGAGCGATGCATGAGTGGTGGATGTCGTGGAGCCTCTCGTGCATGCCGGGTTGTGTGTTCAAGTGTATTCGAGTCAGGACAAGAAAGGGGAATGTTGAGGGTCTGGGATGCAACCGCTGGATTCAACGCTCCTATCGTTGGTCGATGACCACATACCCCCCACGACGAGCTCAAATTCTCATCAATTCATCCAAGCAACCGCCAAACGCGTTGGTTGGGTGCACCATGATCGGTGCAGCATTGCTGACCACTGTTATGCTCGGAGGATGCCAATCCCCATTTGAGAAGTCGAGCGAAGACCAGCTCCGCAGAGCGATGGTCCATTCCGTTCAGCGAGAAATCCAAGCAGCACGCGGAGATCTGAGCGAAAGCGAATCTGGATCCATTGAACTCAGCACCACGACCGACCTCTCCAAACTCGAAATCCGCGAAGATCACCTCGAGCAGATTCAGCGGGAGTTCTCCACAGATGGCTACACAGAACAACTCGCTTCCAAAAGCGGCAACGCGGACCCCATCGCAGAACTGATCGGGCTGGATTTACTCGGACGCGAAACGGTGCTTGTCCCGGTCTCACTCCAGGGCGCTGTCCAGACCAGCATCGCATCAAACCTTGATGTTGAGTTTGCTCAGTACGCACCCGCGATTTCCCAAGCAGCACTCGTCGAAGCGGAAGCTGCGTTTGATTGGACGCTCTTTGGAAGTGTGCAGGGACGCGATTCGATCACGCCTCAGACCTCAGCAGCAGGATTCGGTACGGGCGTACTCAGAAATGAAAGCGACAACGCGAGCGCCACTCTCGGACTCCGCAGAAACCTGACCACTGGCGGATCACTGAGTGTTCAGCAAGACCTCGGTTACAGCAATGTTGAATCATCCTTCTTCGGTGCTGCTGATCCAAACCCAAGCAATGCTGCGAACTTTATTGTTGGGTACGAGCAACCGCTCCTCGATGGGTTTGGTCGTGATCGAGTGCTTGCAGGGGTCTACCTTGCAAGAAACGCGGAACGCTCTGCGGTTTCTTCGCTCAAGCAGCAGCTCATCGCATCAGCATCTGATACCGAACGAGCGTACTGGCAACTCGTGCGTTCGTATAAGCAGCTCATCATCCAAGCCAAACTCTTGGAACGGGGTATCAAGGTCCGCGATGACATCAAAGCACGCAGGGTCCAAGACGCTCGACAAGCACAGGTCGCTGATGCGGTCGCGCGCGTAGAACGCCGACGCTCGGATCTGCTCACCGCAAAGACCGCGCTCCGCAATGCAAGCGACAACCTTAAAAGACTCATGAACGATGACCGCATCCCGGTCGGATCTGAAATTGTGCTTGTTCCCAGTGAAGACAGCTCTGCTGACACGATCAACATTTCGCTACTTGATGCGATCGACGCGGGGATCACCCATCGCCCAGAGATCGAGCAATCAATACTCACGATCGACGACTCGACCATCCGCGAGAACATCGCGCGAAACTCTCGATTGCCAACACTGAACCTGACGGCGCAGGCTCAGCTGCTTGGTCTTGATGACTCAGTAAGCGACTCATTCGACGATTCAATCTCCAACCGCTTTGTCGATGATTGGTTAGTCGGATTGACCTACGAGCAGCCTATCGGGAATCGGATCGGGGAAGCGGGATTCCGAAGAGCGCGCCTAGAACGCATGCAATCAATCGTCGGGTACCGAAGAACGGTCCAGGGGATTGTCCTTGAGGTTAAAAATGCACTCAACGCGGTGGTCACGAATCACGCATTGATTGGTCAAACAACACTCTCGCGTGTTGCTCAGGGAGAAGCACTCCGGGCGCTGATCATCGAGAAAGAACTCACCAACGCGGGCTATTCCGTCGAGCGCCTGAATCTAGAGCTCAATCAGCAGGAATCCCTCGCCAACGCAGAACTCTTCGAGATCCAGGCGCTGATCAACTACAACTCCGCGATGGTGGATCTCTACCAAGCAATGGGCACCACGCTTGATCGCAACCGTGTCGATTTCATTGTCCCAGATGCGAATCAGCTCGAACCCGGCGAGACCATCGCGGATTTTGAGATGTCCGCTGATCAACAGCCTGACGATGCTCAATCCCAAGAGTCCGGACGCGATGACTGAGATTCTCGAAGGTCCCGAAGCGATCGTTGCTGCTGTTGCCCGATTGGGTCTTGGCGAACCCATCGCGTTTCCAACTGAAACGGTCTATGGACTCGGTGCTGATGCGCTGGATCATGATGCGGTCGCCAGAATCTTTGCACTCAAAGGGAGACCTTCAAATAATCCGCTCATCGTCCATGTCTCAGGCTCAACGATGGCACAAGATCTGGTGGACCAGTGGACACCAGATGCGCAGAAACTCGCAGAGGAGTTCTGGCCCGGCGCGTTAACACTGGTACTCAAGAAATCCGAGTCCGTCCCCGACATCGTGACCGCAGGTGGACCAACCGTCGCGGTCCGTTGTCCCGGTCATCCGATCGCGCTTGCGTTGATCGAATCACTCGGTAAGCCCCTCGTTGGACCGAGCGCCAATCCATCGGGATGGATTTCTCCAACAACCTCCGCGCATGTTGCTGAGGGCTTTGACGGACACGATCTCCTCATTCTCGAAGGTGGTTCGTGCAGAGCGGGGATCGAATCCACTGTTCTTGATCTGACGAGTGATCAACCCGCTGTGCTTCGTTTAGGGATAGTCTCAGCTTCAAAGATCAGTCGATGCCTGGGTGTAACTGTTACAGCCAATGATCCTCGGTCTCAGCCTGATCACAAGATCCCCCCCACTTCGCCTGGTCTTCTTGGCGCACATTATCAGCCCAAGACCCCCACCTCTTTGCGCGATCCAAATGAACTCTCGGATGCTCATGACGGGGTGTATTTGATTGGTATTTCCGATCAATCCAGTGATTTTCCGGGCATTTTTAGATTGATGCCCCGCGATCCGGTTGGGTATGCACACGAGCTATATGCCGCGATGCATGAGGGCGATGCGTCGTCAGCTTCTGAAATCTGGATTGAGCGGGTCCCTGAAATGGACGATGCAGATGCGGACAGACAATCAGATGCTCCGCTCTGGGCTGCGGTGATGGAAAGACTCCGTCGCGCGTGTCGATGAACTGCATCAGGTTGTCTACGCTCTATGACCTTAATTCACCCCAGTTGTTCGGCTGATCCGGACCGTGAGAATCCAATGCTGACCAAGAACGAATCGCCCCAAGAGAAAGCTTCAACTATGTCAACCAAACTTGCAATCGCACTCGCTTCAGGCGATGGAATCGGACCCGAAATCACCAAAGCGTGTCTTAAGATCTTTGAAGCAGCGGGTGTGATGGATCATGTTGAGTTTGTTGAAGTTTCGATGGGCGAAACCGAGTTCAACGCAGGCAACTCCTCAGGGATCGCAGACGAAGCAATCCAAGCAGTCGAGAATCTCGGAATCCTCTACAAAGGACCAATGGGCACCCCAACTGGTGGAGGCGGCAAGTCCATCAATGTCACACTCCGCAAAGCATTCGGCGCCTTTGCAAACCTGCGTCACTTCCAGACACTCCCCGGCGTCGAAACCGTGTACTCCAAAGCAGGATACAACATCGACTTCCATGTCGTTCGCTAGAATGTCGAAGACACCTACGGCGGCATCGAACACCGCCTGCTCACCGATGTTGTTCAGAACCTCCGCCTGATCACCGCACCGGGTTCAGACCAAGTGCACAAGTTTGCCTTCGATACCGCTCGCTCGCTTGGTCTTGAAAAGATCTTCTGTGGTCACAAAGCCAACATCATGAAGATGACCGACGGCATGTTCCTCAACCGCTTCCACAAAATGGGCGAGAACTACCCCGAAATCGAGCGGGGCGAAGTCATCGTCGATGCGCTCTGCATGAACATGGTCATGTACCCAGACCGCTACGACATGATCGTGCTCCCTAACCTGCAGGGCGACATCGTGTCTGACCTCGCAGCGGGACTTGTTGGCGGATTGGGCTTTGCTCCAAGTGCAAACATCGGTGATCGCATCGCGATCTTCGAAGCTGTCCACGGCACCGCACCAGACATCGCGGGCAAGGGCATCGCCAACCCAACTTCACTCTTGCTCTCAGGCGTGATGATGCTCCGCCACATCGGACTCGGATCAATCGCAGCGTCCATCAACAACGCACTGCTCACCACCCTCGAAGAAGGCGTCCACACCGGTGATGTCAAGGGCGCGGGCGACCCGGTCGGGACCATCGCGTTTGCTGATGCGGTCGTTGAGCGTCTCGGAAAATCACCCAAGACCGCTGCTGCCAAAGCCTGGAAGGGTGATTCGATTACCTACTC
>JBGCDI010000054.1:0-12778 GCA_045105315.1 Phycisphaerales bacterium | reverse complement strand
ACCCGCAGCCCCTCCCACACGCCATCCCCGCCCTGCACCAGCGAATCAAAGGGCGAGATCCCCGCTTGATCACGATGGATCATCTTTCCATTGATGTTGATCATCAGATCACGATTCTTCTCATCAAACTTCTGCAGCATTTATCGACCTCTTACTTTGAGTATATTTCATGCAATCATATGACTGCAGTCGCAAAAGCATGCCTGCCCATCGCACCGAATGCAGCGTTCAATGTCACAACCAAAGACATGGATCTCACCATGGGCAACCCCGCAGTCACGACATCGATTCTCGCTTGCACCCCAGTCTTCGGGCTCAGATCCGTACCGTATTCTCGCGTGGATATGGTGATCGTTTGATCGCAAGCATAACTTAGACTGTTCATGTCGTATCTTGTCAATCCATCCCGGCGCATATGGTTTAAGTGCATATTTTCGAAGCTGAGATTCAATTGCTTCACATTCTTGAACAACAGTCAATAAATGCTTGGGAATGTTGGGCTGTTCATGTGCTGGCTTAGCAAAGCCAGTTGTTTGGTTGACTCTGCCATACCAATGCGAAGCCCACACGCCGTCTGTCTCACGAGGACCTGATTGCCATGAAAGCATCCCTCGATCAAAGGGAACTCGAAGATACTCGCACAAGGTATTGAGCATGCCTACGGGGTTACTCAAGATACTCTCGCTATCAACCACAGCCGGGACTTCTCCAGTCTCTTTGTAGACTCGTTCAAACAGCTCCAGTTGCTGAGGCAATCCAAGATCCTCAGGCCGAGGGTTCGGGATGACTTTGTCAAAGCTCATTGCCATTTTTGCTGAGTTACGAATCAAGAACGCATTGGTAAGTTGGAGAATCCAATCTCGCTTACATTCTTTCGTGAGATGATGCGCCATGTGCTTCTGGTACCACACGCACTTCCCGTTGGGTACCTCCCCGGTCAACTCATGAATCACTCGGTCGCAATCTACCCCCTGCGATTCCATCACCGCTTCATATGCTGGATGCTCCCGCCGCTTCTCCTCATTAAGCGTGCTCAAGTAATGTCCATAAAGCGGCTCATCACTCACCACGCAATCCCCTCGCGCATCCCAAGACCGCATCATCGCTGTAGAAATATTCCTCGGCCCCGACCACATCGCAATCCGAACAGAATCATCATTTCTTGAAGTTTCATTTTCCATCATCGCCCACCATCCTATACACTCAGCCCATGAACCGATTCCTCCCAACCATCGTGACCCTGTCAACCTTCCTCATAGCAACCATCTCCATCGCCTTCACTGCGCCCGATGAGCAATCACTCTCAGCAACCCCAACAGCAACCCAATCAGTCACCCCAGCGGCTGCCCCAACAGCCATCGCTGAAGCCCCGGCTGTCGAGTACATCCACCGCACACTCGAGATCGACGACCAGGAATATAACTGGACCATCATGATCCCTCCTGGGGCACAAAGAGGCGGCCCAGCCATCCTCTTCCTGCACGGCCTCGGTGCTGGAGGCTCTAAAGGGACCGCCCACATCCGTTACGGACTCGCGCCGGCAATCGAGCAAGACCCAGAGTCTTGGCCCTTCATCGTCATCATCCCGCAGAAAACATCCCGCTCCGCATGGGACTTCCACGAAGACGCTGTTATGCAGATGCTCGACATCGCGGTCGAAGAAGAGCTTATCGACCCCGACAACATCGGCATCACCGGACTCAGCCAGGGCGGGCACGGCTCAATGGTCTTCGCCGCCAACCACCCCGAACGCTTCAAAGCCATCGCCCCAGTCTGCGGCTACGCCCAAATCGCATACGACGAAGAAGGCAACCGAACCCCGTCCCCGTCAATGGGCGAATACCACGCCGCGATGATGGCCCTCTCGAGCAAACTCAAAGATCGACCCATGTGGCTCTTCCACGGCTCCGACGATAAAATCGTTCCCGCCGCCGCTTCACGAGTCATGAACATGACACTCAAGACGATGGAGGCTGATGTCAAATACACCGAGTTCCCTGATACTGATCATAACGCCTGGGACCCCGCCTACGCGATGCCAGAACTCGGTGAATGGTTCTCTACGCATCTGTCTGAGTAAGCGATTGAATACTGGAGTTCTTCAATGTTGACACATCTTGCTTTTATGGTTCTCTGCATGATGACCACGATGGGCTTTCAGGAAACCAAACAGCCAATGGGAGCTGATAGAACAATACCAGAAACAAATACGGTGGAAGTCATCGATCTATCAATCACGCTCAATGACCAGTTGTATCCATGCAAGGTCATCATCAATGAAGCTGCTGAGCGAGGCGGCCCCGCCATCTTGTTCCTTCACGGATACGGCGAGTGCGGCACAGATAACGAAAAGCAGTTAACGGTTGGATTGCCAAAGCACGCCGCTGAGAATCCGGAGAAATGGCCGTATGTTCTCATCGTCCCGCAGAAACCGATCTTCAATACCGAATGGCAAGATCACGAAGAAGCCATCCTCAAGCTGCTTCAGGATGCAGATCAGCAAGGCTTGTATGATCCAGACCGACTGGGTATCACCGGGCTCAGCCAAGGCGGGCACGGCACGATTATCCTTGCTGCAAAGTATCCCGAACTCTTTCAAGCCGCCGCTCCGGTGTGTGGATACACCGAACGCCGAATCTCAAAAGATCAAGAACGGCTCGAAGAAAACGGAGCAAGCCCAACGGATCCAGAGGTCATGCAAGCAGCGGAAGGGCTCAGCAACATCCCAACTTGGTTCGTCCATGGGGACAAAGATTCTGTTGTGCCCGTGAGTGAATCAAGATCACTCTTCGGCGCGCTCAAAGAACTTGATGCCAACACAAGGTACACGGAACTGGCAGATGTCGATCACAACTCCTGGGATCATGCATATACCGACCGCGACTTGATCGACTGGTTCAAAGAACATCTGGGAGAGTAAATCTTTCTACGCTGTCACAGCAGCAAAGTAATCCTTCACACTCGTTTTGCTCTTGGTTTCATGTTCATCTCTGATCGCAGCAACAAACGCATCCAAAGGCATCGAACCCAGATCCTTCTCGGTCCCGAACGCACGCACCGATACCGCTCGGTTCTCTGCATCGCGTGGACCAACCACGACCAAGTACGGGATTTTCATCTCCGAGCCGTTCTTGATCTTCGCCTGCACTCGCTGGTCAGCGGTGTCCATCGTCGCGCGGATGCCAATCGCCTTGAGTTGCCCAAGCACCTCAGCCGCGTAGTCGTTGCTCTTCTCTGAAATCGGAAGCACCCGCACCTGCTCCGGCGCCAGCCACACCGGGAACGCGCCGGCAAAGTGCTCGATCAACACGCCAATAAACCGCTCCATCGAACCAAACGGAGCGCGGTGGATCATCACCGGCCGATGCTTCTCGTTATCAGCGCCGATGTAGCTCAGGTTAAACCGTTCAGGGAGGTTGTAGTCCACCTGAACCGTCCCGAGTTGCCACTCGCGTCCGATGACATCCTTGACCACAAAGTCGATCTTCGGTCCGTAGAACGCAGCCTCCCCGGGCTCTTCAGTGAACGCAACCCCAAGCGTCTGTGCCGCTTCTCTACACGCCTGCTCCGCTTTGTCCCAGTTCGCAGGATCGCCCGTGTACTTATCCGAGTCCGGATCACGCAAGCCCACACGTACCCGGTAATCCTCCATCCCAAGCACATTAAAGATCGTCTTGACCAGCGACAAGCACCCTTGCAGCTCATCACTGACTTGTTCAGGAGTACAGAACAAGTGCGCATCATCTTGAGTAAATCCGCGGACGCGGGTCATGCCGTTGAGTTCACCCGATTGTTCCCAACGGTACACCGTCCCGAACTCCGCCAAACGCACAGGAAGGTCCTTGTACGAGTGGGGCTGCGAATCAAACACCTTGATATGGTGCGGGCAGTTCATGGGTTTGAGCATGAACCCTTCGATCTCGCCCGTGCTCATGTTGTTCGATAGCTGAGCACATGTGCACCCCTCTTCAGAAATCTCAACCAAGTGATCACGCTCGATGATCGGGGGAAACTGCGAATCCGCATAGTACGGAAAGTGCCCCGAAGTCCGGTACAGATCCAGCTTCCCGATATGAGGCGTAAACACCTCGCTGTATCCCTGCTTGGTCAACTCCTCAGCAATGAAGTTCTGCAACTCCTTGCGCACAACTGAACCGTTCGGGGTCCAAAGAATCAACCCCTGCCCGACCGTCTCATCAATATGGAACAACCGAAGCTTCTTCCCAAGCACCCGGTGATCTCGCTTCTTCGCTTCTTCCAAGCGTTCAAGATGCTTGTTCAGATCCTTCTTGCTAAAGAACGCCGTCCCGTACACGCGTGTCAACGAATCTGATTTCTCGTCCCCGTGCCAGTAACTCGACGCGAGCGACATGATCTTGTACCCACCGATCCGCCCCGTGCTCGGCACATGAGGACCCCGGCACAGATCCTCCCAGTCCTTCCCAGGCTCCCCCGTCGCATAAAACGACAACGATTCCGACCCCGCCTTGATCGCCGCTTCGCCGTTGTCGAGCTTGTACTTCGACCCTTCAGACTTCAGCTTCTCCATGCCATCATTGACAGGCATGTCATAGCGAGTAAACGGACGATCCTCCTTGATGATCGCCCCCATCTCTTTCTCGATCGCTTCAAAGTCCCCCTCCTTGAGCGGACGATCTTCCGGGAACTTGATGTCATAATAAAACCCACTCTCCAGCGGAGGCCCATATACCAGCATCGCCCCAGGCACCACTCGCTGAATCGCCTCAGCCATCACATGCGCCGTCGAGTGCCGTAGCATGTTGAGTGCGTTCGGGTCATCTGACTTATCCCGGTTCTTCTCCGTCACAAGCGCCAAACTGCAGTCATGATCAATCATCGTTGAAAGATCGCTGAGCTCGTCGTTGATGAACGCACCAACGCATGCCTTGGCAAGACGCTCACCGATGGTCATCGCGACATCAAACGCTGAGACTGGGTGATCGAAGGATTTTATGGTGCCGTCGGGAAGGGTGATGTTGGGCATGGTGGTGCTCGCTTGGACTACCTCAGATAGTCTGAAAATGTTGATCAAGGACCCGCATCAAACGGGGGAAGCTCATCCTATGAAAAACACCCAGCGTTGACCGGGTGTCGGAATGATTTTCTGACGATCTGAATCATTGTTCGATCAGTACAAAAACACTTTTACAAGTCCTGATTGCCAGATCAGCAGCACCCAGGCCCGCATCCACAGGATTTCCTCGCTGAGATGTCCACGCTGGTGATCACATCAGCCGCGGATGTTCCATCTGGAAGCATCGCGGAGATCTTCGCATACAGCGGGTCATCAGCGTCAGTCAACGCCTGTACATACGCCGGTTTGGGAGTCAGTTGAGCATCGCTCAAACCCGCATTGATCATCTGTTCACGCATCGTCTCCACTGGGATCGCTCCCGCAACACACCCAGCCCAGGATTCAACAATCGATTTCACCTCTTCAGGAAGCGGTTTGAGCAGCGCGATATCAGATATCGCAATCCGCCCACCCGGCTTAAGCACCCGGCTAATCTCATCCCAAACCCGCTGTTTATCCATCGATAGATTCAGCACACAGTTCGAAAGCACAACATCCACACTCCCATCGGCAACAGGGAGATGTTCAATCTCTCCAAGACGGAACTCGACATTGCTCAGCCCAGTCGATTTCTTGTACTGCTCGATATTTCTCCGGGACTTGTCGATCATCTCGGGGGTCATGTCGATCCCGATCGCGCGACCGGCCGAGCCAACCTTGGGACCAGCAAGGAAGATATCGAATCCGCCCCCCGAACCAAGATCCAGCACCGTTTCTCCCGCTTGCAAAGACGCAATCGCAGCAGGATTCCCGCATGAAAGCCCCATGTTGGCATCTGCTGGCAGTGCTTGGAGCTCTTCTTTGGTATACCCGATCTGCTGAGCAAGATCCCCAGCATCGATCGATTCTGTGACGCCGCACGCGCCAGCGCAGCAACCACCACCTTCATTTGCCTGCGCGATCCCAGCGTAATCGGTACGAATCTGTTGACGAATTTCTTCTTTGGTATTCATGCGGAATCTCCAATCAGTGTGTGTACTGGATTTGGTTCAGTTGTGTGTTTTGGCTGTGATTTTCGTTTCTGATTGTGTGTTTGGTTCAGTTGTAGCGGGGCAGCAGCCTTCTCGCTGCATCCGCGCCAAATCGCACGGATCAATCGAATCGATCTGGAGTAGCTTGACCCGATCGTCCATGAGAACTGGATCCCCAAGCACATGAGACCTGATCATTCTGATCACATCATGGATCATCTGATCTGAAGATTCAGGAGTTCGGTAATGCACCCAGCGTCCCTCTCTCCGGGATTCAAGCAGTCCCGCAGCTCTCAGCACTGAGAGGTGCTTGGAGATTGATGGATTGGACAGATCAATCAGTTCGACGAGCTGGCAAACGCAGCGTTCAGTGTCCAAGCATGCCGCGAGGAGCCGAACCCGATTCGGATCTGAAACCGCGTGAGTGAGGGAGGTGAAGTGATCGAGTTCGCCTTGTTGATTTCTCATTTCGTTAAATGGTAAATCAGATAAACACAGCGATCAATCGTCAGGTCCATAAAATTTATTTGGATATATCGAAACTTGATATATATTGAATCGTATACATAGTCGAGAGGATACCAACACCATGCTCACACTCAAACAAGACCACTCCGAACTCGTCGTACTCTCTGTGCTTGCAGAGGGGGATTCCTACGGATACGCGATCAGCAAGCTCATCGCATCTCGCTCAGATGGACATTTCAAGCTCACACCATCTGGGATGTATCCGCTCTTGACTAAGCTGGAAAAGAACGGCCTTGTGACCACCTCGTGGGAAGAAGTGAAGTCAGCTTCCGCGAGTCCGGACTCCACCGGACGACGCCGAAAGTGGTACGCGCTCAGCGCCAAAGGGAAGAAGCAGCTGAATAAACGGATCGAGCATCACCGCCAAATGCAATCCATCATCGATGGTTTCGTTCACTCCACGATTGATTCCAGTCACGATCCAAAGACAGGAGCGGCTATGTAATGGTTGACATGGAACCAAACCCACCAACCCGCTCATCCACCAAAACAAAAAATAACATCGCGCTCAATGCATCAAACAAACAGGATTCATTTGAACCTCTGAACCTTCCGGTCACTCCATCGTCCCGAGACTCAATCTCAAGCTGGCTCGATGTCCTCACCTCGATGCTCTCGCTCCCAGAATCGAAACGCACACAAATACGCGATGAACTCGAAGACCATCTCCGCTCTCGCGTAGACGACCTGCTCATCACAGGTACACCCGAACCAGAAGCGATCCAGCTCGCGGTCGCGGAGCTCGGGGAAACCGTAGAACTCGCAAAAGTCATTTCACTCGCACACACACATTCCAAACCCAGGAGACGAATTGTGAACACAGCACTCATCCTCACTGCAATAGCAGGTCTTTCGATCGGTGGAATTTCGATGAATAATTCCGCTCGTACTACCACCGCAGCTGGTGCAGCACTTGCCCCATCGGCGCTTGTGCTAGCAGACGAACCTGAAAGTGATCATCAAGGAGGTATGTCCAAAGAGTTCAGCTTCGAAGACGAAATGGCAGCTGTGATTTTGATGAAAGTTGCTGAAGCATTCGGCGCCGACATCGAGTTCGTAAGCGATAGTTCACAGGATCTCAAATTCATGTCCGCCAGCTTTGAAGGCGAACACACCCTAGAGACTGCAATTCGTGAACTTAATAGAGCCCATTTACCCACGATGAATAACCATCGCGCTGTTCTCGAAGGCAACACAATCCGCGTGATGAGTGCAGATGAATACAACCGGAGCAGAATCGATCTCCGGATTTATCCCTCGCCAAAGTGGATACGAACACCCTCGGAACGAATCGACTACAAACAGTCGCTAGTAAATCTGCTTGCAATCAAGCATGATCTCGTGCACACATCAATCGAAGTCGTCAACGCAACAATCATTGTCGCTTCCACGCCCGAGGTGCATGTCGAAATCCAAGCGTTGGTCACCGAACTCAACACAATCATCCAGCAGCGTGATCAAGAGAATGAAGCTGAGCGAGAATCACGCGATGCACAGCGTGAAGCTGATCGTAAGAAGAGCCGAGAATCACAACTGCGGCGCGAGGAACTCCAAGAGCAACAAAGCACAATCGAGTTTCAACAAGCGGTGAATCAACTACAAGCAGAGTTCGATTCAGCACGCACGAAGCTGCTATCAAGCAAGGCCAAAATGCGGCTGATCGAGCTTGAAATCAACACACTGAAGAATCCATTTGCTGATACCAGTGAGAAAGCTCAAGAATCAACAACACAGCAATCCCAGCTTCAATCATTGGGCCTGTCACTCGACAGTGCCCAACTTGAACTCGACGAGAATGAGGAGCGGTACAACTATTTGCGGAGCCGATTACTCGACTCGCAATACGCTCAGCTCTTCTCGGGACTGGATTAAACCCGCTATATCGTGCTTCAAAGCCTCCACGCCTGCATTTCTATACCTTCCTTGGTATGATCTATGCACCGGAGGCTTTTTCATGATCTGCCCATTTTGTAGTCACAACCAGGACAAGGTCATTGATTCCCGCTCAAGCGAGGGTGGTGCGGTCATCCGTCGACGCCGGCACTGTCTCAAATGCGAACGCCGATTCACCACCTACGAACGAGTCGAACCCACCGGTCGACTCATGGTCGTCAAAAAAGACGGCGCCCGTGTCGCATTTAGCACCGACAACATCATGCGAGGTGTAGCCAACGCATGCGGCAAGCGTCCCATCGCTGAAGGTGTCAAACAAAAAATCGCTGAGGTTGTCGAAGAAGAACTCCACAGCGAGTTTGAACGTGAAGTCCCGACGCTCCTTATTGGAGAGCGCGTCATGTCCAAACTCAGAGATGTTGACAAAATCGCGTACATCCGATTCGCAACCGAACACCTTCAGCTCTCAACACTCGAAGACATCCAACGAGAGCTCGACGACCTCTCGGCGCGACCATCGACCAGCCCAGACCAAGCCTCGCTCTTTGCATCTGGGAAGTCCAACACACAAGTAAAGTCTTGAAAGCCTCTTACTTGCTTGGGATGTGTTTCGAGAACTGCACCCGTTGTCGTGTTGCATCTTCTTTGGTGAGGGAGGCTTTTTTAGCAAGGGCAATCAGCTCCCCCCGATCGTGGATGTTGAGTTTGTCACCGATGTTGTTCCGATGATTATCGATAGTTGAGAGCGAGCGCGAGAGCTCCTTCGCAATGTCCTTCGCCCGCATCCCTTTGCCCATAAGCGCAAGGACCTCGAGCTCTCTGCTGGTGAGCACATCGAGCTTGCCCAGGTCATTGACATTCGCATGGACCACGACATCGTTGGAACGGCCAGAGCATGCAAAATCGAACTCTTTTTCAGAGATCTGCTCAACGGTGACCAAGACGAAGTGGTTGGTTTTTCCATCGTGTTCGGTGGTCATCGGACGGATCATGGTTCGCAGCCGAGACCCACCCAGAATCTCCAGGAATGTGATTCGCTTCCCGGTATCCATCGAAAGTTTGGCGACCTGATACCGCTCAGACGCCCAGTTCTTGGGTGCAAAGTCATAGAGGTTCTTACCGATCAGATCATCAATGGATGGGAGCTGAAAGCCGCGAGCTGCGATATCATTGCAAGTAATGATGGTGCCCTGATCGTCCCAGACCATAATCGAGACAGCGCACATCCCGGTCAAGAGTTCATGGAAAACAAGGTCGGTCGAGAGCTTGCCCATAAGCCGAAGCTCAGGAAAGCAAGTGGTCGACTTGGTGGGGTGGTCCACTGGGTCGCCAACTCTGTTGGTTTCACCAGAAACCGAGGTCATGGATTCATCATTCATATATATGTCCCTTAAAACAGATCAACACGCAGTATACCCCAAATCATGAATTGATTGATATGGTGCTTTTGTACCATACTGCGCGAGTTACTATCCGCTTCAAAGCGACGATCGGATCCGGATCTGGATCGTGATGCATATGATGAACCAGATACCCACACCACCTGACTCACACCAGTTCCAATAAAAGTCCGCTTCAACGGAGATCAACATGGCATCCAAAGTATGTGCAACACCAACTGAATGCTTCGCAGATCTAGTCCAACTCGGAGTCCTCCGCGATGGAATGATGTGCATGGTCGGAGGATTCGGCCTCTGCGGCATCCCAGAACAACTCATCATGGCACTCCGAGACACCGGAGTGAAAGAAATCACATGCGTCTCAAACAACGCAGGTGTCGATGACTGGGGTCTAGGGTTGTTGCTGGCATCCAAGCAGATCAAGAAAATGATCTCCTCTTATGTTGGTGAAAACGAAGAGTTCGCCCGTCAGTTCCTGAGCAATGAACTCGAAGTCGAGTTCAACCCGCAAGGCACCCTCGCAGAACGCGTCCGTGCTGGTGGAGCTGGGATCCCCGCGTTCTATACCGCGACCGGTGTCGGGACTCAGGTCGCTGAGGGCAAAGAATCCCGCACCTTTGCCACCCCCAACGGCGGACAAGAACGCGAGTTCATCATGGAAACAGGACTCTTCGGTGACCTCGCTCTGGTCAAAGCAGCAAAAGCAGACCGGTTCGGGAACCTGATCTTCAACGCGACCGCTCGCAACTTCAACCCAGAAATGGCAACGGGCGCCCAGTTCACCATCGCAGAAGTCGATGAGATTGTAGAAACAGGGATGCTTGATCCAGACGATGTCCATCTGTCAGGGGTATATGTGGATCGAGTCGTCCAGACCGTGTCTGAAAAGCGGATCGAGCAACGAACTGTGAGCGTGTCATGAGTGATAGCACACCAGCCCAAACACCTCAAAGCTCTGGACAAAGTGAATCAAATCTTGCAGTTCGTTTCTTGACCGAAACATCTCCCCCAAAGATTTTGCTTTCGGGTGCCATCGCGCTCATCCTTGCCGCTATTTGTACATATATTGGGCTGAGCCTCCAGAATGGTTTGAGCTTCGGGCAGATTCAGCGGATGCTTGAGCAAGGGAGCATTTCCATACCAAGGTTTGTAGAAGATGAACCTGGTCCTGTGAAGCATTTTGTTGGCCTACTCCTTCTCGTCGTGGGGTTTTTGTCAGGTGTTGCTGGCGGATTACTCCCGATGTGGTCGGTCGGTAGATTAATCTCTGATGCTATTTGTACAGGGAGCAAGCCGTGAATGAGCCGCTGAATAAATCAGATCAGCCTAAAACCAAAAGAAAACCGCTCTACACCAAGCCCAAGTTCATTGCGTCAACAGCAGCTGGGATTATCTTTCTGATCTTGATCTTCCAGAACTGGGAAATGACCACAATTGAAATATTCTTTTGGACGACAACACTCCCCAGATCTGTATTCTTCTTGATATTTACACTCATCGGATTTGGTATTTGCTGGATAGTCAGACGTTCCAAGCAACAGATCAAAACGACTTCAAAAGGCGTATAAGCGATATTAATCAGCAACCGTGTTGCGAATCGGTCTCAACTGGAATACTATTCTAAGACTTCAGTGTCCGATTTGAGGGCGCCGAAGACCGCATTGGAGTATTTTCAGACATGTCAGCATCATTTCTCAAATCCGATGCAATCCCCCTCACCCAGTTGTCCCGAGGTCAGCGCGGGCGTGTTCAGATTGAGGGATCCACTGAAGAGGTCAAAATGCTGCGTGCGATGGGTCTTCGTCCCAACGCATCGGTGACCATGTGCCGGCTCGGTGAACCCTGCATCGTCTCGTTGTCAGGCGCGTGTGGGGGCGGTTGCCGAATCGGACTCGCGAAGGAAATCGCTGGTCGAGTCATGGTCAACATCGAAGACCAATCACAGGCCCAGCAGACCAACAACTAAAAATCATGACCACCAGTGCTGATCAACCACACCGCAGGATCGCGCTGATCGGTAACCCAAATGTCGGGAAGACGACGCTCTTCAACCGCATTGCTGGTATCCGTGCAAAGACCTCCAACTTCCCAGGCACAACCCAAGAAGCCCGCTACGCGATCCATGAAGATTCGGTGCTGATCGACCTTCCGGGCGTGTACTCACTCGATCTAGAAATGTCTGAATCCGCAGTCTGCCGAGAAGTGCTCGACGGTCAGCTGGCGCCAGCTGGGATCGATTCTCAGGTTCCCGATGCGGTGCTCGTTGTGCTTGATGCAACGAACCTGATGAGAAATCTTGGGATTGTCGCAGAGACGATCCACCGAAGAATCCCGACCGTGGTCGCGGTCAACATGATCGATCTCGCCAAACGGCGCGGTATCCACATCGACCTCGTCAGGTTGAGTGAATGCTTGGGGTGCACGGTCGTCGGATGCTCAGCCAAAACCGGAGAAGGCATCGATGCGGTCCTCGCAGGTCTGAAAATCGCGAAAGTCCCTGATCGCAATGCACCAACAGATATTGATGCAATCGAAGCATGGAGCGAAGATATCTACGCGATTGTCGCTGCTGCTCGAGCAACCCCGGTCAACGATCGGCTCACAGACCGACTCGATCGAGCCTTCACTCATCCATTCCTGGGTGTGCTGACCTTTACCATCATCATGACCGGGTTGTTCTGGGTGATCTTCAAACTCGCATCAATCCCGATGGATCTGATTGATGCATGGTTTGGCACAGTTGGTGGTTGGGCAAGCTCCTTGCTCCCACCCGGCCCGATCCACGATCTGCTTATCGACGGCGTGATCGCAGGCATTGGCGGAACCCTGATCTTCCTCCCCCAGATCGTGCTGCTGTTCTTCTTGCTCGCACTGCTCGAAGGAACCGGATA
>JBGCDI010000053.1:0-14721 GCA_045105315.1 Phycisphaerales bacterium | reverse complement strand
TGAGTGCATCCAGATCTACCCGGCAGGTGTAGAGGTGCCACGCTGGGTTTGAACCCGCGGTGGGGACGGGGCGGTGAACGCCTTGGATGTTCTCGATTCTGCTCGCGTAGATGTTGGCGACTTCGCGTCTGCGGTCGGTATCAGCGCCGAGGGTTTCGAGTTTGGAGAGACCGATCGCGCCGGTGATGTCGTTCATGCGGTAGTTGAAACCGATTGTTTCGTGGTGGTACTTGTCGGTTTCGCCGTGTGATCGGAGGTACCCGATTTGGGTGGCGAGTTCTTGGTTGTTGGTGGTGATCATGCCGCCTTCACCGGTGCCAAGATTTTTGGTTGCGTAGAAGGAGTAGGTGCATGCATCACCGAAAGCGCCGATGCCTTGTGTGCCGTTTGGTCCGTCGTACTGCGCGAGGTGTGACTGGGCGCAGTCGTAGATAACTTTGAGGTTGTGCTTTTTGGCGATTGCTTGGACCGCATTGATGTCAACGGGGATCCCGTAGAGGTGGGTGCATGCGATTGCTTTGGTGTTTGGTGTGATCTTTGCTTCGATGTCTGCGGGATCGACCTGGTAGGAATCTTCGAGCGAGTCACAGAACACGACCTTCGCGCCCGCAGCAACGAGCATGGAAGCGGTCGCGATGTAGGTCCATGCGGGGACGATGACCTCGTCGCCACGTTCGAGGAGGACGCCGTATGCGAGCTGGAGTGCGCAGGTGCCGTTGGAGCAGGTGAGTGCGTGGCTGGCGTTTGATTTGGCTGCGAACTGTTCTTCAAGCGCGGCGCATTTGGAGGCAGCACGGAGCATTCCGGATTCAAGGACTTCATTGGCGGCGGCGATGTCCTTTTTGGTGAGTCCAACAGACATGAAAGGGACATTGGCGTCAAAGACTGGGGTGCCGCCGTTGAGGGCGAGGTCAGATGCGGTTGCGGTGGTCATATTGGGTGCTCCTGGGTGGTCGTGCACCCGGTTGATGGAGGGATTGATTCGCTGCACGGGAATGATATGCGTGATCTTTGGATATTGCCGAATATTTTGATTGTGTTGGTTGTGATGATTTTGGCCTGAAATTGGGCGTTTTCGGGGGTGTGAGGAGGTTTTTTGCATCGTGTGATAAAAAACTTTGGCAAACGGCTGGCATCTTCTCGGTCCTGATGTACTTTCTCAATATCAGGGACGCAAACTTGATGACAGCACGGCCCGGCGAGCTCAACGGCTCACGAAGTTGATTTCTCTCTTTCTCTCTCTCTTGCCGTAAAAAGCAAAGACGCAAGCTCCGCGACGGCGGGGCTTGAGTTTTTTTTAGACCAAGTTATTTTTCAGACTCATCTGGTCAGAGTCTTTAGGGCGTGTCCATCGGGGTTCAGGGGCAACGACCGAGAATTCGCTTGGTATCTTTACAAATCTCGCATGTTGTTATTTCCTTGGATATTCCTGCAAATCGGGGTCATTCGGTCATCTGCTCAGGTCGATCTTTTTAAGGAAGTGAACGGATTGCTGACCTTGATGAGGACGACAGATGACTGCATCTTTTACCCCAAATGAACCTGAAATGAAGCCGCGCCCTGTGATGGTGCCTTATGAGCGTGTGCGGTATTGGCGTTATTGCTCGATGGTGCTTGGTGTGGGATGTGTGATCACGCTGAGTATGTCTTCAGGACCACGCTCAGCGGGTGCATCCGAGTTTGGATCAATGCATCTGGGACCAGATCAAGCGTTGACTATTGGAGGGGTTGATTCGGTGGATGGAGAAGCGGTGTATGTGATTCTGGGTGAGGACGGGGAGCGGGTTGGTATGCTTCCCATGAAAGATCACACACAAAGAGAAGATTGAGTGCTTGTCAGTGAGATTGGCAATAAATTAAATAGTTGCGCAAGCTATTTGTTTTCATGCATTTAGGGACTCTTATTGGGGTGAGTTTTGTTTTTGATTCTGGTTTCGTAGATGATTGGCCTCATAGTACGGTTACCGGCGGTTCTTGGAGCTGCTTGATTGACGACCAACTTATGGAGGGTACAACCAATGAAGACTATGAACTATTGCTTGGGTGTTGTTGCTGTTGCGATGTGTGCACAGGGGGCGCTAGGCGCGATTTCGAACTTGAATGCTGGTGAATCGGCTGATTTGTTTGGGATCACTGCTGCTGAAGACATGTCGCTTGTGGGTACTGCGAATGATTTCTCTCAAGATATCTCAATCTTTGATGCTGCGGGGAATCTGTTTGAAGCTCGATTCCAATCTCGCGCGATTACTCGATTTGATACCGGGCAGATCGACTTTGCATGGCGGATAAGTGGTATTGAAGACTTGGCGGGTCAAGTTGCTTCGGTTGTTGTCAATGGACACGAGGCGTGGTCCGTTGGGGTTGAGTACAGAATCGATGGGCTGGGAGATGTTGGTCCAACCAGCGCGTTCCGCACTGAAGATGGTGATTCTGTCGGATTCAATTTTGATGATCCAGCAGTAGGATTCGAGAATGAGTCAAAGTTTTTCTTTGCGCGGAGCGATGCATCAGATTTTGCGATGACTGGGACTGCTCGGATTACGCTTGTGACCGGTCAGTTTATTGATGTTGATACTTGGGCACCTGCGGTACCAGCTCCTGGTTCGCTTGCGCTGCTTGGGCTTGGTGGATTGACTGCTATGCGTCGTCGTCGCTGATTCATCTGTCAATCAAAGTGTATATGAAAATCGACCGGGAATGATCCCGGTCGATTTTTGTAGTTGTGTTGCTGGCAACCGCTTTATTTACTGAGCAAGCGTTCGAGGTAGTGAATATCGACACCGCCCTTTTTGAAGTCAGAGTTTTGCATGAGCTGGGCGTGGAGGGGGATGGTGGTGTTGATTGGGCCGACTTCATATTCATTGAGCGCTCGCAAAGCTCGACTGATCGCTTCTTCGCGGGTCGCTGCGTGGACGATGAGTTTACCGATCATTGAATCGTAGTTTGGTGGGACGCGGTATCCTGCAGACACATGGGTGTCGATGCGGATACCCAGCCCTCCTGGAGCCCGGTAGGTTTCGATGAGACCGGCGCTTGGGCGGAAGTCTTTGGTGTGATCCTCAGCATTGATGCGGCACTCGATCGCGTGACCTTTAATCTGGATGTCTCTTTGTTTGTGCGCGAGTTTCTCGCCCGCAGCGATCTGGATCGATGCTTTGACGATGTCGATCCCGGTGATCATCTCGGTGATGGTGTGCTCGACTTGGACGCGCGTGTTGACCTCGAGCATATAGAAGTTCTGGTCGTTGTCCATGAGGAACTCGACGGTCGCGGCGCCGGCGTAGTCCGCAGACTTGATGAGCTTGGCGGCGGCTTCGCAGACCTTTTCGATCTTTTTGCGTTCGATGAGCGGGCCTGGTGCTTCTTCGATGATTTTTTGGTGGCGTCGCTGCATGGAGCAGTCGCGTTCCCAGAGGTGGATAGCGTTGCCATGCTTGTCACCGAGGGTTTGGACTTCGACATGGCGTGCGTGTTCGAGGAATTTTTCAACGAAGACGCCACCATTCCCGAACGCAGCGAGTGCTTCTTGTTGTGCTTTGGAGACATTGGTGCGGAGGGAGGCCTCGTTGCGGCAGATGCGCATGCCTCGACCACCACCCCCAGCGGAGGCTTTGATGATGACGGGGTATCCGATTTCGGCAGCGACTTCGACGGCTTCTTCGAGGTCTTCGATCTCGCCATCGGTTCCGGGGAAGACGGGGACCTTGGCTGCGCGAGCGTATTTTTTGGCTTGGACTTTGTCGCCGAGTTTGTACATCGCTTCGGGTGATGGGCCGATGAACTCGATCTTACAGTCGCGGCAGATTTCGGAGAAGTCGGAGCGTTCACTGAGGAAGCCATATCCCGGATGGATAGCGTCGACATCGGTGACTTCTGCTGCGGAAATAATTCTAGGGATGTTGAGGTATGAGTCTTTGGAGGGTCCGGGGCCGATGCAGATGGTTTCGTCAGCGTGCTTGAGATACGGGGCGTCTTTGTCAGCGGTCGAGTAGACGCAGACGGTCTGGATGCCGAGTTCTTGACAGGCGCGCATGATTCGCAGTGCGATTTCGCCTCGGTTTGCGATGAGGACTCTTTGGAACATGATGCGTGTCTCGTGCGTGTTTAAGTAGTTTGAATCAGCTTGGTTTGATCATGAAGAGTGGTTGTCCGAACTCGACTGCTTCGCCGTCTTTGACGCAGACCTTGGCGATGGTGCCTGATTGTTCAGCTTTGATTTCGTTGAAGACCTTCATCGCTTCGACCAGACAGACGACGCTTTCGGAGTTGATCGAGTCGCCAACATTGGCAAAGACCGGTGATTCGGGGTTTGCTTTGGAGTAGTAGGTCCCGACCATTGGTGATTCGATCGCGACCAGTCCCGCGTCTGCATCCACTGCAGCAGCAGACGGGGCGGCATCCGCAGCGGGTGCGGCTGGCGCGGCAGCAGCAGCAGGAGCAGCGGCGGCGGGCGCTTGGTAGACCACCGGTTGGTTTTCGTCCCCGCGTTTGATGGTGACGGTTTCGGATTGGTCGCGTAGATCAAGCTCGGTGAGTTCGTTCTCAACCATGAGTTTGACGAGTTCTTTCAGTTTGCGGATATCGATCATGTGCTTAGATCCGTGTTTCGTTGACTGATGGTCAACGGTGAGTTGTATGAGCAGGCAAGCTCCCCAGAGTGTCCCGCGTCGTGCTCCGATTGTATCCATATCATTGACATGTAGCGAACATTCGCGATATGGGTTTGAATTTACATGATCATGCAGCGGTAGACTCGGGAATGAAACTTGAATCCGGCAATCCAGACATTGACCAACACCAGCGCCGCGGGTCTGGTGGAGTCATCGTTGCGTGTCTTCTGGTTGGGTTGATGGTGTTGGTTTTTGCGCCGGTTGTGTTTGGTGCTGGTCAAGGGATCAACAGCGACTCGATCCGCGAGGGGTTTGGGTTGATCCGATCAGGCGGGTTTGTCCTCTTTCTGCGGTCGCTCTTGATCGCGGGATTGATCTCTGGGTTGGCGGTGATTTTGGGTGTTCCCCTCGCAAAGCTCATGATTGAGGGGGCACGAGGATGGTCAGCGTCATTTGCACTCGTGGTGGGGTTCGTACCTCTTTGGCTCCCGAGTTATGCGCTCTACGGCGCGATGAATCTGGCGCGTGCTCCTGACACCTTGGTTGGGAATTGGTTGGTGAGTTACTCTACAAGCAGCCCTGATCGGAGATGGGTGACCATTTGGGCTGGGTACCTGATCGCGGTGCTGGGGCTTTCTTTGTGGGGATCGGTGATCGCAGCGGCGGTGATCGCGAGTGGTTCTAAGCGCCAGACTATCTATACAGACATGATGGATCTGGAGCCGGCGGGGATAGTGACCCGGGCGCGGGTATGGGTTGGGATGCATCGAGGGGCAGTGGCGCGGGCATGGGGAGTGGTAGGGCTGGTGATGCTTGGGAGCGGGGTGCCTCTGCATCTTGCTCAGCTAGACACCTGGTCGATTGTGGTGTGGAGGGCGCTGAGTGAGCGTGGTCCTGATTCTTGGGGCGCGGTGTGGGTGCTTGGATCTCCGATGGTGCTGATTGGGATTGCGGGCGCGTGGTGGGTGACGCATCGGGTGGTTTTGGACCCGACGAGCAGGGAGATTGGTGAGCGTGGGCACGATGATGTGGGCGATGACCAATCACAGCGCGGAGCGGGTCGGTTGGTCCTGATTCTGGCTGGGGTGGTGTGGGTGCTTGCAGCTGTGGTCCCTGCAGCTGTATTGAGTGTGTCAATTGATGACTGGAGATCGATGGGATTGTTCTGGACAGAGCGGCGGGATGCGTTGATGCATTCTGGTTCGATTGGTTTTGGTGTAGGGATCGTTGGGTGCATGTGCAGTGCTGGGGTTGCGTGCGTGCTTGGTGATCGAAGCCGATTTGTTCGGAGGGTTGGGGTTGGGTGTGTTTTTATGGGTATGAGCGGGGCGCTCGTGCCTGGTGTGTTGGTGGGATCATCAATTGCTGGTGCGGGAGGGGTGTATAGCGGCGTGATCGGGGAGTTTGCTGGTTTGCTGGCGCGGGTGCTGGTAATTGGTGTGGTGGTCGGAGCGGTGGTTGCGGGGCGCGAACGCGGAGAGCTTGTATCCCAGCGCTGGTCGGTCGGCAGCGGGGTTCTTGGGTGGTGGATGGTTCACGGAAAGCGAGCGATACTGGCGTATTTGGGGGCTGGGGTCTTGTGCGGGCTTCTGGCTGTGCATGAGATCGAAGCGAGTGTGATGATCACACGAGCGGGCGTGTCAACCATGTCGCAAGGGCTGCTGGCGGATCTGCATTATGCTCGTCTCGAACGATTGTCAGCAGCGTTGTTGAATCTGATGGGTGCGGGGTTCCTGATCTCATTGTTCGGGGGGGCGTTGATCTGGCAATGGAATCGGGAGGTTGCTGATTAAGGATTATTTTCAATCTTTCGTGTTCGTAAAGCAGCGCAACTGGTTTGGCAACCGGTTGGGTACAACCAAGTAGAACACACTATGATGAGCATTGCATGATGATGACACGAACCCTGCATTTTGTGACCTGGCCCAAAGCACCAGCTGCTCTGGTGATCGCTTCGATGACGGTCTTGGGAACTGGGGTGCTGAGCGTTTCTGGATGCGGCGACTCTGCATCGGTTGATGACCTTGGTATCCGAACGGGATCAATACTAAATGATGCTCGCGTGATCGGAGAGACCGGGATTCATCCCGGTCAGTTTGTGTATCCGCGTGCGATGGATGTATTTCAAGATGAGGACCGATGGTTTGTTGCGGTGATCGACAAAACCGCACGACTCCAAATCATTGATATCGAGCGCCGCGAATCGGTGGGTGAGGTATTGATGCCCGTGTTTGATCGCGGGATGCCCACCGGATTGACGGTGGGGGTGAGTCTGCTGAATCAAGATCGGCTCGCAGCCTATGTCGCTGACACCCACGAGCATCAGCTACTGATGTATGAGTTCCCGCTCCCCAAACCTGGGTACGGTAAAGAGGCTGAGCTTGCAACGCAGGCTGCTCCTGATTTCGTGTTTGGGGTATACGGAGAAGGTCCAGATGAGTTTGTGTATCCGACGGATGTGATCGTGCTGACTGAAGAGGGGGGAGCTGTGAGTCAGTTGTTGATCTCTGAGTATGGGGGCAATGACCGGATTAGTCGGTACGCTGTTTCCCATGATCGTGCAGATGACCAACCAGATGAGCAAGTGGTGCTCTCATGGGATGGGCAGATCGGAACCCCATCAGAGACGGTGGATGGGTCAGATGGTGAGATCGCGCTCTCAAGACCTCAATCGATCGGTGTGTGGGAGAATGATGGTCAACGAGAACTCATCGTGGTGGATTCATCACACCACCGGATCGGACGAGTCGCGATCGACGGCAAGCGCGATGGCGAGCTCATCGCATGGTTTGAGAAAGATCACGATCCAACCGCGCCGGTCATGAACTTCCCCTACGGCGTGACGGTGCTCGAGGACGGGACCGCACTCGTGACCGAGTTTGGTGGGTGTATTGTTCGGCGGATGGATCTGGTGACCGGTATGACTCTAGAAATCTTTGGGACCGCAGGGCGCGGCGAGGGCGAGCTCGCAACTCCATGGGCAAGCACTGTCGTTGATGGGGATCTTGTGGTGCTCGACTCAGGGAATAACAGGATTCAGGTTGTCAGCGGACTCGGGCTGCTTGCAGTCGGTCAGCTTTCAGATGCGGGGAGTGCGCCATGATCCAATCTTTTGATTTCCATGTGCTGGCAGCTCTTGAGTTTGGTCCGATTGAGTTTGCCAAACCCATGCTTTTGGTGCTTCTTGCAGTTTGTGTTCCGTTGACGATCTTTTTGGCTCGCAAGAGTTTGGCGGGTCTCGGGAAATCTTCACGGGTCGCGGCGCTGGTTGTGCGTGTGATCGCGTTGGTGCTTGTGATCTCGGCGCTGGCGCGACCTTCGTATCGAGATGAAGCGACCGGGGTTTCGGTCATGGTGATTAACGATGTTTCTCGATCAATTCCATCGAGTGTTCAGCCTCGGGTGGATTCATTTGTGGATCTTGCTCAGAACGGTTCTCGGTTGCCTGATGACAAACTCGGGGTGATCACCGCGGCGCGTTTCCCGATTGTCCAGTCCGCGCCTTCTAAGTTTGTGCGCGGGATCGAGCGTCAGTTTATTGGTGATACTGAATCGACCAACCTTGCATCAGCGGTCAACCAAGCGATCGCCAATAAACCGGCTGATTCAGCGGCGCGGATCGTGCTCTTTACTGATGCCAATGAAACCGAGGGTTCGCTCTTTCAAGCAGCGCAGCAAGCCAAAGCTGCGGGGATTCCGATCGATGTGCTCCCGATTGATTTTGAGTACAGTGAAGAGATCATGGTCGAAGCGGTGCAAGCGCCGTCCAACACCCGCGTCGGTGAGACGATCGCGATCAAGGTAGTGCTCACCAGCACAACTCCCGCGGTCGGACGACTGATGCTCTCTCGCGGAGGAACACCGATTGATCTTGATCCAGCAGCGGATCAGCTTGGGTATTACACCGAGCTCAAAGTCGGGCGCAATGTCATCCGCGTCCCGGTCTCGGTCAATGAGCCCGGGCCTCAGCTCTACGACGCGGTGTTTGAACCGATCGCGTCTCTCAATAGTGATGGGACCACTGGTACGACGATCGGGGATTCGCTCCGCGAGAATAACAACGGATCGGTGATCACCTTTGTGGGCAGCGAAGGGACTGTGCTGATTGTGGTCAACGATCCACGCGAAGCGGTGCAGATGGAAGATGCACTCCATGCTGCGGAGATCCAGACCAAGCGGATCACCGCAGCTGAGTTCCCGGGTTCGCTCCCGGAGCTTGCGTCATACGAAGCGGTTGTGCTGATCAATCAATCCGCGTATTCGTTTGCTGAGACTCAACAAGAGATGATGCGTCAGTATGTCAATGACACCGGGGGCGGGATCGTGATGATCGGTGGACCTGAGTCCTTTGGTGCGGGCGGATGGATCGGGTCGCCTCTTGCCGATGCGCTTCCTATTAGGCTTGATCCTCCGCAGAAAAGGCAGATGCCTCGCGGAGCTTTAGCGCTAATTGTGCACTCGGTCGAAATCCCAAGAGGCGTCTTCTACGGGAAGCAAATCAGTAACGCAGCGGTCGATGCACTGTCGCGATTGGATCTGATCGGGATCGTTGAGTATCAAGGGCTAGGAGGAACAGACTGGGTGTATCCAATGTCTCCGGTTGGTGATCGGTCTGCGGTCAGGCGCGCGATCAATGATCTGCAGTTTGGTGACATGCCCAGCTTTGATCCATCGCTTCAGCTGGCGCTCACTGGTTTACAAAATGCACAAGCGGGACAGAAGCACTGCATCGTGATCTCTGATGGTGACCCCTCGCTCTCGCGGAATCTGCTCCGCCAGTTTAAGCAATCAGGGATTACGATCTCTGCGGTTGGGGTCAATCCGCACTCTGCGGGTGATACCAACACCCTCCGCACGATGGCGCGGATGACGGGCGGGACTTATTACAATGTTGGGAACAATGCCCTGGCGACGCTGCCTCAGATCTTTATCAAAGAAGCACAGACGATTCGCCGCGCGTTGATCTGGGAGGGTGAAGCGTTCAGTCCGGCTCGTACCGGTGTCCCCACAGAAACCATGCGCGGTATCAGCGGGGTTCCTCCGATACAGGGTTATGTTGTTGCTGCGGAGCGCGAAGGGTTGAGTCTGGTGACTCTCCGGGGGAAAGAAGAAGATCCGATCGCAGCACAGTGGCAATATGGGCTTGGTAAAGTGGTGACTTTCACTTCCGATGTCTCCACCAAGTGGGCGCCTTCATGGGTCGGGTGGAGCGGATTCAATCAGTTCTGGGAACAGCATGTCCGGTGGGCGATGCGTCCGGGTGGTGATTCGACGCTGCGCGTGTCGACTGAGAATACTGGTGAGCGAACCCGGGTGATTGTGGAAGCGTTTGATCCTGCTGGTGAGCGGATGGACTTTGCTAACTTCAGGGCGCGTGCGTCGACTCCGGATGGATTGGGCGAGGGAATTGAGCTTCGTCAGGTCGGGCCTGGGCGCTATGAGGGTGACTTTGATACTTCTAAGCCTGGTTCGTATGTGGTCAATATGCAGTACCGCGCAGCGGGGGGTGAGCCTGGGACTGTGTACGAGGGGAGCGCTCAAGCTGCGGTGATTCGTCCGTTTGCTGATGAATACAAATCGCTGAAGACCAACTTGCCGCTTCTTCGGCAGGTCGCTTCGATTACTGGTGGACGCGTACTGAATGCTGATCCGGCGCTTGCGGATTTGTGGTCGCGTGATGGGCTGACGATGCCTGTCGCGCTGACACCGATCTGGATGGCGCTGGCGATTGCGGGGATTGTGATTTTCTTGATGGATGTCGCGGTGCGGCGCGTGCGGATTAATCCTCGCGCGATCGCGGGGTTTGTGCGTCGCGGTGCACATAAAGAAGGCGCACAGTCCATGGGAGCGACCGCTGCGATGCGGACCGCGCGAACCCGCGCGTCATCACGGGTTGGCGATGACCGCGGTGACGGAGAATCAGCTGGGAAGGTCTCGGCACGCAAGTTTGAAGCAGACGAGTCCATCCCGGTCAGCTCCGATCCCGTCGCGCTTTCGGGACAGGAAGAATCGGACGGGTCTTCGATAGCCAAACCCAAAAAAGAATCAACAACGGATGAAACGATTGATGCGCTCAGCGCATTGCGAGCTGCGAAGAAACGGGCACGCGATGATTATGAGGGTCATGAATGATGGTCGAGTACACGCACCGACTGAATACACCAGCGCCGAGTGGATCGGTAAGGAGTCTGATATGAGCATGAACGAGAATCTAGAAACCCCGGCTGAGGTTAAGGCGCAGTGTGATGCGTTCCGCGCGAGTTTCGCGCAGTTGCGTGCTGAGGTCGGTAAGGTCATGGTGGGCCAGCAAGCGGTGGTTGATGCGGTGCTTGTTTCATTGTTTGCAGGTGGCAATGTGCTCCTTGAGGGGGTTCCGGGTTTAGGGAAGACCTTGCTTGTGCGAACGCTTGCGACGACTCTGGATCTGCCGTTTTCGCGGATCCAGTTCACCCCAGACCTAATGCCTGCGGATGTGATCGGGACCAATATTGTTTCTGAAAATCCTGATACCGGCCATCGGAGCTTTGAGTTTCAGCGTGGACCGATCTTCGCTCAGGTTGTGTTGGCGGATGAGATCAATCGCGCGACTCCCAAGACCCAGTCGGCACTGCTCGAAGCGATGCAGGAGCATTCGGTGACGGTCTCGGGTGAGACATACACGCTCGATGAGCCGTTCTTGGTGCTTGCGACTCAGAACCCGATCGAGCAAGAAGGCACCTATCCACTCCCCGAAGCGCAGATGGACCGCTTCTTGCTCAAGGTCGATGTGGGGTATGCAGGTCTTGATGATCTGATGGAGATCATTGATCGGACAACCGGCGCTGAGAACCCGGTCGCGAGTAAAGTGATCGATGGCCCAAAGATTATTGAGTATCAGGAACTGGTTCGTCAGGTTGTGGTCGCGCCGCATGTCAAGCAATACGCAGCTCGTCTCGTGCTTGCGACGCACCCCGAAAGTGATACCGCAGCGGGTGGACCCAACGGCCCGACGAACCGGTATGTGCGGTGCGGAGTGAGTCCTCGTGGCGCCCAGGCGCTGATCCTTGCGGGCAAGGTGCGGGCGCTTGTTGATGGGCGATTCCATGTCAGTTATCAGGATATCCAAGATGTCGCGATGCCTTGCTTGCGTCACCGCGTGCTCATGAACTTTGAAGCAGAAGCAGACCGCGTTCGCGCGGATGACCTTGTACGCGAAATTCTCAAACTGACCCCAACCCAGCCCACAGCGATGGTCGGTTCATGAATCGAGCGCTTTTCAGTGTGGTGTGTGCTGGTCTGGTGCTGAGTACAACAGTGCTGACTGCGTGTTCACTGGGGCAACCGCGCGTCGACCGAGGTCCGGGCGAGACTTGGATCGTTGCCGATGCAAACGATGCTCAGGATATCAAGCAATCAACTGAGCTGGTTCAGGAGCAACGGGGGTGGGGATGGGCGAGCCATCTCGCGATTGCTTCTCAAGACGGGAGTTTGTCGCAGTATGCGATCGGGCCTGTGATCTATAGCAAGCGGGGTCAGCGAGCGATTCAGATTCAATACGCGCTGATGTCGAGCGATGTTCGAGAGGGGCTGCTGACTGTTCGAGCTGTGGGTATTGATGGGAGTTCTCGTGATTGGGATGACGAGTATGTCTTTAAGGTCACGCTCGATGAACCATTGAAAACAGGGTATGTGACTGTTCCGATTCTTGGCAGAGCCAGCGACGGCGTGTGGATTACATGGGAATCGACCCGATACGATTGGAATAACCGATGAATAACTGTTTAAAAGTTCGTGTGCCTCGCGCCATTCCGGCTGTTGTGATCTTGAGCATATCTCTTGGTCTCCTCAGCACGGGCGGGTGCTACCGCGAGGTGGTGAGCAAAAGAGGGTTGACGGTTGATGCACGCCATCCACGCAAAGCTCAATCCAGCGAAACCAATATTGATAAAGCGATCGACAAGGTGATCAAGGAGATCGAGAACTGATGCTGAGATCCGAGAACCCAACCCGTCCTGCGAGTATTGAAGATTTGTTGTCCTCTGAGCTGATCGGGAAGATTTCGCATCTTGATGTTTCGTCGCGGAAGATCTTTGCGGGCAAGCTCAAGGGTGAGCGACGGTCCAAGAAGCGGGGCGAGTCCGTCGAGTTTGCGGACCACCGGCCGTATGCGATGGGCGATGATCTTCGTCATATCGACTGGAATATCTATGCTCGTCTTGATCGGTTCTTCATGAAGCTGTTTATGGAGGAGGAGGATTTGTCGCTGCATATTGTGATCGATGCGAGCGCGTCGGCGGATTGCGGGGAGCCCAACAAGTTTTTCTATATGCAGCAGGTCGCGATGTCGCTTGGGTATATCGGGCTGCTGAACCTGAACCGCGTTGCGGTGACAGCGGTTGGGGTGCGCGATGAACTTGTTATTCCTGGGGGGGAGCAATCGATCGCGGGGACGATCCGAGACCTGCGCGGGCGCCGGCGGACGCATGACTTGGCGCGGTTCTTGTGCTCGATGACTCCCGAGGGAGGGACCGATTTTTCGCAGGCGTGCAAGCGGATCGCGATGAGTAGGCGAGGCAAGGGCGTGATGATCGTGCTCAGCGACTTCTTTATGAAGGAGGGGTACGAGACGGGCTTGCGGATGCTTGTTGGGCGCGGGTACGATGTGTTTGCGATTCAGGTGTTGTCGCCTCAGGAGGTCGAGCCTGATATCGCGGGTGATCTGCAGCTTCGTGATGTCGAAGATGGAGACATGGCGGAAGTGACCATCTCGGCGCCGCTGCTCAAGAAGTACAAGGAGAACCTGTCGGCGTACTGCCAGGAGTTGCGGGACTTTTGTGCAAGGCGTGAGATTACGGGGTTGACGATTCAGTCGGACACACCGATTGATACGCTGCTCGTGGAGTATCTGCGGAAGCGGGGGTTGTTGCGGTGAGACGAACAGCGTATCCATGTCTATTGAATAGTTCAGGCCGTGGATTCTCTATCTTTCCAGATATTCAGTTCGTATTTTTGGGCGGTTTACTTTTGATATCGTCTATATCAATGGCTTATCTAACAATCAAATCATGGGTAGTAGGAACATCAGGGCCAATGGATACTGGGGATGTTCTCGAAGAGGCGTTTGGTATTTTTGTAGTTGCATTTGTATGTTGTGCAGCGATCTTGCTGCTCTTGTTGCTTCGGGAAAAGATCTTAATTCGATCGAATGGCTGGCCCACAAAGGGGCATACGATTTTTCTGGTTCTGATTTGGGCATGTGGTGTTTCTGGTGTTATTACCATTGCTGGTGTCATCTTTGATTGGACAGGATTGACTGGGGGAGTGACATGATCTGGGCGATACCGATTGATACGCTTTTGGTGGAGTATCTGCGGAAGCGGTGGGTGTTGCGGTGCGCGTTTTTAGTTGAGTCAAAGGCATAGCTTTCTGGGCATATCTTAAATCTGTGAACTCAGTTCCAGTTCAACCAAATGCATTCTTTGAAACCCAGTGTTGAGATTCCTATTTTCCCTAGATAGCCCAAGTTGATGGTGGTTCTGAGAAAGTGGCATATTGAGCCGCTCAGATGCATTTAAAGTGGGTCTTTATTGGCAAACTGTCGGTCTGGTGTTACCTTTGGGGACTCAAAGCCTGCTCTGGGCTTGTAACCTTTGTATTTTTTGGAGAGGGTATCAAATGAAGATTAGTCTAGTAGGTGCAGCTTTGGCGATTGCGTCTGGTGCTGCGTTCGGTCAGTCGACGGTTTCTTTTGAATCAATGGGATGGATGGATCTTGGGACAGAGGATGTGATTGGTGTTACCGAGAACTTCTTGCCTGGTTGGACCTCAATTAATGCAACCCCGGATCTGGGTCCGAACTTGTTTAGTAGGCCGCATGAGACTTTGACGGGTGATGAGAATGATGCAGCGATCTGGTTGAACCAGTTTGAAGCGGGATCATCTCAAGTAGCATCCAACGAGGTCGTGGAGCTCTCGCTCAATGGATTCAGCGTTGGGCAAACCTATGAGCTCTCGTTCTTTGGGACGATCTTGACTGATACAAGCAGGGGCTGGGGCGGAACTGCTGATTCGATCGATGTCGCGCTGAGCGGAGCGGACATCAGCGAATGGGACTCTTCGATACTGAGCTCAG
>JBGCDI010000052.1:0-16721 GCA_045105315.1 Phycisphaerales bacterium | reverse complement strand
AAGGGAATCGATGGTGGTGGTAGCGGCGGGTTATTGGATGAAAAGAAGGAGAGAAAGCGAAACGGGACGCGATCTGAGGCATCAGGCTCATACCAACGGTTGATCTTGTAAGTCCTATAAGTGGACAAAAAAATAACCGTCTGTTATCAGACGGTTATTTCGTGATCAATGGGCGCGGGTGGATTCGAACCACCGAATGCTAACGCAAGAGGATTTACAATCCCCGCCCTTTGGCCGCTTGGATACACGCCCGTATCCTGGAAGCATGAACCAAGATTCATACTTAATAGCCACCTCTCGGACTCAAACCGAGGACCTGCAGATTACAAATCAGCTGCTCTATCAACTGAGCTAAGGTGGCGAAACTTGTTGTCGTTCTTTGATCAGATCTGCTTTTTGAGCGTCAAATCTCGAAGAACAACGGCTTCGCAGATCACGCGAAGCCGAGTTTAAATGGGCTATACAGGACTCGAACCTGTGACCCCCAGTGTGTCATACTGGTGCGCTAGCCAACTGCGCCAATAGCCCGAAGCGGGAGGATTGTACCCGCTTGAGTTGATCATTCCACATTTGGGACCGCTTTAGTTGCCCAGAATGACGATTTCTACTCGCCGGGAATCTTTCTTGGTCGCTTTGGCTTTGGACGGTCCAAAGGCTGCAGAGTAGACCTGGTCATTGCTGACGCCTTTGCCAACCAGGTAGCCTTCAACCGCGAGGGCGCGAGCTGCGGAGAGGTTCTCGTTGGTTTTCCACTTTGCTTTGGTTTTGACGAGTTTATCGGTGTCGGTGTAGCCTTCGATGCGGACTTCGTTCGCGGAATAGGTGGATTGGAGAACACCAGCGACCCGGTCAAGGGTGGTGCGTGCGTCGTTGCGGAGATCGGCTGATCCTGAGTTAAAGAGGACATCCGCTTCAACACCGACGACGATCTCACCGCCAGCACGCCGGCCAATATCGACACCATCGATCCCTTCAAACCCGGTGCTTGGGTTTGAGCGAGCAGCGGTGCTAGCTGCATTGGCAGCGGCGAGATCATTGCTCAGACGCTGGTTTTCAGCGCGGAGCTGGTTGTTTTGATCGATGTATGACTGATTTGCTTGGCCCGCTTGGTCGGTCGACGACTGGAGCGCAGCGATGCGTTCACGGAGGGTTGTGTTTTCAGCAATCGCGGCGTCGTAATCACGCTGAGAAACTGTTTTACAGCCCGTAAATCCGGTGAGGATGACTGCTGCGAGCAGGGTGAGCCCCAGTTTGATGGTGAGGGAATTGATCATTGATGTGCCTCCGTGGTTGAGGGTTTGCTTTGTGCGTTGTCAGCAACACTGTATACGCTTTGGTCGTGGTTTGCATGGGATTGGGGAACGATCTTGAGGTGGATTCTGGGTCTTTGATTTTGGATCAGGCTGATATGGCAAATCGAGGTGTTCGACAGCTCAAATCATGATCACGGAAGATTAAACGGGCCTTCCATTTTGAGTATCAATCCAAGTCCCCATTCGACAATGGGTTTGAGGAAGAGGACCAAGAGGGTGGCAATCGCGAGTGATGGGCCGTAGGGGATTGGCTTGAGGAACTTGCCCTTTCCGAGGAGTCCGGTCATCGCAGCAATAAAGAGGGCGACAAACGCAGCAATGAAAAAGGCGAATGTTGAGTCTATCCATCCCATGCACGCCCCCACCGCTGCCATCATGTGCACATCTCCGAGCCCCATCGCTTCTTTATTGAATAGCAGTGACCCCAGGATCCGTACTGCCCAGACCACCCCGCCACCGATCAGGTAGCCTGCAAGAACCCCAGAGAATACAACCAGCCAAAGCGGTGCTTGCATGGGTGCGATCATCGTCCCGTTGATTGGGTTGATTGTCCACGCACCAGCAAAGTGGGTTACCAGCAGAACCGCAAGCCACCCCCCGAACATCGCACATGCAGCTACCGGAGCTAAAAACGCGAGCTCCCGGATCATCTCTCGGCGAGCGTACGGGTACATGATCCATTCCTGTGTTGGAGCGTGCGTGTCTGGTTCTGCACCGGCGGGTTCTGGAGATTCGTTTGAAGACTGGGGTTCGGATGTTTGAAGATCTGGACCTGGGTTTGGAATTGAGTCGGGGTCTGAGTCTGGCTGCAGTTCAGAAGAATCAGTCTGCGGGAACTCCATGGATTCTGATTGCGGTATCGGGGTCAAAGCCAACTTCGATTCGAGTATGCTTTGCGACTCCGACTGGAGTTCGGAATCATGACTTTGATTATCAGCTTTCTCTGTGGTGTTGGGGTCGGATGACGAATGCTCTTGGAACCACTGGTCATAGTCAGCGAACGACCTTGTGAGCAGCTTATGCTTGAGCATCATGTTGGCGATGAATAAACCGAGGGTGGCGCCGAGTGTGATCCCGATGAATCTCCATGATCCAAACCCCGGAGTTGGAATGGTCCAGATTGCGTTTGGTGCAGTGACCCATCGCCCGAATGAATCTGAGAAGTTCCAGTATCCTGCGACGACTGGTTCGAGGGTGCCTTTGGTTGTGGTGAACCAGATTGCGTGTCCGGTATGGAACAGCAACGCAACCATCGCAGGCACCCATGTCAAGACAAGCGGGATGGTGTAGGTCCGAGCATCGATGATCGTCATCGCGACTAAAGATCCCAGCAAAATCAACAGGACGACGAGCGCCGGCCAGGTCATTGCGGGACCATTGCGTGCCCACTCTGGTGCCAAATCACCGAATGGGATTCCTAGCAAGGATGACCCCGGCTCGACCAGATACCAAAGCGCATAGAGCAAACCGAACAATCCAGCGACCACCGATTCGACGATGGGGTATTCCGGGGAGATGCTTGCTTTGCAGAACCGGCATTTGCCGCGGAGAATCAACCATCCGAAGATCGGGATATTCTCACGCCATGTCAGTTTGGTATTGCATTTCGGGCACCGAGAAGTCGGGCTCACCACATCAAGCCCCAGTGGCAACCTATAGACCAAGACATTGACCAGCGATCCGACTGAGGCGCCAAACGCCATGATGAATCCGAGGATGATGAGCTTGGGAAGAAGGATTGTGAGCGTGTCGTTCATGAAGCGTATTTATCGGCAATACCGTGTTAATCACTCGATTCTTCGGATTGATCAAGATCAATCGCCTGCACGCGCTGCTCTGCTTGATTCAGGATCTCCCGTGCTTGCTTGATGAGCTTGGTGCCTTGCTCGTAGCCTTTGATGGATTCTTCGAGCCCGAGCTCTCCGGATTCGATGTCGTCAACAAGGGTCTCGATCTGCTCGACGAGGTCTTCGTAGCGGGGCTGGGCCAGTTGGGCATCGGGTTTAGACTTAGGTTCTTTAGCCATGATGGTCATCCTTGGGTGCAAAGAGTGAGGGTTCATTGGTTGGTTTGGTCTTGGGTTTGGTCTTGGGTTTGGCAGATTGAGGTGATTTTGATTTGGAAGCGTTTGAGCGTATCGAAGGTTTCTGGCGCGTTTGGTCTGGATCCTGATTGCGATTCTTCGGACCAACCACAGCTGAATCCACCGATCCATCGTGAAGGTGCGTGGTGATGATTTGGCCAGATTGGAGGGCTCCAGAATCACGAACCACAGCTCCATCTTTGGTCGTTGTGAGTGAATAGCCGCGACTCAATACCCTTCGGGGTCCAATCGCACCGAGCTGGCGAGATGAAGCTTCAAGGCTGGTTCTTATAATGGATACTCTTGATTGAATTGCTCTTTTGAGTTGCGTGTCCAGACTCGAAATATGTTCTACGCGCGTCGCGTGGACAGCTGCGGGTTGGTGTCTTGAGAGTCGAAGCGCCAGTGTATCAATCTGTCGAGCTGCATCTGAAGCAACGCGGTTGCATGCGGATTGCAATCGATGTGAGAATCCTGGAAGCTTGATCGCGTAGGGTTCGATGAGCTTGGCGGGATTGGCGAGTGGTCCTGAACGGGAGAACCGGTCAAGTGTGGATGAATGCTGACTGATGGTCGTGGTCAGCTCTCTGTTGATTCTGCGCGTAAGCGCATCGATCTGCTCCATGAGCGCGACACGATCGGGAACCAGCTTCATCGCTGCCTGTGTGGGTGTCGCGGCGCGTTCATCTGCGACAAGTTCTGCGATGGTTGTATCCGTCTCGTGACCGATCGCAGCGACAATCGGTACCGCGCACGAATGGATTGCACGCGCGACAATGGGCTCGTTAAAAGCCCACAAATCTTCGAGTGATCCTCCGCCTCGGGTCAGGATAATGGCATCGACCCCGAGTGTGTCACGCTGAGCGGAGATATTCTCTATCGCGCTGGCGACTTGTGATTTTGCGTGCGGACCTTGCACGCGTGCATCAATCACCAGCATATTGACAGCGGGGCACCGCTTTGCTGAAGTATCAAGCACATCTTGAAGAGCAGCCCCGGTCGCGCTGGTAATGATCGCGATGGATCTTGGGAACATCGGGAGTGTTTTTTTTGTAAGTGGATCAAACCATCCTCGAGCACGAAGATCATCACAGAGAGCTTTGTATCGCTCTTCAAGATCACCCTGACCGATGGGTTCAAGTTTGTCGACGATAAAACTGATACGACCGGACGGCGCGTAGTAATCGAGTTTTCCGTGCGCGATGACCTTCTGCCCGTGTGCGGGAGGCGTGCGCAGGCGTTTGGCAGCAGATGCAAAGAGAACTGCGGAGATAACCGACGATTCATCTTTGAGTGTAAAGTAGTAATGCGTGCGATTCGTGACCGAACTGATCTCAGCAACAACTTGGATCTTGGATGGAAAGGAAGACTTGATCGAAGATTCGATCCGCGCTGCGAGCTGAGAGACTGTGAGCTTCTGATTTTTTGATACAGAAAGACCCCGAGCATGTGTATCGCTCGGGGTCCGGTCTTTCCGGTTCATCTTTGAAGGATCGAATGGGAGTCTGCTGGTCACCCTAGCAGTTTATACGATCAGTCGTTAGAAGCGAGTTCTTGGGTTTGCTCTTCAGCAGATTCTGCGTTCCGGGTTTCCACGCTGGCAACGACATCCGGAGCGGTCCCAAATGGGAGCGAGATGCGGATGGGCTCGTCGCCGCTGAGCAGGCTTGATGCGATCGAGCGGGTGCGTGACTGGTCGCTGTTGACCTGCTCACGGGACTTTCCTCTGGGAACATCTGCGGGGATGCGGAAGCTTGCAGCTGGTTCTGGGAGTGATGCTTGTGCATCGGACTGGGAGTCGCTTGCCTTTGAGCTTTTGAATGAGCGGACGCCGTAGTACCCGTTGTTACGGAGCCAGTTATGACGGGCTGCTTCAAGCATTTCCATGAGCTGCTCTACGCGTTCGATGCGCTGACGATTGAAGAGTGCTCGGTTGGTTTCGAGGGTGGTGCCATTGAACAGGATGTTGGCAACATCTTCGTTTCCTGCTCCGTTTTGAGCAGTGATGGGAACGAACGGATCGATCGAGAAGACACCATCAAACGCACGAACCAGGATGCGAGCGGGTGCATCTTGCCCCCCCATTGCTTCGCGCTGTGAACCGTTCCAGTGAACGCTTCCATCGCTGTCTTGGGTTGCAGCTACTTGGGCTTGTTCGTTGTTGTACCGAACTTGGACGCCTCGCGTAGTGGTGGTCGGGAATGATGCCGGGTTAATCTCGATGATCTCTTGCGATTCGATCGACGCGGAGACCTGTGCATGTGACGAGGCGACTGCGCACAGAAGTGAGAGTGCGGTGACTTTGAGGATGTTGTTCATATTTTCTATTCCGTTGTTGTCGCGCTGGGCGGTTGACAGCCGAGGGGACGGCGCGGGGGATGGAGAGACCGCCAATAGGAATCTACCACAACTGAGCAAATTTGAAAGTGATTCCCCGTCGCAATCAGAACTATCTGTTCAAAGGGTCGCGTTAGCGGACTGCAAAGCGTTCAAACAAAGTGTTTTTGAGGATTACCGGACGAGTATATTTTAGATTTCAGCGGGCGCAAGCTGAGAATACGCATCGATAATCGCCCCGGCATGGGTGGACACCTTCCGGTGATCTCGGATGTGTTCCCATGCATTCACGCTGAGCTTGATCGCTTTGTCGTGATCATTCATGAGGGCCCGGACCGCGGTCGCCCATTGGGTTCTGTTGGCGCGATGAACGATGAGCGCGGTCTGATCTTCGATCAAGCATGAGCTTTGTTCAGTAGTCGATGCAATCACACACATCGCGTTTCCCATTGCTTCGTAGAGCAGCGAGCGATGCTCGTGGATCGTATCGGGGTAGATCAGGATATCGGCGCTGAGTGCCAGATCGCGTTGATTCTCGATTTGATCGATCAGTGTGAGCTGGCTGAGTGCATTGGCTTTCTTCGCTCGCGCCCAGAGTCCCGACCGTTGAGCGGCGTGCAGGTTCACAAAGAAATGAATATCGTCTCGGTCCTGGATCGCTTCAAGCACCCCATCAAACGCAGCAGCGCACTCGGCTTTGTCTCGGCCTGATGAATACATCACGATCGAAACACCCTTGTTGGGAGTCAAAATTTCGCGAGGCTTTTGCGGTGCGGGAACTCCCCACGGCGCGACCTGAACCGGGATACGGATTCCTAATGAACTCGCGGCACGCTCGATGGATCGATCGGGGGCGGTGAACATGCACGGGACCGTGAGCTGTTTGCTGAACTGCACAGCGCGCGGGATCATCCCAGCTCGCCAGAGCTCGATCACCAGCGGAGCATCTAGTATTTTGGACAGTTCTGAAGCCAGCGACCAGGACTGACCACCAAACGCGTGGATGATGTCCCACGACTGTTGCTCGCGAGCGTTTGTCTTTTCTGATGCAAGCTGACGGATAATGTTGGCCGCTCGGATTTTAAGCGTGAATGACAAACCGCGGTCTTTGTAGGTAATCTGCGGGACCAGCGACCCCATCTTTGTAGTGGCTGTCTCACCGAGGTCTGGGATGATCAGCTTGGTTTCTATCCCCTCGTCAAGCAGACCGATCGCTGTGCGTTCAAGCATCGCTCGTTCGTGCTGAGCAAAGAGTCGATCAACAATGAGCAGTACACGCATGGAATACCTGATCTCTTGGGAACCGGTCTAGAGAGCGGGGCAAGCGAGCCTCAGCTTTAGGCGCCGGGATGTTCGGTGACACGGTAGTTGAGTTGAGGTTGAGGGGATTGATCACCGACAACTTCTTCTGTTCGCCATACCCCTACCCAGTGGTCCTTTGAAATCTGGCGAAGGCAATAATCACCCGCTGGTTCGTTGAGCTTGACCAGGTCATCAGGAGCATCGTTCCAAGGCCACCAAGGGGTCACGCCTTTATCAGCACCGGGAAGTTTTTTGAACTCTTCGGGGTTATCGACAATTTCGTCGATCGTGATCAATCGATCGTGTGATGTATCAATCTTAGGAATCGATGCGAGCAATCCACGCGTGTACGGATGGCGCGGATTATCAAACAGGTCATAGACATTGGCGTATTCAACCACCCGCCCTGCGTACATCACACAGACTACATCCGCATTCTCGGCCACCACACCAAGGTCGTGCGTGATCAAGATCACAGCCATATCTCGCGTCGCTTTGAGCTCTTTGATCAGTTCGAGAATCTGCGCCTGGATAGTGACATCAAGAGCGGTTGTTGGTTCATCAGCAAGCAATAAGCGGGGCTGACACGCGAGAGCCATCGCGATCATCACGCGTTGACGCATACCACCTGAGAACTGGTGCGGGTACGCTTTCATGCGTCCCTCTGGGTCAGGGATCCCGACATCGTCCATCGCTTTGACCGCGATTTTCCACGCTTCGCGGGAAGTCACAGGCTGGTGCAGTGTAATCGCTTCGATGATCTGATCACCGACGGTGTACACCGGGTTCAGGGAGGTCATCGGTTCTTGGAAGATCATCGCGATTTCGTTCCCGCGAACAGTGCGCATTTCGCTCTCGGTCATGGTCAGGAGGTTGACTTTTTTGCCGTCTTCCATGCGGTAGTGGATCTCACCGCGATCGAACCGTCCTGGAGGGCGAGGGATGAGCTGCATAGAGCTCATGGAAGTTACAGACTTCCCACAGCCAGACTCACCGACAACCGCGAGTGTTTGTCTGGGGTAGACGGTCATGGATACGCCGTCGACAGCTTGGATGCGTGGACCCGAACCATTGTCGAAGGAGACTGCGAGGTTTTTCACTTCCATCAACGGCGTGTTGGCGTGGATGCTCGTGTCTTGGGTTGCTGTCTGTGTAGCTGTCTGGGTCATATTGAATCCTGTTGTACGAACACGGAAATGAACACGCTGATTAGACGCGGGCTTTTTTGAGTTTCGGATCGATCGCGTCGCGGAGTGCTTCGCCGATTAGGTTGTATGCGAGGGTCGTGAGGAAGATCGCAGCTCCGGGGAAGATTGCGAGCCACCACACGAAGGTGCCCGTCTCACCAGATGCGTTGCGAAGGAGTGATCCCCAGCTTGCTTGACCGGTTGGTCCGAGTCCCAAGAAGCTGAGAGTTGCTTCGATCAAGATTGCTGCTGCGATCAAGAATGATGACTCAACAAGCACGGGAGTGACTCCGTTGGGGAGCATGTGCTTGAACAAAATCGACCATAGCGGGAGCCCCATTGCTTTGGCTGCTTGGATGTAATCGGTCTCGCGGAGTTTCATGAACTCTGCTCGGATAAACCGGGCTGCCCCGGTCCATGTAAAGCACCCGATGATGGCCATCATGACATAGGTGTTGCGGGGGAGAACTCCCGCTGCGACGATGAGGAGGAAGAGGACGGGGATGGCCATGAACATTTCGACTACGCGGTAGAGAACAAGATCGACCCATCCACCGAAGTATCCCATGAGCGAACCGATGGTGACTCCGAGAACCACAGCAATACTCGTTGAGATAAACCCGATCGAGATCGCTAGCCTGCACGCATGAAGCATCTGGGAGAACACATCTTGACCCAGCGTGTCAGTACCGAGCGCGTGGGAAGGTGCGGTGTGATCGACGATACGACTCTTCAGATCCAGCAGATTTGCTGGGGCTTGGGATTCGACGAGATTCACAAACTCAACGATCGGCTCAGAGGTCAGCGGATTGATTGAGTTTGAAATCGATCGGAGTTCATCGAAGTGCTCTGCAGTGACCGGGATCTCGGCAAGTTCTGAATCTGAGTACGCTGCGGAGCGGTCATTTGCCATGCGTTGTGCGAGCTCTAACCGATCCCACATTGCATTCATGGGGGTTGAGCCGGGTGCTCTGTTGAACATCGCGGTCATTGAATGATCCGGCGAGAACGGGACGAGCGTGTAGACCGTGCGGATCTGGCCGTCTGATTCTTGGGTTCGGTAGTTGTAGTTGTAGAGTTCCGGTGACCATTTCCATGCGATGATCAAACCCATCACAATCGCGCCTGCAAGAACAAACGCGCTGCGCATCCAGCTCTTATACACAAAGAATGAAATCAGTATGAACGGGATCGCGCTGACTAGAGCGATCAGGATCACTGCGACCGGGACGAAACCGGAAGATTGTGCGAGTTCTCTGACTCCCTCTGAAGCATCGCGAGCGGTGAAGAATGATTCAGTCAAGCGAGCAAGGACGACCATGATCCCGCTTTGTGCACCAGCTGCAATGATCAGCCTGAGCTTGGGGCCGGTGGTGAAATTCTTGATCGGGAGCAAGAAGATCACTGGCGCAAGGATTCCCCAGAATATCAAGACGACATCGGTGGATTTGAGTGTATCAATGAGGGGAGAAGTCATGCTCCCGATCGATCCGTCGGGCTCGATTGGCCATGCAATAAGCGGGTGACTTGATGCAAGGAGGGGCGAGAAAATCGCGAAGAACGCAACAATCAGTACCCAGCCGATACCCGCAACCGCAGCTGGCCTTCGGAGTACCTGACCCCAGGCTTCCGCCCAGAATCCTTTGACCTCGTTGTGCCCGATCCCTTGAGCGAGCTGGACACCGGTGACGGACTCGAGTGTTTCTTGGAGTTGGTCTGCGTTCTTACTCATTTGAAACTAATCCTTGGGTCAGCGAATGCATACAAGATGTCGGCTAGCAGGAGCGCGAGGAGGTTCACCGCTGAGATCATCATCGTGTTGGCAAGAAGCAACTCACGGTCACGCAGGTTAATGGACTCGAGCGTGAGCCTTCCCATCCCGGGGACGGTGAAGATCTGCTCGATCACCACAGACCCAGCGAGCATCGCGGGGAAGATCGAGACGAACATGGTGATGAGCGGGAGCAGCGAGTTGCGGAACACATGCGAGAAGATGATGTTCTTGCTTGCCACGCCCTTTGCCTTTGCGGTGCGGACGTAATCCATGTTGAAGTTGTCGAGCATCGCAGCTCTGGTCTGTTTGGAGAGGACCGCGAATCCGCCGTAAACTAGACACAGGACCGGGAGACAGACATGCCAACCGATATCAAGCAAATACCCCCGGTGCCACTGACCATCGATCATGGTCGGGAGATATGTGAATGTGTCTGATGCGCCATCATGGAGTCCGGCAACTGGGAACGCACCGAGGTAGTCTGCTGAGGAGAGGTATCCGATCGCAAGCACTCCTGCCAGCGGGACTGGGAACGACCAGAGCCCGATGAAGAATGCGCCAGAGAGGCGGTCAAAGAGTGATCCTGATGTCACCGCTGCGAGCATGCCGCACGGGATTGCGATGAAGTAGATGACCGGAAGAGCGATGAGATTGAGAAGGATCGTGATTGGGAGTGCATCTTTGATCAGATCAACCACCGGACGAGACTTGGTGAATGAGCGTCCGAAGTCTGGGGAGGAGATGGATACTGCCCCAACCAAGCCGAATCCTGCCTGGGGGAAAGGCTGAGCGTCAAAGATGCCTTTGAGTTTGGCCCATTGACTCTGAGCATCCACATAGTTGTCCATCAGGAGAGACCCAGCTTCTTGGATGTCGTCCCAAGAATCTGATGATTCGAAGATCGCTTTATTGGCTTTGATGACGCTGTATTTGATTTTGCCTTTGCTGTCGCGGAAGTTGTTGAGCTCTTCTTGACCAGCGACTAGACCAATGAGTTGATCAAGATTCGCTTTGGCACCAATCGCTCCTGCACGCGCTTGCGCGTAATCGTTATTCTGGCGACGGTAAATCTTGGTCTTGAACTCATCAGCCAGATCAGGTTCAAACTCAAAGGCATCAGGCTCAGGTGTTGACGGGAGTTCATCTGCGAACCATTCCCATATCGCTGGTTCTTTGGGGAGCTTGGGAGATCGAATGAACTCGCCCGTTGGGTCGATCTGATCGCGATCACCAAACTTCAACGGGGAAACGCGTCCGAGCCATCGCACATACTGGACAAAGGCGTTGTCATCGAGCCCGTACCGGTCGTTGAGGTAGGCTTCGCGGATCGCTGCAGAACTGGCATCCATTTGCCCGCCAGATTGGCGGAGCGATGCACCGATCCCGCCGGGAGCCAGCGCCATGATCATGAACACAAGGAGTGTAATCCCGATCAGTGTCGGAATCATCAGCAGCAATCGTCGCAGAATATATGTAGCCATCAGTCCCGCCTTCTTCCATTAGGTGATCATGAACACTTCGTGATCAGTTCGCGGGCATGTAATACTCGCGCTGCTCAATACCCTTTGGATAGGTATGAACATTCGCAAAGTCTTTGGACACGAATCGCAACCAAGGCGAAACACGAAGGAAGGTGTAGGGCTGCTCGTCATGGATCAGAGCGTGGTACTGGTGGAAGATCTTCATCCGCTCCTCAGTATTGAGCGTGGTTTTGATCGCATCGATGTACTTGTCTTGGCCTGCATCCCACTGGATGAAGTTGTGACCTTGGTTCTGGATGGAATCAGTGTGCCAGATCTGCTTAGGATCTGATTCTGGAGCAGAAGCGGACCACGCAAGAGTGATCGCATCAAAGTTTCTGGTCTTGAGGATCTGATCATAGAGCGACCAGTCGACCACATTGGGCACACAACGGATACCGACTGATGCACATTGATCGATCAGGTATTTCTGCATGCGTTCGATGGTTTGCCCGCCTGATGCACGAGTGAACTCAAACTCGAACTCAACGCCGTTTTCGTCTTCGAGGATACCGTTACCATCACGATCTACCCAGCCAGCTTCTGCAAGAAGTTGCTGAGCTCGCGCGGGATCATATGGATAGTTCTCAAGATCTGGATTCGCTGCTGGGGATGGCGGGTTATTTGGGCCGATCGCTACCTCACCAATTCCGCTATAGATATCCCGGATCATGAGTTCACGGTCCAGGATCAGTGTCATTGCTTGACGAACTCGTTTGTCGTGGAATGGGGTAAGTTTGCCATTGCGAGGGCCACACTGCCAACCGATAAACGAGTATCCCGAACGCATGTTGACCCACTTGAGTGAGTATGCTTTTTCATCCCAATCTGATTGCGAGATTTTATCGACAAACTGTGGGGATGAAGGGCGAATCATGTGTGTATCGCCGTTGATGAACGAGGTGAGCTTGGAGACATCCTCGGTGATGACATCAAACTTCATCGATGCGATCGCAGGTTTAGGCCCCCAGTACTGCTCGTTGCGGACAAGGACAATATCAGTCCCGGGTGTCCATTGGTCTTCGGGATCCAAGCTCTCAAACTTGAATGGTCCTGAGCCCATCGTGAGAGCGGTCGATTGGTTGATTTGTGTGGTCGTGAACTTGGAATAGAAGTGCTTAGGAAGGATGTAGAAACCCAAGGCCATCTGGAGGTTGTACGCATCAGGTTCTACAAAGTAGATGTCAATAACTGTATCAGAAACTACTTCGATGCGATCGAGCTTGGTCATCACCGAACGAAGTGATTCAGTTTCAAGCTGAGGATTGTTGATGTAGTCGTGGTACGACCAGCGTACATCCTCTGCAGTGACAGGAACACCATCGGAGAACCGAGCGTTGTCGCGGAGTTTCACACGAACCCAGTACCCTTCTGGATCGTACTGCCATGCTTGAGCCAACTCACCTTCGAACTCGAGTGTTTCTGGGTTGTAGCCTGCAAGTGTTTCACAAACCTGATCCCCAATCCGGCGTGCGTAGACATCTTCACCCAATACCGGGGTCAGTTTGGAAGGCTGGGCTTCAAAAGTCTCAATAAAGGTCCCGCCAATGCGGTAATCGTCCTCATTGCGAGGATCGCTTGCAAAGGCTGGAGCGCCAAACCAGTTGATCTTGATGCCAGGCTGCTTTGACCACGATTCGTCGCGAGACTGAGATTGTGACCCATTGTTTGACCCACCGTTATTTGAGGAGCCTGCAACGACAATACCGGAATCGAGTTTCGATTCCAGCCGGGTGACGAGTTGTTCGATGTCACCGATCTTGTCACTGATCGCTTCGTTCTGCTTCCATCTCCGATCATCTTGTCTCATTGAGAGGAACACCCCGACGAGCGCGAGGGAGACGAGGACGAGAAGGATGAAATCTTTGAGGGCGAACTTGTTTTGCATTTGATTGAGTTCCGGTGTGGTTCACATCTGGCAGGCACGCATGAATATATGCCTTGGGTGTATTCTAGCGGGTATCAGGTGATTGTGGCTACATCTTGTGCTGAGATCCTCTATCGTGATCTTTTTGGGTCAAACGCCTCTCTGAGTCCTTCACCAACGAAGTTCATCGCAAGCAGCGTCACTCCCAGAAGCGCGCATGGGAAGAACAACAGCCACCAATGGCTGCGGTAAGTATTGAGCTCACTCAGCCCCTCCGCTGCCAGATTCCCCCAGCTCGGGAGCGGGGGCTTGACACCGATCCCCAGAAAGCTCAGGAAGCTCTCCTGGAGAATCGCTTGGGGAACCGCGAGCGTTGCATAGACGACAATTGGCCCCACGAGATTCGGGAGCAGGTGTTTGACAAAGACCCGGTGTCCCGGTGATCCGAGTGCTCGCGCCGCTTCGATGAAGGGCTGATTTTTGAGTGAGAGGACCTGACCCCGGATGACCCGCGCCATGGTTAACCAAGACACCCCCCCGATCGCGATCAGAAGCGTCAGCACATCGAGTAAAGTGCGGGTACCTGCAGAAAATACTCGCCGGGGATAGATCCCGGCTGCTTGCTGCAGGAGATCATCTTGGAGTTCAGGATTTGATTCAAAGATCACCCGCGCCTCAGATCGCGAGAGTGCTTGACCGCTCTCATCGGTTTGAGTCTCGATGACTTGGTTGATCGACCAGCTTGTTTTTGTGCGTGCTCTGGATTGATACTCATCAAGCATCGCATTGGACGCGACCGCGAGCAGCACCACAAGCAGGATATACGGAAGTCCGTACAGAACATCGACAATCCGCATCATGAACGCATCGATCTTTCCGCCCATATACGCTGCAAACGCTCCGTATACAGTCCCGATCCCAACCGAGATCAGCGCCGCGCAGATCCCGATGGTTAGAGAAATGCCCCCGCCGGTGAGTAACCGAATCGCAAGCGAACGACCCAAGGTATCTGAACCAAGGATGAATGAGGGCGATGCATCCATCGCTTCTTTGTACCCTTCTTGATGCGTTCCATCGAGCACCGAATCGGGAGTGGTGTTGTGCTTGGTTGCGATTTGGGCAATCACCTCTTGATCAACCGCTGCGATCGCTCGCTGTCGATCAATGTCATCCTGCGGCCACCATACCGGGGGCAATCGACCCGATTTGGGATCCCCGCTGTCATAACGCGGGATGTCAGAAACCGCAGGATCAGCAGACGCAAGCGTCCAAGGCAGTGACCCCAAACACGCAAGGAACATAAAGACCAGAAAGATGAGCCCGATGAAGCCGGGTTTGGATTGCGTGAGCGGGTTGGGACGATGGCGCACAGGAACAGACAAAGCTGGGACTGAATCGGGTTCGCTTCCTGACGCGTTTGTCATGCATGCACCTTATCCGGTTTGGTGGATGTATGCACACCGCAAAGACGAGTTCTTGCAGACAAAATACACACAAATTCTATGAAAATCGCGCACAAAAAAACCCCCGACGATGAATCGGGGGCGATGGTTGATTGGATCAAGACTGTTTGATCAGATCATCTCGAATCTGATGTTCAAAGTCCAGATCACGCAATCAGGGAGACAGGATTTGAACCTGCGACCTTCTGGTCCCAAACCAGACGCTCTACCAAGCTGAGCTACACCCTGCGGGCCTGTAGTGTATCCCTCTATCGGCGGTTGTGCCAGTGGGATTGACGGGATCTGAGCAAGTCTTTGTTCATGCTCGCCCAATCATCAGAATCTGGGGTGGTGTTGACCAGTTCTCAGACCTGCATGCTCAACCCACGCGGATTCACCATCGCTTCATTTCATAGGGACTACATAGGAACTTCCCGGATGAACACGATCTTAGGGGTATCCCCAGGATTGACCACATTGGTCCGATCGACAACCATCACATACCGCTTAGCGACCGACGGGACCAATGGGTCCTCAGGCTGGAGGTTGGTGACATCCGCTTCTTGGTATGCGTGGATCACGAACCATGCTGCGAAGTAGTCCGAGCGGACCGTGATGGAGTTGGCGATGGTGTTGGCCAGCGCCAGACGCTCTGCGTAATCATCGACCGTTGAACCGTTGGATTGTCCACTAAAGAGTTGTGGGTCCATCGCGACAATGTCATCGGCAGCACCGTCGAGATTGAGATCGTCGTACCCGAACTGCTGAATATCGAGCTGGGCGTTGTATGTTCTCATCGGTACAGGAATACCGGTGAGGCCAGCGCCTTGAGCCTGCTCGTCGATGGTCGCCATGAGGACCTCACCAATGGAACTAAATCCTGGTGTTGTCCGCAGACCATTGACACCCGCGATGGTCCCGCGGTCTCGATGATCTTCATCGAATCCGGTTGCGGTAGGATCAAACGGGAACTCTTCACGGACCATATTCAAAGCGTGCTGGTCAGCTTCGATGTTTGCGGTTGTATATCGGAGAGGATTCGCTTGAGCAAACCCATCCAACGACGTAGATGTGAATCGGGGCTGAGCTTGCAGACGATCACGGTACGCGACCAATGCCGCAGCGACATCGGGCGTCCGCGCCGATGTATTGCTCTGGTTAATCCCTTCGCTGAGATCAGGCAGATTCCATGCTTCATTCTCGCCCCACCACTCGTCAACATTGTCGGTCATGTTCTGGAAGTAGGATGTCAATGATGGGCTCAAACCCGGGAGCAGACGCAAGACTTCGACCGGTGCGGTGTTGATGTTGATCTGCCCGAAGGTAGATTGAGTCAACGGATCTACATTGGTCGCGGTAGGATCCAGAATCGGCTCGATCGCGCGTGCTTGATCCAGCACTCCAAGCGCCATCGGGATCCCCAGACCCCGGCGGATGTCCGTATCGAAGTTAAATACGGGCACTTCACCGACCGCTTCGAGTGTGTTATTGAAATACGGCACAAACGACTTGAGCGACAAGTGACCGTTATCAAAGAGGGATTCGTTGGCTGATGTGGTGTCAGCCCACACAGTGTCTACTTCTTGAGCTGTGCTGTCGTAAGTAATTCCAGCGGTCTGGAATCCAAGACCGATCGCGAGCGCTTCGGACAAGGTCATCCACCGGTCGTTCTCGTCGCTATCGAACTGCACATCGTTCGCATTGCGAGTTGGATCCGGCGCGTACGCAGGACCAATCCCCCACGCAAGCAAGAGGTCTGCAAGACGAGGCGATTCATTGAATCCATCCGCGTTCGGGAGCAGCTCTGGAATCAGATCGCTATCGGTAGCAAACAGATCTTGACCAGCATCGTTTGATATCAATGGCAGACTCGGGAAACGAGCTTCAAAATCAATC
>JBGCDI010000051.1:0-15950 GCA_045105315.1 Phycisphaerales bacterium | reverse complement strand
CAAGCGCCGAGCGGTCGAGAAGCGGAACAATGATCATTTCACCGTCGGTCTTGTTGGGTACACGAATGCGGGGAAGTCGACCATTTTCAATACCCTGACAGAAGGCGGCGCGTATGCCGATGACCGTGTCTTTGCAACACTCATGACACGCACTCGGCAGTGGGACTTGGGGGGCGGTCACACCGCGATGCTTAGTGACACGGTTGGGTTTGTGCGCGACCTGCCTCACCATTTGGTCGCGTCATTCCGCGCGACGCTTGAAGAAGCGATGCACGCGGATCTGATCCTGATCGTGCTTGATATCGCAGACCCAAGCATTGAGCTGCATTACCAGACCGTGCTTGAGACCCTTGATGATTTGTTTGAAGAAGTCGAAACGCGCGAAGCCAAGATCGCGGATCGTAACCGGCGCGAGGGCAAAGATTTCCAAGAGTACGCAAGACCCGAATACCTCGTCGTGCTCAACAAAGCGGATAAGCTCACCGAGAACGCGGATTTGTTGTACTGGCAGTCCCGCGTCCCGCGCTCGATCCCGCTGTGCTCACTCGCTGCGAAAGAGGGCGAGCCAACACCGATGGGGCAGCAAGAGTTGATCGACCGGGTTAAATCGTTGTCGATCGGTGATATCCGCGAGCTGGACATCACGGTCCCGTTGTCGGATTCAAAGACCATCCACACGATCGAGAACCGCACGAAGGTGACGAGCCGAGAGTACGAGGGGGACTCAGTGACCCTTCGATCCAAGATCGGCACGCGCCAACTCGCCCAGCTCCGCGCCCGCGGCGCGAACATGACGGTCTATACGCTTGATGGAGAGCTCGTCTCCGCTCCTTCACGATCGCGGGGCTGGGATGAAGATTCTGAATCGCCGTATGAGAAGAAGCTGGATTTTTAGTTAATAGTGAGCACACAAACAAATGCGTCAGATTCATTATCAAGTTGCTGATCGTTTGGAATTCGCCGAGTGGTTGCGTGTGCGTAATCCAGTCAAGAGAAGAAATACCACGATCATTGAATCGTATGATATGAGTATTGAGGGGTGTGTCCCTGTGGTTTTTTCGATAGACAAGGATGAAATTAGACCTACTGAATACGATCAGATTTCATACTGGATCGAAGGTGCACTTACCAAAGCGAGTAAACATCTTTGCCTAGCGCCATTTGATTCCAGTGCATCAGCTGAAAAACCAGAGTATTGGTCTGACCTGAACGCCATAGCTGAGGGAAGTTTTAAGTTTGAGGATACCGAATTATTTATCTTAGATAGGCTCGGAGCTAGTAGAGTAGAGCACATGCGTAGTGAATCATTCATCACAGTGTATTGTGATGATCTGAATTTTAACGATAAAGATATAATTTGTATGGAACAAATGGGTTCAGCCTTCTGGGGAATGAATCCGACTCTTGATCAAATACGGTACATGTTGACCCGCTTTCCAGCCTTTGCGAGTTGTATCAAATCGCACTATCCCGCTGCGTTTCCTGCATATGTGCTTTGGTGCAGATCAGAAATCGTTAACAAGTTACTCGAACACGCCGACCCGTCAATCACTGTTTTTAAACCAAATCGACCAATACTACAATGTATGAGAGGTGACCATGATTGGGCATGAAACAGCTCTTAACTCAGCGGATTAAGCCATAACCCAGTCGCCAGTTTGGGATAAAAGAATGTACTCTTCTGGGGCATCAACTCGCCGGCACGCGAAATATCACGCACGGATTCAAGCGGGGTTGGCCGAACGATGATCGCGACCTGAGGCTTGCCTCCACCCGCGATGGAACTCCCGGTTTCTTCGCCCCGTCCCAGTGCGAGCACTTCGTCGATGGTGTGCGGGAACGCCCACTTGACGGGCTCGCCGTTGTTGAGTTCGGGTGAGCAGATCTCATCGACGATGAGGTGCTGAATGATGGCGACATCAAGGTGGCGCCATGCTTCGGATTGTTTGGGGAACTGCTCTTCGAGCGGGTCGCTCATGGTGGGCCATGCTGCGAAGCAGAGTCCGGTTGCGTAGTCGTAGATCCCGAAGATGTTGGTTTTTTCGCGTTCAGAGAGGACTTCCATCTGCGCGAGGAAGGTTTGTGGGTCGTTGTCGATCGGTTCGATGTTTAGGAGACCACCCGCTGCGGATTGGAACGCGTTGATGTCGTAGTCTTCCATTCCACCAAGCACGCGATGCGTCGGACCGATCGCAAGTCCCGGGTCATTCATCGAGACCAGGACCATCATGGTGCGCCGCGCCGGATGATCCGCAGCGACATCGCCGTCTTTTTCAATACGTGACTGGAGATAGTTGAGTGCGGTGTTGTATCGGTGGTGGCCATCAGCAACGAAGATGTCCTCACCAGCAAGTGCGCTTGAATACGCATCAATCGTTGCTTGGTCTTCGATGGTCCAGATTTCTTGGTGTACACCGTCGTCCATCTTTGCGGTCATGTCTGGAGCGCGAGAGGCCATGATTTCTCGAACGATCGTGGTTGCTGTTCCGTCTTCGTCTGGATGGAGACCGAAGATTGGTGAGGTCTGGCAGTTGGTTGCGTCCATGAGTGCTTTGCGGTCTTCCTTTGGGCCGCCAAAGGTTTGTTCGTGCGCGAGGATTCCTCCCCCGTCACGATCTCCAAACGGAACGGTTTCAACGGTCGCCGCCATTCCGCAGCGTTGGAACTCTTGCCCTTCAAACTCGAAAGTCTGGCGATATGCATACATCGCGGGGGTGTCTCGTTGGGACAAGATTCCAGAATCGAGCATGGAGCGGTACGACGACCCAGCGGACTCGTATGCTTCCTTTGGACCCAGCTCCTTTGCAGGGACATGGGGCAAGTCGATCCCGACAATGTTGTTGGGATCGGTGCTGAGCATTGCCTGCTTTTGAGCGCCATCAAGCACATCGTACGGGGGAGCGATTACCCCAGACACATCCCCAGACCCTTTGTTGAACTGAACGGCGCGGAATGGAAATACTGCTGGCATGGGGAGAACCTTTCAATAATCAAAACAGATCAAAATACTGATCTTTCGGCGGATCTGTCAACGGACGCATCAACCGATCTGTCAACTTGTCCAAAGTTGAACTGCTCCGATCATACGCCCCATCTCGGTCCTACGATTGATCATGAACCAGCCATCGGCCCTCGTCATCCGGACCGCCGGGACCAACTGTGATACCGAGCTCGTGCGAGCGTTTGATCTTGCGGGCGCGACCCCAGAATCGATCCATCTCGACGCGCTGTGCGCAGATCCTTCGATTCTTGAATCCTTCGATCTGATTGGGTTTCCGGGAGGATTCTCGTATGGGGATGACATCTCGTCTGGACGCATCAAAGCAATGCACGCAAGACAGCACCTGCTCCCGGAACTCAAGAACGCAGCGAGCCGAGGGGTCCCGATTATTGGAATCTGTAACGGATTCCAGGTGCTCGTTCAGCTTGGGCTGCTTCCAGGAAACACTGATCAGCCCTGTTTGGCCCTGACGCAGAATGAGCACGGGCGATTCATCGACGACTGGGCGGTTATGGAAGTGAATCCGCAATCGCCTTGTGTCTGGACGCAGGAGCTTCAAGAGTTTGATGATCCGGAGACTTGCCGGTTCCCGTACGCACACGCAGAGGGCAGGCTCGTGATGATGGACAGTTTCCAGATGGATCCAGAACTGATCGCGCTCCGGTACCAGAGCAATATCAATGGTTCAGTCGATCGCATCGCGGGAGTGTGTGACCCGACCGGTCTGATCTTTGGATTGATGCCCCATCCCGAGCGGATGCTGGACTGGAACCGCCACCCGTTTGCGACGCGTTTGAGCAGAGAAACTAAAAACGGCCCAACTCCGGGATTGAGCATCTTTACAAGCGCGATCGCAGCGATACAGAATCCGGTGGGTACCCCGTGACCAAGAATGATCATGCACATCAGAAGATGAATGGGCGAGCTGTGTATGCGGGGAGCTTTGATCCACCGACCAATGGTCACATCTGGATGATCGAGCAGGGGGCGCACTTATTTGATGAGTTGATTGTTGCGGTCGCCAAGCACCCCGAAAAAGAATACACCTTCGACATCGATGAACGGCTTGGCTGGCTCAGCGAGATCGCTCAGAAGCATACCAATGTGCGCGTCGCATCTATTCAAAACGAGTTCCTCGCGCACTACGCAAAGCGGGTCGACGCACGCTTTGTTATCCGTGGCATTCGGCACGAAGATGACTATCAATACGAACGCGGGATGCGGTATGTGAACTCGGATCTGAACCCGGATCTGACGACCGTATTTCTGATGCCTCCCAGAGCGCTGTGCGAACTCAGTTCCAGCTTTGTCAAAGGGATGGTCGGTCCAGATGGCTGGGAAGATGTCGTCGAGCGGTATGTGCCTCGGTCCGTCTTTGATCGCATGAAAGCACTTCATGTTCACCAGCTCAAATCGTGCTCAGTCCAATCCCCACCAGAATAACTCCATATGCCAAACTCTGACACCCAGCACAAAACTGACGGCGCCCTCAACGATCAGATCCTCGCGATGCGGATTGTTGCGATGCCTCGTGAGACCAACCCGTACGGGACTATCTTCGGCGGGATCATCCTGAGTTATATTGACCAGGCAGGGTTCGTTGAAGCACGCAGGCATGGAGATCTGGACTGGGTCACCGCAGCGGTCGATCGCGTAGAGTTCCACGCGCCGGTATTTGTCGGGGATATTGTCAACTGCTATTCCTACACCACAAGACTCGGTCGAACCAGTCTTGATGTGCGGATCGAGGTCAGCGCTGAGCGTTTCCATACTCATGATGTGGTGCATGTAACGACCGCACGGATGACCATGGTCGGAATGCGCGATGGCAAACCATTCCCGTTTGCAGAGTGTCCGTGCAGACCCAAGAGCAATAGCTGAGCATGCACGACCCAGAATCCAAACCAGTTCCAGATCTTGCTGTGAAACCGGCAGCAAGGCTCGCGGTGTTGTTATCCGGATCAGGACGCACGCTTGATAACTTATTGGCAAGTATCGCTCAAGGCACACTCGATGCGAGTATCGCAATCGTGGTCGGATCTCGCGCGTGTCTCGGGATTGACAAAGCTCAAGCAGCGGGCATTCCAACGCTTGTCTGCGATGGGGGTATCAAGTCTGATGAACTTGACAAGCTTTGCGATCAATACTCGATCGATTGGGTGATCCTTGCGGGTTATCTCAAACTGGTCCCGATTACTGATCGCGTTCGAGGCCGAGTTATCAATATCCATCCCGCATTGCTTCCAGACTTCGGAGGCCCAGGCATGCACGGCATGCGCGTCCACCGAGCGGTCCTTGAAGCAGCACATCGCGGCGAGGTCTCAGAAACCGGATGCACAGTGCACTTTGCAGACGAAGAATACGACCAAGGCCAGATCATCGAGCAGCGCCGATGCCCAGTTGATCCATCAGACACCGCTCAGCAAATCGCGGATCGTGTGTTCGAGCTTGAATGTGCGTGTTTGCCGAGCGCGATCACCAAAGCGATGGGGTCCTAATCATCGTTGTAGTTTTCTCTTTCCCACGCTTCGAGTTCTTCATCTGATTGAGATTTGATTTTCTCTAGTGGGGGACTTGGAAAGTAGACGAAGTCTCCTTCAATCGAAGTCGGATCAGCCGAGAGCAGTTGCTTTGTTTCTCGGGGATGAATCCATTTGTAGTTGCCGTCGGGTGATTGTTGGCCGTCTTCATCCTCTAGATTATTTCCGACCGAGTAGATCACCGGTCCGTCATTGGTCTTTTTATACAGCAGTGGTAATCCGGTGAACTCATCGGGGAACTCGGTGAGGTCTGCTTGGACCATATCAAGTTGTTCGGGGAAGTCACCGTTGACCGCGCGATACCGGTAGACCGCGATCGCTGTGCGGGTTGCGGAGATGTCATTGTGCTGCTGGCGCATGCGTGCGGACATTTTGTTCATAGCCGGCAACATAATATCGAGCATAGTCTTGCTCGAAGCGTTCATCGTTGCTGTCTGCTGGAGGTAGATTTGGTATGAACTCGTGGTTCTGTTTCGCCACGGCGTGATTGCATTGAGTGCAGCAAACGAAAGTACCCGGTTGTATACGAGCAGAGGGCGGGCAATCGACGCGTCAAGTTGGCTGTCAGGAATGTTTGCTGCGGGTCCTTCGATCGCAAGTCCCTGTCCAACTCCATAATCGAGTTGCTCGCGAAGACTCAGTTTGCCATCGGGTCCGCCGATGCGTCTGAAAGCGTCGTGAAAGAATACAGCTTCGCCTTGCCAAATGAACTTGGGATCGGCATGATCTTTGATTGCTGCATCGAGCCGATCTAGATGAGTCTCGTCCAGTGTGTCAGGGTGATACTGGAGCGCCCACTGGATAGTTTCCAAGGTTTGCGCGATGATGGCCATGTGGACAAGCTGGCTAATCATCGTCGGATATTCTAAAGCAAGCTTGGCAGATCCGATCGATACTTCCATCAAGTACACAAACCGATCAGGGTCACCATCAACCAGCGCTACCAGAGCAGAAGACTTGAAGATGTTCATCAACGATCGGTGGGCACTCAGTGCAGGAAGAGAAATTCGTGATGCTGGTGTATCAAAGCGTTGGTCCGGATTCCACTCTTGATCTTCCAATCCGTGCCGAATGATTGCATCGTGTTCTGTTTGTCCCGTTCCATCGACCAGTTCAGCGCCCATCACAGGCCTGGTCATGGCGTCTGCCGCACGATCGATGAGTTCTCTGTTTGAATCCAGTCGCATCACATCTGCGAACTCGTCCCAGTTGTGCAGTTCTTGTGGAAAATAGCTGATTCCGTCTGTCTGGTAGAAATCAAGATTCGCATACCAAAGATCAACCATGACTGGCCAAGCCTTGTCTTCTTCTGGAACAGTCGTAAGCCAAGCGTTAAAGCTCGCAGCTGGGTTCCATGTCTTGGTCCCCTGATCATCTTTGTACCAAGGCGACCAGTTGCCCTTGCTCGCCTTCGACCAGTCCGGGGTCACCTCTTTGACTTCTGTTGGGGTCAATCGCTGGGTGTGCATATACGAGAAGTACAAACCAATCAGCACAGCAATAACACCAACCGGAATCAAGATCCCCAATATCAACAGCAGTTTCTTCATGTCTGAGTATACCGAGCCATTGCCTGTGTGATTTATGATCATCAGTGCAACGAAGTTTGGGTAATAGCCGAATGGAGAGGTATGTACACTGCTCTGAATACACGCTTCGCTCGGTTCGTGATCCTGCTTTGGGTTTCGTCCTTGGTTTCGGGCTTGGTTTCGTCTTGGGTCTGGGCCGCTCAGCCCGATCAAGCACAAGAATCCGCATCGGTGATCGAAGCGCGAGGCATCGCCCTCATGCAACGCGCCGACTGGGAGGGAGCACGCGATGCGTTCGCGGCCCTCGTGGAGCTCAAACCAAAGAGCTATGTCGGTCACTACAACCTTGCCAGTGCGCTCAGCAGGCTCGACCTGCTCGATGAATCCCAAGCGTCGATGAAGCGGGCAATCGCGCTTGGGTTCCTTGATCGGGCCCAGCTGCTGCGTGATGGTGATTTGGTAGGGCTGCGCACGACGGAGTATTTCACTCAGCTCATGACCCAGTGGGATGCAACGGTCCAGACGCGAAGGTCAATCGATCTAGCACGCATGAATCAGCTCGCCCGCGCCAAAAAAATGCAGCACCGAACAATCGAAGAACTCCGATTAGAAATCGTCAGCGCTCATGATCCTGTTTCTACCGATCAAGCGGTTGCTGAGCTGGAGTTGATTACTGAATGGGCGCGTGAGCATGTGTTCGGTTCTTTGGATCAATCGCGTGGAATGGGTGGCGGGACAGATTCTCCGTGGATTATGGTGGGGCTCCCGGATCGTCGTGGATTTGGTAAGTGGGTGATTGAAACCTTCGGACCCGGAGTGCAGGGAAATATTTCAAGCGTGGGCGGCGCGTATGAACATCAACAGCGTCGTCTTGTTGCTCAGGATCTGGGCGCGACGCTCCGTCATGAGTATGTTCATGTGCTGCACTGGAGGGATATGTCCCGGATCGGGCAGAACCATGCTGCGTGGATACAGGAAGGGCTCGCGTCGGTCGTCGAGGACTACGAGATCAAGCGAGGGAAGCTCGTGCCCGTTCCGTCATGGCGCACCAACATGGTCAAAAGGCTGTTGAGAGCGCGAAAGCTCCCCAAGATCACTGAGCTCGCTTCGATGGATCTGGCTACCTTCACGCGAAGACGCCCTCTCGCTCGATATGCTCATGCGCGCACGATCTTGATGTGGCTGCATGCACGCAATCAGCTTGGTGCCTTTTATAAGCGCTATACCGAATCGTTTGACATGGATCCTACTGGGATCCAAGCCCTCGAGAACGCGACCGGGATGCAGATTGGCGAAGCGGAGGAAGCGTATCGATCCTGGATGGAGGGCATCGAGCAGGTTCCTGAGACTGGATCTGATTTAGATGCGACTCTGGGGCTAGCCGTTGAGAATGGGACGGGGGATGGTGTGGTCATTCGGGAGCTCAGCACCGAAGCACGGCGCCGAACTGGTCTCCGCATGGGGTCCGTGATTACGGCTATAGAAGGTAGACCCACTAGAGATCTGCACGAACTGATCCGTGTGCTGGGGAGTTATGGGGCTGGGGAGGTGGTTACGGTGCACTGGAGGCGGGGCACATTGCACAACCAGAGTGAAGTCGAGCTGATCAAGCGGTAAAGGAATCGGTTGGGCGCATGGAGAAAAACAGAATACAATGATGCATGAAGACTCCAAAGCAAAGCACCAGCATCAATGTCGAATCCGCAGTCGCTGTCAAAATCGCATTGATTGTTGCGTGCAGCGAAAACGGCGTGATTGGATCTGATGGTGACCTTCCTTGGCACTTACCCAAGGATCTCAAGCACTTCATGCGTTCAACCAAGGGTCACGCGGTGATCATGGGCCGAAAGACCTTTGATTCTCTTGATAAACCATTGGGTGGTCGTCTCAACATCGTGGTTTCGTCAAGTATGTCTATAGATGATGAGATTCAAGGGCAGGTTCGCATTGCTCGATCCCTCGACGAAGCGATCGAGATCGGCATCAAGGCGAATGAAGAGTTTGGTCAGGGTCGAGTTTGGGTCGCTGGTGGTGGTGAGATCTACCGGCAAGCGATCGACCGGGCGGATCAAGTGGTCAGGACCCGGGTTCATTGTGTTGCAGAGGGGGATGTCACTTTTGATGAGTTGGATCCATTAGTCTGGGAGATTGAAGCGACCGAAGTTCATGAAATGGATGAATCGCACAATTCTGGGTTCGCAATCGAGTGGTGGACTCGTCGTTTGGTTCAAAATATCCATTCTTAGGGGGAAATCACGCGGCTCGAACCAGAAAAATGTGCGTAAGTGGAGTTGGATTCCTGTGTGGTTGAGGCTGTTTTTGAGGGTATGTGCGGGCAGGGTTGGGTTGTGTTTGGTCAAGGATCAGTCAATTCGTGAAAATTGACCAATTCGATTCTACATTCTCCTTGCAACCACCTTGGAATTGGATTATTCTTGTGACGGGTCAGGAACGAGTCGTTCGTTTCCAAACTAGGTATTTCTGTTAGAAAACCATTAACTGTTTTCCACATGAGGAGATTTGATATGAAGAACGCTATCGCGCTCGCAGCTGTCGCCGGAATCGCATCCGCCGCAGCAGCACAATCCGGTTCACTGAGCATCGTTGCATCACAGTCAGTTGTTGACTCAACCGCAACCAGCTCCATCACCCTCCAGATCTTTGGCGATGCCGATTTCGGTACTCACCTGACTGGTGCAGCATTCATGCTCAACGCTGAAGGCGGAGCTGGTGTTGTAGACAGCATCTCGCTCGACTCAGTCGGCGCATGGGGTGCACTTGGCCAAGACAGCTTCGGCGATGCTGGCGACGGCAACCACGCTGGCGTCATCATGGGCCAGATCACCTTCCTTCCATTCATCCAGCCAGACGCAGCTTCAGCACTCGGTGCTGGCCCAGTTCTTCTGGCGACCATGAACGTTTCAATCGCTGCTCTCTCAGCTGGCGATGTAACTTGGACCCTCGCTGGTGGCATCGGTACCTTCGCTCTTGAAGTCATCGACGTAAACGCTAACCCACTCGGAAACCCTCCAGGTGAAATCACTGCTCTTGCAGCTCCTAGCTTCGGCTCAGCGACTGTATCAGTAGTTCCTGCACCATCAGCTATGGCCCTTCTCGGTCTTGGCGGTCTGGTAGCTGGTCGTCGTCGTCGCTAAACCTAGCGATGTCGATACCGATCAAATGATCCTCACGGATCTACGATCAACTGCTTAAACGCAAACGCCCGCCCGGTTCGCCGGGCGGGCGTTCTTTTTAATTCAATAGTTTTACGGGCTCGATCGTGTTTGCGTTTTGTATGGATTGGGTTTCGTTTGACTATTTTTACACAAAAATGATGTTCTGTGTATGCAGCATCTCCAGATTCTGTTACAATCTCCCGTACATCAGTCAATGATGTGGCCTGTACCGTGCAGGTCGAGAGTAGAGAGTTATAGAGAGAAACTAGAATTAGGAGAGAAAAATGAAGAATGTCGTAGTTTTGGCTGCGCTCGCTGGAATCGCTTCAGCAGCAGCAGCAGGTAGCAATGCAACTTTGAGCATCGTTGCTTCACAATCAGTTGTTGACTCAAGTGCAACAAGTTCAATCACCCTTCAAGTGTTCGGCGATGCATCAATCGCTACACACATCACTGGTGCTGCATTCACCATGAACGCAACCGGCGGTGCTGGTGTTGTTGGTGGAATCGCTCTCGATTCCGTCGCAGCATGGGGTGCACTTGGAGAAGATAGCTTCGGCGATGCTGGCGACGGCAACCACGCTGGTGCAATCATGGGTCAAATCGCCTTCCTTCCATTCATCCAGCCAGATGCAGCATCAATGCTCGGTAACGGTCCAGTCCTTCTCGGGACATTCGTTGTTGACATCATTGGTGGTTCAGAAGGCGATGTAACTTGGACCGTCGGTGGTATCGCTGGCACTGACTTTGCAATCGAACTTCTCGATGTAAACGCAAACCCAGGTGGCAACCCTCCAGGTGAAACATTCCAAATCCTCGATCCATCATTTGGTTCAGCAACTGTTTCAGTAGTTCCTGCTCCATCAGCAATGGCTCTTCTGGGTCTCGGTGGTCTCCTCGCTGGTCAACATCACCGCTAATCGCAGCGATGAACACCTGATGAGTACATGAGTCAGTACTGACTCAATGCATAACGCACAGCGTCCGCCCGGTTCTCCGGGCGGGTGTTTTTTAATTTGCATAGTGACTTGTTGTCGAGTATATTGAGGTATTGGTACTATTCATATAATGGAGGGAAACATGAGAGTTCGAAATATTACTATGATGTGTATTGCCGGCTTGGCCTCGTCTGCAGCGGCCCAAAGTGCGTCTCTCAGTATTGTTGCTTCGCAATCGGTCGTCGATTCTACCGTAACGAACATAGTAACACTCCAGATTTTTGGCGATGCGGACTTTGGGACACACATCACCGGCGCGGCATTTATGATCAATGCATCTGATTCGCCATGCATGATTATCGACAGCATCGAGCTTAATTCAGTGGCGCAATGGGGGGCACTCGGTCAAGATGATTTTGGTGACGCTGGTGATGGCAGCCACAACGGGGTCATTATGGGGCAGATTACTTTTCTGCCGTTTATCCAGCCAGATGCTGCTTCAGCACTCGGGAATGGTCCAGTTCTTTTAGCAACCATGGTTGTGACCATTTCGCCACTATCTGCTGGTCAGATGACATGGACACTCGGCGGTGGAATTGGCGAGTTTGCCCTTGAAGTCATCGATGTAAACGGTAATCCAAATGGAAACCCACCAGGCGAAATCACACGAATTGTGAATCCAGATTTTGGCTCTGCTACAGTGCTTTCAGGTTTAGTGCCTGCCCCTTCATCCGGAGCATTGTTGGGATTGGGAGCTCTTGTTGCTGGTCGTCGCCGAAGGTAATTGAGCGGTAGTTTCAGGGGAATCATGCACTCGAGAGATATTCTCGGGTGTTTTTTGTGTTGAGCTGAGATGGTTGTATATTTGGATGTCGATGTATAGCAATACTTTGGGACGGAGGCAGCGATGTTGAACTGGATTGTGCTCAGTGCAGTTGGGGTAGTGGCGTTGGGAACAATGCCGGCCTTTAGTCAGATTGCAAGTATGGATATGGTTGCTGACTGGGTGTGGGATGGTGATAACCGGATGACGCTGAGCGTGTTTGTGGATTCGGAGTATTCACGGCCTGGATTTGATGTGACGCATGTGCTGATGGCGCAGTTTTCATTGAATGCGATCGGTGAGAACTCGACGGTTGAGGATGTCTCGATGATCGAAGGGCCGGGCTGGGAGCAGGATGACCCCAATCTAATCGATGCTGGATATGACGGTCTTCGGGGGTACGCCGGCTTTGCAATGAATCAAATCCATTTCTTGCCGTTTATTCGTCCAGATGATCTGTCTTCATTTGAAGATGGGCCGGTCTTTCTTGCGAGGTATGAGATCACCTTGTCGGAGCCAATCACATCAGAAACGGAGTTGGGTTGGGAGTTTGGTGAGTTCTAGGAGTACGGGTACCATCCGCACACATTGACCTTGTTCGATACCTATGCGAATCCTGCCGGGAATCATCAGGGCGGGGAAGAGTATCCTGTGTATTTTAGTGAAATTGAGTTGGGGGCTTTCTACATACCTTCGCCATCCGGATTGGCGCTGCTCGGTCTTGGTGGCTTGGCTGCTGGACAGCGTCGGCGATAGCGGTGGATGGAATCATCGCTTCGGGATCGCGTCCTGGTTGAGGATGACGATTTCGGGGTGGTTGCGGTAGTAGCCGTTGTAGTCAAGCCCATAACCAACGACGAACTCGTCGGGAATCTCGAATCCCGCGTAGTCGACTTTGACATCGATGGTGCGCGGAGTTTGCTTGTCGAGCATGACTCCTAATCGGAGTGAAGCTGGTTTTTGTTTGAGGATGATCGCTTTGACCAGCGCGAGGGTTTGACCAGAATCCAGGATGTCATCAAGCACGACAACATGCTTGCCTTCGAGGTTGTCGGGGAGATCAGATTCGAGGTGGGCACCCTTTGAGGAGATCGAAGCGCCCGGATACGAGCGGACCGATGTAAGCCCTAATGAAAGCTTGACCGGGAGTTCGCGGATGAGGTCGGCGACGAAGATCATCGCGCCAGTCATGATGGGGATAATGATCACGCGGTCTTCATCAAGACGCGAATCGCCATCTTTCGCGAGATCGGTTTCGAGGTCGTGTATGATCTCGTGGGCCATCTCTTTGACCCGGTCTGCGATTTGTTGTTTGGTGACAAGCACACGGTCGATTTCTGGAAACATGGTGTAGGGTAGCGGCAATGGAGACGACTGGTATGGGCAACGACAAGGCAAAAGTAGCGATTATTACGGGCGCAGGATCTGGAGTTGGTGAGCAAATTGCCATTGAGCTCAATTCCAAGGGATATCGGTGTGTACTGGTGGGGCGCACTTCAGAAAAACTGGAAGCGGTGGGGGCCAGCTTGGTTGGAGAGCAGGGTCAAGACTGGATTACGATCGCTGGGGATGTTGGGATCGATGCTGACCGGGAACGCATCATTGCAGAATCGATGTCTGCCTTTAAGCAGGTCGATGCGTTGGTGAATAATGCGGGTCTTGCTGTGTTTGCAAAGATGGCGGATATGACCAGTGACCAACTCCACGCAATGTTCGCGGTTAATGTGGTTGGTCCAGTGGATCTCGCGCGGAGAGTCGTTGGTCACATGAGCGAGCGCGGAAGCGGAGCGATTGTCAGTATCTCATCCATGGCCCAGATCGATCCATTCGACGGGCTCGGTGTATACGGCTGCACCAAGGGCGGCGTTGGAGTGCTGGCCAAAGCAGTGGCCAACGAATACGGGGATTCCGGTGTTTCAGGATATTCAATCTGTCCCGGCGCGATCGAGACCCAAATGCTGCGATCGTTTGTGAGTGAAGAGGTGTACCCAAGTGATGCAACACTGACCCCAGCTGAAGTGGCTTCGGTGGTTGTGCAATGCGTGACCGGTGATACGGATCTTGAGAACGGATCAGTCTTTGAGATGCCGAGCCATTGACGAAACAGTGATGTTGATTGATGATATTATGGGTTGGTGGGTAGTCTCGGGGATTCGCCTGAGATGGTTTTCCATTCTGCATCAGCTTGGTCACTCAAGCTTGCATGATTCCCTTTTTCCCAGTCGTCTTTCGTATTGCCAAAGAGTCCGTTGTAGAACAGGTAGAGCCTGTCATCTTTGATGATGTAGGTCTTGGGATTGATTTCGGTTTTCGTGCCTTTGGACATTGCCCACGCGCACCATCCACCAAACGCTGGTTCATACTTTGATGGGTTCTTCTCAAATGCTTCACGATTTGCAGCGGAAGCAAACCGGTAGTTCACACCTTTGTAGGTGAGTGTGATCGATTTCTTCCCTTTGGTAGGCTTTGAACCCCCTTCCGGGAAGTAGGCGACGGGGTCGTATCCATCGATTGCGAGTGATTTCTTTGAAAGGTCCCATTCTTTGATGTTGCGGATAGGTGCTGCAGTTGTTTCTGGTTGCGAAGTATTGTTCGCTGATTGAGCGAGGAAGGCTGTGGAGCTGTGGGCAGCGACCATCGAGGTCGGGGCGAGCATGGTGAGTGTCATTGATGCGATCAGTGCTTTGTGGTTCATTGCAGTCTCCTGATTGTTGTGCAACAAGAGAATGGGATATGCGATCGTTTTATTCAGTCGATTTCCAAGAACATTGTGATTGATCTTCACATACCGTTCGCGCTGCCTGTGAATACAAAGTATCCAAGCCCACATGCGAAAGCCCAGATCCCATAGATTGCATGTTCGAACCCTGCTGAAAGCGCGGACTTTGTACGCAAATAAGTCGTCGCGAAGATGATCCCCGCAGGGAGCGTCATGATCAGCGCGATCGGGTTCCACATGGGGATGTGGAGCCAAGAAAAGGTCAGGATATTGAGTATGAGTATCGTGCGTCCGGTTCCCAGGATGGGGGCATACCGGTGGAAAAAGAAAGCTCGGTGCGTAATCTCCTGGGGGTACGCGCTGACCCATGGATAAAAAATCGTGATGAATACAAGGATGATGGGGAGTTGTCTGGGCAATCGAAGGAACCCAGTCTCGGGCAAGTAAGGAGTGTGATACGCAAGATACCAGCTCGCAAAGAGAATAATCGGCGCGGTGATCGCGAATGTAAGCATGATCCTTCTGAGTGATTTTTTGAGATCGCTTAGATTCCAGAGCTGCTTGTTATCGAAGGTGGGGTCTATGCGGAGATAGATGAGCATGCTCAGGAATGTGAAGAGGAGAACCGGGAAAATAAACGCGCCCGATGGGATCCCGGTTTCAAACGAAAAATTCTCAATACCAGCATTGATCAGCAGTTCATCAGCCAGTGCGGGCTGGGAGAGAGCAGCGATCAATGGCGGGGTCAAGATGTAGAGCCCGATCCATTCCATCCAAAGCCAAACTTTGGAATGGATAACGGGGATTCGGCGTCTTTGAGCTGTGTTCAGCGCTGATGTGGTATGGGGGGATTGTTCGGAATTGATTGGCAAAGTGGAATCCTGGATGATGGGGCGTGGTTGGTATTGTTGGCAAGCGTTCCTAGGATGTTGGCCCGCAGAAAATAGTTCGCAGGTCGGCTTGGGTCGGCTTGGGCGTCTTGCTTAGGTGTTTGGTCATAGGAGACTTTGATGTCAAATCAGCCCGTTATTGTTGCCGCTCGTCGTACCCCTATTGGGAAGTTCTTTGGTTCGTTCTCTCGGATGGCTTCGCCTCAGATTGGTGCATTCGCGATTCAGGCGGTGCTGGATGATGCACCGGCTGCGAAAGATCATGTGGATGAATGCGTCATGGGCTGCGTGCTCCAAGCGGGCGTGGGCCAGAACCCCGCTCGTCAGGCGGGGC
>JBGCDI010000050.1:0-36502 GCA_045105315.1 Phycisphaerales bacterium | reverse complement strand
CATCTGCGGTACCATCAAGCGGCGAGCCTGATTCGCTCAGAGTGCCTTGGTAAGTGAAAGTGGTGTCACTCGCGAGTGCTTGGGAGCCCATTGCAAGTGTTGCAAGCGCAGTGAGTAACAGAATTGATTTTGCTGATGAACGACGCATGGGAGCCCCTTTGATGGCGGATGTGATTCTTGTCTCCAACGAACGGATGATGTGGAGAGAACAAAATAAAAGATTATGATTCAATGAATACTGGAAAAGCGATCATTTCAGTATAAAAACAGATTTCTTTACATGTATATTCTCTAGGTTAACATGCACCGTTTTTTATTTTGAATCATCCTCTATAGGGAGAACGTTTTTTGGAAACTAAGCCGGAAGTCAATTTTCAAGACTGTGTAAAAAATTATAATTTGATTATGGGTTTGCGAGGAGTTGGTACTTGATGAAAGAACAGCCTGCCGAAGATCAAGGCAAAGATGAGCAAAGAAAGCTTGGTGAGAGTTCAGAAACCACACCAGATTCAATCGATCAGAACGAGATGTTCAACGAGCTTTATGAGAGTTTGCATCAGATTGCAGACTCGTGGTGGCGTGATCAGACTCCGAGTCATACATTGCAGCCTACAGCGTTGATTCATGAAGCATATCTAAAACTCGCCCAGTCAGGTGTCGTCGCAAATGACATGGATCACTTCCGAGCGATCGCAGCTATAGCGATGCGACAGATTCTCGTAGACCACGCGCGCAAAAAAGCAAGGCTCAAGCGCGGGGGTGGTGATCAATCAGGACATCGTGTGACACTTTCTGGTATTTCTCAGCGAACAAGCCTTGATCCGATCGAAGTCTTAGAGATTCACGAAGCAATCGAGAAGCTTCATTCATTGAATCCAAGGCATGCAAGAATCGTTGAAATGCGATGCTTTGCGGATATGAAGATTGATGAGATCGCACGGGTTCTGGATGTGAGCGATCGTACCATCAGAACTGAATGGCGTTTGGTGCAAGCATGGATGAGACAAACACTGCTTATAAATAGTTGAGCAGGCCGGCTGTTACACGCGCAGTTTGGTCGGATAGAAGTCGATATAGAAGACTGACAGGGGACTTGATGGACGCAGAACTATACAACGAGATCGCGTCGGTATTCGCACAATGCGTTGATCTGGATAGCGACGAGCGTGAAGCGTTTATACAACGAGTGTGCAAGGATCGTCCTGAGGTTGAGCGTGGATTGCGAGGGCTACTTGATTATGATCGGGGGACACATGTTGGTGATGAATCAGAACTCAGGCCAATGATTGAATCAGCCTTTGATCAAACACAGATTCAGGATCCAATACCTGCGACGCTAGCGGGTCACCAGGTCATCAGGGTGATTGGCCGGGGGGGCATGGGGGTGGTGTATGAAGCCCAACAGCAACACCCTCATCGACGGGTTGCAATCAAGGTTCTACATGGCGCGGTCACTGAGTTATCTCGTGAGTTGATGCTGCGGGAAAGTTCGATTTTGGCGCGTATGGAAGCGCCTGGTATTGCTCGGGTGTACGAAGCGGGGATGACTGAGGTGCACGGACGCTCAACGCCTTACATAGTCATGGAACTCATTGATGGTGTGCGTATTGACGCAAACATGCGGCTGCGTGGTACTGAAAACGAGAACTCTAAAATAGACATGCAAGGGAGTTTACAATACGGAGCAGATCACGATGCTAGTCAGGTGATCGAACTGTTAGCGCGGACCGCAGATGCTGTGCAGCAGGCGCACAGGAACGGGGTTATTCATCGAGATCTGAAGCCAGCAAATATTCTCGTGGTCGAGGATGATGACGGAATTGGTCAACCTGTTGTGCTGGACTTTGGGGTTGGGCGGGTAGTCGATGCTCAGCCACATACATTCACACACAGCGCCGGTATCGTTGGTACTCTCGGATATTTGAGCCCAGAGCAGATCAGCGGCTCCGATAATTCGATTGATATCAGGTCTGATGTGTATGCACTTGGAGCGGTTGCTTTCTTATTGCTGACCGGTGAAGAGTTGTACGATCTTGATGGATTGAGCGTGCAAGCGGCGTTGTACCGGATTGCGAATGAATCAAGCGGGCACATACTCAGACGAATCGGTCAGAGTTTGGTTCGTATCGAAAGTGATACTGCTCTGGTGCTTGCCAAAGCGCTCCATGCTGATCCAGATCACCGCTACCAAACCGCTACTGAGTTTGCCCAAGATCTGCGGAAACTGAACACCAAAGAACCGATCAGCGCACGGAAGCCCAGCTTGGCATACAACGCTCGTAAGTTTGTAGAGCGTAACCGATTCGAGACAATCTCCGCACTGGCTGGTCTTCTTGTCGTTGCGATAGTAATCGTCGGGGCGTTTGTAATGGTGAATCGCGAGCGTAATATCGCGGTGACCAAAGCAGCGACTACGGAAGAAATCGCTCGGTTTCTCGAAGGAATTATTTCATCAGCATCTCCCAATGAGATGGGGAAGGATGTAACTGTTCGTGAATCGATCGCGCAGGCCGAACTGTTATTGATGGATGACAAGGCTGGGAATGGTGTATTTGATACCGAGCCGATCGTTGAAGCAGATTTGAGGATGATTCTTGGACGCACACACAGAACTCTTGGTGATCAGGGTGCGTCGCTGAGAAACTATGAGCTTGCACATGAGATATATGAAAGAGAATATGGTCTTGAAGATCGCCGTACGCTTTATGCTTTAGGACGAGTGGGGGTCGGACTGCGCAACATCGAAAGATATGAAGAAGCGATTGATGCGTTTAAACGAGCGTTGTCCATACAAGCCAGGAAATTCGGGCCATTGGATCAAGACACGCTCACCACGATGAATAGCTTGGGCATTCTCTACTCGAATCTCTATCGTTTTGATGAAGCTGAAGAGATCGCAGAACAAGTTCTTGCAGCACATCGCTCAAGCGGCCAGCGTGATGTGCCACTATTCTCTGCTATGCACAACATGGCATTGCTCTACAGGGAGCGAGGGGTTGAAGATCCTGAAATATTAAACAGTGCATTAAAACTTTTACTGGAAGCAGAAGAAGGGTATCGAGATCTTGGCCAACTAGTTCCCCGCTTAATTTCAAAGCAGTTGCGTGGATCTGTACTCATTTTGCAGAGAAATCTCATTGAGGCTGAAGAGTGTCTAGTAAGTGGGTTGGATGAATCGATCGTAGAACTGCCGGACGATCATTTTTTGATCAAGTTGTTCCTTATTCATCTAGGTAGATGTCTGTACTACGCAGAGAGATATGAGGAGGCACGCGTCTATTTGGAGCGAGGGCTGCTTGCATCGGACGAGTACTACCCAATGCATGGTCAAGCAAAAGAGATTTTGATGTTAATTGATAATATCGAATAAATGTAAAGTGACTTCTCGTTAGTCATCAAATTAAAACGATTTAGATGAAATCAATCAGCGTGGATAAAAGTTTCGTCTCTGATGATTACGAGATTCGGGTAAGTGTGAAAATGGCACACGGATTGAGTGTTGGTTTTAGATTCCTTCACTGATAAATCTTATGAATAGCAAGTGTTGTCTAGATGCAAAAAAATATTCCGTCGCATGAAAATACTATTTACTATATCATGCTGAAGCGCTATAGGATTATTAAATCTAGTAATAAAAATATGATTTTGATCATGCAAGAGCGAGTAAGTGCTTGAAGTGCATCAATATTGCCAGAAATCTTGAATGGTGATGAAATTAAGCGAGTCGATTGCCATTGTTATCACTAGCCCGAGTGATTCAAAATAGGAGTTTTATTTTGCCAATGGTTGATGAGTGTTAAGTTTTTAAAATCCTTGTGTAATCGACATGACTTGTTCTGTTCTATCAAACTGTGTGGAGTCTGCATACGAAAGTGTTAGAAATATGGAACTTGAAGCAAGAAGTGTGTCAGGGTTCCAAAGATGCTAACTTGTATCATTGGTTCCAGATAATCAGTAATTTGTAAACTGTTCATGCCCAACGCGTTGGTTGACGGTCAGTGTAATTCTTACGGGAATCCTTCTCCAAACTCTTGTGGAAATATTGAGATGCCAATAAAGTTTAGGTTTCCATCATCATTGAAATCAGGCTGGCAAGCAGGAGTAGCACTCCCGCGGTACACATACAGCGGATCTTCACTCACAATGTCGCTAAATACGCTGTTCTTGACAATGACGCTGTAGGTCCCATCGACATCTGGCCCCGAATTGACCTGCAGCAAGGAATCGCTCTATTCTTCGTAGTTTGCGTCATTCAAAAGGATCGGATTCCCGTCGAAATACCACTGGTACCCGTTCGCGTTGGTCGCGAAGAGTTTCTGCTGCGTTGCAATATCGAAGATGTGGACACGCTCATTGGCTCATGCAAAGTTGCGATAGGTATGGACCGCGCTGACAGCGACCCGCCCGTTGTGGATGGTCACACACGACCCAAAGTAGTCATTCATTCCTGGGTTTTGGGCGGGAAGCTCGCCGATCTCCGCTCCAGTCGCGGCATCCTAGACAACGACATTGTATCTTGTGCTGAAGTTTGCCACATCTGTATATTCATAAAACGCATGTGCAACCGTTACGACGCCGCTTCCGACGTCCACAGAGAGTCCAAAGCCTTCATCAAGATCCGAATCCGAATCCGAATCCGGAGCGAGTAGTGCGGTCTCGGTCCCTGCTTGTGCATCGATAATAGCAAGTCTGTATCTTCCGCCTGGTCCCCATTCAACTGACGCGATGACTGTGAATCCATCAATCGCGACTTGTTCGCGACCCAGTCCCCTTCGAAAGGGAACTGTCATTTCTGGAACAAGTCTGGTGATGGTGAAGCCGTTGCTTGCTTCAACGAGAAGCAACTCACCTTCCTTGAAGTTTGGGAAGAGCACATCGGGTAAGACAGAGACAATCACATCCTCCTGACTGACATCAAAGACATACCCGAACCCGTCCGATACCCCGGCTTCGAGGGTGAGATCCGCTGGGATTGGTTTATGACTAGCTGTGCATGCTTGCCAGAGCAGGCAGCAAGAATTACAGAGAGAGCGAGCTGTGATTGACCGATTTTCATGGGTATTCCTTTCGGAAATGTTCGTGTGTGAGTACGGATATATGCTGCGATGCTCTTGTAGATAAATCGCAGCTGCTGTATACTCATGCGCAAACCAACAGCGTTGCTCCAATCAGAATCGGGTGGGTTTCGGAGTTTTTTATGTTTGATCAAACTCAGTTCACTCAGGCACTTACAGCACTGGATATGTCCAAAATCGCCGCTGGGGAGACGCCAGAGGAACTGTTGGCATCCATTTATAACGAACTGAGAGGGATCGCGAGCGGATACCTACGCCAAGAAAGAGTGAACCACACACTCCAGCCGACTGCATTGGTTCATGAGGCATACGCACGGCTAGCGGACCAAACGAGCGTGCCTTGGTCGGATGCAGCTCACTTTCGTGCGATTACCGCTCGGGTCATGAGACAGATTCTTGTCGATCATGCTCGCAAACACGGAGCGCTCAAGCGTGGCGGTGGGGGGGATCGAGTGCGCGTAACGCTTTCTGGTCAACCGACCCCGGATCCAGCGATGGATCTCGATGTACTGGAGCTCGATGAGGCAATGAATGAGCTGCGTGAGTTGCACGAACGCAAGGCCCGCGTGGTCGAGCTGATTTTCTTTGGTGGTATGACGCACGAAGAAGCCTCGCGTGTTGTTGGCGTTTCAAAGAAAACGATCGAAGCGGATTGGTATGCTGCAAGGGCTTGGCTCGGGAACCGTCTGTGTAAGGGTGTTGATTCATGACTGACTCAGAACGATTCGATCTGGCGTGTTTGATCTTTGAGCAAGTACGAGAGCTCGATAACCATCAGCAAGAAGAACGGCTTCGCAAGCTTTGCAGCGGTGATGAAGATCTGCAGAGCGAAGTTCAAAGCATGCTAAGCATGCACCAATCGGGTAGCCCGCTGGATCAACCTTCGCATATGCCTTCGATTGATGCACTCGTGACCATGGATCGACTCAACAGCGCTCCCCAGATCGATCGATATGAGATCGGTGATCGGATCGGTGAGGGCGGCATGGGGGAGGTGTACGCTGCTGAGATGCTCAATCCGCGTCGGCCGGTTGCGATCAAAGTTATCCGGCTCGGGATGAGCTCAGAGCGTGTGCTCGAGCGGTTTGACCTTGAACGCCAAGCGATCGCGCGGATGGAACACCCCAATATCGCTTCGATCCTTGATGCAGGGGTCACAAGCGATGGCCGGCCTTACTTCGCGATGGAACTCGCACGCGGTCAAACAATTGTTCAACAACTCAATGGCTCAAAGGTTGACACCAAAGCACGGATCGAGCTGATTATCCAGGTTTGTTATGCGATTCAGCATGCACATCAGCGCGGGATTATCCATAGAGATATCAAGCCTTCCAATATCATCGTGACCCAGACTGATGGCAAGATGATCCCAAAGGTAATCGACTTTGGTATAGCCAAAGCTACCCGAGATCATCCCGAGATGGATGCGACAATGACAGCCCACGCCCAAGCGATCGGCACCCCCGCGTACATGTCTCCAGAGCAGGCGGATCTATCTATGGGGGATGTTGATACGCGCACGGATGTATATTCGTTGGGAGTGGTGCTCTATGAGATGCTTACTGGATCAACGCCTTTGGTTAAGGAAGAGTTGACACAGAAGAGTTATGCCGAGATGCTTGAGAGCATTCGCGATCAAGATCCGCAGAGACCAAGTGCGCGACTTGCTACAACACAGCTTGATCGGGATCAGCCCGTCGCGGTGGTTCCTGAACAACTCAAGGGCGATCTTGATTGGATCGTTATGAAGTGTCTAGAAAAGGATCCGAATCGTCGATATGAAACCGTGAGTGCATTTGCTGAAGATCTTACTCGATATCTCAATAACGAGCCCGTGCTCGCTCGCCCGGCCAGCAGGTCGTATCTCACCCGCAAGTTCATCAGGCGTCATCGTGGGAGTGTGATTGCCTCCAGTGTTGTTCTTGGTGTGCTATTGCTCGGAATCGCAGGCACTTCATATGGATTGGTCTGGGCGCTCAATGAAAAAGAGCGAGCAGAGGTATTGGCCCAGTCAGAGCTTGAAGCGCAGATCCAAGCGCGAGAAGCTTCAGAGCGTGCGTTGCTTGAAGCTCAAACTGCTGAAGATCTCAGCGAGTTTTTCATCATGGATGTGCTGTCGTCGGTTGATCCGTCGCGGGCTGAGAGTCGAGATATCACCGTCCGTGAGGCATTGGTCAATGCTGCGGAGAATGTCGATGGCAAGTTCAATGATCGACCGGATGTAGAATCAAGAATCCACAATGCGCTCGGTTTCTTGTTCAACCAACTCGGATCCCCAGAACTGGCCCAAAGGCATCATATGCGAGAGTGGGAGATCGCCGAGCAAGAGAATGGGGAGTTGTCGATCGATGCGGCTCGCATGATGCATAGCGTGGTGGGTAGCCTAGCAAGACAGGGTAGGGATTCAGAAGCCATCGAGCTTACGCAGAGGCAACTCCGGGTACTCGATGAACTCGGTACTCCAGAAGCAGACGCGTTGCGACCAAGAGCGGTGGGGAATCTGGGGGCGTTGATGGTTCGCTCCGGTCGATATGAAGAAGCTGCGCCGATTCTTGAAGAAACATTGATACTCAAAAAAGAGATCTACGGCGATCAGCACCCGACGACACTATCCACACTCAATAACCTTGCATCGGTGCTTTCAGATTTGGGAGAGCATGAACGAGCGATTCTTCTAGGGAAGCAAGCCTACGAAGGCCGAAAGTCAGTTCTTGGAGAGAATGATCCCAGAACCTTTGTCTCTCTTCTCAACTACGCCAGTGCGCTCAGTCAAACAGGGCGATTTGATGAGTCATTGCCAATGTTAAAGGAAGGTTTCAAGCAAACCACCTCCGTTCTTGGGGAAGATCATCCTACGAGCATTGATGTCGCGAACACATATGCGAAGTCTTTGTACGAATCTGGTAATCTCAATGAGTCAGAGATAGTTTCACGCGCAAGTGTCCGCGTGCAGAGCCGGCTTGATCCTGAGATGATCCAAGAGAGAACACTTTCAGCATATTCACTTCTCGCATCAACTCTCAACAATAAAGATATGAACGAAGAAGCATTGAACTATTCTTCCGCGATTATCAATAGTTTCTCGAATAATAAATCCGCTAGCAAACAGAATTTTATCCCGTACAAGCGTCTACATGGACAGATCCTCACAGGACTAAAACGCTATGAACAAGCTGAGGTGATACTACTCGAGGCTTGGGAGCTTACAACAATAAGCTCGACACACACCAAAGAGCGTGACTCAGTGAGATCTTCAATACTGATGCTCTACGAAAGTTGGGCGGTTACGCTTGAGAACGACAGTCTTGCTCATCAAATTGAACGCTGGAAAGTCATGGATTGAGGGAACGCCGTTAGTGCAGGATAAGGTAAGCGGTCACGATGCGGCAAGACGAGGTGGAGAGGGGTTGAGTCGTCAAGATGGGCAATTTGGCCGGGAACTTTGTAGCCGTAAAATGATGCAGTTTTGCTGCTGTTGGCACTTGTTTGCGATTAAGAATATATTTATCATGGTGTTCCTAAACGGCTTTTGTTTAGGTATTCAACTATGGGAGAGACACATGAAGACATTTTTAATGGCAACCGCCATCGCATCGCTAGCAGGCTCATCACTTGCTGATGTGTACACCGACAATACAGGTTCTGATGCAGCTGGTGGTGATCTTGCGAGCTTCTTCTTTGACCAAGGATTCAATCATCTTGATATCACGCAGGTCGAAGTCACCAATGATGCAAACTTCATCTACTTCGATATTAGTGTTGCAGCAGATATTGATGTCACCAACTGGGGCAAATACATCATCGGTATGGACACAGGCGCAAATGATGGTGACAACTCGACAGATCCAGGATCTTGGAACCGAAACATTGACTGGGGTCGAGGCATCACCAACTTTGTAGGTTCATGGGCTGACGATGGCGGCTCGGGCGCCGGTGCAGAGCTTCGCGAATTTGACGGAACTTCTTGGAATCTCACTGATGCGACCTATGCTGCGGGGACAGAAATCTCTGCTTCAGACATGGGACACGCATCGGGTATCCAGAGCATCGCAGTTTCGATCGCTTCCCTCGGTCTTTCTGTGGGTGATACGCTCGAGTTCGATGTGTTCTCATCTGGAGGCGGCAATGACCCAGGTGTTGACCACCTCAGCCAGTTTGGTATCTCGACTACTGAATGGGGAGTCCAGTCAACTGCTGGCCAGTTCCTGAGCTACACCATCATCCCAGCTCCATCATCGATTGCGATGCTTGGTATGGGGGGCTTGGTTATTACCCGGCGTCGTCGATAACACTGCCTAACAGTTTATGATTTCATTCATGATTCAAATCACGAATGAAACTCAGTGAAACAAAGCGGGCCTGGATGCGCATCCAGGCCCGCTGTCTTTTTCCTCGGAGCAACTGTATACGCTCCGCAGTGAAATCCAGTGAGTCGCTTATGGGCAACCCGTTCCAAAAGCTGACAGGAAGCTTGAAACATCCAAGAAGTTGAACTGGCCATCATTGGTGAAATCAGCAGCTGGGTCTTGATTCCCAAACGCGGTCAGGAACAACGAAACATCGAGGAAGTTGAGTGAGCCATCGCTTGTGAGGTCCGCAAGGCAAACTTCGCCAGCAATAGTCACCGTTTCGGTGATTACATTAGTAGTGCCTGTTTCCTCGATTGCAACCATGGTCACTTTGCGTTCTCCAGGACTCAATGGGCCGTCAAAGGTATAGCGGTACTCAAAGCGGTCATACGGACTGACCCGGTTCGAGGAGTCGATGAGTGTCAACGGATCGACCCCTTCCGGAACATCAAGAAGCAGATGCAGATCGCTAGTTGTTCGATCAAGTGCGTTGACAATAAACTGAGGGCGGTCATCATCCAGTGTTTGCCCTGCTTGAACCAGTTCTACTTCAGGTGGAAGACGGTCGACATAGATTACTTTGCGAAGCTCGGTAAGCAGCCCTGATGTGTTCGAAGGACGATGACGGAAAACAACAACTGTCAGGTAGTTCATGCCCTCTTCCATTTGCGTCGCATCGATTTCTTGTCGATACAAGCCAAACGAGTTCCCTGAGTTAAACAATGGGTTGTTTACGGTTACGAACTGTTCATAGCCACCGAAGCTTAGTGATGTTGTTGGGATATCAGTCACACCGTTCCCATTCCAGTCTTGAGTACGGTTGTTGAAAGTAAAGAGCGCATTGTCATCAGTGTTGGTATCCAGCGGGTCGCCTGCAGCAGTTTGCACACGGATCTCGAATGAATCATCTTGAACCACGCTGATCTCAGTCAAACGCTGAATCCAGTCGGGGAAGTTAGCAGGATCGGGTTCAATGACTCCGTCTTGCCCGATGATGGTGAGCTCAGCATCTGGGAGTGCTTCTGCATAGATGACATACCCTTTGCCGTGGACACCAGCGGATGATGCATTGTTGGGAACATTGAGAGTGATGGTGCCATTGGCGCCAACGACAATTGTCTGAGGGATGTCATCGTTTGGATCCACGATTGGGTCCTGAGCATTCCCGGTGAGCTCATGGATTCTGGTCCCTTGGGGGTAAGATGTATTGACGGTAATACTCTGGAATCCTGCATCGAACCGGTCATTGACTGCAGTGACCGAGTTGGCTTGGTTGTTGAATGCACGCTCAGACACCAGCACATCATTTACATTGGTATTGAGTGTAAAGTACTGACCCACACCGACCTGATTCCGAATCTTAACCAGTTTGGTTATGGTATCGTCGAGTTCCTGAGTAACCGGATTCCAGCCTAGAGCAACCGGGACTCCCTCGCGAGGGAAGAACCCATTATTGCGAGCAAAGATCGCGCGGCCATTGTGATAGACAATTGCTCGTCCGGGACGCATGAGCATGTATGCATGCATCTGGTAGCCTTGTTGTTGAGCAGTCGGGATGGGTGGGAGTGATCCACCGTTTCCGACCGAACCATTGTCATGAGAGAACACATGGTTGAGCCCAAGGGAGCCGTTTATTAGCCCGTCATCTGCAAGGTCAAGGTGAGACGAATCGATGTTGGAAGTGATGTTTGACCACGATCCCAATCCATTTGCGTTCAGCAAGTCACGAAGTCTGGAAGCCCCTTGAAGATCCAACGCATCACGGTTGGCAAACGAATCTTTGCGCGTGAAGTTATTGAGGATATCGAAGTTTCCAGTAACATTTTCTCCGAAGGTAAATGGGTTTACAGTGTTTCCATCGGGCCGCTCACGGAGCTGGTGAATTGCCGAATCGAAGAACCCATCCCAGAACCAGCTGGGTGTGTGCTTGAGTGCATCAAGGCGGAACCCGTCGACGCCTTGGACTTCGATCATCCACTGCGCCCAGCGCATCAGAAGCCCGGTTCCATTGTCGGTGACCGCATCACCCGCCATTGGGTCAGCGGTGTTGTAGGGGTATCGGGTAAAGCTCAAAGATCCTGGGTTTCGGCTGGTTCCCGGATTGTTGACTGTGAATGGCGCAAGAGCTTGGTCAGTGTAGAGCCGTGCATTGGATGGATCAGGCGTGTTGAAGATTGTACCAGCGGGGATGTTGAGGGGATTGCCAGCTTCGACCGGGTGACGAATAAACTGATTGTTGGATTCTTGCGCAATGTCAACAAGGGCTACCAGGTCCCCTTCGGTCAGGTTGTAGTTGGAAGCGCCCGGATTTTCTGATTGCAGATATCCGAATGCATTTCCGTTGTGAAAATCTCCCCAATCATCAGTAGGTAGTTTGTCGCGTGGTGGATCTTCGCGAGGAATCCAGAATCCCGGATAACCACCGTTGGCAAGGAACGCATCGGAGGTTGTGCGCCCGCCGTTATGATTAAAAATGCCATCTATGTACACTTCTGCACCCGAGCGTTGCAGTTCCTGAATCATTGCTTGAAAAGTAGCTTCTGTGCCGTAGGTAGTGCGGGCGCGAGACGGCGAGAAAGTAAGCAATGGGGGCTGACCAAGATCAAAACGATCAAAGGGATCGTACCCAACTGATCCAAATGAAGCTTTGGAGGGTGGGGGGAGCCAAAGTGCGTTGTATCCTGCAAGGAAAACATCTGGAGTTCGCCGTTCGATATCATCCCATTCAGTTTCAAACCATTGCAGATAGTTAAAGGTGCTTTGTGCCAGCGTGGTTTGATTCAAAGCACCAGTCGCAACCAGAATGAGTGCGCCGATTGCTTTCGGAGTTGTGAATGTGTTGAGAAAATTCATACATGTCCTTTCGAAACAAATCAGACCAGTTTGAGTGATAAAAACTGGTGCTGTATATATTGTTTATGCTCTTTGATTATGGACTACTTCGCGTACAATGTGAACACAATTGTGCCCAAAATTGGATCTTTTCAAATGAGAAAATATCATCCCATGGGTCCGAGAAGTGTTGTGCGATACGATTAAAAAATTCAGCTTAAGATTCGATGAACTCAAACCCCATTAAAGCTTCATTATTAAAGGCATACGAATGAAACCCCCTATGCAACTCCCACTTGTTCGCAATCACTCAATCACGCTCATCCTGCTCCTTACTGTGGCGATGCTCAGTAGTGTTTCCAGTGCACAGATTGCGCAAGTGATCTCGGACGGGATTGTTCGTTTTGATGAGTCCCTTGAAGCCCGAAAAATACGCAAGCCTTCATTCGCACTTGTGCATAATTTCGAATCCCTCGGCGATGTTTCACTCGGGAATCTCAAGGTCGTTCCAGAGTACTCGATTGATTCGGTAACGGGTCGCACCGTGGCTTCGATCCGTATCGATCAAGGGACTTCCCTCTACGGCACAGGACAAGCTGCTGGGCCGTTGTTAAGAAATGGATTTGTCACTGAAACTTGGAACTTTGACGCATTCGGATACGGTCTTGGTGATTCGAATCTGTACACATCGCATCCTTGGGTGCTTGCGGTTCGGCCAGATGGCTCAGCATTCGGTGTGCTTGCGGATACAACATATCGTTGCCAGATTGATCTTCGTGATGGAATCACATTCCGGGCTGAGGGTGGAAGCTTCGCGGTCATTGTGATCGAAGGGGGCACACCTCAAGAAGTCATGCTGGGTCTTGGCAAACTCACGGGAACAATCGCGATGCCTCCCAAATGGGCCGTGGGATACCACCAGTGCCGCTATTCATACAACCCCGATTCACGAGTCCGCGAGATTGCGACCGAGTTTCGGAATCGCAAACTGCCAGCTGATGTGATCTGGATGGATATTGATTACATGGATGAGTACCGGGTATTCACCTTTGATCAAGAGCAGTTTTCAGATCCAAAGGGTTTAAACGATTGGCTCGACACCATGGGATTCTCAAATGTGTGGATGATCGATCCGGGTGTAAAGGACGAAGACGGTTACTTTGTTTCTGATTCCGGGGACGAACATGATGCTTGGGTCAAGGACCAGAATGGCCAGGTCTACAACGGTGAGGTGTGGCCAGGTGTGTGTGTGTTCCCCGATTATCTGAACAAAGAAGTGCGTTCATGGTGGGCTGATCTTTATGAAGACTTCATGGCTTACAACATCGACGGCGTTTGGAATGACATGAACGAGCCTGCTGTGTTCAATGTTGAATCAAAGACGATGCCCGAAACAAACATCCATAATGCCGACCCAGAACTCGGCGGCCCAGACACGCATGATCGGTATCACAATGTGTATGGCATGCAGATGATCCGCGCGACCCGCGATGGTGTCATGGCGGCAAATCCAGACAAGCGTCCATTCGTTCTTTCTCGCGCAAACTTCATCGGTGGTCACCGTTACGGGGCTACCTGGACTGGTGATAACTCTGCGAACTGGCCACACCTTGATATGTCAATCCCAATGTCACTCAACCTCAGTTTATCAGGGCAACCATTCGTAGGACCCGACATTGGTGGCTTTGCGTACAATGGAGATGGCGAACTTTTCCAACGATGGATGGGCTTTGGCACCATGTTCCCATTTTCGAGAGGGCACACCGCCAAGGGCAACATCGACAAAGAGCCTTGGTCATTTGGTCCAGATGTTGAAGCAACAAGCAGACGGGCGCTGGAGCGTCGTTACCGGTTGATGCCCTATCTGTACACCCTGTTCCGTGAATCATCGATTTCAGGCATGCCAATTATGCGACCGACCTTCTTCGCAGATCCCTCAGATCGAGCATTGCGTTCTGAAGATGATTCATTCTTGCTCGGTAAAGATTTGTTGATCGTTACCAAGGCAACCCCAGAAGCGGACCGCGTTGCAGTACTGCCACGAGGCAAAGAAGGGCACCAGTGGGAAGCGTTCGATTTCCCTGACTTTGAATCTGGAAGAGATTCCAAAGATCCGCACCTCCCTCAGATGTTTCTTAGGCCTGGTGCGATTATCGCAACGGCACCGGTGACCCAGTACTTCGGAGATCGCCCAGATTCTCGAGACGAACTCACACTGGTCATCAACCTGGATGAAAACCGAAAGGCGACAGGCGGACTCTACGAAGACGACGGAGAGGGATTCGAGTACTTGATGGGCCAGTATGCGGAGATCTCATTTACCGCTTATGAGAATGGGAACAGTGTTGAAGTCTATGTGTCGCATGTTGAAGGCGATATCGAATACCCATCAAGAACGATCAACGCTTTGGTCCTCAACTCTGATCACAAGGTTGTTGTCAAAGTCAAGTGAAATACATCATCCGTTGATGGCGTGTGGATTCTGCTCAGCTGTTGCCAGCTTGAGTATGTTCGTCTGCGTCATTTCCTGACCGATCAGTTCGCCTTTAATCTGACCCTGCCCCATAACTAAAATCCGGTCTGACAAAGCGAGCAGCTCTGGCATTTCTGAAGACACAAGCAAGATGGCCAATCCTTCATCCGCTGCTTGACGGATGAGTCGATAAATCTCAGATTTAGTACCCACATCGATTCCACGCGTGGGTTCATCAAGCAAAAGCACCTTGGTCTGCTCGGTCATCCATCGTGCAATTAAGAGTTTTTGTTGGTTGCCTCCAGAAAGCTCATCTGGGGTGGTGTTACTAAGTGATGCTGTTTTAATCTGGAAGCGTTCAACACGCTCTTGGACAGCACGGGTTTCTTCTTGTAGATTCCGAAGGCCTGCAACACCAGCAATACGATTCATAATCGGAGCAAGAATGTTTTCGTCGATCCCAAGATTCATGAATAAACCTTGGTTCCTGCGGTCTTCAGGAACATACCCAAGCCCGATGCCCGCATCGATTGCAGCTTGAATACCTTTGCCCAAGATCTCTTGCCCGCCAACTTTCACTGATCCTCGAGCTCGCGTATCGATATTGAATATCGCATCGAAGAGTTCAGATCGACCAGCGCCAACTAATCCTCCAATACCGAGGACTTCACCGGGATGCAACTCAAGCGAGCATCCATGAAGTTTCCCAGCTGAGGTCACATCTCGTAATATCAATACCGGAGTTTGCGAGTCTGTGCGAGTTGGTTCAGATGCCTTTTTATTGGATGTACTATCCAGCCCGTCAGCGTTGCCATCGGTTTCTGCTGTCTGGGCAGCTTGAACATCAGCGCGGTCAACAAGGGCCTCAATGCGACGCCCAATCATCTGCTCTACGAGTGTTGGTTCATCGATCTCTGAAACAATATTGGTTGCGACAAACATGCCGTCTCGTAAAATACTGACTCGATCGCAACACGCAAAAATCTCGCTCATCCGGTGAGACACATAAATTATCGTGAGCCCTTGAGAAGCAAGGTCGCGGATGATGCCCATCAGAGTTGACGCTTCAGAAATCGAAAGCGACGAAGTTGGCTCGTCAAAGACGATCACTTTCGCATTGGTATTGCCATCCGGATCCTCGTCAAGAGAGGCAGCAATCTGGCAGATCTGCCGGCGCCCTGGCGAGAGATATCCCAAAGGCTTGGTGACATCAATTTCTGGATCCAGCTTATGGACCAACTGAGCTGCTCTTCTTGACATCTCTTGGAAGTCAACAACCAGTCCATTGGTGGGCATGTCATGTAAACACAGGTTCTCTGCAACCGATAAGTTTGGACACTGAGCCAGCTCTTGATGCACAATGCGAATCCCAGCATGAAACGCATCATCAAGCGATCCGGGTTTGAGCTTCCTGTCTTCGAGTATGACCTCGCCGCTATTCTGTGCGTGCAATCCTGCGATCACTTTACCAAGCGTAGATTTACCAGCCCCGTTTTCACCCATCAGTGCATGGACTTCGCCTCGTTTGAATGATACCGAGACATCATCAAGCGCCTGAGTAATCCCGAAGCGTTTTGAAATGTTCTTAGCAAACAGAATTGGTGACGACTCGTGCATTTGGAGTTCAATCTTCGCCCAGCCAGATTTCCCAGCCCTTTGCGAACTCTTCTGCATTCTCAGAGGTCACAATGTCAAAGTCCGCGAACACCATGTCCGAGTCTGGGCTGCGATCAAAATGAAGTTTGTCAATAATCATTTCAACGGACTTCTCGCCCCATCCGAAATATGGTTGCCCGACCAGCACCTGGACCTGACCCTTCATCGCGTATTGGAGTGGGAGGGGGAGAGGATCCATGGAGACGACTTTCGCATTTTCGTAGATTCCATCGAGTGCGTTATCTGTATAGAGCGGCCATCCACCAACCAATGCCCATCCGGTGATGTCGGGGTTGGCGGTTTGGACTTGTTGCATTTTGGCGGCTGCTTCGGTCGCGGTTTCTGGCATAAACGAATACACAACAGGGTCTTCTATTCCCGCATACTTTGCAGCTTGCTCAACAACCCCGTCGACCCGGGCTTGGAGGTTGGTCGCAGCTGGGTTACCAGTTAAGACAGCAACCTTGCCCTCGTTTCCCATCTGGGTTGCGAGTTGACGCATGACTTCTTTGCCAGCTTCTTTGTCGTCAACACCGTAATACGCCATGCGACCGGATGCTGGCGCATCAGAATCGAAAGTAACCACAATGACACCCTTGTCAACCGCCGCTTGGAGCGCTCCGGTAAGAAGGTTTGCATCGGTGCATGAAATTGCGATTCCGTCGGCACCTCCAGCAACGAGTTGTTCAACATACTGAGCTTGAACCTGAGCATCTTCCATCGCGGGGGTTTGCCAAAGGATTTCAACGCGTGCCCCATCAAGCTCGCTACTCAGTCGTTTGCCCGCAGCAAGGGCTCCTGTTTTGGCAGCTTGGAAAACAGGGTTTGAGTTGCTCTTTGCAATCACACCAATTTTGTAGACCACAACATCGGATTCACTAGCCTCGGCTGGATTTTGGGAATCGTTTCCTCCCGAGCATGAAACGAGAGAGAGGGCTGAGAGTGAGAGAAGTGTATGAAAAGCGAGTTTTTGTGTTCGGTAACGCATTCAAGAATCTCCGATGGATTTCAGGATGCCCTTCGGGCCTGCATCCGTTGTTTGGTCTGGTCGATGACAACTGCGACAACAATCGCAGCGCCCATAACGATTTGATTATAACTGGTGTCAACTTCAAATATGATCAGCGTGTTGTTGATAAGCTGGATGATGATCGCACCGAGCACAGCTCCGATCACAGTGCCGCGTCCACCCATAAGTGAAGCCCCCCCAATAACAGTCGCAGCAATCACTTGAAGCTCATATGCGTTCCCTGCATTGGTTTCAGCCGCACCGTAGTAGCCAAGGTACGCACATGCTGACAGTCCGCACAATGCTCCGGTGATGGTATACACCAGGATTTTGACTCGCCCGACCGGGATCCCAGCGTACTTTGCTGCAACTTCATTCCCGCCGATCGCAAAGATCCTTCTGCCGAATACGGTTTTGGAGAGCACGAACCATCCGCAGATTCCAACAAGAATCATGAGAACGACAGGGACCGGGTACACGCCGTAAAATTCTGCTTTGAAAAAACCGGTCGTAAATGCTTCGGGGAATCCGCCGATGGATTGAGTATCAAAGAACTCTTGAGGAATAACGACGGTGAGACCGCGAAGGGCGGCCATCATTCCAAGCGTAATAACAAAGGGGTGCACACCAAGCCCAACACTCATCGCGCCGTTTGCTAATCCACACATGGTTCCAACGGTCATACACACCAGCAGCGCCACCGGGACCGCGACAATCCAACCCGTCTCTGCTGGAAGACTCTGGAGCGCCATAGCGCCAACGATTGCTGATAACCCGTATATTGAACCGACTGAAAGATCAATCCCTGCAAGTATAATGACCCCGGTCATACCCACAGCAATGATTGCAAAAAAACTGGCGTCCTTCGCGACCAGCACAAGGTTCGATTTATTCATGAAGGGATTCAGCGAGTTTGTCTTGTAGAGGATCTGGGTATCCGAGTCATACTTTTTGATTTCAGAAGCGGGATAGTCTTGGATATCTGATCCGCTTTGCACCCTGTATGTCGCAATCTTTGTGCGAGCAATGGTTCCGCTCTCATGGACAGTCCCGTCGCTATCAAGCAAGAGCACTTGAGAATCTGCTGGTCGATCGATCGGGACTTGGTTTTCTACCGGGTTAACCATGCCATAGCCGGTAAGGCCCAGCACAATCAGAATGATTACGAGAACCAGACCAGACTCTTGGTGGCTCATGAGTCTTTTGAGCAGCGAGTGCTTGGGGGGTGTCTTTGTGTTCTGCTTCGTGCTCGCGTCGGTCACTTTTTGCCTCGATCAATCATGTTGGCCCGCTAGATCATGCAGGTCAACATTTGAGGTGCATATGAAATGAGATCTCAATGATTGAGGTCACCCACTCTAGGCATTGATCAACAGCACGCTCTATATGGTGTGTGTGAATCTGTTTGAAACCAAAGAAACAGACTCGTGGTCAATCGATTGTTTGGATAAATGAAGACCGATTTGGATTGGTGATGTTGATGCTTTTGCCTTCTTTTCGAGCGATATCACGCTCGGCTTGTGATACAACGCTTCGTCCGGTCACCCGTCCTCGGTCGTCGTAGGTATTGACAAACTCACTCACCCGCGCAAAGAAGGTTTTTTGAGGGTTCGTCTTGATCAGTTCCACATGACCATCGGTAAAGGCGAAGTACCCACCCTCGGCGCCGTGGTTATCAAGTTCAGAGTATCCTGATTCTTTGTTAAAACCGATCGCTTCTGCAGTGGTTCCCCAGCCGTCGGTAAACTGATCATCAACCCAGTTGTATCCATGACCATAAAATGCGTTGGTCACATTGTCATTTGTATATGTTTCATCCCCCCAAAGCGGCGCGGCTGAGAGTAATCCTGCTTCAGAAGTCTTGAAGCCAGCGAAGTAGAGGTAGCTGATGTTGTAACCAACAACATCATTCGGGGTGCTGGGGGCAACAGGAACGACTTCGGTATAGTCAGTCCCGTCAACTGTATAACGAGCGTCGTACCAGTTGGTTGGGAATCGCCAATGAGTGTCTGCAGTATCTCTCGGGCATTTTAGAGTTTCGAGAGCATCCATGTACCCTTCCATGATTGGGGTCTTGCTGCGGTCAGGGTATGCTCCGATTCCTTGTGCCGGCCCGCCAATGTAGCCTCTGAGTGCTGAGTCTGGGGTAGAGCTCCCACCTGCCCATTCAGCTTGACCAACCTGAAACAGGCTAAACATCCCGGCAACACCAAGATTGTTTTGATTCCCGATGATTGTGAACTTGCTTGCGTTGCGCTGTGCCGAAACAGGCATGACAGGATACCAGTCTTTGTTATCAGCAGCATACAACTCCATTGCGGTGCCCATTGAACGGGCGTTTGCAGAGCATTTCAGATCCTGAGCTGACTGACGAGCTTTTCCGAGCGCCGGGAGCAATATACCAATGAGTAATGCGATAATCGCGATGACAACCAGCAGCTCTATGAGTGTAAATGCTTTTCTATGTACAAGAACCATTTCTTTGATATCCTTATATGATGCATCGTCGCTGAGCATCTATGTGGACCAAGAGACAGGGTGACAGGCAAAAACTCCCTATTCAACCTGACGGCGATTTTACAAGATCTTTTCTGCCTCGTCAACAGGGATTACTCATGAGATGTCATTCTTATTCTTTCACGAAACGAGTGTTGATCCTCTGGTTGGTATGCGGATATACGAACCCAGCAACCGCGCATGCTTTGGGCATGCTGGAAACTCAGCCAAAATTGGTGACAGATGAATCACTCAGGTTTGGTCCTGATTGGGCCCGAGGTATTGTCTGGTATCAGATCTTTCCCGAGCGATTTGCCGACGGAAACCCGTTGAATAATCCCTCTCAACGCCAGAGTACGACCGTTCCATGGAGTCATCCATTCGACCAGTCCACAATTGAGGAGATTGAGCGTTCCTGGTTCTTAGCAGCTGGGGAGCCTCGCTTTTTTGGATACGACCCTCACCGGGAAGGTGGGGCAATTACCAATGTGATCTTTAAAAGGCGATATGGTGGGGATCTCCAGGGAGTACTTGAGAGACTTGATGCACTGGTCGCACTCGGAATTAGGGGTATATATTTATGCCCTGTATTCACATCTACATCACTTCATAAATACGACGCTGCGGATCATCGTCACATTGATCCGACCCTTGGCCATCCTGGACGACCAGCATTGCAGACTATGGAAATGGTTCATGCTTCAGATGACGAGACCCGTTGGGAATTGACTGAGTCGGACCGCTGGTTTGTTGATGTTTTAATCCCCGCAGTTCACGACCGGGGAATGAGGCTGATGCTTGATGGTGTGTGGAACCATGTGGGGGTCGACCATTGGGCATTCCAGGATGTGCTTGAAAAAGGCCGATCTTCAGAGTTTGCGGATTGGTTTGAGGTCCGGTTCGATGATGAGGGTCAGCTCGTTTGGTGGAAGTCATGGAACGGGGAAAATGGGCGTTTACCCGTTTTTTTACAGACCGAAGACGGGGATCTTGCTCCCGGTCCAAAGGCGCACATCATGGCGGTCACTCGGCGATGGATGGATCCAAACAACGATGGTGATCCATCGGACGGGATTGATGGGTGGAGACTTGATGTTGCCAATGAAGTTGGCAGACCCTTCTGGAAGGACTGGAGGACCCTGGTCAAAGACCTGAACCCTGAGGCGCTGATTGTGGGTGAAATATGGCACGATGCAAGTGCATACTTTGATGGCACTGCTTTTGATGCTCAAATGAACTATCCCGCTGCCTATCCGATCGCAGATTGGCTCTCGATCGGACATGTGAAAGGGGACACAAAATCCCTTGCTGCTCGGCTCACTGAAGTCTATTCAAACCACAGATTGACCAATGCAATTCAGTTGAACTTGTTAAACTCCCACGACACTGAGCGGATTGTGTCACTGATGCACAATGATCATCAGCGTTCCTACGACAACGGTGCACACCCGTGGCAGGATGCACATACATACGAGCGCGCATTTGCTGATGATGATGCACTGGTCCGCTCTCTCGTCGCGTACATGATGCTTGTTGCCAATCCAGGTTCTCCGATGGTGTATTATGGAGATGAGTTTGCAATGGTGGGGGCTGACGATCCTGATGATCGTCATCCGATTCCTTCTGGTTATTGGGACCCAGACCAGCTGGACACAAGACAACTGTGGTATCAAGACCAGTTGCGTTGGATACTGGGATTATTGTCAGATCCACTATGCGAGCGATTGCTTCGTTTTGGGGACGCTTCGTGGGAATCTAGCGAATGCTCTTCGATTATTCAGATCAACAGACGCTATCAATCTCATTCCCTCACAATCGCTATCGGACCTGTTGAATCGGATTGGGACAGTCTCGGATTCGATAATCGAGAGCAGCTTTGGGATAAGGTGCTCCAGTTTGGCGATTCGGAAGCTTGGGTAGTCCGGATATATAGATGATTTTTGATTGTTTATCAATAGCTGGAATCGTCCATAAATGGACGGTTTTCAACTATTTCCAACTGTAATCTCGACGAGGAGTTGATACAATGGCCGTTCATAGCGGCGCCGTTGGGTGCTGCTTTTGACCCATAGTTCACCATGGTCCAGGTCTAGGCCCAGGTCCAGTTGACTGGTGATCAGAGTTCATTATTCGAAACATCAGGAGTTTACGATGAGAGTACAGAAGACAGCGTTCGCACTTGCGATCACCGCATGTGCTGGAGCGGCAATCGCTCAGCCGACCATTGACGGTATTTTTGATGAGGGCACCGAAGGCACCTTCTATTCAGATGTCATCTGGGTTCAGAATAATGCGACTGGATTCGGCGATAACAGCGCCGGTCTCTTTCAAGGCGGTGACTTCGGCAATCCAGAAGTCGTCAGCACAGGCATAGAAATTGCAATACCGCTTGCTGATCTTGGACTCACAGGCACTGAAACTATCCGCCTCGCTGGCTGGGTCAACTCGGGTGATCGTTCATTCAAATCAAATCAGATCATCGGCGATCTACCGATTGATACTCTTAATCTTGGCGGCCCGCAAGACTTTAATGATGCCCCATTTGATGCAACAACTCAGCACATCGAAGTTGATCTGAGCACCATCTCCCCATTTGGTCCAACTGTTGATGGTTCAATTGGTGCAGATGCTTGGTCACAGGTCTTCCTCCAAGGAAACTTCACCGGCTTTGGTGACGAAACCGATGGCACTGTGGACGGGTCTGGCCCAAATGGTGGTGGTTCGGAAATCGATGGTATTTACATGGCCAAAGATGCGACCAACCTCTACATTTTCGTTGCTGGTAACCTTGAAAACAACGGGAATGCAATCGATCTCTACATCGATACCGGCGCTGGTGGAGACAGCACGCTGGGAAGCGGTCTTGGTGATGGTGGCTTTGTGGTCAGCGGTCAAGCGGGATTAACCTTCGATTCAGGCTTCGATGCTGACTATGTCTTTTCAGTTGATGCATGGAATGATGATGAAGATGACGGCACGACTCCCAATGTCCCACGCGCGTTCTTTGGGCCAATCGGTTCAGATATCGATGATCTCGGTTCGCTTGCTGGATACGGCGCTGCAAATGCAGGGTCGCTTTCAGGCGGTGTTCAAATGGGCATCGATAACTCCAACATCGAGGGAGTCATTGGTTCGCAATCCGAATCAACACCAGTTTCACCTGATGCGAACTGGGCGTACGGATCTGAACTCAACAATGTCCGCACATTCATTGATGTTCCCAACAACAGCCTGTATGTCTTCATTGCGGGCAACATGGAAAACAACTTTAACAAGCTGAATCTCTTCTTTGATGTTCAAGCGGGTGGGCAGAATGTATTGCTCGATACCAATGTCGATATCAGCTTCAATGGCCTCAACGGTATGTCCGGCATCACCTTTGATTCAGGATTCGAACCAGATTACTGGATCAATGTGAATAATGGTGTTGATGGTGGTTCAGGTGATCTCAACAACTTTGCTGACGCAGCCACACTTCGTACCAACGGGGTCAACATTGATCCAGATTTCGGTGTGATCACCGATTACGGTTCATTCTTTGGCGGCGAAGTTGACGCAACCCCAGTGATCGATTTCAGTGGCCCACGCGTTGACATTCAAGATGGTGCAGCAGCAAGTCTGTTCTCCAACTATGCACCTCGCTTGCTTGCAGTTGATCCGTTTAATCCAATCGATGGCTTGATCCAGATTTCAATCGACAACTCCAATGTTGATGGTGTCACCGGTGATGCTGCGGATTCTGCTGCAGCATCTGCGGTCAACACAGGTATCGAACTTCGTTTGGATTTGGACGAGATTGGATGGGATGGGTCACAAGACATTCTGATGGGCGGATGGATTTCAAACGATGGGTTCTCGTTCATCTCAAACCAAGTTCTTGGTGGCATCCCGGATGGTTCAGGCAATGTGGGTGAGCGCGACTCCGATGGTGACGGCACCAATGACCTTGATTACAACACGATTGCTGGGAACCAGTTCATCAACCTCTCCAATCCTGATGTGGGCACGCCTTGTCCTGCAGACTTGACCGGCGAAGGCGACTTGAACTTCCTCGATGTATCCGCATTCCTTGCGGCATTCGGTATGCAAGATCCTTCTGCTGACTTCACAGGTGAAGGCAGCTTCAACTTCCTGGATGTTTCAGCATTCCTCGCAGCTTTCGCTGCTGGCTGCCCATAATATTTATCCAGAATCAGAATCCAAGGGCATCCTCACTCAGGTGTGGATGCCCTTTTTCTTGTCTACACTTATTCAAGTTATGCTGGATTTTCACAGAATCGAAGGAAATAGAATGCGTTTACAAACTGTATATTCCGCTCTTTTGGTGACCTTGATTTCGTTATTGAGTGAAGCGGCCCAGGCAGCAGAGCCTGATATGGTTCGGCCAGAGACTCTTTCCCAAGGGTTCGTGTTGATTGTGAAAGATAACTCGGGTCAAGCGAATCAAGACAATCCGATTTATCTCGCATCAAGCATGAATGGCTGGAACCCATCGGATCCAGTTAGCTTGCTCAGTGGTAGATCAGATACTCGCTGGCAAATCGTAATTGACAAAGACCTTCAAGGTGTTGGGATGCAGTTCAAGTTCACCCTCGGCGGTTGGGATCGCGAAGAGTTGGACTCGGATGGCAACTCAATCGCGAACCGATCACTACCACTTATCGATCGGTCGACACTTCGTGAGAACGAGCGCCCTGTTATCGAAATTGAAATCCCGCAGTTCAGAGTTCCAAGAGCGTTGAGTGAGCAGGTGCGCGAGAGTGGCATCTATCGCAAACTCAATGTGACCGGAACTGTGAAACGCGTAGAAGTTCGTGGTGGTTCCGGTGGTGCTCAAGCGAGCACACGGGATTTGTTGGTTTGGTTGCCCGAGGGGTACTCAGATGAGGAGAACTCTTTAAGAGAGTATCCCGTGTTGTACATGTTTGACGGACAGAATCTATTTGATCAAATGCCTGGTGTTCCTGGTGAATGGGAAGTTGACGAAACACTCACCGAGCTGATTGAATCAGGTGTGGTCGAGCCACTTATTGTTGTGGGTATACCGCATTCTGGTGAGCACCGGATTCGCGAGTTCATGCCGTTCGGGTCTTACGAGGGGATAGATGGTGATGGGGCTGCGTGTATGCAGTGGATCATCCATGAAGTCATGCCCAAGATCAACCGGTCGTTCCGAGTGCGAGAGAGCAAAGAATCGACCGCGATCGGCGGGGCTTCACTCGGCGGAGCAATGGCTCTGTATGGAGCGGGCACCTATCACAATGTCTTTGGCAAAGCACTCATCGAGAGCTTGCCAATGCTGGGGCGTGATTCAGTGATCGATTTTATCCAAGGCTTAGATTCTGGTATCGGTCATTTTGTTCTTGGGATGGGGACTTCGGAAGTCGGAACAGATCCTTCAGATACCAACAGGAATGCTGAGTATATCCAGTGGGCAAAAGAGGTTGAGCGAGCACTTGTACGCAAAGATACTTCAGGGAATGTTGAGCACAAGCTGCTCATCGGGCAAGACGATGTTCACAATGAACAAGCATGGGCCAGCCGATTTGCCGATGCAGTGAGATTCATGTTTCTTGCGAATTGAATCAGCGACTCGATCTGAACTGAACTAGATCTACAAAATCATCAGTCATTGGAAACGGGATGAGTTTGCTGGACGAGGTTTTGATATAGCGAAACGCGTAGTCGTAGTGCTCAAAGTTGATTGAAATGAAGTCGGTAGTGTTGAGATTCAATACGCAATGGGCATCCATGCATCCATCGATCCATCCATGCCCACCCACGGATTCATTCATCCTGTGATTTCTATAAATAAGCACGCTCTGAATGGTAAACAGAGCGTGCTCAGTGGATTTTGGCCAGTTGGATTTTGAGTGTCACAGCTTCTTAAATAAAGCCATCGGTGAGTCTCATGGGCATCCAGCGTTATACATATCTAAGAAGAAGGATACATCGAAAAAATTCAGCGTTCCATCTGGAAATAGATCTGCACTTAGATCTTGCGATGAATACGCGGCGAGAAACGCGCTGACATCTAAGAAGTTCAACTCGCCATCAGCTGTGTAATCCGCTGGGCAGTTGGCGTCTGCTTCGTAGAACACATTGTCTACAGTGGCTTGCATGCCGGTCGTCGCGGCCATTGCTTCTCCATCAAATACTCCATACGCATCGAAGCGACCTCGATCGACTATCCACTGGGATGCATTGTAGGTTCGTGTGGAAAGTTGCTCACCAGTTTCGGCATTGTTAACAGTCGCGGTAATCACGCCTTCGCGTCCATCGGCTTCGATAATAATTTTATACCAAACGCCGACATTGTAAAGGAAGTTTGGCATCCTTAGATTCACCGTTCCAGGGACATCAAAGCCTTGCGTGACGAAGAGATACATTCGGCGATCAGACCAGGTGTATACCACCGCTTGTGTGTTTAAGTTCACATCCTCTTCGCCGATATCTTGAATAAGACCCACCGCCATCGCCCAGCTGTTTGCCTGGATGGGGGAGTCTACCCGTAGATCAATCTCAAACCGGTGAACTGGCGAATCTTCAATCGGAATGAACATCCCATTGGTTCCTGTTGCGATCCCTGACTGGGCTGCATGGGTTGGATTGCCATCTGGACCAGTTGTTTCAACTACAAGCATAGTTGGAGCGGGCGTCGGGTTGTTGATGACACGCTCTTGAATGTCTACCCAAGATCCACCGGGAAAGCTCCCGGTCTGGTCTGATTCAAAGTCATTGATTACTGGATCACTCGCGAACAGCATGCTGTGCGAAAGAGCCAAAACGGTTATAAAGCTACTTGCACCAATCATATTTTATCCTCCTGAGATTGTATTAATTGGATGTTTTTACGGGACCGAAAAAAAGCATGGGAACTGCCAAGTCGTGGTGTTGGCAAGGTTGGTCATGCTGTTGTGGATGAACGATATTTACTTCTTGACTTCCTTTCTAAATCGTTAATTGTTGTTGCGTTGTTGTCAGTTTCTACATAATGCTGAGCTCGTGAATTGAGAGACTTCAGCGCAAAGCTACGGATTTATGACCAGCGCTTTCTGGTAGGCATCCAGTCTTGAGCGTTGTTCAGTCTTAGTCGCGTCATCTGGTGCTTGTATAACAGATAAGCTTTGGATCTGGGTTGCTTTCATGAGGTATGCTTGAGCAAGCAGGCTGAGCAAATCGCTATCCTTGTGCTCATCGAGTTCGCATGCCCTTGAGAGCAGCGCTATAGAAAGGTCTGCGTCTCGAGCTTGCGTAAAGAGATCGTCGTGGATGATTGCTTTCCCGTACATCACCAAACTCGGTTTGTCATTATTGATCACATGTTGGTTTTTCTTGATAAACTCCGCTGCGAGCAGTGCTCGTTGCCCGGTGAGCATTCGATGGATGCCTACTCCGAGTATGTTGGTCGCAATGTCATGGGGAGGTCGCAGGTTGATGAGGGCGGTAGAAGTCGCGGCAAATGCATCGAGATCATTCGCTTCCTTTGCAGCCATATGAGCTTCGATCTCGTTCTTCGCGATCTGTTCGAACTGCGCAATCGCTGCGGTCTTTCGCCGCTCGATTTCAACGCCGGACTGGTGCGCGATTCGGGCAGCGTCAAGATCCCAATCTTCCTCAACGATCTTCGCCAGAGGTATGTCCAGATCCGCTGGGTGACCGATCCATGCAACGAGTCCTGAGCGATCGATGATGAACGCGGCGGGGATGCCCTGTTGTCCTGCGGGTTCCATCCAGAGGGACTCCATGTCGGTCCCTTGTTGTAGTGCGACGGTGTACTCCATTAGGTTGACGCCTGTGCTGGTCATCCATTGGGTTGCTTTTGAAGGCTGTTCCCAGATATTCATGCCGATGATGGTCACATCATCAGCATGCGTTCTTTGAAGTTTCGATAGATGCGGCATGCCTGCGACGCAGGGCACGCACCATGATGCCCAGAATTCCATTACATATATGTGCCCTTGCTCAAACTCATCCACTGGTTGTCCGCGCAGCCAACTTGAAGCTGAGATTGCAGGTGCCTTGTTCCCTATGGTGAGTTTTCCTAAATCAGGCGATTGCGTCGCGGAAGCAGTCGGTTCCGAGCAGGCAACGCACGAGATGGTTGCCAGTGCTGGAAGGATGAGATACGAGTTTGCCATCACTTGACTTTCCAGCGAGCTGCTTGCTTCTTTGTGGGGCTACGCGACCAAACTCGGATCTGAAGAGTTTGTGATACAAAATGGTTATTGTTGATGTAGATTTGCCGATTCCTTGGCTACAGAAGCAGGCGTAAAGATACCAATCACGCCGATATCGCATGAAAGCACGATTACGCAATAAGTTTCGTATCGCGTGTGACTTGCACAGGCTCGCTATACAATCAGAATATCGCATATAAATGAGGCTTTGTCAAGGGGTAACTTTCACAATGGCGAAAAAAAATGACACTTCGGTCTATAAAATCAACCGGCTTGATCAGCTTGAAGTGCTCAAATCGTGTCTGCGAGATCGGATATGCGATGTGGTGTGTCAAGCTGGGCAGTTAACAGCCAATGAAATCGCAACTCGACTAGGTATTCGCCCCACAGCGATTTACTCGCATTTGGATCTGCTCGTTGAGGTGGGGTTACTGGTCGAGGGCGATCAGGTGCGGACGAATAAAAACTTTGCTCGCAGCTTTGGCACGCCTGCCAAATATATGAGATTCGATCGAGAGTCCAAAGATCCTCAGGTGCAAGAAGCGATACGGGCGATCCTTGCTTCCCAGTTGAGGCAAGCAGCCCGCGAGTTTCAATCAGCAACTCAAGCAAGCTCTAATCCAGAATGTGATTATCCAAATGCTGATTTTGGGTTAGGTATTGCATGGCTCACAGCGTGGCTGGATACTGAATCCATTGAGCGCGCGAAAGCATTGCTCAACGAGCTGGATGAGATTTTTATGGTTGATGAACCCGGTCCTGGAAAGACTCTCTTTGCATTGACATATATCGCCAGGCCTGTTGTGAGAAAGTAGGCAAGAGGAGTTGTATGTCAGGATCAAGCGGCTCACGCCAAAGCCACCATCTTTGATGTTGAGCAGGGTTCGTGATTGTGGATTGGGCGTTTGGAATCAAGGTTGATTAAAATACATCCACACATTCCACTCCAGTGATGAGTGGTGGTTAACGAGAGAATCAAGCATTCGTTGCTGGTCCTCATTGAGAATGCAGGCAGGCTCGTTTTGAGAAGTTGCCAAAGCTCGAGCTGGAGACTTTGTGAAGTCTGTGAAATTGCGGGATAGTTGTTGAAAAAGCAGTATTTTTCTCGATTGAAGGATAAAAAGCTCATAATTTGATAGAATCGTCGGGCGCTGCGTTGTGATTTGTCGCAGTGGAAGTGGAGCCCTGTATAGCCGCGGGGTTTGGAGGTTATTCAATGGGCAAGTTCACTCAATCTGGTTTTGTACAGTTCACTCACATTATTGCGTTGGCCTTTGTTGGGGTCGGGGTGCATTCTGCCAAGGCAATCGATCTCGATATCCAGAACGATGATCAATACAATCAGCTGATCGACGCGATGCGGGCAGCTGAGTATGTCCGGTCGGATGTCATTGTCGCTGAGAACCCACGGCCACGGGTTTACGCAGTTCTTGCGGGTGTCATGGCATACTCGGAACGAAACCCACTCGCGACCAATGAACAGATTGAGGCGTTTCTCACTGCATATGACAGTGCGTTACAGGGATATGCATTGGGTGATGAGGATCTCAATGAGCGTGCATCGCTCTATGGTGCGGTCCGATTTACGATTGTTCAGGGCGAGCAGTTTAGCGGCACCGACACACGCATCGGTGAGCGGGCACTAGATCTACTGGGTATCAGGATCCCAGATCCGGACGGGTTTGAATCGATTCAAAGGAGGATGGTGCGGTTCGAGGTGGCACTCGCCCGACCTTTGGACTATCGCAATGAAGTGTTCGATCTGCTTGTGACAGGTTTTTACGGACGAGATCCGAGTGGGAATGATCGCGAGACTCTTGCTTCACTGCTTGATGGATATTTTGAGTTCCAGGGTTTTGATCCCGAGCTCGGCTCAACACGCGCGGACCGGGCAAACATTGACGCGGGACTGGCGCTGATGCCCGCTGATTTTGCTGCATATGAGATGGCGATCTCTGATGGGCCTGAGAATATGGCGCTCCGCAATACGGTCACGGCGCAGCTCGATACAGTACGCGTTCAGATCGATTCTATTGTCGGAACAGACTCGATGATCGATGACGGATCGTTGGACCTTGCGCTCGCCAGCGCGCCCGGGCTTGCTGAGAGCGTGGAACTGGCGATGGATGATCCCGCCTATGTTCAGCAGGTATTTGATGAGCTTCGTGCGAATCTTGAAGCGACCGCCCAAGCTCGCGCAGCGGCATCAGCAGCGACCTACCTAATGCTTCAAAGTGACTTCGATGACATTGAGGCATACGCAACCTACACGCGTGACTACAGCGAGCTCTCACTTGAAACAAACGACACTATGGCGGGAATCCAGAGCGGAGTTTCGATTGTTGGCAACTTAGCGATCGGTGCTGCAGGTTTTTACTATGGTGATCCGCTCACAGCAGCGGGGGCGTTCCTGAATGTCGTGACTGAGGGGCTTGGATTGATTGCTGGGATTGAGGGGCCGCCATCGGTTGAGGAGCAGACTTTCGATCAGGTCGTGCAACTCCGCCAGCAGGTCGAGGAGATGCGTCAGGAAATGAACGAACGGTTCGATCGCATCGATCAACAGCTCAATATCATGTACAACACAATGATCTCGGGGTTCGACGCGCTGGGTGATCAAATCGGTGATCTGCAGGGCGATGTGGACGGGCTTGTTCGTGAAATGGCGGCGGCTAGATCACAGCTGCGTCGACTCGAAGCGGCGCTCTACGGCGTGGCTCAGGACATCCTCCTTTCGGATCTCACAAACGAGACCAATGTGGTACTCGATTATCGTGATGAGAACGGGATCGACTTGCCTTACAGCGGTGGGAGCCCGGACTTCATTACTGCGTCTGAGAGCTTCTTTACCTATGCAACGCTGACTTCACTGAGTGAAGCGTTCGCGGGATCACGCACGAACCCAACCGTCACGCTTGGTAATGCTGATGAATATATTGGCGACGGCCCGGTCGCGGCCTATCTGAATGATCTTGCAGTGCTCCCGCAGTCGCTGGGATTGCCCGCGCTGGCCAACTCGGACTTGCCTGGGATTGAGCCTTGGTCGCAGGCTGCTTCGGCGTACGCTCAGCTCGCGCGCGAGAACCCATGGTACTTCTCGTATCGCTACAACAGACAACTTGAGGACTACAACTCTGATCCGCAGAACGAGTCGCTTCCAGAACTCGACAGGATCATCCAATCGGGTGATCAACTTGTGAGCTTTATTGAAGCAATCCGAGATACGGATGTAAATGGTGACTCGGCGTTGTTCTCTGCATTGGTACAGAACTACAAAGACGCGGCGGCAGGTTTCCAGGCGGCAATCGATGCAGAGATTGCCGCAGGGTTGCCCGCTGAGTTCGTCGGCGACAACGGCGTCGTCTTCGACTATTGGACCGATGGTCCCCAGACGGACATCCGCGAGGTCGTGCCCTCACTGGATTACTTCGATCACATCGGGAACACCGGCTCAAACCAGCACCTGAGCGTGCCGGAGGATGACGAGAAGGGGTTCCGGATGTTTACGGACAGCGATGTCCCTGAGCAAGCCATGCTGCTTCAGATGTCGTATTTGCTCGAACGCTATGAAGCGGATAACCCAGGGGATTGGCGTGCACGCTATCAGATCTTCGACGAGCCAGGGCCCATTGAGATGCGTGCGTACTTCTGGATCGGAGGCCCAGAGCTTGTCGTGACTTACCCAACCTACAAGGGGATTGATTTCTCGGCGGAAGTTGAGTTCCCATTTGCCGGGTGGCAGCAGCTTTTGTTGTCCGATGAGCAGGAAGCCGCACAGATACTAAAAAATGCCTGGGCTGGGGACATTCCCGGCAACTTCGATGACTTCAATGAAGTGGTCGTGAGCGACCGTGACAATCCACGGATCGGGATCCGTTCTGAGGGATCACTTTACCGTATTACAGTCGAGGATGTTGGTAACATCAGCTGGTTTGAGCCGAGCGTCAAGCCTGGTTTGTTCCGCCGCCGAGGCGAGGTTCGCGACGCGCTGCTTCTTGAACTGTTTGATGAAGTGTCAGCCTTGTCTGTCGCTGCTCAGGAGCTCGATCGGGCTGAAGCGCTGATCGACGCGTATGTGACCATCGGTATGCCAAAGGAACTCGATGCGAGTGAAGTGCTGCGTTCAGCATTGCGTGCTGTGCCTGGGACGAGCGAGCTGGGGTTGGGTTCGATCGATATGATCACTTTGATCGATGAGATGACCCAATCGGATCGCAGTAATCAATGGGCCGACCAAGATTTCAATGTCACGATGATCGACCAGATCCTCAATGAACGGATCGATCTCGTGCATGAGGAAATCCTCCGAGGGCTCGAGCGCCCCGCAGCTGCTCCTGACTATGTAGGCTGGGTACTGCGAGAACTGGAGCATCTTCGTGATACCGCATTCTCACTGACGACTGGTGATACATATATTGCGAGCACAGATGGCAGCGTTGTCGTTGACTCCTCAGCAGGATTGCTCGCAAATGACATCGACCAAGCGTTCCGTTTGATCGGTATTGACACAGGCTTTGAGTTTGAACCCGAGTATGTCGCCCCGCTCAATGGGGTGGTCAATGTCGCTGAGGATGGTTCGTTCGTATATCAGCCCGACCCGGGATTCGTAGGTGAAGATTCGTTCACCTATCGTTCGATGACGACAATTAATGGTGTTGTTGTTCCGATTTATAGTGATGTCGCGACGGTTGTGATTCAAGTGCCTGGTGGAGGTTGTAGCGCTGCTGACCTGACTGGTGACGGGATGCTTAACTTCCTTGATGTGAGCGCATTCTTGAATGAGTTTGGTGCCGGTGCCCCTGCTGCGGATTTCAACGGAGATGGATTGTTTAACTTCTTGGATGTAAGTGCGTTTCTCGCTGCGTTTGCAAATGGTTGTCCATAACAGTTGAACTAGTCGAGTGTCAAAAATTACAGTGTCTCGTGACCTGTGCAGCGTTTGGGCTCATATAAGTTACAGGGCTTGCGTGTCGCGTAGAAAGCATGCTTAAAGCACATCGGTATTCATCTGAGTGCACACGCGTTCTGATGAAGGCAGTCAAAAAAACACGATTGTGAGCAAGCAAACGCATAGATTCGTCTTTGGAGGAGATTACTGAGTCGAGATTTTGACAACCATGCTAGAATATCATGCACATCTCAGCGTGCTGATTCTTCAGCAAGTTCTTCAGCAAGATGGGGTCACTTGTTTCTGTATGGAGTTCAATCATGAATCGTTTGTTTAATATTGCAGTCGCTTTGGTAGCCTTGGTTTCTTCAGTCACCTTTGCTCAACCAACCTATCTCGAAGCGGGCGCTACGGTCTTTAATGATTCGGATTCAACTCCGCGATTAGTACCACCAGTCATCAGCGGTCTCGCGTCTGCAGGATACATCGGGGTTGAGAATGTGCCTGGCTCGCTTTCGATGAATGCGGTAAACGGCACCGCCCAAGCAAATACAGAATATGGATTCGGTTCTGTCTCCGCGTACACAAGCAATCAGTTGATGCCGGTTGGATCCAGCTTTGTATCAGCTGCGACAACATCGAGCTCGGATGCCCTCGCGCTTGATCGACTGACTTTTGCATGGGATGCTGGCTTTGATAACACTCAGCTGATTCATGCACAGTTCGTTTTTGAGGTCGTTCTTCCAGAAGCAGATCCAATGAACTCAGGGTTCAACTTTGATTCTGGAACGACCTTTCAGCTTCAATCTTCAATGCGGGTAACCAGCGTGAGCGGAAGTGTGAGTCCAAGTTTCAACCAGGTCAATATCAATCAAAGCCATCTGAGCTTTACCCCAGGTGTGAGTACCGACAGTTTGGCGGTCAGTGTGAGTGATGGGGCAACCGTTTCACTCACAAGCAGCCTGATCTTGAATGCTGGTGCGTTCGTGCGTGCCAATAGTAAGAACCCGGCAGACGATGTGCTGAGCAACGAAATCGGGCTCTTTAGCTTTTACCGCGTTCGTGTAATTGTTCCAGAGGGGGTGTCAGTTACATCGAACTCGATGCATGATTATATTGGGTCGGCTTGTGCTGCAGATGTAAATGGTGATGGGAGCTTAAACTTCTTCGATGTGAGCGATTTTCTGATGAAGTTTCAAACGGGTGATCTATCGGCGGACTTCAATGATGATGGCCTATTGAACTTCTTGGATGTCTCAGCATTCCTGAATGCGTATGGGGCTGGGTGTCCGTAACAAAAAACTCAGAGTTCTCGATGAGTCGTATAGTGAAGCACGCTTGTTCTTGAGTTGGATTTTCTTGGTCAGCTCGATTTGGGTTGTCTTACTAGCTAGCCCTAATTTGCCATGAGTTCAATATCGAAAATGTCGAATAAGTCCAGCACCCTACCCGGTGGCAGATCATGAACACAATCGCACAAGACATAAGATGTTTGCTGTCATGAGTTCTTGGTGGGCAACTCTATATTCCGGTTCCCGCTATGCTGATGCATGGTATGTGTGTCGGCAGTTCACAGGAAAGTGTGGCTGAAAAATACTCACGCTGGTCACGGAATCGAACTAACGCTTTCCCAGTTTAAGTCAAACTTTGCGAGGTACTTTCGAACCCGATCAGAATCGTTTGTAGATGCTCGTTTGGAGCGTGAAACAGCGAACAGCTTGCGCCCAGCGTCAGAAAGCGAGTTCGATTGACGGCATATCTCTACTACATACTTGAGTTGAGCTTGATCAAAGAGATCGATTGTTGAGATCGCCTCTTCGGTAAGGAGTTCATTCAAGAGGTCGCTGTCTTTGAGTTGGCTTGGGTCTTTCCAGAATGTACGAAGCCGATTGGTCTCTTCCTCTACTATATCTGTTGTGATTCGTCCGCCTGGCGCGAGAGTGGACATTCGGGTGAGGGCGGCATTCAAATCTCTGAAGTTTCCGGGCCAGGTAGCTTCGTGCGAGGTCGCAAAGTTGAGAAATCGGCGATGGGCTTCTTTACTAAATTTTGCAAGCTGATGTCTACTTTGTGATAGCCTTTCGAGTTCGTATTCGATGTTGGGTTCGATGTCCTCATGCCGATCTCGGAGTGCGGGGAGTTCGAATGTCCACAGGTTGATTCTCGCGAGTAGATCGTCACGGAATGTGCCTTTGTGAACCTGTTCTATAAGGTTTCGATTCGTTCCCGCGATGAGCTGAAAGTCGCTTGAAACCTCCGTGTCAGATCCGAGTGGGGTAAATCTTTTGTCTTCAATAGCTCGCAGGAGCATTGCTTGCTCGTCGGTGCCCAGCTCGCCGATCTCGTCTAAAAAGAGCGTGCCCCCGTCTGCTTTGCGCAGAAGTCCAGAGCGGTCATTCGCTGCGCCTGTGAATGCGCCCTTTGTGTGCCCAAAGAGTGTTGACATCGCTGAATCTCCGCGAATAGTGGCGCAGTTGATTTCGACTATGTCTCCGGTTACTAGGTGTCTGTGTTTGCGGAGATCGAAGATGCGTTTTGCCAACCGAGACTTTCCGGCCCCGGTTGGACCAGTAAGCAGAATGGGGTCAGTGGTCCGAGCTGCGACAAGCTCGATGCGTTCAATCAGGGAGTTGAAATTCGCATTCCTCGTTTCGATCCCGTCTTTCAATGATGCGACGGCATCTTCATACTCGCGCTCAAACCTGGAAGCGAGCCGGTCATATTTCGACAAGTCCAAGTCGATGACCTGCATGGTTCCAGGAGTTTCCTTCTTCCCCCGAGGCGGGGAAGTTTGGATTAGCTTGCCCGGAAAGTATCCTGTTTCGGTGAGCAAGAAGTTGCAGATCTGAGCGACATGGGTTCCGGTGGTGATGTGCACGAGGTAGTCCTCGTGATCGGTATCAAACGGGTACGACTTGGCAAAGTCGTGGAGGGTTGTGTAGACCTCCTCAAAGTCCCAGGCATTTCGCATCTCCACAACATGTCGAACAACGGTTGTCTCAGGTGAAACCGAAAGGATGTCCATCTCAACTTGTTGAGCAAGTGCGGTTGCTCGCTTGTTATGGATGAGTTCGAGCCGATCGACCACGAAGTCGTCATGCTGGCAAAGCGAAACAGTTGGTCTCCATCGCTCCCAGCGTTTGGGCCCCTTTCCGGTATCAAGGGTGGTTCCAAGGAGCCCGATAATGACGGTTGGTTTTTGATCTTGAGAAGCCATAGTAGATCATATTGGATATGTCACGATAAATATATATCGTCACTGCTGATTTCGTTTGACTCATTGCCAACTCAAATCAGCCTTTGGGTGCTAAAAACGCACTTTGGCAAGTTTGGCACACCGAATGCAATACCGCATCCCAGCTCAACAAGCTGTTTCATTGATAACCGGGAAAGCATGATCAATTAGGATCGTATATTGGCCACGCCGGGGGGAGGGATTGCATCTCCCCCCGGCTGAGGGTTCGACTGCAGCATACAAACCGGTAAAGCCGAACCGCTGGAGTTCAAATCCTGCCGGAGTTATTTACGGAACGGTTTAGCGACG
>JBGCDI010000049.1:0-59230 GCA_045105315.1 Phycisphaerales bacterium | reverse complement strand
TGCTCGATTGTTGCGAGCGGCGCTCCGACGGACGATAGGAGCGTGACTTGGAAGTCTGCGCTCGAGTCGACCGGCTCTCCGAACTCGGCGAGCGTGCCTTGGTAGGTTGGCGCGTCGATTGAGAGGTCACGAACGAGCCAGTGTCCGGCGGCGGGTGGGTTCGATCCGTCGAAGATCGACGTCGAGCTTAACTGAAGAACATTATCTGCGTATGTCACCAACACGCCGCTGCCGTCCGCGAGGTAGCCGGCGCTCGAGATGAGCACCTCGGACGGCGGGGTGCTGTCGTCCGTGATGACCCCGAGAAAGCTCTCGAGGATGGTCTCTGCGATCGATGATGTGGACAGGTTGAAGGTGGACAGATCGGTGATCGGGGGCGACCATCCGATTGCGTTGAGGAGCCCGATGATCTCTTCCTGGGTGGCGTAGCGCCAGCCGTCGTAGGTAGCGCCGAGCTCGAGCAGGGCGGGCATGTCCGCGAAGCTCACATCGTCTGTGACGGTCAGGTCGAGGAACGCAAGGTTCTGGGACGGATCGACGGTGACGGAATCGGTGCCAAAGACCGGGTGGTCCTCTGCGAAGGGCTGGGCGAGGGACTTGCTTGCGAGTGTGATCAGCACAAGCGTCATCGAACGGAGGATCTGGGTGGTTGGCATTTTGGACCTTTCTGCCCGATTCTGGTTGCTGATCGGGGTCATGTGTACATGCGTAATCTGGGGCGCCAGGTCCTATGGGATTTTCTGATTTTTCGATATTAAATCGGTACATCGGACTGGATCAGTCGGATCGCTCAATGGCTTAGGGGTCTGAATTGGGCATTTTCCGGGATTGATGATCTGGGTTGGTGGAGACGCACTTTGGGGGGGTGCCTACGATCACCTCCTATGGGAAATGCACGCGATATCAAGAAGCGGATGAAAGCGGTCGGGAACATCAAGCGTATTACGCGCACGATGCAGATGATCGCGACCAGTAAGTTTGCCAAAGCGCAGACCACCTCACTGGCAGCTCGCCCCTACACCGACACATTGTTCGGTTTGGTTGCTCAGCTTGCTGATGCTGGGGTTGGCGAAGGGCACCCGCTCTTGACCGAGCCCTCAGCAGATGCCAATGAGCTCACGCTGATGATCTCTGCTGATCGCGGACTCTGCGGCCCATACAACGGCACAATCGTCCGCACCACACTCAAACACCTCCGAGAAGATTCCGCAGCTGGCAACGGCGCGATCGAGGTTGTTGGTAAGAAGGGTGCTGGGGCTCTCAAGTTCAACGGATACTCCGGATTCACACACCACACCCATGTTGGTGATGTGCCCCGTTTTGATGACATCGAACGGATGGCTGAGAAGTTCATCGAGCTATTCACCAGCGGCGAAGTCTCTGCGGTCCGCGTGGTGTACATGAAGTACTTCAGTGCTGGCCGTCAGCGTCCTGAGATTCTTCAGTTGCTCCCGTTCTCAGCTCCTGAGGTTGATGAATCACAAGATGTCACCATGAGTGATGTCTATGAGTTCTCACCAGACGCGGATACATTGCTTGATACCCTGCTCCCCGCAGCGGTCAAAGCGGTGCTTTTCCAGTGCTTCAACGATGCGGTGGTTTCCGAGCACATTGCTCGGATGGTCGCAATGAAAGCAGCGACCGACAACGCGGGCAAAATGGGCGGCTTGCTCAAGCGTGAGTACAACCGGGTTCGCCAGACACAGATTACCACCGAGCTCACCGAGATCATCTCCGGTGCAGCAGCATTGGAATAGTCGGTTACTCCGACATTCAAAAGTAGTTGATACGAACGCCCGGTCGATTGATCGGGCGTTCTTTTTCTTTGGTGGTTCTATTCCATGAAGACCGTAAGGTCATCGAGCGGTCTACGCGGGATATCGGGGACCGTGCAATCATCGCTGGGGTATCCCATCGGGATCATCATGTAGGGGCGTTCGTGCTCTGGTCGATCCAGCACTTCACGGAGGAACTTCATTGGTGATGGGGTATGGGTGAGGGTTGCAAGACCAGCGTGATGGGCAGCGGTCAGGAGCATCCCAGTTGCGATCCCGACGGATTCGTTGAGGTAGTAGACCTGTCCTCCGTCATCGGTGGTGCGGAGCGCCATAACGATGATCAGCCAGGGGACGGTGTCGATGTAGGATTTGTCGGGATTGGTCTCGAAGGTTTGCAGGTCCTGGAGCCAGCGGTCCGAAGCGCGGGACTCATAGAACTCGCGTTCGACCTCTTCGACCGCGACACGGATTTTATGCTTGATCTCGGGATTTGAGATCGCGATGAATCTCCAAGGCTGTTTATGGGCTCCCGATGGCGCGGTTCCCGCTGAGAGGAGCACCTTTTCGATCACTTCTTTGGGGACTGGTGTGTCGGCAAAGCTTCGGATGGTTCTACGTTTTTTCGTGATCTCATAGAACTCGGTCGCTGCGTCGATCCCCGATTGAGCAGGGGTGTAGCGATCGAGCGGGATCCATGTGTTGTTTGGATGGTCAGAAGGGGAGGTGTGTGGGGTGGTCATAGGGTGGATCTCGGGTTTGGCTTTGAGATATGGTATTCAAACGAAGTGCGGGTGTGGTAAATGGACGAGTGGGGGCTCAAATGCCGATAACTACGGTGATGAGTCACGATTCGAAGGTTCAATCCCGATGCAGAGCATTGTTGGTGGGTGCTGCGCTTGCAGTGTTTGCTGGATCATCGCAAGGTTGGCAAAGCAAAGATGTCCAAGACGGCGGGAAGATCACCAGACCTGCGTTTTCGGGACGGGTCGTGCGCGCGTTTGATTTCGAGGAACAGTACAGCAACCCGCTTCCTGTCCCTCGTGGATGGATCCGTGCTCAGCATGATCCCGAGGTCCCTCGTGATCGACCATCGTTCCCGATCTGGAACGGCGCGAAGCTGGATTACGCATCACCTGCATTCTCAGGGACGGGAACGGTCATGCTCCCGACCTTGGGGGGATCAACAAGCTTGATCTTGCGTCACGGGGAACTCACTGTCTTTCCCAATGCGGATTATTTGATCAGCGCACGCGTGCGGACAGATGGTCTCAAGCACGCGCGGGCGCGGATGGTCGCAACGATCATTGACCGCGCAGGCAATGACATCCCGGGATCGCGCGTGAGCTCTGGTTTGGCCCAGACGCGCGGTGAGTGGGAGTTGCTTTCGATCTCGATTGATGGGACCGGACCGGATGCTGCGTTTGTACGATTGGAACTTGAACTGCTTCAACCTGAGGAGCAACCTCGGAGCAGGAGGCTTAAGCCGTTTACGGTATGGTCTCAGGATTACACCGGAGCAGCGTGGTTTGATGATGTGGTGATCGCGCAGGTCCCGATGATCGGTCTTTCGACCGGGACTCCGGGGAACATGGTCGCAAGCGATGAATCTCCGAGTTTGAAGATGAGTGTGCGCGATCTGACGGGCGATGATCTGAGCTCGTATGTGCGTGTCTTTGATGCATCGGGTCACTTGGTCGATGAACACGGATCGGGAAGCGGGCGTGGTGCTGATCGTTTGGTGATGGACTGGACACCAGAGCTTTCTGGGTTTGGCTGGTACTCAGCGGTGCTTGATGTGCTCTCGGGAGGAACGCTTGTTGGACGCAAAGAGTTGTCGTTTATCTGGCAACCACCACTGGATCAAAAGTTGAATCTCTTTGGTGAGAGCGAAGGTCCACGGAGCAGTGTGTTCGGGATTCGCAGCACAACCAAGGAGCCCAAACTGCTCGAAGCGCTCCCTGAAATGGTTCGATTGACCGGGGTGCATAAAGCCGAAATTCGAGCGCTGGATATTGATTCTCAAGAATCTGATTTAGTGAAGGGATCCGAACTCGTCAACTCCATCGACAGAATCATTGGGCTTGGTGTTGAAGTTGGATTATCGCTTGGTCAGGTCCCGATGGATCTTGCAGATCAGGCAGCGATCGATCACGATGCCATCTTTAGTCTGCTGCTTGATCACGAGGATATTGTGTTGCCAGCGCTTGGTCCATTTATGGATCGATACGGTCAGCGGGTATCTGATTGGAGACTCGGTGTTGAAGCGATCGAAGATGATGGCCCGACCTTGGCAACCGAGATCAACGCAATCAGCAGCTTGATGGATCCGTATGTCCCGGGTCCAGTCATCGGTCTTTCGTGGGCAATGGATCGCCCGTTCGAGCAAAGCTTATTCGGGAGTGCAGTTCGTTTGCTCGTTGAGGACGATCCGAGTTATCCTGATGAAGCGCTCACCGACATGATCTCGCAGTGGGTTTCTGCGCGCGATGCGCAGATGAGTCAGCTTTCGGGTCTGGGGTCAGCTCCAACGGGGACCAATGATCAAAGCTCTCGCGGTCGGCTGAGTGTGGTGCATAGAGGGCAGGTCACACAAGGCGGGGGACGCGTCGCGTCTGTCTGGTCACAGGTGGGCTGGCTCGGACGGCGGGCGATCAATGCGTGGTGGGCAAGCAGACTGATTGATCCAGGGAATTCGGATACTGAGATCCTTCTGAGTGATCCATGGGTCGTTGAGCAAGGCTCGCGCGGACGGGTCCTCCCTGGACCTGAGTTGCTGCTCTGGCGCACGCTTGTTGATCATCTGGGCGGACGGCAAGCGGTTCAAGAAATTGATCTTGAACCCGGGGTGCGGATGCTGCTGTGCTCAGGAAGAGCAGCGACGAACAATCAAGGACGAGGTGAAGGTATCGAACCAACGGATGGCGTCCTGGTGATGTGGCTTGATGAACCATCGCTTGAGCGCGCGGTTGTAGAGCTTCCATTGTCGATGGGGGCGGTCGAAATCGTTGATCTGTTTGGGAACATTGATCAGGTGATGCTTGAGTCTGTGTCTGAGCTCGGGCTCCCGATGCACAAGATCGAAGTCACGCGGACCCCAATGATTGTGACCGGGGTCAACGCCGCTTTGGTTCAGTTCCTGTCCAATGTCAAAATCACACCAAACCGATTAGAAGCAACAGGCGGTGTGCACAAGCATCAACTCCAGATTATGAACCCTTGGCCATTCTCAATCCGAGGACGGGTTTATATCGTTGAGCCCGGCGGTTATTCAGTCCCGGGTTCAACACGCGTAGATCGGTCTTGGGAGATCAAACCGCGCGTAGTGAACTTTACAGTCAGCGGAAACCAGCAAGAAATGGTCGATCTTGATCTAACCTACTCTGCTGCTCAGTTGTCAGGGATGCGAGATCTGATCTTTGATATCGAGCTCCAAGCGGATCAAGATTATGGACTGGTCCGGGTTCAGCGCCAGATTGAGCTTGGGACTGATGCGATCGATGTAGATCTGAGCTTTCGCAGAGTTGGGACCAGTGCAATCGGCGGACGCATCGAGGTGGTCGCGGTGGTGGCCAACAGGACGGATCAGCCAATGCTTGCCGATGTGATCGCGCTGGCGCCCAAGAATCCAAGACAAGAGTCCACGATCAGCTCGATCGAACCGCTCCTCAACGGCGAGCGATCTTTTGTCTTTGAAGAACTCGAGAGTGGAGACGAAGTGATCGTGAGTGTCCGCATTCCCGGGCTCGGGGTTCAGATCAATAAATCGATTCGTTTGCCTTGATGAAGCGATGGCCAGATCGATGGTTGGGTGTATGAGCAGAGAGCAATTTTGGTTTTGTTTGGGTGCATATGTAGCTTGTTTTCCAGTGTTTGCGTGAATATTTGGGTATCTGCGGGTGATTTGTATATGATTCAAGTAGGTGCAGATCTGCGTGATCTGTGATCCGATGTGTTGAACTGATTGTCCTGATGGAGTTTGCTGAGATGCCTCGTCCGAAGTCATTTGATCCAGATACGGTCCTTGCGAAAGCGATGGGTGTGTTTTGGGAGAAGGGCTACGACGCTGCGAGTATTTCGGATCTGACTGCTGCGATGGGGATCAACCGCTTCTCGCTTTATGACACCTTCGGGGATAAGCACGAGTTGTATCTCAAAGCGCTTGATGCGTACAGCATGAATGTCGTTGGATCAATGGTTCAGCGGATCAACTCGATTGAGAGTATCGATGATATCGAGTCGTTTTTCGGAGCGATTATTGAGTATCAGCATTCTGGACAGAGTTCGCCTTGTTGTATGATGCACCGGGCAGCGATCTCGCTTGCTGCGGTTGATGAAGAAGCGCGGTCGCGTGTTGAAGATGCTCGCTCACGATTCCACGGCGCGTTCCATGACGCGGTGCTTCGCATCAAAGCTGCTGGTGAGATCAGAGCAGGCCTTGATCTCAACCATGCTGCATGGCTTTTGATGATCACGCAATCCGGGCTGGGCAGCTACCACGGCACACCGGTTCCGCGAGACGAAGCAGCTGGTGCTGTGCGTGCGCTGTTAAGCCAGTTCAAAGCGTAAAGCCACATTTTTAGACCATTAACGCGTCTTTTGTGTGAATACAGAAGTGTGGCGGAAAATCCTACACTATTTCGGAACAATCGGTTGGAAATTAAAGTTCTCCTTGTGTGAACAGATGAACTGTGCGAGAAGCACAAGAAGGGACTTGGAATGAGACAGGTATTGGAAGGGAAAGTTGCGATCGTGACCGGCGCGAGTTCGGGAATCGGGGCAGCATCAGCCAAAGCGCTCGCAGCTGCTGGCGCGTCGGTCGTGCTGGCTGCTCGTGGTCAAGAACAGGGTCAATCGGTAGCGCAGATCATTGAAGATGACGGAGGCAATTCGATCTTTGTGCAGACGGATGTGACCAAAGAAGCGGATGTTCAATCGTTGATTGATCAGACACTCAGCGAGTTCGGTGGTCTTGATATCGCATTTAACAATGCGGGCATCGAGGGTTCTGGGTTGTATCCGTTGACTGAAGATAATGAAGACAACTTTGACCGGATCCAGAGTGTGAATGTCAAAGGTGTCTGGTAATCGCTTAGAGCGCAGATTCCTGCGATGATCGAGCGCGGAGGCGGCTCGATCATCAACAACTCATCGGTCGCAGGGCTCAAAGGATTCCCGGGCTTTAGCTCGTATGTTGCATCAAAGTATGCTGTCGAAGGTCTGAGTAAATCACTCGCAGGCGAGGTTGCCCACGCGGGGATCCGAGTCAACACCGTTGCTTCGGGACCGATCGGGACTGATATGCTCGACCGGATTACGGGTGGTGATGCAAGTATGTTTGCGGATTCGACACCGATGAAGCGCGCGGGAACAGTCGATGAGATCGCGCAGACGGTCGTGTATTTAGCATCTGATGCTTCGTCGTATGTGACTGGTCAATCGCTTGCAGTTGATGGTGGCATGCTTGCTTGATCGTCAAGAGTGATCCAAACATACTACATGTGAGTGACATTGATGCACAATCGCCCGGCGGCCGTCGGGCGATTGTGTTATTACCTATAGTTATGCAATAGATTCGATTCTCAGGAGGTGTGATATGAAGGTTACTGATCCACATGCGGTGTTGATTGCTCATGATCGGTGGGCGAATGGGAAGTTGTATGAAGCGTGCAGGGGGTTGAGCGAGGAGCAGTTTCATCAGGAATTTGAGATGGGGTGCGGATCGATTCATGAGAATCTGGTGCATAACTTGGGGGCGATGCGCAGCTGGACGGATGTACTCAATGCGGGTGAGATTCGGCCTTGGCTTGATGGGCTGCGGCTGGATATTGATGGAGTGATTTCGTTTGAGCAGGAAGTCACCGGGCCGTTTGAGGCGGCGGCTTTGCAGGGCAGCTTTGATGATGTGTTGACACCGAGCTGGGGGGAGAACACTCGCCGGTTTACGAGGGGCGGGATTTTGACGCATGTCATGACACACTCGATGCATCACCGGGCGCAGTGTTTGAACATGCTTCGGAAGCTGGGTGTTGAGGAGTTGCCAAGGTCGAGTGTGGTGGATTGGATGGATTTTGCCGATTGATTGGGAAAGGTACTAAATTTCGAGAGTGTGCCCAATTTGATGCCATTTTGACATCATAATCGCTGTTTTCTGGTCTGATTTGGTTTAAATATTTGTGCAAATTGAGCTTTTAAGGGTTGATTGGTGGGAGCAAACCTGTCATAGTAACAGTTACATTTCGGAACGCGTATACGAACGAAAGATTCGTGTGCGTTTGCTTCCGTATCTACAAACGAGGAGAGAACAGATGAAATCAGTATTCGCAGCACTTTGTGCAACCGCAATGCTTGGCGCTTCAGCACACGCTGGGGGAACCAATCTTTTGATCAACGCAGGATTCGAAGATCCAATGCTCACTACACCAGACGCTCCAGGCGCTGGAGCTGGTTGGTCGACCTTTGATAATGTCTTCACTTCAGACGGCTCAACACTGAACACCGGTGTTTTCGCTGAGAACCAAGTGCTCAAGATGTTTGGTTTCGGCGGCGTATTCCAAGACTTCGCAGCAAGCGAAGGTCAAACCTGGAACGGCGGAGCATTCATGCTCAACGACAGCAGCGACCAAATGGCTTCTGGTCAAGTTGCAGCAGTGAACATCGAATGGCTCGATGCAAGCGGTAACCAGATCAGCTTCATCAGCAACGGTACCTTCACTGGCGCCGATGCAACAGTCGACGAATGGATTCAGCAAACCATCACTGGTGTTGCACCAGCTGGGACAGCGACCGCACGTCTCGTCTTGATCACAGGCAACTTCCTTGCGCCAGCACCAGGCGGAGGCGCTCCGCACTTCGATAACGCATTCTTCGAGGTGATCCCGACTCCGGGTACCGCGAGCTTGTTTGCGATCGGTGGTCTGGTTGCGACTCGTCGTCGCCGAGCATAAGACTTCCGGTTCATACGATCATGTATGGATCATCTTGATTGCTCTTGTTGATTGTTCTTGAAAGCCGCTGAGCGTTTGCTCAGCGGCTTTTTTTGTTGAGTAACTATCTAAACCCAATGCAATAGGATGTGGTGGTGTTCGTTCAACTAGAAACCAATCCGGGGTATCGCTCCGGGCTGTCTTTGAGGAATTTCTCGTTGGGAACTCCACATACAACGCGTTTATGAACGCAGAATGGATTGATATGTCAGCTTCAACAACAGGAATCGGGATGAATCGGCGCGGGTTGCTTGTTGCGGGTGTGGTTTCGATCCCGACGATCGCATTGGCGGCGCGGGTGTCCCAGCCGATCAGTTTCGAAGGTAGTATGGAGTTCCACAAGTTGATGGGTCAAGCGGGCGACCATCTGAAATCGATGCGAAAGTTTTTGGGTGATCTCGAAGCTCCTGGGGCGCGTGATGAAGCGGCGTTCCTTGCAAATCAGGTGACCATTTTGATGGCGCAATGTATTCTGGTCGCGGATCAGGAGTCCATCCCATCGCAATCTGAATCAAAGTACGATGGCGACAAAGACCGCTTCACCAATGACATGCGGATCAAGCTCACGAAAGCTGTGGAGAAGTCCAATGCGCTGGGGCGTGCGCTCTTGATGGGTGATGACGAAGAGGCGGTTTCGTTGTACGGCAATCTCCGCAAGGAACGCAAGGAAGGGCACGATGAGTTCATCTCTGAAGATGGCTGAGTCTCAGCTCCTATTGTGCATGTATGTCACCCAACTGGTTTGAACACATAGTCGAGTTCTTTGGTCGAACGCATCTTCTGGTGCTTCACTTTCCGATTGCGCTCATTACGGTCGCAGCGGTTGTGGAGTTGTCGCGTGCACTGGTACCCAAAATCCAGAAGCGTGCTTTGGTTCAAGTGTGGAAACCAAGTTCGGGCGCTACGACCATGTTTGTGTTCGCGTTGATCGGTACGCTGGTTTCGGTGGTGACCGGATTGGTCCTTGGGTTTGACGGCGGTGAGCGCGTTGACCTTCATCGGATTCTGGGGATCGTCAGCGCGATTGTGATGGTGTTTACCGGGGTAGCGCTACTCATGGCGATCGGTCCTGATTCGCGCGGGGGCAAAGCGTATCTCACGCTGCTCTGTATGTCTGCAGGGTTAATTGGTATGACCGGTCACTTCGGGGGCGAGCTCACGCACGGGCATGGATACTTGACCAAACCACTCAAAGCAATGATTGGCGCAGAGGCACCAGTGGTTGTTGATGTTGATGTTGATGTTGGTGTTGATGCGGAGATGTTTGGTATTTCGCAGCAAGCGGTTGATGCTTTTAACAGCTCGGTGCTGCCAATCCTTGAGACTTCATGTGTCGAGTGCCATGGTCCTGATGAAGCGGAGGACGATATTCGTCTTGATACATTGGCGTATGTGCTTGATCCTGATGCGGACATGGTGCGGCGCGGGGATGGGGATGGGAGTGAGTTGGTGTACCGGATTGATTTGCCTCATGATGATCCGGACATCATGCCACCGGAGGGGGACGGGGATCCTTTGACGAGCGAGCAGGTGGATGTGATCCGGGATTGGATAGATTCGCTAAGCGAATAGATGATCAGTGCGAGCTGGTTTCTGCTAGACTCTTGGTTATGAGTGATCAGCATGATGAGCAGAGCGGGGCGGGTAAGAAACAGAAGCGTAAGCGGAGTTTGAAGAAGCGGTTGCTTCGGATGCTTGTGGTGTATGGCGCCGTATCACTGATCGTTTTTAGTGCGATTTACATAACTGGGTTCGCGGAGCGTGCGTTTTACTGGCCGATCCGTGATGCGTTTGATACGCCTGCTCAGTATGAAGATGTGTGGATCGAGACGGCGGACGGCAAGCGGTTGCATGGATGGTTTATGCCTGCGGTGGGGGTTGAGTCTGGAGAGGCGAGGCCTGCGATTTTGCATGCGCACGGGAACGCGGGGAATGTGTTGTATCACGAATCGTTCTCGTCGTTTTTGACTGCGTCGGGTTTCCATGTGCTGATCTTTGATTACCGGGGATACGGGCGATCGGACAAGGGATCGATGAATCGCGATACGCTCTCGATCGATACGCGGGCGGCTCTTGCGTACACGTTGGGGCGGGATGATGTGGATGCGGACCGGGTGGGGGTGCTTGGCGTGAGTCTTGGTGGGCCGTTTGCGCTGGATGCGGCGGTCAATGAGCCTCGGGTGGAAGCGGTGGCGACGGTGTCGACTTACAGCAGCTGGCGCGGAGTCGCGCGAGATGCAGCGGGGGTTGCGAGCGTATTGATTCGCAGCGGGCTTGATCCGGTGGATCTGGCGCGGGATCTAGGGTCGAGGCCTTACCTGATTATGCACGGGACGGCGGACACGATTGTTGATGTCAAGCATGCGGAGGAGATCCGGGCGTCGGCGGAGGATTCGTTTATTGATGTGACGCTCAAGACCTATCCGGGTGATCACAACACGCTGATTCAGCGTGATAGGGACGCGCAGCGGGATTTGATTGCGTTCTTTGAAAAGTTACTCATGAGCGGAAAGAACTGAGTATTAAGAGTTGTAATGCTTGATTCGTGAAAGGGTTTGCTAGGATTCAACATGTCCATGCGTGATCTCATCACCAATTTATCAATGCATTCAGATCAAGTGATTTTCGGTTGGCTTGAGCGTTCGAATGCTCTTCGCTCAGCAAAGCATGTCATAAGCTTGCCCGATACTTGTCCAGGAAAGAGCCCGCTTCCGACGGGTACGGGTTATTTAACAGAGTCATCAGACTGGAGACGCTTTGCACTCTCAGATGTTGGGTGTGGTATTACTGTTGTTCGGACTTCGCTATCACACAAAGAAACTCAGTCTGAATCATTTAGAGCGGCATGGAATGGGCTTTGCAAAGAGCTTTCTGAAAGACGCAATATGGGGCTTGGTGATCTTGGATCTGGAAATCACTTCCTTGATGCTGTCGCATCGTATGAAACCAGTTCAGTTTGTCTAGTTGCTCATACGGGTTCGCGTAAAGAGAGTGGGCTGGTTGATGGTTTGGTAGATCAACCAGCCAAGTTTGATAAAGAATTTCTACGAATCAAGAGTTGGGCGAAAGACAATCGGGATGCGGTACTTGATATTGCAGAACGGCATTTAGGCCGGTTTGTGGATTTGTATCCAGAACTCAATAAGCTTGATCGGAATCATAATCATTATGAAGAACTCAATGAAGGCATGCTGATCCGTAAAGGCTCTCAACGAGTACAGCCACATGAACTTGCTGTGATTCCATCAAACCTACTCGATGACATGGTTATTGTTCGAGCTACTCCAAAGGTAGCTGAAATTTACAACTGCCTTCCTCACGGGACAGGCCGCATCATGTCTCGTTCTGAAGCGAAGAGAGCAACAGCCAACTTTGATTTTCAAGCAATGAGAGATGCCGTGTATATCCCGTCACAGATTGCAGACGCTTCGTTGCGAACAGAAGCACCAATTTACTATCGATCTCTTGATGAAGGGCTTGAGTTGGTTCAGGACTACATTGAAGAAGTTGAGCGATTTATACCTATCGCATATATTGGGCAGTTGTAGCTTGTTTAGTGTGCAGCAGCGTGCTTGATCCATTGCTATAATGAACCACTGCACGGGGCGCGGGCTTGGTTGCTCGCTGAGATGGACCCGTTGAACCTGATCCGGCTCGCACCGGCGGAGGGAATGCAGCCAGTCGATTTGTTTGGGCTGACGCGCATGCTCCCGGTGCATATTTATCTGCATTGAACGAGGAGTTGCCATGACAACCAATCCAAAGACTGTCTATCCAAAGACCACACCCGACCATTTGTCCATCACTTCGCCTGCTGGCAAGGCGGCGGCACTGACGAGCAAGTATAAAACTGCTGCCGACATGCGGAGTTCGTTCCGGACGGTGAAGGGTTCGCCCGCGATTGATGGGATGGACTTTATGCTCCCGGTGCATGGGGCGTTTAATCCGGGGAGTGATGCTGAGGTGCCTACGCCGGGGAGCTTTGCTCATAAGGCGGATATTGGCGGGCCGTATATGTTCTCATCGCCGGACACTCCGGGGATGCCAGCGCCTTCGAAGTTGACGGCGTGGGACTTTCTTCCTGATGGTTGGTCGGTGGAGACTGTTGACAGCGCGTGCGATGCCAACGACGAGACGCCGGCGAATGTGTACACCTTTACCGATGCGCTTGGATTGACGCGGCGGGTTGTGACTCCCGATGGATTCACGCCGATCACACAGCTTGAGTCTGCGCGGCTTGGGATCATTACTGCGGAGATGGTGCGGGTTGCGGAACGCGAGCCGCATCTGTCGGCGATGCAAGTACGCGATGAGATCGCGGCGGGGCGGTTGATTATTCCCGCGAATAGAGCACACCTCGCGAAGAACCTTGATCCGATGGCGATCGGTCGCGCAAGCAAGACGAAGGTGAACGCGAACATGGGGGCGTCGCCGATTTCGTCGGGGACTGAGGAAGAAGTCGAGAAGCTGCAATGGGCGGAGAAGTGGGGCGCGGATACGGTGATGGATTTGTCTACTGGCGGTGATCTGGATGCGTGCCGGGCGGCGATTATTGAGAACTCGACGGTACCCATCGGGACCGTGCCGATCTACTCAATGATTCTTGGGAAGAAGATCGAGGATCTGGATCGGGATCTGATTCTTGAAACCCTGCACCATCAGGCGAAGCAGGGCGTGGACTACTTCACGATTCATGCGGGCGTGCGGATGGAGCATCTGAAGTTTGTGAAGAAGCGCGCGATCGGGATTGTTTCGCGTGGTGGGTCGTTGCTCGCAAAGTGGATGCTCGTGCATAACCAGGACAACATCATGTACACGATGTGGGACGAGATCTGTGATCTGATGCGTGAGCATGATGTGAGCTTCTCGATCGGTGATGGGTTGCGTCCCGGCGGGCTTGCGGACGCGACGGATCTTGCCCAGCTTGGTGAGCTTGCGGTGATCGGTGAGTTGACCGAGCGTGCTTGGCGGCGGGGCGTGCAGGTGATGGTTGAGGGGCCGGGGCATGTGCCGTTTGATCAGATTGAGTACAACGCGAAGCTGCAGAGAAGACTCTGTCACGGCGCGCCGTTCTATGTGCTTGGGCCTCTGGTGACCGATGTGTTCCCGGGGTATGACCATATCACGAGTTGTATCGGCGCGACTTCGATCGCGTACCACGGCGCAAGCATGTTGTGTTATGTGACTCCCAAGGAGCACTTGGGTCTTCCCAAGAAGGGTGATGTGAAGGAGGGGTGCATCGCGTACAAGATCGCGGCTCATGCTGCGGATGTTGCGCTTGGTATTCCGGGAACCAGAGACTGGGACGATGAACTGACTAAAGCGCGTGCGGCGCTCAACTGGAACAAGCACTTTGAGCTTGCATTCGACGAGGACACCGCCCGCGCGTACCACGACGAGGACATGGATGTCGATACCGACTTCTGCGCAATGTGCGGCCACGACTGGTGCAGCGTGCGGATCAGTAAAGAAATCCAAGAGTTCCAGTCCGGGAAAGCGGAAGGGTTCGAGCGGGGCAAACCCGTCAAGTCCGCAGCGTTAACCGAAGATCAGCAGAAGATCTTGGAGCAGCGCGGGTATCTGCCTCCGGAGGAGATCCACAAGCTCGCGAGCAAGACGAAGAAGGCCGTGGGCGCGGAGGGGGAGAAAGCCGCGTGTCACTCGGATTATGTGGATGCAGACGAAGCGATCGAGCGGCAGGGAGAGGTGTTGGTCCAGCTCAACACAGCTCCGGCGCATGGGATTTCGAGCGAGGATCGGTTGATTTGAGACTGCCAGAATGATAACAGATCATTTCAAACTCGACTACAAGATTACAGGTCAAGGTTGGGCTGTGTGCGATGTAGAAGTAGGTGAACAGAAAATAGTGGCCACAGCTTCATATCTTGATGATGCCTTTGGTCAACTAGTTTGTGCGACACTACTTCTGCGGCAAGGGGCGCACATGTCAGGGGTTTCATTTCCTGAGGAGCCCGGCGAGTATCGGTGGATGTTTGAGAAAACACCTGGAGAATCAGGGGGGATTCGGATTCGTGTCTGGTTTTTTGAAGAACTGTGGTCGTATTTGCCGGAAACCGATGAGAAAAAAATACTTGATGGTGTCGTGCAAGCTGAGGTATTTTACCGTGCATTACTTAGCATGATCGAGAATGTCTTTGCTGAATACGGGGAGGAAGGATACAAAGAAAGATGGAATGGCGATGAGATGCCATTCCCAATGGCACTTTACAATGAACTCGCGCGACTTATTGATGAATGGCCAGGTCGACAATAGAGTTGGATGGTTCCAACAGCAGAAGACGAGTTAATACGAGAATGGATTGCCGACTCTTCATTCCATAGTTTGGCAAATTCCTGCTCGTCCAAAATCGAGCGTGAGTACATACAATCAGCTATGCCTCTATCACGCACAGAAGTGAATGAACACATGGCTTCTGACGCAGTCCGATCGTTCGGGTGTGCGGTGATTCCCGGCGTGTTCTCGCGTGATCAGATTGCACAACTCATCCCGCTTGCGGATGAAGCGGTTCGCTCATCTTCGGCGCGGGCGGGGGCTCGGATTGGAGTGGGGGCGGGGTTGGTTGAGCGGGTGCTTGCGCATGAGCCGTATGCGGAGGTGATTGGATCGCTTGGGGCGTACAAGCCGGTTCGTGTCATTGTGTTTGACAAGTCGGCTGATCAGAACTGGGCGGTTGCTTGGCATCGCGACACCTCGATCGCGGTGCAGGCAAGGCATGAGGCCGAGGGTTTTGGGCCTTGGTCGATTAAGGACGGGGTGCATCATGTGCAGCCTCCTCCCAGTGTGCTTCGGGACATGGTGACGGCTCGGTTGCATCTCGATCCGACGCCTGCGTCGAACGGCGCGTTGCAGGTGATTCCGGGATCGCATCTAGATATTGGTGAGGATTGGCCAAGTGTGGATCGGGGGCGGATGGATCGCGAGCCGATCACGCTCGAAGCGGATGCGGGGGATGTTGTGTTGATGAATCCGTTGATGCTGCATGCGTCATCGAAATCGACGCATCAATCTGCGCAGCCGACGCATCGGCGTGTTGTGCATATTGAGTTTGCGAGATCCCTGCTTCCTGAGCCATTGGAGTGGTTTGCGGATCAATGAGATTGATTTGTAGAGTTGCGAGATTCCTGTTAGACTGGACTCTCACTTCAACACAGGAGACTTCTCATGGGACGCAAAGTGCTGGCTGTGATTCTTGGATACATCGCGATGGCGGTGGTGGTGATGGTGGGATTGACCGGAGCGTATCTGGTGTTGGGACCGGCGAAGACCTTTGAAGCGGGAAGCTATCAGGTGACCACCGCGTGGCTCGTGGTCTGGCTGATCGCGTCGGTGATCGCAGCGGTTACGGGTGGGTTTGTCTGTGCCAAGATCGGGAAGTCCAAGGGAGCGGTGATCTCGCTGCTTGTTCTTGTTGGTGTGCTTGGTGGGGTCAATATGGTGATGCGGATGAATGCCGAGGTGCCTGCGGAGGATATGGTGCGGATGGGGGATACGCCGAGCACCGAAGCGATGATGAAGGCGCGTGGTCCGACCTGGATGTATATTGCTGAGCCGATGATTGGAATATTGGGGGCGATGGTTGGTGCGACGCTTGGGTGTGGCTGCCGGGGTGGTGGGGCTGAAGAAGGTGCTGATCAGAGTTAAAAGTCCAAGATTACTGGCCAGTTGATGGTCGGGGCAACCGATATCGAGATCTGGTACACTCTTTTGAGCATGCATACCTTGCGTGCTGCTTTGGATTTCATAGAGGATCTCTCGCAGGATCTCAACCAAGACTCTCACACAGGAACGAAGCATGTTCACAACACTCGCACAACAAGGCGGCGGCAACGCAGCTGGCACCATCGGTATTCTCCTCTTTGCACTCATTTATCTGGTGATCATCATCGTGGTCATTGCAGGATTCTGGAAGATGTTCGTGAAAGCGGGTCAGCCTGGATGGGCGGCGATCATCCCGATCTACAACACCTACATCATGTGCAAAATCGCGGGTCGTCCGGGGTGGTGGGTGATCCTGCTTCTGATCCCGTATCTGAACTTCATCTTCCTGATTATTCTGATGCTTGATCTGGCGAAATCATTCGCCAAAGGTATCGGCTTTGCGATCGGTATGATCTTGCTGAGCTTCATCTTTATCCCGATCCTCGGATTCGGTGATGCAGAATACCAAGGCCCTTCCGCGGCTTGAGTACCCCGCAATGGCGAAGAAGAAAAAACAACTGCTCCCGTTTCCGCGAATCGTGGAGCGACCCGAAGCTTGTCTTCGGTGCGGTTATCCACTGGAAGGAATTGCGGAATCATGCACTTGTCCAGAATGCGGGTTGAGCTTCGATAGCGTACTTGGAGGGCTCCAAATCGCGGGTGTTGCAAAGAAGTCCGCCGGCCCAACCTGGCGACGGGTGACCTGGATCGTCATCGCGGTCGTAGCATTTCTGTACGGGAACCTGATTGGTGTACTCTTGATCGGGGCGCCATTGATAGCGCTCATCGTGCTGCTCGCCATCATCGCAGCGGTGATAGGGATGCTCCTGACAAGCACGAATAAAAAAGGAACGGGTTCCGAATTCTTCACCTTCGTGCAAGGTGGGTTCTCGCGATGGCCAATCGGTGGGGGTTTCGAAACTCGCGAGTATCAAGAACTCGATGGACAGGACCCACGCGTCATCATCAAGCGGGTCAGCAGGGTGTGGGCATCGATGAGCGTGGTGCAGTTTGATGATCGTGGCAAACGCCAAGTCCTGCTCGCGGGTGGGATCCGATGTCAAGATGTTGATCGTGAAGTGGTTGAAGGGTTATTAATGAAGCTGGTGAACGGCGAGTCGATCGCAGAAGAACACGAACACATTCAGCGATTGAATAATCTGCATAACCCAGAGTTCTCTACCCTATGAGCACCAACCTTGCTGGTGAAGATGCCAGCAGCGCCTTGAACTGAGAGAATGAAATGAGTAACAAAACCGCGACTGTATCAATCGGGACTGAGCCCTACCGGACCGAAGTGGTTTCTGGTGGGCACACATTTTACCTCGACGAGCCCGGCTCTTTGGGTGGCGCTGATACCGCGCCGGATCCATACGCGTTGCTGCTTGGATCTTTGGGCGCGTGCAAAGCCATAACGCTACGGATGTATGCGGAGCGGAAAGGGTGGGATCTCCAATCAGTGCAACTGGATCTCGAACATTCGCGCCCGGGGGGGCGCGGGGAGCCTGAGCTCATCGAGATTTCGCTCACATTCACCGGTGATTTAAGTGACGAGCAACGCACTCGGCTCAAGGAAATCGCCAACGCGTGCCCGGTGCAGAAAACAATTATGGGTGAGCTTCAGGTTCAATCATTTCTTGAGGATTGATTAGTTTACTTTGTGCTGATGATCGATCGTGCAGCTCTGCTCGTTACAGCTCTCTATGGTGCACTGATGTGTTGCAAACCAGCGCAATCGGTTCTTGGCAAAGATCCGGTAGCACAAATCGACAATCGGTTTGATGATCGGGAGTCTGGTCCATGACGTAGCGCGACGCTTTCCGAGTTGCGCGAATGCTTGACGGATTGCTTCGGGGCCTGCGTGGAGTGTGCCGTCTGGGGTTAGGGTATGGAGTGATGATGCGAGAGTGTGTTGGTCGAGATTGGTGAGTGCGATGCGGTCGTCGTCTGAGCGCAGGTCAATACACACGACAAGTGATCGTCCAGAATCGAGCTTAGTGAACAACTTCGCGGATTTGATACAGGCGCTGCACCAGCCGTCGTAATAGACATAGGTCGGTTGCTCAAGCTCTTTGGGGTCTTTGTCCATCGGTAGTATTGTAGAGTTGGTTTCAGGTTGGTCTTAACCACCGATTGCATCGATCACCTTTGCAGTTTTACTTTTGATGGTATCAGTATCAACCTTAAAGGTTTCGGTTCCAGTAAGGTGATCAGGTTCGATTTGCCCGGTCACTGCTGTGTATCGCCATCCGTGGGTGTTGGCACCTGCTGGTGCTCCTCCGATCCGGATGGTTGACAACCCGTTATACCGATTCGCTGGGAGCCCGTTGATGTAGGGACCATAGATTCCGGTTGATTCATTGATCGTGCCATCAAGATTAGAAGTTCTTAGCAACCGGAAGTAAAACTCTCTCTTTGTGCCAATGCCAACATGTGGAAGTACTCCTTGGTGCTCAACTGCGTAGAGATCAATCGCTCGCTGGAGTGTTCCTTGATCCGCGATGACTGCGTTCCGGGCTGCATTCTGTGAAGCGCTAGATATTCTGGGAACTGCGATCGCTCCGATGATCCCAATGATGACGACAACAATAACAAGCTCAATCAGAGAGAAAGCGCGTCGAGAATCATGAGATGGAAGAGTTGGAAACACGCAATGGTTATCGACGAAATCCGCTGTGTCGATCATTCAAACAGGCTGTCTGCGTTTGATACAAAGGTATTGATCTGCAGATACAAAGGTCAGCTCGAACTTCAGGACCGAGAACACGACCAAGCACCGCCTCTACCAGAGCCTGCGCGCAACCGAAGGCAGCGCCCAAGCGCCGATTCCAGCAGCGATTCCAGACTTGAGGACCATCCCAGGCAAAAACACAACCATTCCATAATGGATCGCAGTCGACCAAGACATCGGATCTGATACAGAGTCCGCGTTATGAATAAACCACAACCAAGGCACACCCAAAGCAAAGATAATCGCATGGATCACGATCCCCGCGGTAAAGATCGCAAGCCAGCCTCGGATGGACTTGTCCTTCCTGCGGATAATCCAGTGGGCGAATGGTTGACACACGAGGAACCCGAGTAAGTACCCTCCGGTTTGCCCGGCCATGACGAGCCACCCCGATTCTCCCTCAGCCAGCACACCAACACCAATCGCGCCGGTTCCAAGATAGAGAAGCATCGACATCGCGCCGAGTTTCGGACCAAGCATCATCGCGGTTAACAGAACCGCAAGCGATTGAAGCGATATAGGGACACCGAATGGTTCTGTCGGAATCGCGATTTGGGCCGCGATCGCGGTCAAAAGAGTCATCGCTGGAACACTCAAGAACCGGAGAGTTGCGCGGTCCAGCGTGTCATCGCGCTCGAGCGTACCCGCATCAGAAGAAGCGGCTTGCATGGTGGCAGTTGTTGATTTTTGAAAGTACTGATCAGCCATATCCCGTTAGGATACGACGCGCATCCGTGCTTGTCTTGGTCCATCGGCGCTCGGATAGATCCGGGCAGCGATATCGGGGGTGTGAGCGATGGTCGAGCTCATGGGTTTGATCTCGATCTGTGCCGCTTGCCCCTTCCCGGGCGCGGTGCGCATCGCTGATTCAACATCGATGCTCCCGATCGCTTTGGACTGTGTTTCTATCAAGCATCCACGGATCGTGGCGCCTGGAACGAGCACGAGCCGAGAGGTGCGAACGCCCCCTTGAATATCTGCGGTCGAGGTGATTGTTGCTTGTCCGCCGCAGATACACATCGCGTGAATCTTTCCCGATAGATGCAGATCACCAGAACAGATGATCAGATTCGCGGTGACCTGCGCTCCCTCATCAATGGTGACCGATCCTGTGGTCTGTATCGACGATCCCCAATGACCAGATTCGATATGAACATCACCAATGCAGAGTCGGCCAGCGCAGTGGGGGCACGATGTCGTTTGTGCAAAAGGGCTATGCGTTGATTTCTTGGAGCACCGATAGCAGGTCACTTCGACGGGCGCGGTTGATTGCGGGCGCGGCGCTGGGCGCTCACGGATCAAGAACCGGGGTGGTCGGAAGAATGAAGCCATAAAAATGGCCGGCTCGGAGTTGACCGAGGCCGGCCAGGGATGGGTGGACTGGTTGGTTTCAGAACTGAGTTGTTACATCATCCGCTGGGTATCAATCACGCGGACTGATTCTGCGGTGTCTGGTTCGCCCAAGGGGGGGTCAGATCAACCGTTGAGTTCAGGTTGGTCTTGAGCTCTTGGTTCGAATGAGCGGAGCCGGTGTTCTGGACGGTGTTCTGAAGATTGCTTTGATTGGCATTCTGATTTGAACCGCTTTGGTTGCTGTTCAAGATGTCCTGAGCAGCAGGTCCAACATTGCAGTGACCAACAAAGCTCGCGCCTTGTGCAACCACAAGGGTCCCTGCGGTTAGATCGCCTTGGACCTGTGCGTTTGCGGTGAGGGTGAGCTGGCCGTGGGCTGCGATTGGTCCGTTGACCTGTCCATCAACGATGACTGATTGTGCTTCGATCGCAGCATTACACTGAGCACCGTTGCTGATCTGTACTTCGCCTTGTGCGGTGATCTTCCCTTCAAACGACCCGAGGATACGGGCTGATTTTTCGAAGAACATCTCGCCCTTGATGCGTGTATCGGTCCCGATCACGGTCATTTCCGGAGCGGTTGATGGGTTGTTATTTTGAGGGCTGTTGTTCTGAGGGTTACTGTTCTGAGTAGGTGCTGAGTTGGTCATGGTTAATTTCCTCCCGATCCCTGGGATGTGCGTTCAATGAACGCTGTGCACACCGATCGCGCCGCATGGAGCGTTCCATGCACTTGCAGGTGTTTGTGTTGCGGTGGGTTGTCGTCGATTCCATCGACTCACGCTGCCATCCTTGGCAATGGTGTCATCGACAACATTTATGGGGCGTCTTGAGTTCCGCTTGTGCGGATTGGGAAAATTGATGCGATTATACGGAATTGCCCCTGTTCTTGGTCCGTTTTGCGGGATGCGGTCGGGGGATTCCCAGAGAATGTGGGGGAATTGGCGCGGTCTGGTCGATACTGGGCAGTTATGGCACAGTCAAAAAGCAAGCGTTCATCAAGCAAGCCTTACAAGGTCAAGGACCGGTCCGAACCGCCCTCAGAATCACGGATTCTCGCAGGTCGAGTGGGCTGGTTGGTGCTTGGCGCGGTCTGGGTGTTCCTATTTGCTGGTCTGGTGAGCTTCAACGCAGGGGATGCGCCCTCGCATGTGGTGTATCCGCACAATGAGTTGACCCAGAACTGGACAGGTCCGGTCGGAGCGCATGTGTCGTATGGGCTCTTTCGCGTGTTTGGGCTTGGGATGGTGATCCCGATGGTGTTCGGATTGGTGATGCTGATCCTGAAACTCTCCAATCGTCCGATGACCCAGCCCGGCATTCGCGCGATCGGGGCACTGGTCCTGACCGCATCCCTGTGCACGCTGATGGGTGTCATCGCTCCCAACTTCGGGGTCATCCCCGGACTCAGCGGCGGAACCATCGGACGCGTCGGCGCTGGTGAACTTGTCCCCAGATTCGCGGTTCCTGGAACCTTGGTCTGGGTCGGTGTCCTGACCGTCATTGGTCTGCTCGTAACCTGTGACCGGTACCTCTGGCAGGTCCCCGTCGCGATCTGGAATAAAGTCGCTCCCGCGCTATCCATCACCGGACGCAGCGCCGGTCAGCTCGCTGGGAATGCAGCTGCTCGCGCTAACAGTGCTGCGGATGTCGCTTCAACGGGAACCCGCAAAGCCGGGGGTGGATTACTTGGTGGCCTGACCTCATTAATGCGCAAGACCAAACCCGTAATGGTTCGGGTCAACGACATCGACGATCAGATGGTTGAAGTCAAACCAGCGGTTGAAGAAGAAACCCCGCCAACCAAGCGGAAAAAACCCAAGCGAGTCGTGACCCCGGTTCCTCAGCCTATCGATGAAGATGAGTATGAAGACGAAGAGGATGATGAAGTGGGCGCTCCGCAAGTCTTTGATCGCGACAAGCTCCGCGAAAAAATCAGCGCGCTCCCGGTCCGGTTCGCTCAGCAGAATGTTGAGATGGCGACCGATGACGACCTTGCTGATTTCCAAGATGTACAGTCGCTCGAAGGGTACCGGTTCCCGACGATGGAGCTGCTCGAAGAGCCTGAAGTTGGATTCAATGAGAAGCTCGAATCGCTCGTTCGTGGTCAAGCAGAAGCGCTTGAGCACGCGCTGACCCAGTACCGAATCGACGGCGAAGTCGTGGACATCGAGTCCGGTCCCGCGATCACCCTCTACCACATCAGACTCGCGCCAGGAACCAAAGTCTCGCAGATCAACGCGATCGAAAGCGATCTCGCGCGATCACTCAAAGCGGTCAACATCCGCGTCGTCGCCAATATGGAAGGTCGCGATACGATCGGTATTGAGGTTCCCAACCCGACCAAAGAGCGCGTGCGTCTCAAAGAACTGATGAGCAAGCGTGCACGCTTTGAAGACATGAAGCTCCCAATGTTCTTGGGTAAAGACGCTTCGGGTGAGCCTTTGATTTCTGACTTGACCAAAATGCCCCACATGCTCATCGCAGGCACAACGGGCTCGGGTAAATCGGTGTGCATGAACACCATCATCATGAGCTTCTTGTACACCAAAAAACCCAACGAGCTCAAGCTCGTGCTTGTCGATCCCAAGATGGTCGAGATGTCGCAGTTCAAGGACATCCCGCACCTCATGTGTCCGGTCGTCACTGAAATGCCCAAAGCAGCTGCGATCCTCGAATGGGCGGTCACCAAATGGACGAACGCTACGAACTCCTTGCTGCTGCGGGTGTCCGGGATATTGCGGGGTACAACGAGCTGGAATGGGACGAGCTCAAGGAACGGCTCGAAATCGTAACTGAAGAAAAGGCAGCACGGACCCCCAAGTCCCTGCCGTACATGGTGTTCATCATCGACGAACTCGCGGATCTGATGATGACCAATAAAGAGGTCGAAGGGTCGATTATCCGCATCGCTCAGAAAGCGCGTGCGGTCGGGATCCACTTGATTCTCGCGACCCAAAGGCCGCAAGCCAATGTGGTGACCGGGTTGATCAAATCCAACATGCCTTGCCGGATCGCGTTCAAGGTCGCATCGGGTATGGATTCGCGGATTGTACTGGACCAGAAGGGTGGCGAGCTCTTGCTCGGTCAAGGAGACATGCTCCAGCTTTCCCCAAGCAGTCACAAGCTCTCAAGAGCGCAGGGGACCTTGGTGGACGACAAAGAAATCCGCCGGGTGGTCAAGTTCCTTAAAGACATCGCAGCTCCGAGCTTCGAGCGCTCGCTCATGCAGGTCAAGGGCGAAGCAAGCTCTGATGAAGAACGGTTGCTCGCAACCGAGAACAACTCGTCTGCATCACTCGCAGCAGCGCAGGAAGACCCGCTGTTTGATCGTGCGGTCGAGATCGTGCTTGAAACCAAGCGTGGTTCGGTCTCACTGCTTCAGCGCCGGCTCGCGATCGGGTATACCCGCGCTTCGCGTTTGATCGATCTGATGGGGATTGCGGGGATCATCTCTGCGCACAAGGGATCGGTCGCGCGTGATGTGCTGGTTTCGGTTGAAGAGTGGGACTTGATGAAAGAGATGGCTGCGGAGATGGAAGCTCAGCAGCGTACCGGTGGATTGGTCGAAGTCGAGGAGCCAAGTTATGGCGCTGATCCCGAAGATCAGCACCAAGCAACTATCTTTATTGAAGATGAAGCTAATGCACAGCAAGAAGTTGTCGCTGGGGATTCAGATCTTGATGAGGTCCCGTTTGAAGTGGGGATCAATCACCACGCGGTGGAAGTCAATGGTCTTGTTGAAGACGGTGAAGCTCAAGCAGAAGAGGAACTTGCAGCAGACAACGAGCTCGAGGAAGAGGATCTTGAAGAGGACGAGTACGAGCTGATCGACGAGGATGATGACGGGGAAGAGGAAGACGACGCTGAGGAAGAAGACGAAGAGGTTGAGGTTGACGACGAGATAGACGAAGCCGAAGAAGAGGATGAAGAAGAAGGCGTTGAGTACGAGTATGTCGACGAGGACGGGAATCCGATCGATCCCGAAGACCTCGAAGAAGATGAGTATGAAGTCGAAGACAGCGATGACCAAGACGACGAACAAGAAGAGGATGAGGAAGACGCTGAAGAAGTCGATGAATACGAAGACGAAGTTGAATACGAGGACGAGGAAGACGAATCCCTCGCAGAATCGACCTAGAGATTCCGGACCTTGACCCCCTTTATAGCCCGTTTGAAACGCATTTCTGAGGGTTCATTTTGCTTAATACATCGGTTGGGCGCTCTGTGGCGCTGTTGGTCGTAAAATCTATGCGAGTTGGTGAAACTCCGCGTGCCTAGTTCCTATAGAAATACGATAGAGAGCTGTTCACCATCCCCAGCATCGGTTCCCCGCCAGGCTTGGGAGGGCAATAATGCCCGGTCAGCTCGATCAAAATGTTCGAATGAATGCTCCACGAAAGGACCGTTTCCAATGTTGAATCATCTCAAATCACGCCCGATCGCCCGTTTCGCCTTTGCTGGTGCAGCAGTCTCAATCGCTGCCCTTCCCGCACTCGCAGGCACACCCAAGGCGCTCACCATGGTGCCTTCGGATGCTGAGGTTGTTGTGGTGATGCCTGATGTCGGGCAACTGCTCTCAGACATGGACCGCATGAATGTAATGATGGGGCAGATGGGCAAAATGGAAGTCACCATGATGACTTCCATGGTTCGCGGGATGCCAGGTCTGAACCTCGAAGGATCGGCAGCGGTCATCCTTGATATGCAGGAAGATTGGGACGATGAACCCGATGCGATTGTATTGCTCCCTGTATCAAGTTTCGATGACCTGACCCAAGGGCGCCGAGCAGTCAACGGACTGGTCAAGATGGAAATCGACAACAATCCGATCTACTTCCGCGACCTCGGTAGCGGATACGCAGCGATGAGCAACAACCCCAAGATTGTTTCAAGCTTCTCTCCCGCGGCGCACACCATCGAGCAAGCCCAGAACATGGTGGGCACCGCGGGTAATCGCGTACTCGCATCCAACGATGTCATGATGTATGTGAACCTTGATTCGATGCGCCCCATGCTCTCTGAGTACGAGAGTGAACTCGAAGAGCAGGGCGAGATGATCGAAATGATGGGCGGGGATCAAGCAGCTCAAAGCTTTGAAGCGATGGTCGAGCTGTACGAAACCGCAGTCAGTGATGGTCAAGCGGTTGTTGCTGGGATGAGCTTTGATAAAGATTTGGGGATCGCGTTTGATATCGGATTGCAGTTTGCAGAAGGTTCCGAATCAGCATCACTCTTGATGAACGACGGAGATGCAGGGGCATACCTTAACAAGGTCCCTGATATGGATTTCTTCTACGCACAAGCATTCGACCTCAGCGGCCAAGGCATCCAAAAAATGCTCGGTGAATACGGCAAGATGATGCAAGGGCTCGACGCAACCGGCGCGCTGGGTGGAATCGATTTGACCAAACTCATGAGCCAGTTCCGTGGCGGAGCCCAGGTCGTCGGTGCCAGCGACATCATGATGATGAACGGGCTTCTCGCCAACTCGGTGGTCTACACCGAAGGCAATGACGGTCCATCGACCATCCAAACAATGCAAAAGCTCTACAACAACCTCGGTGAAATCCAGACGCCTGGCGTTGGTATCTCCGGCGCGTTCTCTGACGAACCAACCATGATCAGTGGCATCAACGCATATTCTCACGAGATGACCTTTGATATCGATGGTCAAGCAATGGGCGGCGGTGGATTCGGTGCTCCGGATCCCGCGATGATGATGCAAGTCATCTACGGCCCGTCACGCGGTCCCGCAGGATACGCAGCCCAAGCAGGTGACGGAATGGTCTTTACCTTCTCAAAGGATTCAGATCTACTGACCAAAGCGTACAACGCGGCGAACGGTAAGGGCACCATGATGGCCAACAAGAGCATCGCAACAGCGACAAAGATGTTGCCAGACAACCGTGTCATGGAAGCGTATGTAGGGATCGATCACTTGCTCAACACCGCAGGTCCAATGCTCATGATGTTCGGAATCATCCCAGAGTTTGAACCGATGGACGGATTGACACCACTCGCATTTGGCGCAACCGCAGACGGCGGGGGCGTGATGCTCCGGTCAGTCCTCCCGATGAACACCATCCAAGCTGTGATGGAGATGATCCCAGAAGACGCATTGCAGATGATGGGCGATGGTGGTGATGACGATTGGGGTGATGAAGATGATGACGGGATGTCATTCTGAATCTTAACAGTCTTGCCCCAGCGGCTCAATAAGTTGATTCTTGGTTCAAGGACGCGACAATCCTGCATGACCGTCAGCACGAATCAACCTGTTCAATGGATCCATCCAAAGTGGGTTCTCTCAAACAAAGCTCAATCCGCACGGGCGATCATCCTCGATCGCCCGTGCGTTGTTTGTATTTTGAACATCACGCCTGATTCATTCTCCGATGGCGGAGAGTACAACTCGGTAGAGATGGCGCTCGATCGTGCGCGTAGTGCGGTGAGTGATGGCGCTGATATGCTCGATATAGGTGGGGAGTCGACCAGACCCGGCGCTGAGCGGATCTCTGTAGATGAACAGATCAATCGTGTGATCCCGGTGATCGGCGCGATCCGCGATTCGGGGATGCATATCCCGATTTCTATTGATACCACCCAGAGCATCGTTGCCCGCGAAGCGCTCAAAGCGGGCGCTGATGCGATCAACGATGTATCCGCGATGACCGAGGACCCAGACATGATGGGGCTCGCATCGAGTGCTGGGTGCGGGGTGGTATTGATGCATCGGTTGACTACGCCTGACCGGGATTCGTATTCAGATCAATATGACCAGAATCCCGTGTACACCGATGTTGTTGGCGAGGTGGTCCGAGTGCTTGGAGCTCAGCGAGACGAGCTTGTAAAGATGGGCGTTGATAATCAGCACATTGTTCTGGATCCGGGCATGGGATTCGGTAAATCGGTGGAGGACAACCTCGCGCTCATCAACCGGACAGGTGAAATTGCCCAACTTGGATGTCCCGTGATGAGCGGTCTCAGCAGGAAGAGCTTTGTGGGCCGGTTGGGTTTAGGTCGGGATTCTGAACCGTCAGAGCGGGTTGGAGCGAGCGTGGGGCTTTCTGTTGTCCATTTGTTGAGCGGGGCACGGATCTTTCGGGTACATGATGTTGCTCAGCACCGGTCAGCACTTGATGCTGCGTGGTCGGCATTGGCTAGGTAGATTTGCTCGCACCGGATCAACTCATTCCTGTCTTGCGGGGCTGATCTGGTGGGTCAATCGTGGGTAGGCGCGCTACGATTTACCCCCTGCAGGTGAATCTTGCGCATCGGCTCATTGGTCGATGTCTTGGGCAACGCATTTGACGGTATTGAGCAGAAAACGAAAGGGTCCGCCCCCATGGCTGGTGCAAACACACTCGAGTTTAACGACGGCAACTTCAGCGATCATGTCCTGAGCTCCGAGCAACCGGTGCTCGTCGACTTCTGGGCCGAATGGTGCCAGCCTTGCAAGATGCTCGCTCCGACCATCGATGAGGTCGCGGACACTTATCAAGGGAAAGCCAAGATCGGCAAGCTCGATATCGATAACAACCAAGAAGTCGCGATGAAGTTTAATATCAGCGCGATCCCGACCGTACTGATTTTCAAAGGCGGCGAAGTCGCTAAACAGTTCGTCGGATTGACCCGTAAAGAAGACATCGTCGAAGCGATGGACGCACTCGTCTAATCATTGAACACATGAGTTCTCTTTGATTCGTAGCCACCAATGAACCGGCTACACACGAAGCGCCCGCTCTGGCACACGCTCTGGAACATACTATTTATTTGAGGAGTTGAGTTCATGACCAGCACTAGCACCCCGCTCAAATGCGGCGCCGTCGGCGTCGGACGCATGGGACGCCACCACGCACGCGTGTACGCTGAAATGGAAGGCGTCGAACTCGTCGGTGTCGTTGATGCAAACTTTGAGCGTGCTCAAGAAATTGCAGAGCAACACGGATGCAAAGCATTCGCAACCGAGCAAGAACTCATCGATGCGGGTGTTCAAGCGGTTTCGATCGCGGTCCCGACAACCTTCCACCTCAAGAGCGCCGAGCCGTTCTTGCGAGCGGGTGTCGCATGCTTGATCGAGAAACCACTCGCACAAGGCGCCGACGAAGCGGAAAAAATCAAGCAGCTCGCAGAAGAGCACAACACCTGCTTGATGGTTGGTCACATCGAACGCTTCAACCCGATCATGCGTGCAATGCAAGACGCAACCGCAAGCACCGGTGAGCGCATCACTCCACGATTCATCGAAGTCCACCGGGTTTCCCCGATGACCTTCCGCTCGATGGATATCGGTGTCGTCATGGACATGATGATCCACGATCTTGATGTCGTCTTGATGCTGATGGGCGGGCGCGAGCCTGACGAGATTCAAGCGTCTGGTGTTGCGGTCGTCTCGGAGTTCGAAGACCTCTGCAACGCTCGTCTGGTCTGGAATATCCCAGCAGATGAAGGCGGAGGACAATGTGTTGCCAATATCACCGCATCGCGTCTTGCGATGAAAACAGAACGCCTCACGCGCATCACCGGTGAAGGCGGGTACATCAAAATTGATTACGCCGCCAAGACCGGGATGATCATCCGCAAAACCGCGAATGAAATCCAGATGCGTGAAGTCCGCGAGCAGCTCGGATCTGGACAAGACCTGACCGATCTCGACTGGACAGAGCTCATCAATATCGAGCCACTCTCTATCGATGACGGTGAACCCATCGTCAAAGAAATCGAAGCATTCCTTGATGCAGCTCGAACCGGTGAAACCCCCGCGATCGACGCGAACGCAGGGTTTGCCAATGTCCGCACCGCAGAACGGATCGTCTCAGCAATCAACCATTCACTCGGAACCCGTGCTCCCGCAGCACTGACCTAATAAGTATCACCGTCTTTGATCCGCACCCATTGCGAGTTTGAAGGCTTTCCAAATCACACCCATCTTTACACGACCATCAGGATCCCTTACCTATGACCGAATCGCCAAACCAGGCAAACGAAGCGCCGACCACTCCAGAGCAGGCACCTCAGCAACCCGCGCCAGACGCGACCGAGCCCGTCACCGTTTCGATCCCCCCGCAACCCGCGCAAATGCCCGAGCCCCAACCGACCAAGCTTGATGCGGAGACCGAAGCCGAGATCGAAGCCGCGATGTCTGACCTTGCGGATATGGGCGCTGCAAGCGCTGGTGGCGCTGCAGGTGGTAAGATCCGCGGCCCGCGTGAAGTCAAAGGTGGACGCGAACACCGGAGCGGCGCAGTCGTCTCTGTTGGTGCGACTGATGTCTTTGTCGAGTTTGGACCCAAAGAACTGGGTGTCGTTGATATCCAGCAGTTCAAAGATGCCAAACCAAATCCTGGTGATCAACTCGAGGTGGTCGTCCAGCGCTACGACGCTGCGGAATCGCTGTACATCTGTGTGCTTCCGGGATCAGTTCAGAAAGCTGACTGGGAAATGCTCCAGGTCGGGCAGGTTGTCGAAGCTCGCGTGAGCGGGACCAACAAGGGCGGACTGGAACTCGAGGTTGCAAGCCACCGAGCGTTTATGCCAGCATCACAGGTTGATCTTCAGCACATCCCAGATCTCGGTGTATATGTCGGTGAAAAAATCACCTGTACTATCCAGAAAATCGATCGCCGAGGAGCGGGCAACATTGTGTGTTCACGCAGAGAGATTTTGATGAAGGAGCGCGAAGGGGCGATGGAATCGCTCAAAGGCGCTCTCAAAATCGGCGATACCATCGAAGGCACTGTCCGCAAGATCATGGACTTCGGCGCATTCGTTGATCTTGGCGGTGTTGATGGGTTGATCCATATCAACGACCTGACCCACGAGCGTGTCAACCACGGCGCTAAGAACATCGAGCGTTTCCTTTCTGAAGGACAAAAAGTCAGCGTCCAGATTCTCAAGCTCGATTGGGATGAAAACCGAATCGGTCTGGGAATGAAGCAGCTTCAAGCTGATCCGTTTAGCGCGATCGCATCTGAAGTCGTTGAAGGCGCCGAGATCACAGGTAAGGTTACCAAGATCATGGACTTTGGTGCGTTCGTCGAAGTCGCGCCCGGTGTCGAAGGTTTGGTGCATATCTCCGAGCTTGACTGGAAGCGCGTGAATGCAGTCAGCGATGTCTTGCAAGAAGGCGAAGTTGTTCAGGTCAAAGTGCTCAAAGTTGATCCGGAAGATCACAAGATCTCTCTATCAGTCAAGCAACTCAAAGAGCGTCCCCAGCAATCTGGTGGCGGTCGAGGAAGAGGCAACCGGGATGAGGCCGCGGTCCGGGAAGAAACCCCAGAGCTGCGCCGCATGCGTGAACAAGCCAAAAAGCAGAGCAAAGGCGGCCCGAAAAAAGGTGGCGGACTCGGCGATGCAGGCGGCATGGGCATGGGGCTCGGCGATCTAAAGTTCTAACACATCCACTCTCTGAATCAATCCACGGTTCATATATCAGCACTCACATGCACCCTCAGATTCACTGAGGGTGTTTTTTTGTAAATCTTCGAAGTTGCGGAATACATTCGCATAAGTTTGTGTTCACCATACAAGAAGAATGGCGTCCAACACATATGGGCACCGCACGCACAGAAGAATACACAGACATCAAACACACCTCACTCAGGAGAGCCGCCATGTACAACACACTCGGTACAGTTATCGTCACAGCAACTACATTTCTTGCACCAGTCACGCTGGCAAATGCAACAGCCTACACAGGCACAACATTCCAGACTACATCGCAGATCCAGGATGCTGCAGTGATGACGAATGCAAATGCCGTGATCAATTCCGGCTCGCTCTGGGAGAAAGATAAATACGATGTTGTTGGTGAGTTCAGATTCGAGCAGCGCGATGATGGGATCTACCTGGTCGTCGGTTCCGATTTCAAAACCAAAAAAGGCCCCGATCTCAAGTTCGTACTTTCACCTCTTGAATCAAGCAAGGTCAAAGCAAAGACCGCGCTCAAGGGCAGCCTGATCGTCGGAGAACTCAAAGCATTTTCAGGTGCACAAGAGTTCAAGCTCCCAGAGGGAACTACACCATCGGATTATCAATCTTTGCTTGTTCACTGCGAAGAGAAGACAGTCCTGTGGGCATCAGCTCCACTCGGTGAAGGCGAACTTGTCGCTCACGGCGACGACTGGGCCAAAAAATCAAACAAGATCAGTGGTCAATGGGAAATCGCCAAGACTGATCAAGGATATGTAATCCGTTTAGGTGATGATTTCAAAACCAAGAAAGCGCCAGATCTGATCGTCTTGCTCTCGCCAAAGAATATCAAGCAACTCAACGGCAAGAACGCCACCGCTGGTGGTCTCGAAGTTGCCCAGCTTAAAAGTGTCAAAGGCGGATCAGAATACCTGATCGCCGGACTCGACTCACTCGATGGCTACAAGTCACTCGTCATCCACTGCGATGAATACTCCAAGCTTTGGGGCGGGGCTGATTTGAACTAAGTACAGCATGTAAAGAATGTACCCCTAGCAAAAAAACACACACAACAGAGGACACGGGCAATGCTCGTGTCCTCTTTCGTATTCAAGAGTGTCGAGACCGAATCAACGCAGGCCAGTTGATCCGAAACCGCCATCGCCTCTTGATGTTTCATCGAGGGTATCGACTTCGAGAATGGTCGCGTGTGATACGGGCGCGATGACGAGTTGCGCGATCCGCATCCCGTGGATGATCTCGATGGGCTTGCGTCCAAGATTGATCAGCGCCACAAACATTTCACCGCGGTAATCTGCATCAACCGTCCCCGGCGCGTTTGGGACACTGAGCCCGTGCTTGGTGGCCAGTCCAGAACGCGGACGGACCTGACCTTCGTAGCCAGCGGGGATTGCGCAGGCAAATCCAAGTGGAATCTTGACGATGTCACCCGGATTAACCGTTACAAGTTCGGGCATGTCATGACGGGGCAAGCACGCTGCGAGATCAAGCCCCGCTGCGAGCTGGGTTTGGTATTGTGGAATGGTCGCACGCTCATCGAGCTTGAGAAAGCGGACGGTCGCGACGGATTGCCCAGTAGCGGGGGAAGATTGTTGAGGGAAATTGATGGTCATGCCCATACAGTAGGTGGGCAACCACTAGAGTTAGAGATCCGCGAGTTCTTCATCACTCAGGTTTCGGCGCAAATCATCGATCACACGATTAAACGAATCGATAAGCTTGCGGGTTGACGCAACAGCATTATCCAGCGAAGAGTTCCCGGTCACACGCTTGAGCAGATCATCTTGATTCAGTGTCGCAAGATTACGCTCAGACACCGATTTGGCTTCGAGCAGCGAAGAGAGCAGCTTGGTCGCGTGATCGCGCCGGCTGATGGTTTGCGAAAGGATTTCTTGTTTGCTCAGATTCAGCTCCGAGGTCTGATCATGATCATGGAGACCAGTCAGTGCGAGCTTGGGATGTGCTTGGGCGGTGATCATGGTGTTGGATTGTTGAGACTTGCTGATCGTGGACATGTAGGCTCCGTAAAGTGTGGGCTTTCTCCAGTTCTCTGTCTCTGCTCAAACCTCTGAAGTGACTATCGGCGTTATGGCGATCATGAATTGTGACTTCTTTCTCGGTCTGTGTCAAATCAGGATCGAATTACCTAGTTGACCACCGGTTCATCGCGCATGTGGGGGGAACCTTACGCATTGAGTGCCAAGAAATCGATAAACACTGGCCAGTGCATGACTTTTGAACCTTGGTCAGTCGTCTTCGTCATGATCTCGGGATCCGCTGGATGAGCGTTTTTTGCTCAGGAAACCGAGTTGTACGAACAAACCAAGAACAGCAATAATGATCCACGCAGCGGCCCAGACCACAGCTGAGCGATCCAGATAATGGGGGAGTTCACCATTGCGTGCGGTCATGAGCGCGGTGCCCGCTCCGATCCAGACTGCTGAACCCGTCAAACTGGTGACCAGTGCTGCGGCGCGGTTGGGCATAACAACCCCAACAAGCAGGCCGAGTGCAAGTCCCGCAAACATCGAAGCCAGCGCAATCATCTTGTCACGCGTTGGTCTGCGATCAAGATCATCTTTGACCGTGTCAAACACACGCGTCACAAAGGCTCGCGATCGTTCCGCAGCATCAAGTATTTGTGCTTTGGTATCGTCATCGATCAGAGGATTTTCTTCGTCGCCTTGTGCGTTGAGGATATCGACGGATCGTTGTGCTGCTTGTCGAGCGATCGCGTCAGTAGTGGTATCAAAGTTATCGATTGCATCTTCGCCGCTTTCATAGATGACGGTTTCGGTGGTGGTCATCGTGTTTTGGTCGGTTGGATTGAAGTGCAGAAAGACCATCGCGCCCAGCAAACCCGCAGCGGCAAACGCGATCGCAGCGGTGATAGTTATCACCAGTCTGAACATCGCAAGCATGACCAGAGCGCCGATAATCGATCCAGCGATGATCCCTGTGAAGCCGGGTGTGAGTGTGAATGAGCCGAGTGTGAACTCGGGGAGTCCGGTAAGTGGGAGTACGGTTGTGCCGACGAATCCACCGATTGCGATCCCGAAGATGAAGAACACTGGTTTGACAATCTTGGCACCAAAGAGCCAGAGCATCATGCCCCCCGCTAAAGCGAAGAATAGGGGCACCGATCCACCTTCTGGAAGAGCTTGGCTGAGTGTGAGAGTTGAAATCTGAACAAGATTTATTGGGTCCATGGATACATTCTTGGGGATTCTGGTGCGGTGGTTTCGGCCGCGTCTGGGGATAGTGCACGCTGATCATCAAGCATACATGGGAGCGCAATACCCGTACTCTTGGGCATTTGCGTAGGAAATACTGAGGAATCATACGCGAATCAGTGATCCCGGTTGAGCAACAACCCCTCTTTGGGCGATAAGCTCCTATAGATGGCGAAAAACAACTCCAAATCGAACACGAACCAGCTTCAAAGCGAGCAGGGTGTCAAGTCAGATGGTGTTGAATCTGCAAGTGATTCAGCAGCACTGAACGACCTTCGCGAGAAAATCGACTGCATCGATAAAAAGCTAGTCAGCTTGCTCAACGAGAGGGCGGACTGTGTTGTTCAGGTTGGAGAGATTAAGCGTGGATCAGACACACCGATCTACGCGCCGCACCGGGAGGCACAAGTGCTCCAAAGAGCAATCAATAACAACGAGGGGCCGCTCCCAGACCGCACCATCGAAGCGATCTATCGCGAGATGATGTCCGGCTCATTCGCACTCGAGAGACCCTTGCGAATCGGTTTCTTAGGTCCGTCGGGTTCGTACTCGCACCAAGCGTCGGTCAAGCAGTTCGGGTCATCGGTTGAGTATACCGATCTTCGATTGATCGGTGCGGTGTTTGCTGAAGTCCGCCGGGGACATGCGAACTATGGGCTTGTCCCCATCGAGAACTCCATCGGGGGAGGCATTACCGAAACACTCGATGCGCTCTGGGACAATGCGGGCAAGATCTCGGTGTATGCAGAAATCCAGATCGGGATTCATCACATGTTCCTGAGTGATGCGGATCCAAAGAATATTCGGCGGATCCATTCCAAACCCGAGGTCTTTGCTCAGTGCAGAGAATGGCTCAGCGTGCAGTACCCAAACGCAGCACTGTGTCCAGATGTCTCGACAAGTCAGGCAGTCCAGACCGCGCTCGAAGAAAACAAAACAGCGCGATCAATCGGTGCTGACCCCGGATCAGCGGCGATCGCTTCTGAGCTTGCGGGCGAGCTGTATGGGTGTCCGTGCCTCTTTGAAGGCATCGAAGATAACGCGGACAACATCACACGGTTTTATGTCATCTCCAAGGAACGAGCGGGCAGAACAGGCGATGATAAAACCGCGATCACTTTCGTTACAGAGGATAAGCATGGGGCGCTCGTTGAGGTTCTTCAGTCATTCCATAACGCGGGTGTGAACCTGAGCCATATCGACAAAAGGCCATCAGGTCGCGAGAACTGGAACTACACCTTTTACATTGATGCAAGCGGGCATCGTGAAGATCCAGAAATGAAGAAAGCGCTCCAGGATGCGCGCGTGCATTGCAAAGAGATCCAGGTGCTGGGGTCATTCCCTCGATCTTCGCGGATTCTCTGAAAGAGTATCTCGATTTCCCGCATGGGATCTTTCGGCACTGCTACGCGTATAATTGGAGTAGATGAGCAAGCTTCCAACTATTTCGGTTTCGATGGGTGATCCGGGGGGGATCGGTCCCGAGGTTCTAGTACGCGCTCTTGCTGATCACTCACGACGAAAGCGTGCACGCTTTCAGATCCATGGATCAGCAATGGTCATGCATCACGCAGCAGAAGTGTGCGGGGTGGATCCATTCTGGTGGCAGGTCGATGCAAGATCGCCCCTCGCGTCCACGCTTGATGTTCATCAGGTGGTGCTGATGGATTCTGATCCGCAGATGAAGGATGAGGGCGTGGAACTGACCATGTCCAAATCAGCGAATCAAATCAGCGGCGCGATGAGCTTCCACTGGGTCAACAAAGCGATCCAAGATACGATGCGTCCAGACGGTGACCCACTCAAATCGCACGGAATCGTGACGGCGCCCATCAACAAACTCGCATGGTCCATAGCGGGAAAAAACTATCCCGGTCATACCGAGCTGGTCGCGAAGATTCTTGGTCAGCGCCGGTTCGCGATGATGTTTGTCGGAAATAAGCTTCGCGTTGTGCTGGCCACTGTGCACATCGCGCTCAATGACATCCGCGATGTACTCACGATCGGGAAGGTGCACACCGCGATCGATCTGGGATACCAAGCATGTTTAGATCTGGGGATCAAGCGACCCAAGATCGCGGTCTGTGGATTGAATCCTCATGCTGGCGAAGATGGATTGATGGGCGATGAAGAACAACGGATCATCAAACCCGCGATGGATCTGGCTCGAAGCGCTACAGAAGGCAAAATGATCGTCGAAGGTCCATTCCCAGCAGACACCATCTTCCGTCCCGCGATGGAAGGAAAGTATGATCTGGTCGTCGCGATGTACCACGACCAAGGGTTGATCCCCGTCAAACTCCTCGAACGGGACGAAGCGGTCAACATCACCCTTGGTCTCGGAGAAGTCGTACGCACCTCCCCAGATCATGGAACCGCGTTTGATATCGCGGGTCAGGGGATCGCTGATCCGGGATCTATGAGCAGCGCGATCGACCTCGCAATTCAGCTCTGCCAAGCCCAAAATCCGGTGCCTGCATCTGGTGCTGGGATCTAAGCACGAAAAAGCTTGTGCACCCAAGTATTGACATGCGTGGACAATCTGGTACCATCCACCACTATGAAGCCCACATGCTGACATATCGATCCGTCATTTCATGACTTAGAGATACACGATCCCGCGCTGCGTCTTGCAGTCAATCGCGGTGAGCGTAGCACAGGTTTCATACCCTCAGCAACAGTTTGGATAGCAAGATGACAGAAGCGCACGAGCCAACTTCAGTTGATCGGTCCGTCGACGGATCCCCGGCCACAACAACCAGTCTCCCAGAGTCTCCACAAGATCAAGCCCCGCAGATCCCCCAGGACAACTCCAAAGCACTCAAGGAGATGATGACGATCGCGATCCCATCAGTCGCGACGATGACTTCCTACACCATCATGGCGTTTGTTGACAAGTTCATGGTCAAGGACATCGGGGAAGACCCGGTTTACATCGCGGCCCAGTCCAACGGCTCAATGTTTGTCTGGATGTTCATGGCGTATGTCCTCGGGATGAACGGCGTGATCAACTCGTTCGTTTCCCAGAACCTCGGCGCGGGCAAGCCCGAACGCGGGGCAGCGTATGTCTGGAACGGGCTCTGGATCGGTCTGTTGTACTTTGTGGTGTTGATGGCGCCGATGTATTGGTTGCTGCCCGGGTTCTTTGCGCAGCCTTGGATGTTCGGGAAGGATGCGGATCTTGCGTCGCTGAGTACAGACTACGCGCAGATTGTTTTGATCGGCGGCGTGTTTGTAATCGGTGCGCGGTCGCTGCATCACTACTTTTATGGCATGCATCGGGCGAAGGTGGTGCTGGTTTCGGCGATTGTCGGGAACTTGACCAATGTGTTTGTGAATCTGTTGTTGATCTTTGGTGAGGCTGGTATGCCGGTGCCTGAGGGATTATTAGGGAGCTATATCATCGGGCCGATCAGCGAGCCAATCGCTTGGCTCGCGTCCTCTATGGGTATCGAAGCAATGGGGCTCAAGGGGGCAGCGATCGGTACGGTCGCGGGGAGCGCGGCTGAGTTTGTGATCCCGATGATCTTGTTTTTAAGCCCTAAATACGCACGATTGTTTGGCACGCGCCAAGCGTGGCGGGTCAGCGCAAAGTGCTTCAAGGATCTGTTCCGGGTCGGGGCCGCGCCGGGGTTCATGTTCATCAACGAGATGGCGTGCTGGACTATTTTGATGGTCTGGCTTGTCCCACGCGGCGGCGAAGCGGTGGGGGATGATCCTGTTTTGCATAATACAGTTGGATGGATCGCGCTCCAGTACATGCACCTGAGTTTCATGCCCGCGGTTGGGATCTCGATCGCAACGCAGGCGATGGTCGGGAAAGCGATGGGCATGAAGCGTCCAGATATTGCACTCGCGCGAACGATGCTCGCGATGAAGATCACGCTTGCGTATATGGGTTTGTGCGCGCTTTGCTTTGTGTTGTTTAGGGAGCAGCTCATCGAAGTGTTTATCAATGAAGGGACCTCGATTGAAGAACGCACGCGGTTGATCGAGATCGGGGTGCTGATCATGATCGCGGCGGCGGTGTTCCAGATCTTTGATGCGGTCGCGATCACCCTGACGGGTGCGCTCAGAGGGGCGGGCGATACGGTTTGGCCAGGTGTGCTGACCGTGATTTTGTCGTGGGTGTGCATTCCGGGGATCGGGTACGGATTGATTGTGTTTGTGCCTCAGCTTGGGTCGATCGGGCCTTGGATCGGGGCGTCGTTGTACATCATCGGGCTCGGGATCGGGCTTGGATTCCGTTTCTGGGGTGGCAAATGGAAGACGATGACGCTTGTTGATGCTGATGCTCAACCTGATCTTGACCCGTTTGATGACCTGCTCGCAGACCCCACCCTCACAAGAAGCTAACTCTTTGTGGTCGGTGGGTTTGCGATTTGGAAATTAGGAGCCTAGAGTTCCCACTGTCTGGACGGACATCCGGGCATTGAAGACCGGTTTTGCAAAAACCAGGAGTACTTATGACCAACGATCCCATGGACATGGTGGTTGGCGCTTCAGCCGCCGCTGCTGACGCCCAGACCGCCAAAGAACTGCACGACAAGGCTACCGAGTTATTTAACAACGGAGAGCGTGTAGAAGGTATCTCAGTGATGCGTTCGGCGCTTGCTGCGGACCCATCAAACCTTGAAATCGCGTTTAAGCTCGCGTTCCAGCTCGATCTTTCGGGTGATGAAGACGAAGCGCTGTCGCTCTATGAGCGCGTGTGCGAGCATTCACCGGCGCCGATCAACGCCTTGATGAACCTTGCTGTGCTTTACGAAGATCAAGGCGACTATGTCCGCTCTGAGCGCTGCCTGCGCCAGATCCTGGACACCAATCCGAACCATGCCCGCGCTCGCCTGTTTATGACCGATGTCATCGCGTCCAAAGGCATGATGATTGAAGAAGAAAACGAACGCGATGTCATGAAGCGTCGTGCTCTGCTTGATACTCCGGTTACGGACTTCGAGCTCACCGTTCGTGCGCGTACCTGTCTTAAGAAGATGAACATCCGCACGCTTGGTGATCTGATCCGTATCAACGAATCTGAGCTCATGAGCTACAAGAACTTTGGCGAGTCATCACTCGACGAGATCAAGCGGATGCTCAGCATCAAGGGTCTCAAGCTCGGTCAAGGACACGAAGACGCACACCGCGTTGCGCGTCGTCAGATCCTTGAAAAGCTCAAAGGGTCAGGCAAAGAGCAGCTGCTCGGCAAACCCGTTTCAGAACTCCAGCTCACCGTCCGTGCACGCAAAGCACTCCAGATGCTCAATATCCAGAGCATCGGCGATCTCTGCTCACACACCGAAGCGGAGCTCATGGGTGTCAAGAACTTCGGATCGACCTCGCTCGTCGAAGTGCACGAACGCTTGACCAACTACGGCTTGTCGCTTCGCATCATCGAAGATGACGACTGAGATTTTAAAAACGATTCAATCAAATGACCCCGGGATTACCCGGGGTTTTTCGTGTCCCCATCTTCTGGATGATCTCGGCGACCAGATGCCGTGTATTTGAGCCGCCCTTGCGTGTAATCCTCAGCAGATCCCTCGATGGTTGGAAGCTGACCTGATTGGTGCTGTGCGTGAAGCTCTTTGAGATAGGGAACGCACCACCCGCATCCGGTCCCTGCCCCAAGGCATTCAGAGATCAGAGACGCAACCTTCGGATCCTCACGTGCAAGGTAGCTGCGTATCTTGACCAGCGGTACATGGAAACACAAACAGACATCATCATGAGGTTTCATACGCATTTTCCCGATGTAGATTCATCATCAGCTCTCCATTTAAGCAAGCTCGCAAATGTTTGAAATCTATAGAACGCGAAAGGTAGTTCGCAGGGTAATCCAGTGAACCATCATTCTGCCACCATGCAGAGCGGCCGATCGGGCTCATTGATGATTTATGAAAGGATATCTCAGTTTCTATTCCAGCTATCGAAAGCATGGGAAAGTATACGGTGCTTCGTGCTTTCCAGATTCATTGTGATGCTGAGATCGAGATGTAATCGTGAACTCTCCTTCGTTGCCCGATCAAAGTAGTAAATGCAATGCAGTCAATTCGCTCGCATGCGCAATGCGGCATTGTGTCCGCAGTTCAAATCTATGTACAAGTTCCGGATCTTCGCGGATGATTCTTCTAATATCTCTAGATTGTTCCGCTAGAACTCCATTTGTTCACTCAAATACACGCACGATTCTGCCGATCGGATAGTACCATGACCCAGCACGCAACACGACTCTCATACCAGACCGCCGGTGAATCACACGGGCCTTCACTTGTCGCCACTGTTATGGGGGTTCCCGCGGGTCTTGAAATTGACACCGATGTGATCAATCGCGAGCTCGCGCGTAGACAAGGCGGGTACGGTCGAGGCGGGCGACAAAAGCTTGAAACCGATACCGTCGAAATCATCACCGGTGTTCGGCTCGGTAAATCGATCGGGGCCCCGATTACGATGCTCATCAAGAACCGGGACTCACGACTGGATGATCTTGAGCGCACCCCGCCGGTGTACCGGCCAAGACCAGGGCACGCGGATCTTGCGGGCTCTGTTAAATGGCTCACCACCGATTGCCGGGAAACACTCGAACGCGCCAGCGCACGGGAAACCGCAGCCCGAGTCGCAGCGTGCTGTATCGGTAGACTGATGCTCAAGCAGATCTTTGATGTCCAAGTCTTCGGATTCGTGCGTTCAATACTCGATGCGCGGACCGGAATCGAAGTCAGCTTCGACACCCTCGATGCATTGATTGCAGCACGCGATCAGTCCGCGACCTACACACTCGATGAGGTAACCACCGAAGCGCAGTGCGCGATCATCCGCGCCACCAAAATCGACAAAGACACCGTTGGCGGAGATGTTGAATGCCATGTCTTTAACTGCCCTCCCGGGATCGGGTCATCCATGAACTGGTATGAGAAACTCGATTCACGAATCGGCGGCGCGGTCATGGGGATCCAAGCGTTCAAAGCTGTCGGGATCGGTCTGGGAGCGCAGAGTTCTTTACGCACTGGTTCAGCGCTTCATGACCCGATCGCTTTTGATCATTCCAAGGTGCACACGCCTTCTCTCGGATTTACGCGTTCCTCAAACAACGCGGGCGGACTTGAAGGGGGCATGACCAACAGCCAGCCCATCGTCGTGACTGGAACCATGAAACCGATCGCAACCCTCTTGCGGGGTCTTCCAAGTATTGATCTAAACACCAAAAAGACCGAAGATTCACAGTATGAGAGAAGCGATATCTGCGCGGTCTCCGCTGCGAGTGTGGTGATGGAAAATGCGGTTGCCTTTGAGGTTGCCGCTGCGTTTCTTGACAAGTTTGGAGGGGATAGTGTCATCGAAACTCGCGGTAACTACGACGCTTTCCTCGATGTCGCGCGCACGCTCCCTCTTCAAGGAGAGGGTAGAAACCCCGACTCAGTGATTGCGTAACAGGCGCAATAGCCCATCTCTCAATGTCAATATTGCATATTCAGAATCCAAAATAACTATGCAAGATTGATGATATTTGAAATAAGAAGTCGATTACATACCTCAGCGCATTATGTGACTGTGCGATGTCACCGTGCTCTCTCTCGTGCGGCGTCGCCCGATGGGCTTGACGCCGTGCTCTTCTATGCTCCCGCCCCTCTCCTCGGGCGGGAGCGTGGTTTTTAGACTGTCCGTATGTTCATGTCGCAAAAGCGTTCATGATTGAGCGCCCGCATTGATGCGTGCAAGCAATCCGCTCTTTACCGCAGACCATTGATCAGGAACAATGCTGTACATAACCGTGTCACGAAGATGCCCATCAGGCATGATCGTGTGGTTCCGCTGCATTCCCTCATACTCCGCGCCAAGCTTGAGTATCGCAGCGCGAGAGCGTGTATTGCGAGCATCGGTCTTAAGCTCAACCCGGATCGCGCCGAGTGCTTCGAATGCATGGGCAAGCATGAGATACTTCATTGATGGATTGATCTTCGTGCCCCGCGCAGACTGCGCGATCCATGTTGAACCAATCTCAAGCCCGCGATGCTCTGTTCGGATGTTCATAAAGCTGGTTGATCCGACAGCCTTCTTTGTAGCCCGATCAACAACAGCAAAGGCTATCGTGTGTTCTCGTGATTGTTGAAAGTCGATGTATCGCCGAACTTCGTTATTCGTCCGGACCGACGAACGCATCGGCATATACCGGAACACCGAATCATCCATCGCCTCAACGATGTCATCTATGTGTGCGTAGGTGATGGGTTCAAGGGTGACAAAATCATTCTCAAGAACGCAAGGTTCAATCACCATACTCTCAAGCAATTGTAGATCTGTAGTCATTATGCACTCTAGTGCAGCACGCGGAAGACTTCTGCCTCATCGGTCAATCCTTGCCTGACCTTCTCCATCGCGTCAACTTTCATAGGTTCAAAACCAGAGTCAACCGCAGCTTCATACAGCGTCACACCGTCAGCACGCTGGGATGTCAGCTTGCGAAGCTCATCGTTCATGAGCATCAGCTCGTGGGCTGCGAGTCTGCCCTTGTACCCAGAGCCAAAGCATGTTTCGCACGATTCATGGTCTTGGACCCCGGTCCCATTGCAGGTGACACAGATCCGGCGCATCAGTCTTTGAGCGAGCACACCAAGCAATGAACTCGTGACAAGATATGGCTCAACGCCAATATCAAGCAAACGCGGGATCGCGCTGGGCGCGTCATTGGTATGAAGGGTCGCGAGCACAAAGTGACCGGTGAGCGATGCTTGGATCGCGAGCTGCGCGGTTTCTGGATCACGGATTTCACCAACCAGAATCACATCTGGGTCTTGACGAAGTAACGAACGCAGTCCCGTCGCAAAGGTGACCTGTCGTTTCACATTGACCTGCATCTGCGAGATCCCGTCGAGGTGGTACTCAACCGGATCTTCAATGGTCATGACATTCCGGCTTCCCCGATCGATCCTGCTCAATGCTGCGTACAAAGTCGTCGTTTTACCAGAACCGGTTGGGCCGGTGACCAGCAAAATCCCGTTGGGGCGCTCGACGCAGTCCATCAAACGCGTCTGCATTTTCTTCGCCATCCCGACCGCATCAAGATCCAGCTCTTGATTCGACTGATCGAGCAAACGGAGCACGATCCGCTCGCCAAAGATAGTCGGGATCACCGACAAACGGATATCGATTTTCTTAGATCCAATCCGCACCGTCGTCTGCCCGTCCTGAGGCGAATGTCGATTCGCAATATCAAGCTCGGTCATCACTTTCAAACGCGATGAGATCGCAGGCGCGAGCGTCTGAGGAGGAGAGAACGCATCGACAAGCATCCCGTCAATACGCAGCCGGATCGCTAGTCGCTCTTCCATAGGATGAACATGTACATCCGAAGCACCCCTCCGGAGTGCTTCAAACAAGATCATATTGACCAGTCGAATAACCGGAGTCTGCCGAGCTTGCGCGAGGAGGTCTGTGGTTTTCCCGATAGCGCCCGCTGCGGATTCGATCGCGGATTGGTCAAGCGGGATGTCTTCGACGATCTCCGTGACCAGATCCCCGCGCTGCTCGTATCCACGGTTAATCAAGTTGGCGACCGCTGATCGTGGACTCAGCACCATGCGGATCGGCGCGTCGAGTTCATCTTCAAGCATCGAGAACACGCTGGGCTGCATTGGACGCGAAGTTGCGAGGACAAACACACTCCCGTCTCGCTCGATACACGCGACCTGCACGCTTCGTGCCTTTGTCGGATCAATCAACTCGTAGAATCGAGAAGAGGATTCATTCAGCTTCGGGTCTTGCTCGTAAGCGAGTCCTGTGCGTTCTGAGAGCAGCTTGAGCGCACTCGACTCATCGAGAGCAAGCGACTGAAGCATCACATCCCAAGGCTCGTCATCCGACCCCTCGATCGATGCAAACGCGCGCAGCTGATCACCGCTCAGTTTGAGCGGTCCCAGCGCCCGCGCTGCATCGTCCCAGTGATCTACAACAATATCGGCAGCGTCACTCGACCTTGCAAGTGCACCGCTGTTGTTCTTCTCTCGTTTCATCAGACCGTTGCGCTTTGCCATGCTTAGTCCGTGTCCCCGTTGGATTCGATCTGATATGGATCGACGAGCACGGGGCTCAGGTCAGGAGTCATCGGATCACGGGTAGGCTCCGCAGGAAGCCCATCGCGAGGCATCGCAAACGGATCGTCCGAACGAGTGTTCGTGGACGCATTAATGCTCATGCTCTCAAGCTCAGGAACACGCGGATCAAGATCCATATCCGAGTACGGCCCTTCGCTCATCAGTTTAAGATCTATAAAGTTCGGATCAGTCATGATCCGCGGAGTCAAGAAGACATACAGCTTCGACTGTGTATTAACCTTCGTCGTATTCTTAAACAGCTCACCAATCAGCGGGATATCACCCAGCAGCGGAACCTTAATGACCGTGTCACGCACATTGTCAACGGTAATCCCGCCAATCACGATCGTCGCATCCGATGGGATGGTCGCGGTCCCCTGGACAGTGTTGCGATCACGCGGAGGCGGTGAACCATCGGTGCCCGCAGCAGCCGTAAAGTTCGAAAGCTCCACAAAGTAATCAAGGCGCAGGAAACCACCATCGGAGATCGAAGGGGTTACGCGGAGTGTTGTACCCGCTTCAGCAAAGCCTGCAAACGCAGTGACATTGCCGCCATCTCCCTGAGAGATTTCTTGAAATGGTTGCTCAGAAAGTGCCACAATTTCAGACTCTTGATTGTCATTGACGAGGAGTTGCGGGGTCGAAAGAATCCGGACATCCGAGTTGGTCTGGCTCGCGTTGATGATGATCGGGATCTGATTCGTCATGATCACCGCAGCAGTCAGTCCACCAAGTCCCGGGTTCACACTACGAAGATCACCAAAGGTCGAAGCATCCGGAAGACCAGAGAGCGTGCTCCCCGTGTTGACACCAAACTGTCCCGCATTGATCTGGGATTCAAACGCAAGCGTGAAGTTCTCGGTATCAGAAACCGACACGATCATCGCCTGCAAGAACACCTGAGGCTTTCTGCGATCGAGTCTATTGATCAGCTTCGCAAGATCATCCTGCTGTTTGATTGGCGCCCTGACAACCACTTGGTTGTTATCAGGATCCGCAAAGACACCCACGACATTGGGGTCAAACGCAGCAGCGACATCAGACCCGCTCCCGCCCGCGTTATTAAAGAACTGACCAGTATCAGTCTGTGTGTTGCGTCGTCCGCTCGCGGTTTGAAGAAACTCTGAGGATCCTGTTTGCTGCTCGCCGGTGATAATTGCGGTCATCAGTTCAGCAACAACTTCTGCATCAGAGTGGTTCAGCACATATTCTTTGATGATCACGCGCTCGTCATCAGTGTCGAGTTCTTTCAGCAGATCCGCGAGTTGTTGTTGCTGGGCCGGAGTGCCGTAGTAGATGATATTGCCTTGGGTCGTGTCAACCACCATCACCGGACCACCGGTGCTTGATGAGCTTTGCTGACCTTGCAGACCGCCCTGGTTATTGATTCGAATGTTGGCCTGCGCGAACGGGTTGTTCGATTCATCATCAATCGAAATCACTTCACCCAATCCTCGGCTCCTCGCAATATCCGCGATCTGGCCCGCGGATGATCCCGCGAAGTAGTTCTTGGGTTCGAGCGTATTGGGAACATCAATCACATCCAAGACTTCCTGAACACGCGAGATCTCCAAGGTGGTGCCTTTGAAGATCAGTGCGTTCCCCTGAGGGTCAACCGTGATCCGATCAGCCATGTTCGAGAGTGAAGCAGCACTGAGCCCAAGCGAGACCTGTCCGCCCTGGTTGGGTGAGAGCTGTTGTCTGCCTGTGCTGTTTCCGCCCACAAGACCGACCGCTCGTTCGAGTGCTGCGGGTGCTGCGAGGTGATCGAGTTCAAACCGGATGTACTGCTGATCATCATCAATGCGGAGCAGTTCGGTGACGAGCGCTTTGATGCGCTCAATATCACGAGCAGGTGCATTAATGATCAGAACCCCAAGCTCATCAATCGCTTGGATCGGACCGCCCGCTTGATTCGGTGCACCGCCGCTTGATTTGCTGCCGAGTGATGCAGTGAGTGCGGGCAAGATCAGCGAGGGCTTGATATTTGGTGTTGAGATGATCTGCGTGCTGTATCCAAGAAGCGGACGCAGATCCGCGATCGGTTGGACAATCCAGAAGTCGGAAGTCGGGTCGCGCGAGATGGTAAATGAATACTGCTCAAGCATCGAATCAAGCAGGTCAATCAGCTTGCTCTTTGGAACACTCACCGGGGCGCTGAAGTTGACTTCGCCTGATGGTGAACCCTTGACCACAATGTTGATGTTGAGGGCGCTGCCAACATATTCAATAAGCGTGTTGAGCTCGATGGGTTCAGAGAACGCGCCAAACGACACAGTGGGCTCGGTTTTCTCTGAACGCGTTTCAGGCTGTGTATTCTGGTTCGATGCTTGAGTCGGACGACTCGGCGCAGTTCCCCAATCCATCACAGGCTCAATCTCAGGTTGCTCATCACCAGAAACCTGCGCCATTGCATGGGGAGCAAGAATCCCGGTTGTAAGCCCAATCCCCACCATGCAAAGCACTCGAATCGTTTTCGATGCGCTGCGGGTGGATCTTTGCGGTCGTTGTTCAAGCACTGAGAAGCTCCGTTCGGTCTCGTATGTTGTCTGCGAAGGTGTGCATGGGCGCTCGCCTCCGGAATCGTTCATTCATTAAACTACCAGCCCTGTACCCACTCTTTCACGAACTCGCGCGCCAGGGATGGCCTAGATTGCAATCGTAGTCACGCTGGGTCAAACCTCTGTCCTCAGCTCTAATTTCGGAGCGTCCTAAGCCCCAAGGTGAGTTTGATCACACGAGAACACGAATTCCATATCAATCGCATCTCAAGATCCATCCAAAGCTTGGGATGCTCAATCGAATGGATTATGCAAAAAATCTCATAAATCGTTTCAAGGCAATGGATTATGCAAGTGTTCGCGTGCTCGCGTAGTTCATTGTCTGATGAACGCACAAAATCACGCTGCATTGCGATTCTCGGGAGCTCAGGAGCAATTCAGTTGAACCAAGCTCAGCCTGCGCCCTGATCGTTGTTATCGTGCTCGATCACGACCGTCGAGCCGCTGCCAATCCCATCAAAGGAAATCGAATCGATCGGGAGGCGCATCGGCACTGGCTGATTCATCATGCTCGAGGGTTGTTGCTTGAGTTCGGTGGTGGATTCCGTGTTCACCGCTGGCATTTCAGAAATCTTATCGGAGTCTTCAGCGTTGGCCAGACCCTCAGCGGATTCCAACGGAGCAGCACCCATTCGGTCAGTACCCATCTGAGCAGAACCCATCGGGTTATTGAGCTGAATCACTTTCGCTTGCACTTCCTCAACGCTCCGTAGCACATCCGCTGCGTTGCTGTGCGCTGTCCCCCCGAACTCTCGGTTGATCTGCTCGGCGCGGGTAATGAGTGACCCGAGCCACACGCCCGCTTGCTCGACGCGCTGGGTCAGTTTGTTGAGTGATCCATCAAGAAGCGCCTGGACCTGCGATGCTTGGTTGGTGAGCCGGTCGGTTGCTTTTTCTGCAAGCGTTGATGATGCATTAATCGCTTCCTTGAGACTCGCGGATTGCGAGCTCAGGTGCTCGAGCTTAGAAGAAGCAAGCTCGAGTTTGTCCTCAAGATCCGGTCCGATCTCAGATATGCGAAGGGCAGCATCATGGATCGGTCCTTCGAGCAGGTCTCGGCGCGACTCAAGCTCATCAAGCTTGTTCGCTGAATCGATCAGCCAAACCCCGAACTCGCCCTTGGTGCCTTCTGCTTGGTTTCGCAGATCATCAAGCTGACGCAAAACCCGGTCAACCCCTGCGGTATGGGCTTCCCCGCGCTCGACCAGTGATTCAATCTTTGCAAGCGGGGAATCTTCAAACCGTGGATTCTCCGGATCAATCCCAAGGGTGCGCATCGCTTGTTCCGCAGCACTTTGCACAGGTTCAATCGATTGACCAAGTGACTGTATTTTGTGTTCGGTCGCTTGTGCAGCGCTTTCGATCCGCTCGTCGATCTGATCGGTCGCGCTGTTCGCCCGCTCAACAACATGGTCGATCTGGGAGGTCAGCTCTTCCTGGAAAGAGACCAATCTCCGGTCGATTAGGCCAATCGTCTGCCCGCTCTGGTTCTGTGCTTCTTCTAATCGCTGCTCGATCGCGCTCATCCGCATGTCAAGATCAGCATTGAGCTCCGCGAGCCGTTGTGTTTTCTCGTCCGCTTTTTGCATCGCAATCCGCGCCCTGTGTTCCGCAGCATGCGCCCGCACCTCCGCATCCCGAACCATCCCGTCAATCTGAGATTGAGCATCATCAAGCATCTGATTCCTCAGCACTTCATACTGACGACGCATCGCATCAGCGCTTGGAAGCATCTCACGCACTTTATCCAGCGCTTCATCGGTGCGATCAACACGCTCATCGATCATGCGAAGCATGCGGACACCCGCTTGGAGCCGCTTATCGAGTGTCGATCCAGATTCGGTCGCTTTGCGGATCATTTCTTCCGCGTCCGCAGAAAAATCCTCGAGTGTCCGTCCTTGTGAAGTGGCCTGCGCGATGATCGATTTGAGCATCTCCGAGTACCGGGCAAAGGTCCCCGCATCCATCACACGAGGCGACAGAAACATGTCTTCAGAGGTAGGCAGCGATGCTCGAGAAGCACCAGCTTGGAGAGATCCGCTCTCCAGATTCTTTGCCATGTTCTCTTGCTGGGTATTGGTGTGTGTCGGATTCATACAAGTCCTTAGCGGTTTTTGAGAGCGGTTCTTGAGCCCAATCTCTATCCAGAATCATCACTATCAGATCACTGGGATCAGTCATCTGGAATCATCAGCAGCGCGCAGATCGCCCGCTCACACCCATCATCGGCATTGAGGACCGGATAACTCGAAAAACTCTCGCTCACAACCACGCCTCGCTCAATAATAAAGCGGACACCCTTGCGTACACTCTTCTGTGACCGATCAATCCCATCCAACAAATCGACCTCAATCCTCCAAAGAAGCGGATCTCCGCGACGCAACCAGAGGGGAACGACTCCAGCGCGTTATGGCTGATGCAGGAATCGGGTCAAGACGGTCGTGTGAAGCCCTCATCGAAGACGGTGAGGTCACCGTCAACGGAAAGATTGTCACCCAGCTCCCCGCGTGGGTGGATCCGTCGATCGACCGGATCGTGGTCCAATCCAAAGTCCTCCCCCAATCCGAGCGATTGCTGTATGTGATGCTCAATAAACCGCCCAGAACGCTCAGCGCGGTCAAGGACGAGCCGGGGTATGACCGCAGAACCGTCACCGAACTGGTGAACCATCCCGCTGCTGCCCGGTTGTTCCCGGTCGGTCGTCTGGACTATGAAACAGTGGGGCTCATCCTCCTCACCAACGATGGTGAACTCGCCAATCGCCTCACCCACCCAAGATACGGGGTCCCAAAGACCTACCGCGTCACCGTCAAAGGCCAACTCGACGAAGACGCGATCCAAGAACTCGAACGCGGGATCTTCCTCGCTCAGCGCAAAGAAGGACACACCCAAGGCGCGAAACGAACCGCGCATGTCGAAATCAGACTCATCGCGCGCGATCGAGACTCGACCGTGATGGAACTCACCCTCCGCGAAGGGCGCAACCGCCAGGTCCGTCGAATGCTCGCAGCAGTCGGATACCCAGTCCGCAAGCTCGAGCGCATCGGAATGGGTCCAGTCCGTCTCAAAGCGGTCGCTCGCGGTCAATGGCGCGAGCTGACCCGTGATGAAATCAAGTCCCTGCGAAAAGCAGCCGCGATGAAACTGGGAGATGATCAAGAATCCGGTTCAAACCGTGCTGGCAATAAGCCGAAAGTCCCCTATACGGACCCGCGTTCAGGTCCGTCCAAAGGCGTGCGGCGTCGATCAATCAAAAACGCGATCAACCACGCATCGCAAACCGCGCCAGGGAAATCCAAACAAACAGGCGGATCTCAAGGCAAACCAGCAAGCCCGTCAAGTAGAACAAAAAACAACCCCGCTGGGAACACAACCAATCGGGGACCAAGGACCGGACCTCCAAAGAGACGCCCGCCCAAAAACACCTAATCAACGCTCACAACATCTTGAGCAATCCAGCACATTCGATGAACCAAGAACCCCACACATCTCCAGACCCAGGGGCAACACCCGAGACCGCGGTTTCCCGCTGGCGCGAAGAGTTCCACAGACTCCTCGCCGTCGCGAAGCTGGGCATCAAAGGGCTGTACCGTTCGCAGATCCCACGAATGGCAGCTGCGATGTCCTACCGGACGATCTTTTCGATCATCCCGGTCATGGCCATCAGTTTGCTGATCTTCGGATCTTTTGTTTCTGACGAAGAGGTCGATTCTGGTGTCCGCAGAGTGCTGGACTATGCGGGGATCTCCCAGATCTCGCCCACACCTTCTCAAGCTGACCCAGCGATCGATGATTCGCTTCCAGACCCAACCGACCAGACATCTCTTCCAGATTCTGATTCCGCGAGTGATCCAGAACCTGAGGTGAATGCTGCACAAGAGCAAGCCGAAAATGAACAAGCCACACCTCAGAATAATCTTGGGAACATCGAAGAGCTGATCTCGAATCTCATCAGCCGGGTCAACACCTCGATCCGCAATGTCCCAGCGGGATGGATCGCGATGGCTTCATTGCTCGTGCTGATTTATGCTGCGATGTCGATGTTGATTGAGATCGAGAAATCATTCAATCAACTCTGTGCCGCTCCCTCTGGTCGACCTTGGCTCCGCAGATTAATGCTCTACTGGACCATGCTCACCCTCGGGACACTCTTGCTCGCAGCGACCTTTATCGTGGGTGATGGACTCGCTAAATGGATCCTCTCAGTGTCCAGTGATGGCGGGACCGGAAGGGTCGTGGGCGCCACGCTGGCAAGTTTCGGGGTTTCGGTTCTTATCTCAACCGTGCTCATGCTCTCAGCGTATCTAACTATCCCCAATACCAAAATCAAAATCCGTCCTGCACTCGCAGGCGCATTCATGGCTGCAATCCTCTGGGAACTCGGGAAAGCGGGTTTCACGATGTACCTCCGCAACGCGACCGGATACACCAAGTTCTACGGCTCGCTCGCCATCCTCCCGCTCTTCCTTCTCTGGGTCTATGTGACATGGGTCATCGTCCTTCTGGGAATGCAAGCGACCCACGGCCTTCAGCATTTCACCCGTCTCGTCAACGCGGGTCTTGCGGCGCTCAGCGGTGAAGACGAGGGAGATCGCCCGGTCCTTCTCGACCCTCTGGTGCTGGTCTCAGCTGGCGCGTTCATCGGAAAGCGATTCGAAATCGGTGATTCAACCACCCCCGATCAGCTCGCGTCCGGACTCGATATCGATTCATCACTATCAGCCAAGTTAATGGCCGCGCTCCGTAAAGCAGGACTACTCAATCTGATCGCTCAGGGTGAAGATGCGGACGATGCATTTACCCTCGCTCGACCAAGCGACCAGATCAAACTCGTTGAGCTACTTGATGCGGGGTCTTCGCTGGACATGCTTCGTGATCAATCCAGAGCGAATATCCCTAGTTCAATCTTGGGCGCCGCACGCGATTCGATGGGCGAGCAAACATTGTCCGAGCTTCTCAAAGCAAACTGATTGCCAGCGCTGTGAACCGTACCCCGATTTGACGGGTATAGAAGGTCCCTCTACTCGATGTTTGTGCCACTTTTAGGGACAGAATCGAGCTTTATGCCTAGAATCAAGGTTCCTATGCAAACAATACAGATGTCCGAATTCTCAGTGTATTTGCAGCAACGCCCCGGTGAACTCGCGGGTGTGCTTGATGCCGCCAAAGCAGCGGGTGTGCAAATAATCTCCATTTCTACCACCGAACACCAGGAACGAGGATGCGTTCGGTTGATCGGAACTCCAGAAGCAGCTTTGCGGCAAACATGCGAATCGCTCTCAGATGCGGGGCTGGGTCCAGTGGTTGAATCCCCGGTCGTGGGGGTCGGGATCGAGAACCGTCCCGGAGTCATCCGTGACCTCTCCGTCCTGATGGCGGACAATCGTCTCAATATCCGTTATTGCTACTTAGTGCCCCAAGCAGCCGGCATTGAGGGGGCTCTGTGTGTGCTCCGCTTTGATGAGCATGAGCGCGCGATGGAGTTGATCACCCAGACTGATTGGCCGATGATCGAGCATCCGGGTGACACCGATGACAATCCAAGTGGTTCAATCACGGATGAATCCGCAGCGTAATCCGATGCGAATACGGGAATGAATCAGATTCCTCGATTGTCCCAAACCGCTGCGGTTTGTGCGTACACTTGCGTGCGTAAGCAATGTGTATTGAGGGCTTACGATCATTAGGTTGAACACTGAAAGGTTGAACCATGGGTATTGAAGCCGCGATTCCGACCGATAACTTTCTGACCACTCAGCTCCGACATGTCGTGAACTGGGGACGGCGCTCAAGTATGTGGCCGATGCCCTTTGCGACCGCATGTTGCGGGATCGAGCTCATGGCCACCGCATCATCGCGCTATGACATGGCCCGGTTCGGGATGGAACGCATGGCGTTCTCCCCAAGACAAGCGGACCTCCTGATTGTCGCAGGTCGAATCTCAGTCAAAATGCTCCCCGTGCTCCAGCGCATCTACGAGCAAATGACCGAGCCAAAGTGGGTCATTTCGATGGGTGCATGCGCCTCGACCGGTGGAGTCTTTGACTCATACGCAACTGTACAAGGCGTTGACCAGTTCATCCCCGTTGATGTCTATGTCCCGGGTTGCCCGCCTCGACCAGAAATGCTCCTTGAAGGAGTGATGGCGATCCAGCGACACATCGATCAAGACGGGATCCCACCAATGAAGGGTGGTAAGCGAGTCCCCTTGGGTGTCGTTGTCCAACCTACGCATGCGGTCGCGCCGCAACCGATCGGGCTTACTCAATCCTGAGTTCGGGCGGTATGGAGTCAACTGAATAGATGATCATGAGCGAGCACACCAGTGCTCGTTTCTTTTCATATCCACCTGGTCTGTAGGTTGGATCTGCAGATTGGGTTTACAGATAGTGTGTTGAAAAAAGAACAGGCCCTCGACAAAGAGTCGAGGGCCTGAGTGTGTTCGTTTTTTCGAACCCTTGGTATACGACCAAGTGGGTCAGGTTCGAGAAACAAGTGTGATACGGATTCGCCCGAAGGGTGTGCCGTATCGGTCACCGATTAGCGGCGACGACGACCAGCAGCGATTCCGCCGAGTCCGAGAAGTGCGAGAGCACCTGGAGCTGGGACTGGAACGTATTGGATGGTCAATGTTGAGTTAGCGAGGAACTCGCCTTCTGCAGCACCAGCTTGGTCAACGAATGACTCGAAGAACTCAAGGCTGAGGATACCGTCAGCTGCGACGAAGAAGTCGAGTGGGGTAGTGAGTGCGGTCAGGTCGACGATGCCGCCTGATGAGTTTGCTTCGGTGCCTGGTGCGTCAGTTCCTGATGTACCGAGGTTGATCAGGATGCCGTCGAAGGTGTTACCGAAACCGATGGTCATTTCTGAGAGCCATGAAGCTCCACCGGAGTCAAGACCAGCGAGCTGGTTTACGTCCCAGCCGATTCCGACTACGTTTGAACCACCACCGATGTTGATTCCGAGGACGGTGTTGAATGTTGAGCCCAGCTCGTCAAAGGTTTGGATACCTGAGATGTCAACAGTGATGGTTGCGGTTGCACCAGCGTTACCTACGGTGGTAGCTTCGAAGCCACCAGCTGAGGCGAAGTAAGGTGATGCGGTTGCAGCACCAGCGATTGCAGCGATAGCAGTGATAGCGATCTTCATTTCTATTCTCTCTTTCGTTTATTTCAAACACACTTGTCAAGAAAGGCAACACGCCAATCTTGTCATAAACCCAGTTAGATGCCCCACAAGTGGGCTGCACTTCAGTATGTTCGCTGTTCTCTCTGTCTCTCTGAACACACAGAACTGATTGATGTGCGAGGTGGCATGGGTTAAGAATACCAACTCTTGACATACCATAAGCGATTTGAATCAAGTGTCAACACCCTTGAGAAGAAATTGACCATGAAATTTAACACAATCCCAAGTCGTTACCAGAGAAGGACTTTGCGATTCGCAAAGCATGTTGCCTAAATTAACATCCAAATTGGCTTGCATAGGCGAAAAAGGGATAATTCCCCATATAACACGCCGGACTTTCCGCACGATTCTGTGTGGTTCTGGTGACCTAGATTTTTTCAGTGGATTACAGGTTATTCGGGCCAAAACACGGAACGGATCAATACGAGTGAAATGGCCATCTTTCGCATCTGATAAAGAAGCCGTCAGTGGAGCTTGGATGAACAGGCAGAGAAAACGAAAAGCCCAATGAAAAAGCCCCGAGAAACGGGGCTTTGAAGAACATTCAGTGGATGGTGAAGATCAGGTCCTGCTGAGAACTCTGGTGAAACTCCATCAAATGAAAGATGGAGATCCTCAGGATCATGAGTGCGGACTCAAATAGATCAACGGCAACCGATTTTGCGACCGATGCGACGACGACCGTTGAGGATCTTGCGGCCGCTCTTGGTTCTCATGCGTGCACGGAAACCTACGGTTCTGCGGCGCTTGATGTTACTGGTTCTGCGTGGGTAGTGAATAGCCATCGTCAAATCTCCATCATTCCAGAGCGCCTCTGCGCACCGGGCCACGACTGTAGACCCTGATCTTGGAAAGGTCTAGCGATTTCTGTGCTCTCTTTCGGAATCTCGGTCACATGCTGGAAATTCACCCCAAGATCGTTCATACTAGTGTCAGAATTCAAAGAGCCCTCGTCAAATCGCAGCGGCTACTCGTTCGTCGTCCCTCATGAGAAGCTTGGTATTGAAGCATCTAGAGACGCTGAGCGAGTGATCGTCGGGACTTGAGGGCTTGCTGGTCGGGTTATGTTTGCGCTGCGTGCGTGCAGGCTGATCTGGTCATGTACAGGGAGTCTGCGATGCTCAGCGCCGATCAACTCATGCGAGCCCAAACTATTTTGGGTCATACCTTCCAAGACCAAGATCTGCTTCAGCGTGCATTCATTCACGCATCCATTACAGATTCGCGACTCGCATCCAACGAAAGGCTCGAGTTTCTCGGTGATGCGATCCTCGGGATGTTTGTGTGCGAACGGATTTTTCGACGGTATCCAGACTATCTCGAAGGGGAGATGACGAAAATCAAATCTCTTGCTGTGTCCCGTGCGACTTGTGCAACGCTGTCAATCGAAGCGGGTTTGGACCAACTCATCCGGGTCGGCAAAGGCATGCAGACTCAGCCTCAGCTCCCGTCTTCGCTTGCTGCAGCGGTCACGGAATCCGTGATCGCGGCGCTGTATCTCGATGGAGGGATGGATGCGGTTGTCAACTTCCTTGAGCCATTGATTGATCCATTGATTGAATCAGCAGTGGATTCTGGGCATCAGCATAACTTCAAAAGTGTGCTTCAACAGCATGTCCAAAGGCTGCACGGAGTCTCCCCTTCTTACCACATCCTTGCTGAGAAAGGTCCTGATCATGACAAGCAGTTCAAGATCGGTGTGGAGGTGACGGGTGAGAGCTTTGAGCCAAGCTGGGGACAATCCAAGAAGCAAGCAGAGCAACAAGCCGCGATGAATGCGCTCAGCGCTCTGGGGGTGGTGCATATCGATGAAGACGGGATCCCGCAGATGATCGAATAATGCCCATGCTCAATCATTGGGTTCAAGATCGACCACGATCGGAAGGTGGTCTGATGCTCTGGAATCATCAACGAAGAGGCCTGATTCATCCAGAGCGTGGTTGGTCAATCGCGCGGTATCAAGACTGAATGACTGGTGCATCGACCATGCATGGTCATCAACGAGCAGCCAGTCCAACCGGCCGGGCGTGTACGAACTTCCCGGACTGGTCCAAGTCAGCATTGACTGGGTACCGAGCACCAAAGTGGGGGCGGGGGTGAGGTCCTGACCATTGATTCCAAGTCCAGCACGAATCATTTCTAGCGGGGTGCGTGATCCAACTAGGTTGTAGTCGCCGCCGATTACCATTCCTGCGTCTGGGTAGCGTTCACGGAGTTCGAGCATGAGCCCGTGAATTTGTTGCGCCTGCGCGATGCGTTTCGCGTCTTCGTCTGAGCCAGCGCCCCCGCAACATTTAAGATGCAGCGAGACCACGATCAGATGACCCGGCTGGTCTGAACGAGTGCCAATGCTGGGTGTTTCAAGGACCGCAGCGACGACTCTGCTTGGTCGATCGTTGCGGTGGGCAACGATGGGTTTGCTGATCTGTTCGAGTACCTTGAGTTTGGTCGCGATCGCTACGCCGCTGTCTTGATCTCCGATGATGAGTTGCCATTCTTGACCGAGATGAGTGTGTACCCATTGCTCGACTTGTTGGGTGGTTGCTTTGAACCATTCTTGATACAGGATGACATCTGGGGAAAGCGCATCATGGACTCGTGTAAATGGTTCAGGGGTATCGAGGGGCGCGGAGTAGAGCACATTCGTACTCATCACACGCACATGCCCGTCTTGAGCGCTGGTGATGGTTTGGTCGATCGGTTTGATTTCTCGGTAGCGCGGGAGGGTTGTGGTGAACGACTGGGTTTTGAGCAGGTCGCCTCCAATCGCGAGGTGTTCAACAACAACCGTGATCTCACCTTCGTGCTGAAGCGATGGGAGCGCGGCTCGATCGAGTCTTGCTTCGTAGCGCGGCGCGTTGTGGGTGGGGAGGAAGTAGAACCCGACATCCGCGTGACTGATTTGGGATGCGTCCGATGGATTGGTGGTTGGGTAGAAGGTGACTTCTGCTCCACCTCGCAATGATGGGAAGCTCGATTCTTCTGGTGATTCAGGAGCGGGGGGGGAGATCTCGATGCTCAGATCAACCCCTTGTGAGAGCATGATCCCAGGCTCTTGCGAGCGGTACATCTGCCGGACGCCTGTGATTTGATTCCCGTCGGTGTCGATGCGGATCCGCGTGGTGAAGTTCGCAGCTTGGATCGCTTGTGATTCATCGAAGGACTCGAAACTCAGGAAGACTTCATCAGAATCTGCGCGGATGCCTGTTTGTCCGAACCAATCGTCGAGTTCTCCATCAAGCACGATCTGTGCTGGGGGAAGTGGAGTTGATGGTGAAGGAACTGGTGGTGACTGCGTGGTGTTGGTGAGCTTGGTGTCCGTTGATTGGACGCTGTCTTGTGACTGACCAGTTGAGTCACCAGTTGTAGCCCCCGTTGCAGCCCCAGTTTTTGGGGGCTCGGGTGTTGCGGGAGAACTGTCTTTGCTGCATCCGCTGAGCAATCCTGCAGAGATGATCAAGGAGGAAAGCGCACTCACTGAGTTCAATGTCCGGTTCATACGCTACGGTAGACTCCTCTGAGCAATACCGAGGGTTACAAGACAGAAAATCGGGCTCTCTTTGGTTTGATAAGCTGACTACCTGATTGAGCAATCGGGTAGAAATCACCGGATTATTGAAATATTCATCGGTATACCATTGTTCTAAGACGGATATATCACCATCAATGCACCTCTCGCAGTTGGGCCCTGCGCCCAGAACAGGACAGATACACATGAAACGCACACCAGCACTCGTAGTCTCCAGCATCGCACTCGCATCGATCGCAGGTCTCGCAGGATTTGGTCTCAACAACGCATCGGTTGAAGTCTCCAATGAGACACTCGAATACACCTCAACTCTCGAATCATCCGCAGCAACCGCAACCTACGGCGTTGACCCGGTTCACACCAATGTACTCTTCAAAATCCGGCACGGCGGAGTGACCAACTTCTATGGTCGCTTCAACACCATCAAAGGAAGCATCGAGTTCGATAAGCAGGACATGTCCAACTCCTCGATGGAGTTCACCATCCCCGCTTCGTCCGTCGACACCAACAGCAAGACCCGCGATGGTCACATCAAAGACGCGGAGTTCTTTAATGCTCGTCAGTTCAAAGACATCTCCTTTGAATCCTCATCAATCTCAGACAACGGAGATGGTTCGTACGCTCTGACCGGAGAACTCACCCTCCACGGCATCACCAAGACCATCACCGCAAACCTTGATCAGGTCCTGACCGGAAAGTTCCGCGACCGCGATGTGCTTGGATTCGAAGCCCGGTTTGAGATTAAGCGTTCAGACTTTGAGATCATGAAGTACCTCGCAGACGATCTCTCAGACTCTGGCCCATTGGGCAATACCGTCGAGATCATCGTCGCGGTTGAAGCTGGCAAAGAGTAAGCCTCGTCCACTTGACAGTTCAGCATTTGTTGCAGATGCAAAGGGCTGGGGCGCGTAGAGTGATGTTTCCACTCGAGGGGTATCAATATGGATCCGCAAGTTCAGCAGCAACTCATGATTTGGGGCGGGGCATTCCCCGCAGGACTCAGCATCGTGCTGTTGTTGATTTTCTGGTCGATCCATACCAAACGAGTAATCTGGCAAGCTGATGAAGAAAACGAGAATAAATCATCATCGAATACGCCCGGTCCGGTCTGGTTGATCCCAATCCTGCTTGTGGTTGGATTGATCGGCGCGATCAGCGCTCAGTTCCCAAGCTTCCAATGGTGGCCCAACGCCAACTCGTATCGGCTCCCCCATGCGATGATTCTTGTCGGGATCTTGGGTGTGATTGAGGGCTTTATCCGCATCCCCATCATGCTCGCGTTCTGGATCAGAGCGGTCTTCTATGCAGGTGTCTTTTGGATCCTTGCATCCGGATACCGAGAGAGCGATGTCGTGTTCAGTGACGACTGGTCGTACTTCGGTTGGTGGGCGATCGCATCGCTCGCGCCCGCGATGCTCGCGACACTTCATAACCAAAGCTCAGAAAAAACTCCTGGATGGATCGACGCGGGATTCTGGATGCTCGTGCTTGGGGGGATGATGCCCACGCTGTTCTTTAACGGATACGCAACAGGAGCAACAGTACTCCCGGGACTCCTCGCGGTGCTCGGGCCCGCAGCAGCGGTGGGGCTCTTATGCAAACCGCTGACGCTTCATCGAGGGGCGATCACGG
>JBGCDI010000048.1:0-7447 GCA_045105315.1 Phycisphaerales bacterium | reverse complement strand
GATGACCTCCTCCTCTACACCGCCAAACTCCTCGAAACCCACCCCGATATCAAAGACGAACTCAACGGTCGATGGCGCTACCTCCTCATCGATGAATACCAAGACACCAATTCCGTCCAGTTTAAAATCGCATCCCTCCTCGCCGCTTCTCCTCCCCCGCTCCCCGGCATGGAAGACGAGCCTTCAGCCCCCAACATCTGCGTCGTCGGTGACCCCGACCAAGCAATCTACGGCTGGCGCGGCGCCGACATCTCAAACATCCTCGACTTCGAAGAACACTACCCCGGCGCCAAAGTCATCATGCTCGGAGAAAACTTCCGGTCCACCGCCCCCATCCTCAAAGCCGCCGACACTCTCATCAAAAAGAACGCGACCCGCAAAGACAAACCCCTCTTCACCACCAAAGAAGGCGGCGAACCAATCTCCGTCATCACAACCTCCGAAGAACGACAAGAAGCCGAGATGGTCGCCGACTGGTTCCGCAAACTCAACGACGAATACAACATCGCATGGAAAGACATGGCCGTGTTCTACAGGACGAACGCCCTCTCCCGCGTCCTCGAAGACGCAATGCGTCAAAGCTCAATCCCCTACCGCATCGCGCGAGGAACCGCATTCTTTGACCGGGAAGAAATCAAAAACGCAATTGCGTATCTCCGCGTGATCGCCAACCCCTCAGACCCAGTCTCGCTGCTCCGCGTCATCAACACCCCGACCCGAGGCATCGGCAAAACCACCCTCGACACCATCCAAGGCGCATGCGCCAGAGCAAACATCACCCTTTGGCAAGGACTCAACCGCGCCGGAGAACTCGGACTCTCCGACCGCGCCACCAACTCAATCAAAAAATTCACCACCATGATCAACGACTGGACCGGAGAAGGCTCATTCATGGGCGCCTCGGTCTCAGAAAATCTCCACGAACTCGTCGAACGCGTCATCACCGAATCCACACTCGAAGCCCACTACACCAAACAAGCCAAAGCATCCGGCGCCGAGTCCGACGAAGAACGCCTCGATAACCTCAACGAACTCATCACCTCCGCGAGAGACTTTGAGCGCGAGTACGACCCCGCAGACGACCCCGCATCCTTCACCGATGCAGAGCAAGCCCAGTCCGGCAACCTCGGAGATGTCCCCCCGCTCCTCGCACTCGTCCGCGCGTATCTCGAATCAATCGCCCTCATCGCCGACGCAGACGCGGTCGATAACGAATCCGGCGCCGTCACCCTCATGACCCTCCACGCTTCCAAAGGTTTGGAGTTCCCCGCCGTCGCGATGATCGCCCTCGAAGAAGGCACCCTCCCACACTCACGCGCCCACGAATCCATCGCAGAACTCGAAGAAGAACGCCGACTCGCCTTCGTCGGAATCACCCGCTCGATGAAGCACCTCCAGATCTCAAACGCCGCCCGAAGAACCGTCCGAGGCATCACCGAACGCACCATCAAGTCACGATTCCTCGAAGAAATCGGTACCGAAAACATCATCTTCACCGACCACTCCGACAACGGATACAGCGGCGACTCAATGGGCGAATACGACGACGCCTTCTCCTCAGGATCATCTGGCTCATCCGGATCATCTGGTTCAGGATCAAACCGATTCCGCTCCGGATCATTCGCACAGTTCAAACCCGATCACCAAGCGATGAACGACGCCCGCGAAAAACGACTCGCCAATGTCGAGCCCCGCAAATCAATCCCCGCAAGACCAAGCATCAACCCCACCGCCTCAAGCCAAAGCGCCAACACAGGTGGCCAGTTCCCAATCGGTTGCATCGTCTCCCACCCCCAGTTCGGCGAAGGCACCGTCATGAAAACCACCCCAGGCCAAAACGCACGAGTCATCATCGAGTTCAAAGCCGTCGGAAGAAAGACCCTCGTCCTCGAATACGCACGCCTCAAGCGCATCCGCTGAGAGCCCATGCATCACGCTGGTCGAATCCCGCGCTGAAGCTGCATCACCCGCTCACTCTCATCGCGCCGAACCTGATCAAGCACATGCTTCGGGATCCGCCAAGACCCATCATCCGCCGTCACGCTCGCGCAGTGCTCATTGAGACACCGGTACATAAACTTAAACGCATCGCGTGGTTGCTGCATCGCTCCAAGCGCCTCGACCAGATCCTGCCTGCTCACATCTTCCGTAAACATATCAACCAGCGCCAGCCCCGGCGCCGACGCAGGCCGGCAAACCGCGAGTCTCGCATTACACAGGTCATACAGCATCGCCCCGGTCCACGACAACCGCTCGATCATGTTCTGCTTATCGAGCCGAGCCTCCTGAAAGAACGCGCTCGATTCTTTGAACAACGCATGACGAAGCTCGATCGGAAGCAGCATCTTGAGTCCCACACCCTCAAGCTGCAAAAACTTGTTATTGAGCATCGGCCAAATCAACGACCGCATCCGGTCGCTGTCCCCGTTAATCAGCGTCGGCTCATCAGCGCGATCAATCACCACCATAATCCCGTTAAATCCAAACTCCGCGATCACCCGTCTGAGCCTCGCGAACATCGCGTACCGCTGCTCATCAGAATCCGTCATCGGAAGCTCACCCGACCCAAGCACACTCCCAGGCATCCGCTTAAGCGATCCCAAATACCCACTTGCAGGACGAGGCACCATCCGAAGCTGCTTATGCACCTTGCTCGCGATCCGGTGAATCACCATCCGGTCAAGAATCAACGCCTTGCAAAGCAGCAACATCCAAAGCACCAAAAGTACCCCCGACGCAATCTGCAATCCGTTAAACAAAAAACCATCAAGACCCGAATACAACTGCACCCACCCAAACAACGCCACCGCAGGAATCCACCCGAGCCACATCCCGATCACCGTCAGCGCCGAGTGCCCACCCCCTGGCATCTTGAGCAGCTGACGAAGCCGCGCCGTCCGAACCCCGCTCGGATCATTCGTGTCATACACCGATTGCAACAACAACAAATCCCGCCGAATCAACGCAGGCATCTTCCGCGCCTTCTTCGCCGCCCCTTCCCCAAGATTCGCTGCAGGTGGTTCAGTCGGACCCGGAAGGATCGCATTGAGCACCCGCCCAACCCCAATCGACATCATCGCATCCATGTGATCAACAAGCCGCACACCCTCAAACGGATTGTCACCCTTTGAGCCAGCACGATCAACATACTGATCGAGCATCGCGTTCAAATCATCGTACGGAATCATGAACACCTTATTATCCGGGTAATCATCATTATGCCGGCCAATCCACCCCGCGATCTGCAGCCGGATCGCCGTCTTCCCCGCCCCCTTCTCACCGAACACAATCGAAGTCGAAGGCCGATGCAGCTCCCCAAGAATCTTCTCAAAGTCAGAGTGCATGCTGGGCATCCCCTGCCGCGCCAGCTCAACCTCACCAGGCGCGGGCTCCACCGGCGCTGGCCGAGTCACTGCACTGGATATCCCCATCCGCGCAAAGATCGAATCATGCCGAGCCTCCTCGCCACGAAACGGGTTTTCAACAATCGACCAATGCTCAAAGAACTGTGAAAGATTCATACCAGACTATATCGGCACAATAACACCAAGATCCCAAGACAGAATCGCGCATGCGAGCTCAACAGAAGTATTAAAATCCGTCTTTAGTGAGCAACCTTCGTCCCAAGCATCGGAGAAACCTCCGCAAGAATCCGGTCAAGCGTCTCCTGATCCTTCGCTTCCGCATTCAAACGAAGCAATGGCTCAGTATTGGACTTACGGATATTCACCCACCAGCCCTCATCCTCGAAACAATCAACCGTGATCCCATCAAGCTCATCAATCTCGCACTTCTCTGCGTAGTACTCCATCACCGACTCGATCGCTTCGTCCTTCTCTTCATTCTCAAAGTTGATCTCGCCCGACTGCTTGTACCGCTTCATCGGTTCAATCAGCTCGCTCATCGTCTTCCCGCTCTTGGCAAGCACCGACAAGAAGGTCGCCATCGCGATCGCACCGCTATCCGCATTAAAGTTCTTCCGGAAGTAGAAGTGACCAGAGAGCTCGCCACCAAAGATCGCTTTATGCTCTGCGAGTAGCTGCTTCATAAACACATGACCAACCCGGCCACGAAGCGGTGTCCCTCCATGCTTGCGGATCTCTTCTTCAACCGCGCGAGTCGAACGCAGGTCATACACAATCGCAGCACCAGGTTCCTGCTCAAGGAAGAACGACGCAAGCAACGCCGTCATCTGATCACAAGGCACAGTCCTGCCCTTCTCATCCACCGCAACACACCGGTCCGCATCCCCATCAAAGCACAGACCAAGATCAGCTTTGTGCTCAATGACCGCCGCCTGCAACTGTTCAAGATTCGACTCCACAAGCGGATTCGGATCATGCGCCATCTCCCCAGACTCGATATCAAAGTTCATCTCAATAATATCCAGCCCCTCAACATGCTCCCCATCTTTCCCAAACACCTTGGGACACATCATCCCCGCCATCCCGTTGGACGCATCAACCACAATCTTCATGGGTCTCGATGCATCACGATCAGCAAGATCCAAGAACTTAAGCACATGCTTCGCATAAGGCTTCCAAAGATCACGCTCCTCAACAATCGCGCTCGGATCAGGCACCGCGTTCTTATCAACCATCGCTGCATACTTGCGAACAAGCTCAAGCCCGGTCAGCTCACCCACAGGCTTCGCTTTGCGTTTAGATATCTTGAACCCGTTGTACTGCGGAGGATTGTGCGACGCAGTAATCACCACACCACCCGATGCATCAAGATAGTTAATCGCAAAGTACATCATCGGCGTATCAATCAACCCAAGATCGATCACACTCGCGCTGTACGAAGTCAATCCACGCACAAGCTCATCACGCAAAGTCGGTGATGACTTCCGCATATCGCGACCAATGACTACATTCCGCATCATTGGTGTCGACTCACCATCGTTGCTCGCTTCTTCAAGCAAGAACTTCGCCGACCCGCACCCAATCTGCCACCCCATCCGGTCAGTCAGCAAATCAGGATACACACCACGAATGTCATACGCTTTAAAGACTCGTCCAAGCATCACCAAAACTCCGTTCCAACGCCCTATCGCGTGAACCAAGATCATAGGTAGGCAGCAAGCATTTGCCAACCTAGCAATGCCCAAGCCCGCCCCAAAACGCCATTCTCTCCTTAGAAACAAGCATCCCAACCCCAATCCATCAACCCCCCAAGACTCCCCAAATCAAGGCAAATACACATCAGGCACCAAATACACCCAATCCGGATGATCATGCGGACGAAACTCCTCAGCAGCTTGAGGCACAAACACATCCGCAGACAAATCCTTCCCGTTATGCCAACGACAATCAGGACTCCCCGTATCAAGCAGCGAAATCACCTCCGCATGCCCGTCCTGAAAAGAGTACACCGCATCCCCCCCATGCCAATACCCGTAAGGCCCCGGATAGTCCTCGTAGTAGTTCGCAATAAACGGATTACTCACACGCAGATTTGCAAAAGACCGGTTCGTCTCAGCAACCAAAATCGTATGACTCGGACGACGAATCACCGTATCCCGGCGCTTCGCTTCCTGATCAGTGATCCCATACCGCCATAGCAAATGCCCATTAATCGCATAACTCGATGTCACATCACCAACACAAGTCAATGAAGAACTCCCATACCCAATCTCATTGCGAGGCCCAGGGCCTATATGCGATGGACACACCCAACTCTCCGCCCCAGGGATATATCCATCCTCCTGCAACTTCGCGCGCCATGTAATATATTCTCCATCACCCACAATCGTCCGGTTCTCAGGAAGCCGCTGCCGATTCTCCCCTGAAAAAGTATTGATCGAAGTCGCAATCTGCCTCGCGTTATTCAAACACATCGCCTGCCGAGCAGAATCACGAGCAAGCCGAAGCGCCGGAATCGCAAGCCCAAGAACCACCGCGACAATACCGATTACAATCAACATCTCAATAATCGTAAACCCGCGCCGTCTGACCATCTTGTGTATGCACATCTCCATCAATCACCCCCATCGATCGTCACGATCTGCACAGGGTTGTCCTTGCTGTACTCAAACGAACTCGGCCAACGATTACTCTGCGAAGAACCAGGCATGTAATACGCAATCGTGTACCCATCCTCGTCTTCACGAAGCAACAACCGGAACCGCGTCCCAATCAACCTTGGATCACGCCCGCCCGCATGGATCGAAAGCACACGCGAGTACCCCTCCATCGGAGTCCACTCAACAATCCGGTAGTTCGCAGCTGTCCAGCTCGCCGCACCAAACTTAATCTCTCGCTCAGTAATCGTAAACGGAATCCGCTCCGCCTCTGTCCAAGGCCCGTTGACCCCAAACTCACCCGCATCCTCCGGAATCCGACCATGCTCCTCCCACCCCATCGGTGGACGCACACCAAACCATTTCGGTTCATTGCGACCAAGCTGCACGCCATCGGTCATCGGTTTGAGCACAACTCTTCCAACATCATCAAACCACGCATGAATCGTCACCCGCTGACCCATCTTGAATCGGCTCCACTCATCACCAAGCGGAGAAATACGCTCCACCCTCGATTCAATCACCACCACCCCATCTTCATCCGGAGACCACTCGCTGCTCAAAATCTTGAGCCTCGCCCGCTTGATCTCATCAAGCTCATGATGCATCCCGTGACTAATCACCAGCGCCCCGTCCCGAATCCACACACCCCGATCAAAGAAGTTCCGCTCACCCGCAGACACAATCTCAAAAGGCCCAATCGTCCCGCTCGGTCGCTCAGGACCAGGCTCAACCTGCGATCCCCCAAACCCAAAAAGCCCACCAACTCCGCCCAAGTTGTTCCCATTCCCAACATTCAATACTGATATCGAAAGCACTCCAGCCAAAATCGCCGCAGCACCACCGATCATCACTCCTTTAGACATCCATGCAGGCTTCATCGATTGCCCCGCAATCCCCACAAGCCCAATCTTTGAAATCGATCCCGCCAGCACCGCACTCCCATGACCAACCGTCGAGTACCCAAGAGCCCCACCAAGCACCGCAACACCACCAACCGCAAACCCCTTCGCGCTCAACCGCTTCTGCAACTTCCCAAGCGCCTTCGTCGTTCGCCGCTGAACCGTCCCATCACTCACCCCAAGCTCGACCGCCATCTCATGCTGTGAACGATCACACAAGAACCGCCCAACAATCAACTCCCGATCAGCAACATCAAGCGAAGCAATCGCCTCATCAAGCATGGGCTCAATCTCGCTCCAAAGCGCGTACTCAGCACTCCGATCAACCTGCTCAGTTCTCTCAACAACCCCAGCCACACGCTCCGCACGCCGCCGCGACTCAGCACGCCGCATCAAATCAATCGAGCACCCCATCGCCGCTGCATGAAGCCACGCCCCCGCATGCGACCGGATACTCCCCGCATGCCGCGCGAGCTTCAAAAAAGTCTCCTGCGCCGCATCCTCCGCATCACTCTCATTCCGT
>JBGCDI010000047.1:0-24051 GCA_045105315.1 Phycisphaerales bacterium | reverse complement strand
GGGATGAGCAGCGCGATTGTTCATGCGTCCAAGATTACACCACTCCACAAGATCCCTGACGAGCAGAAGAATGCGGCGCTGGATCTGATTATGGACCGGAGGTCGACTGGCGCTGGTGGTACGGGCTTGCCCGATGGGATTACCGATGAAGGTCATGACCCGCTTTCGCAATTGATTGATTTGTTCATGGATGAGAGCGAGCAGGTGAGCGTGGAAGACAACACGGACCGGACTCTCGAGGAGCGGCTACGGATTCACATTATTGATGGCGAGCATCAGGGGCTAGATGAAACCATCAATGAGGCGCTGGAAAGTTACTCGGCGCTTGAGATTATTAATAATCATCTTCTTGAGGGGATGAAGACTGTTGGCGAGCTCTTTGGTTCTGGTCAGATGCAGCTTCCTTTTGTGCTTCAGAGCGCGGAGGTGATGAAGAAGTCGGTTGCTTTGCTTGAGCCTCATATGGAGAAGGCGGATTCCGTGAGCAAGGGGTCGATTGTGCTTGCGACGGTCAAGGGGGATGTACATGACATCGGGAAGAACCTGGTTGATATCTTGCTGACCAACAACGGGTTCACGGTTCATAATCTTGGGATCAAGCAACCGATTGATTCGATTCTCAAAGCGTTCAGAGAAACCAATGCTGATGCGATCGGTCTTTCTGGATTGCTGGTCAAGAGCGTGAATGTGATGGAAGAAAATCTGAATCAGCTCAATGAATCCGAGATTAAGGTTCCGGTACTTCTCGGTGGCGCTGCGCTCACACGAACATATGCAGAGGGGCATTTGAGCTCCGTGTATAAAGGTGATCTTCATTATGCGAAGGATGCGTTTGATGGGCTTGACACCATGAATGCGATTGTTGCGGGCACGAGCACTGAACTGATTACAGCTGCTCAGGAGCGCCAATCACGATGGAATGAAACCAGGTCTCAGCACGCAGCAAGTACACAACAACAGGCAGAATCTGCATCGGGATCGCAGGTAGCGACGCTTACGCGGTCTGAAGTGACACGCTCAAACGAAATCCCGACGCCTCCGTTCTGGGGAACGCGGGTGGTTGATGACATCCCTTTGCAGCATATTTTTCCGTATATCAATCCGACGGCGCTCTTTAGTGTGCAGTGGCAGATCAAGCGGGGGTCGCTGAGTAAACAAGAGTACAGTGCGCTGCTTGATGAGGTTGCTCGCCCCAAGCTTGAAGAGCTTAAGTCGGCGTGTGTGGAGACCGACATTCTCAATCCGGGTGTCGTGTATGGATATTTCCCGTGTAGTTCTGATGGGAACGCGTTGATTGTGTTTGATCCCGAAGACCATGACCGGGAAGTTGAGCGGTTTGAGTTCCCTCGTCAATCGGAGAATCATGTGCTTTGCATTTCCGATTATTATCGAGATGTGGACGAGTGCCGCGCGATGGGCAGGCGGGATGTGATTTCGATGATGTGTGTGACGATGGGGCAGCAGATTACTGAGCACACCAAGGTGTTGTTTGATTCCAATCAGTACAAGGATTATTTGTATTGGCATGGGATCGGGGTTGAAGCTGCGGAGGGGCTCGCGGAGCTTTGGCACAAGCGTGTGCGTCAGGAGCTGGGCTTTGGGCATGAAGATTCGAGCGAGATCCCGAAGCTCTTTCAGCAGAAATACCGGGGTTCGCGATACTCGTTTGGGTATCCCGCGTGTCCGGAGATGAGTGATCATCTTGCGATGTGGAGATTGCTTGATCCGCTTCGGATTGGATGCTCTCTTACTGAGAACTACCAGATTGATCCCGAGCAGTCGACCTGCGCGATTATTTCGCACCACCCACAGGCGCGATACTTTAATGCCTGAAAGGTTCTTTGATCAGCGCGTTGCGCGTTCTTTGAGCAGGAGCATTAGAAAAACTGGACCACCAATCAGAGAGGTCAGCACACCGATGGGGATTCTTCCTGCGTCGGTTTGGATCAGTCTTGTTACGACATCGGCTCCCACTACCATCGATGCGCCGACGATTGCTGATCCGATCAAGAGTGTTTTGTGCTGGGGCCCGATGAGCATGCGGACAAGGTGGGGGCTCACCAGTCCGACGAATGCGATTGGGCCAGCAAGGACGATCGAAACGGTAGTCAGTACTCCCGCACCGATGAGCTGACCGAGACGGATCTGCTTGAGGCGGAGTCCGACGCTTTGTGCTTCTTCAGTTGAGAGGGCGCCGGTGTCGTATGCGTTTGCTTTGGTGAGGGCGTAGATCATGACCAATGCTGCGATCGCAGATGAGGACCACAAGTGAACTTTGGCTAGATCTTCGCGGATGTGGCCCATCATCCATCGGCTTGTTCCAAATCCGCGATCGGGCATCTGGGATGCAACCAGCATCGTCGCAGCTCCAAGAATCACCGACACGATCACACCGATGAGTACCATCGTGACTGGATCGATAACCCCGTGACGCTGGGACAATGTGTAAACGAGCATCAAGACGAGCAGTGCACCCGCGAGTGCGGGGATCGAAGCGGTCCCAACGCTGAGGGAGGCTCCGGTGATGAAGATGACGAGTGTGACTGCGAATCCTGCTCCGGCGCTGAGTCCCATCAGATCCGGAGCAGCGAGTGGATTTCTGAGCAAGGACTGGAGAAGGACACCGGCAACTCCTAAGCATGATCCGACCAGTACTCCGACCCAGACGCGACTCAGACGAAGATTCAGGATGAGTTCGTCGGAGGGAATCCCCCACTGCGGTGATCTGGTTGAGTTGCTGGTTCCGATGATGACGCGTATCCATGCGATCAGGACGAGCGTGATCAAGAGCGAGGACAGGATGAGGATTGATCTTCGGCTCACTTGAGCTCCGGAGCAGGGTGCATTCTTAGAACTTCATCCGTTTGGACATTGCTCGCTGCATGTCTCGCTGATTCTCTCGTTCTGCGATTGAGTTCCGTTTGTCGTGCTGAGCTTTTCCTCGCGCGACACCGAGCTGGATTTTGGCGTGTGCGCCTGAGAAGTAGAGTTTGAGGGGGACGAGGGTGACGCCTTTGACATCGACTGATCTGCACAGGCGCTCGATCTCTCGTTTTTTAGCGAGAAGCTGGCGGGTGCGTTTTGGTTTGTGGTTGAGGGCTCCAGCGGGTTGATATGGGGGAATATCAACCTGATGGAGAGTGAGGCGGTGTGGTTCGAGGTCGACGGTGATGAAGCCTTCTTTGAGTGAGCAGTTGCCATCGCGGATGCTCTTGACCTCGGACCCTTCGAGGACAATCCCGACTTCGAGCGTGTCCTCGATGAAATAATCATGGCGAGCGCGACGGTTGTCGTAGACCGGTGAGTGGGTATTCTTTTTTTTGCCTTTTTTTGCCATCTGTATCCTGTTGAAGTATTCTGATAATAGGTTCACGGGAACGAGGAAGTGTGGGGCTTGGAGCATCGAAGATCGGTTGATCGGAGGGAGGAATGCTATCATGTCTCGATGCGTACATGGACCTGTTTGATACTGATGACCATCCTGTTTGGGAGCACTTTGTTCTTCGCTGGGTGTACCCACAGCGTCAATGAGCGGGTCGAGATTGGTACTCAGCGAGCAACGCATAGCTTTGTTGAGAATCCTGCGGTTGGACTTGCGTTAGGAGCGTCAGCGGAATCTCGATCCGAGTGGGAACCGATTCGGTTCATGGTTCCGATTGACGGGATTGCCCACAACCCAACGATGTTGCTGCTGAGATATCCACGCAAGAATGAGCTTCCCAGATCGTACGGGCTGTTTCCGGATGCTCGATCTTCGATTGATGCACAGCAGACCCGTCCTTTGGACCAGCTGCTGTCGGGCCCGACAAACTTGCTTGCGTGGGGACGATGGATACTTGATCCGTTTGTGTACTGGAGCCGAATTCGCTCGAACACTTGGAGTCCACAGCAGGTCTGGAAACGAACCCAACAAGACACCAGTTGGTCCACTGGACCAGCGGGACACCATACCGTAGTACAGACTACTGGTTTGCATGAATCTGATCAGGATCGTGAATCTGATCAGAACACTGTATTATTCACGAAAGAAGAGCCCACGAATGACTGACCTTGCAGACAACCCACCGAACTATCCATTTAACGAATCGCTTGAGATCAGCGTGGTTGAAACCCAGTTGAACCACGAGAAGAAGGCGGATGACTTTCTCTTGCTTGATATCCGGGAAGCGGATGAGCTCGCGGTTGCTTCGATTGATGGGGCGCTGCATATTCCGATGGGTGATTTACCTGGGAAGCTTGGTGAGCTTGATATTGAAGAAGATTCTCAGGTCGCGATATTGTGCAGGTCAGGGAAACGATCACTCAACGCTGCGGTCTACATGCAGCAGCATGGATTCACCGGCGCTCGCTCGGTCGCGGGTGGTATTTTGTGGTGGTCTGATCGGTTGGATCCTTCATTGACGAAGTATTGAACTTGTTTGTTTCACATCTTTGTTTCACATCAACAGGCTGTTTAGGGTATTGATTGCTTACACAGGATTTTTATGACCAATACACAGACAATCGAGCTTTCTTTGGCGCATTCGCCCGACTCGGATGATTTGGTGATGTGGTGGCCTTTGACGGGGATCACGAATCCGGATGGGACACCGATTGATGGAGCGCTTGGGAAGCCTCAGATTGATACGGGGATGTTCCGGTTTGCGCCTGTTGCTCGTGATGTTCAGGAGCTCAACGAGCTTGCGATCAATCCGGGTCAATCGGCGCCGTATGACATCACTGCGATTTCGTGCGCGACCTACCCCGCGATCGCGGATAGGTATTTGATTACCCGATCTGGCGGTTCGTTCGGTGAGAACTATGGCCCCAAGCTTGTGGTTGCGCAGGATTCTAATTTAAAGGGATTTGATGATCTTGGTCCTGAGGTAACGATTGGGGTGCCGGGGGTGAACACGAGTGCGTTTTTGACGCTGAGCTTGATCGCACCGGGGTTCAGGTTTGTCCCAATGTTGTTCTCGGATATTCCGGGTGCGGTGGTTGAGGGGCGTGTGGATGCGGGATTGCTGATCCATGAAGCGCAGCTGACCTTTGGGGAGCTTGGGCTTCGGATGATTGGTGATATTGGTCAGTGGTGGCACAGCGACACGGGGGGCAAACCTTTGCCCCTTGGTCTGAATGTGGTGGCGCGGTCGATTGACGAACGGTTTGGAAGCGGGAGCTGCTCGGTGGTTGCGGATCTGTTGACGCGTTCTATTGAGACTGCGGTTCGAGAAAAAGACGCTTCTCGTCTGCACCTTCAGATTAACAAGGGTGAGCGGTCAGAGTGGGATGATCCTGAGCTTGTTGACAAGTACCTTTCGATGTATGTCTCTGATCTGACTCTTGATATGGGCGCTGCTGGTCGTGCGTCGATCGAGCTCCTTCTTGGACGGGGAGCGGATGCGGGGTTGTGCTCGCGTGTGGATTCGATCGACATCTTGTGATGCTGGGGCAGATCGTGTGTGTGCTTGGTGTCGTTGGTGATTGAGCAGTCCTACGCTTGGGCATTGGTCTGCTGGTTGTCGACTTGGTAGATTTAGATTGATCCCGTTTTTCGCTTGTTTCTTGTATGTACTCTGCTAGATGCGTGGAGAACTCAATGACCCGTGCCGTGCCCTTGCCCGTCTTGGATGATTCTCCGAAAGAGGAATGCGGCGTTGTCGCAATCTGGAAGCACCCCGCTGCGGTGAATCTGGGATACCTTGGGCTGTTTGCGCTTCAGCATCGCGGGCAAGAAGCTGCGGGTCTTGCAGCGTCCTCCAATGGGAAGATTCATAGCGAGCGTGGCGAGGGTCTTGTTGCGGATGTGCTGACTCCTGAGCGTCTTGAGAAGCTTGACGGGTATTACAACAAGCATGGCGCGGAGAGCCGAGGGGTGATTGGGCATACTCGGTATTCAACGACGGGTGGGTCAGGGATCCAGAATATTCAGCCCTTTGTCGAGATGATGTTTGATGGACCGGTGAGTGTTGCTCACAACGGGAACCTGATTAACTCGGACATCTGGAGGCACGAGCTTTCCCGTCGTGGTCAGCTCTTTCATACTTCTTCAGATACCGAAGTGATGCTGCATCTGCTGGCAGCGCCTGATCAACGGGATACACCTGATCCGACGGCGGCGATGCTGCGGAACTTGCAGGGCGCGTTCTCGCTTGTGTTGTTGTTTAAAGATCGGATCGAAGCAGCGCGGGACCCTTGGGGCTTTCGTCCGTTGGTCCTCGGTGAGCTTGAGGATGGGTGTCCGGTGATTGCATCGGAGACGGTGGCGCTTGATGTGATGGGGGCGCGGTATGTCCGCGAGGTTGAGCCTGGGGAGATCGTGACGCTTTGTGATCGGGGAGTGAGCTCGCGGCGGTTTGCTGAACCGATGCCCAAGCTGGCGCGGTGTGTATTTGAGCATGTGTACTTTGCGAACCCTGCATCAACCGTGTTTGGACAGAATGTGCTTGTTGCACGCGAGCGTTTTGGTGTTGAGCTTGCGAAGGAGTCTCCGGTTGATGCGGATATTGTGATGCCGATGCCTGACTCTGGGCGCAGCGCTGCCAATGGATATGCCAATGAGAGCGGGATTCCGTACCGCGAGGGGATTGTCCCGAACCGGTATGTGGGACGAACCTTTATCAAACCCACGCAGACTGAGCGGTCTGCTGCGGTTCGGCTCAAGCTCAATGTGGTGTCCGAGATTGTCCGTGATAAGCGGGTGATCATCGTTGACGACTCGATTGTGCGCGGGACAACAACGCGCGAGAAGATGAAGCAGATCCGCGCAGCGGGCGCGAGCGAGATTCATGTGCGGATTTCATGTCCACCGATTACGCACCCGTGTTTCTTTGGGGTGGACTTTGCGACCAAGGATCAGCTGATTGCGCACAATAAATCAGTGGAAGATATCCGAGAATACCTTGGGGTTGATTCGCTTCATTATTTGAGCAGGGATGGGATGCTGAGTGTGATGGAGGAGTCTTCGACGGACTACTGCACAGCGTGTTTTTGTGGTGAGTATCCGATCGATCCTGAACAGCCGCTTGCGTGCGAGGTTTCTGCGAAGGCGCGGACTGTCAAGAGCTAGCGTAGATAGCGTGCACTTTTGTCTACCTTGCCGATTTAGACATTTCTAGAGATTACTGCTGGAAGAATCCGCCATCACCTGCGAAGGTGGTGCCTGTGGTTCCGAATGGTCTAAAGACGACCCCGATACTTGTTTCTGAGCGGATGTTGTCGAAGTTGACCGAGATTCCAAGGGTGCCCATCTGGAACTTGCGCTCAAGACGGAAGAAGAAGTTCTGGAAATCGCCCCGGTCGAAGTTGTAGTTTGCTGCGGTGGAGACCGCGTATTTGTCGGTGAGGATGTAGCTGTTTGATCCGGTCAGGAAGGTCGCGTCGATGGCGCGGATGTCGCGGTATTCGAGTGAACTTGTGAATCCCGGGCGGTGTTCGACCAGAACCCCTGTGCTTGAGCGAGAGATCTGGTCAGCGTCGATGTCAAAGACTGCAGAACCAGAGAACGCGAGGACATCGGTCGGGGAGAAGATGAGCTCAGACCCGACATATGTCCCGGGGTTGGAGAGTTCGGGACGGGCTTCGAAGTAGTCGGGGATGATGCTGTTGCCAGCACGATCGCTGGTCCACACATATTCAGTGTTGAGCTTGAGGATATCAGCGTCGCGCCATCGTCCGGCGCCGCCTCGCTTGGTTTGCCAGGTTTGATCGATCGCAGCACGGAACATCGTTCCCCGGAGGAGGTCTTCGACATCATCGTCAAAGACCGGTGTATCCCCCACTGCGAATCCAGAATCGGCCTGCCAAATCGTCACCGACGGTTCGATGATGTGACGGATACGGTGGATATCGAAGAAGTCACTGCTCGCGTTGTCATTGATGCGGGTTAGGGTAGTGCTTGCGGTCATGCCCACCGCGCCCCAGTACCGAATGTCATCGGTTTGACCGGGAGTGAAGGTATCGAAGGAAGTGTCGTATGCGGTCACGCGACCGACGACGAATGGAGTCAGGGTGACCGGACCCGCGTCAAAGCGGGCGCTGATTTCGTGGCGCGTGTCAAAGCGGGAGACATTGTCTTCGTTGAGTCCGAGTGCTCGCTGAGTGTCAGCGAGGGAGACTCCGGGCGCGGTTCCGAATGCTGCGTTTGCGAGTGCGGGTGTATCGAATCCGTATTCAGCAGCGGTGGCTTCTGAGAAACGCAGGCGCATGGAACCGATGCTTGCTTCGTATTGGTATTCGAAGACCCCGGGCATCCATTCGGGGAAGAGGTCTTGACCGGTGGACACAAAGCTTGCTTCGGGCAGTTTATCGACCGCGTATCCGGGGGACTGGAGCAGGTGCTCAGCAGCGATGAAGTCGTTTGGGCTTCCTGAGATCTCGAACCCGAACTGGGTGCGCTCGCTTGTGCGTTCGAGTCTGAGCATGGAATCGAAATCGGTTGCTTCGCGTCCGAGCTGATCTTCGAATGCGGGGATGTAGGCTTCGTCGGAGATGTAGTTCCCTTGGGTGATCAGGGTCCACGCTTCGTCGAGTTTCCAGATATCGTTGATGGAGATCATCCCGCGGACTTCACCGGTGCGATCAATTTCTTGACCGGTTGCAAGCACATCGAAACCGTCATCGTCTGGGAGGATGTATGAGTAGAGGCTTCCTCGGTGCTGCTGGGTGTTCCAGCTGCTTTCAAGACCGAATGCGAATCCACGCTCGCCGTAGTAGTCGATCGCGACTCGGGCTTTGACATCGTCGATCGGATCGATCCCCAAGAGGGAGTAGGCATCCCATTTGGTGCGGAGGGCGAGACCAGAGCGGTTTGAATCTCCTATGCGGACTTCTTTGAGGGGGAAGGCGTCGGTGTTGCCTTTGATGCTTGGGAGCCAGAACACGGGGACTGATCCGAGTCTGAGTGTGACATTTTTACCTTCAACAAACACTCTTCTGACAAGATCTGAACCCGGCTCGATGTTGGCTAAGTTTGAACCTGAGTTCAAAGCGGAGTTTGAAGATGAAGCAGATGAGGTACTTTGGTCTGATGCGAATCGATCTCCGACTGATCCGACGAGTCCCAAGAGTCCGGTGCGTCTTGGTTGTTCGTCGCGGATGGAGACTTTGAGTTTGGAGACCCCGACACTGATGTCTGGCTCGAAGAAGGAGCTGTTTGCGATGCGGGCGCGGTCGGCTTCGAACTCGCCTTGCGAGGTTTGGCGGACATAGGAGGCGCGGAGGTAGAGGGGCATGTTGGTGCGTTCATCGACGGTCCAGAAGACCGCATCGAGCATCAGCATTTTATCATTGACCAGATCAACATAGACCTTTGGTGAACGGACGGACCAGTCTTCGTTTCCTGCGAAGACGCCTCCTTCAAGGTAGATGCCTTCGATTTGGGAAGCGTTGAGCTGGGTTGTGCTCGTTGATCCTGCTTGGTCGTCTGTGAGGAAGATCACCGCTCGTTCTGCTTCGAGATCCATTGATTGTCGGGTTGCGGGGTCTTGGTACTGAAGGCGGACACCGCCGTCTGCGGTGATGGTTGCGGGACGGGCGTCTGTCGTGGTGGTCGCTTCTTGAGCGCCTTGTGCGATGAGTTTGCCCTCGATGGAGATGGAGAAGATTCCGGATGCTTGGAATATTGGTTGGGTCGGTTTGGCGGCACGGGATGCGGATGCTGAATCGCTTTGTGCGTTTGACGGGTCCTGGATGAGTTTGAGATCTTTGGGCAGCTGCGCGTTTTGGGGTGTTTGGATAGCCGAGGGATCTTGGCGAGCGATCTGGGAAGATTCGGGATTGGAGTTGCGGGATGCGCGGACGGTTTGATCGAGGATTTCTTGGACGCGCGAGCGGGTGGGCTGGGATGCGGGGTCGGGGAGCGTACGCGCGACCTGAGGCTCTGGGGTTGCGGGAGCTGGGCTCAGTTCCTTTGGCGCCCAGCGGAGGGTGGTTGATTGCTGTTCTGGTTGCTGGCTAGTTTGTTGGTCTAGTTGGGGCTGTTGGCTCAGAAGGCGCGAGGTGTAGAGCTCGTCGGCCTGGTCCATGAAGGGCTGGAGGTCTTTGCGTGTTGGTTTGTAGGCAAGCTGAGCGCCAAGGTTGAGTGCGATTGAATCTTGAAGATTGACGATTGCTCGGATCGGGACGAGCTTTCCTGTGAAGGCGTTGTCGGTGGAACGGAGGTCTTTGAAGACGCCGAAGACTTGGTAGGTGGGTGTTGAGGAGTTGGTTTGGAGGGGGCGCAACCAAAGTCGGGCTGCTTTGGCGGTGACGATCGAGCTACCGATTTGGACATTGACATCTCTGTTCAGGAGGATGTTGGTGGTGGTGCCTTGCTTCCAGAGCCATCCCGCGCCGGCGCCGAGGGTGATGATCCCGTCGATGGGCTCAAGAGCGAGGTCGATTTGATCGAAGGAATCGGGTGATTGATCTGGTTGGGATTGATTTGATTGGGAATCTGAAGATTGGTTGTGTGTAGCGGAATGGGATTCTGAATGGGTAGCGGAAGCTGCGAGGGTGGTGACCGATCCCGCGCACAGGGCAAGGCCTGCGATGAGTGTATGTGCGGTTGTCGGGTGGGTGGGCATGCGGGGGTTGGCCTTCCTGCGCTGGGAGCGGGATTGTGGACCGGTATTGGAATGCTTACCGTAGGTTGGTTGTGGGCGCAGGTCTTGGATGTTGCGGATGAGAAGATGGGTGGATGTGCACGGAAGATGGCTGTGATATGGAATGGGGCGTGCTGGGTTCGTATGCTTGATCATGACCACACAAACCTCACGAAGATTGATTGCCCAGATGAACCCTTCAGAACGCCTTGACGGGGTGTTTTCCATCGCGAATGCTCAGCAGGGCATGACCAAGAATGGGAAGCCTTACCTTCGGTGCTTGCTTGGTGATGCGTCCGGGCAGACCGCGGGGCGGATGTGGTCGATTGACGAGGCGCATTTCCAGCGCCTCCCCACCGATGGGTTTGTGTGGGTTGAGGGCGAGACGCAGGCCTACCAGGGAGAGCTTCAGATCGTGATTCACACGATTGAAGCGCATGAACCATCCCCGCATGAGCTTCGTGACTTGCTTCCTTCGTGTACGCGTGATCCCGAAGAGATGTTTACGGAGGTGCTGGCGCTGCTTGACACGCTTGAGCATCCTGCGATGCAGGCGCTTGCCAAGACCTACCTTGCGGATGAGCATCTGATGGATGCGTTCCGGAGTGCGCCCGCAGCGGTTCGGTTGCACCATGCGTATTTGGGCGGGCTCCTTGAGCATACATTGACCTTGATGCAGATCGCGGACCGGGTGTGCCCGTTGTATCCCAAGATCAGCAGGGACATCGTGATGATGGGTCTGTTCCTCCATGACATGGGCAAGACACGCGAGTTATTTTATGATCGCGGGTTTGGATACTCGGATCGAGGCGAGCTGATCGGGCACTTGGTTGAGGGCGCGATTATGCTTCATGACAAGTCTCAGCAGATGATGCGTGAGACCGGGACTCGGATGCCTGCAGGGGCGTTGACTGTGCTTCAGCACATCATCATCTCGCACCACGAGCGTCCGGAATACGGAGCGGCGAAGATCCCATCCTCACCAGAAGCGGTGCTTGTGTCGTTGATTGACAACCTTGATGCGAAAACCGTGCTCACACTCGCAGCGGCTCGCCCTGAACGCGAGAACACTGCGCTTGGCGGCAACTTTACAGAGAAGAACTGGGCGCTTGGGACAAAGGTGTATAAACCTAATCCACTTGGTGAGTGAAATCAATTTGGGCTTTCAGATCCCAACCCGGTTTCTATTGCATAACCAAATGCTTTCGAGAACTGCTGAATAGCATTTCCTGGCAATCTAGGATTTCTCATGAAGACAATTTCGTCATCGGTTATTTTGTGATTGAATCGCACCAAAACAGCTGTTGCAGCCTGCTGACAATACTCTCCACGATCAATCTGGATGAACCCTGATTTATCTCCTCGTTCAAAGTACAGCTGATCTGAACCTGGATCTATTCGACCGACGATGGTTGCTCTAGGTGAGGGAGGGTCAAATCCAATATTTGGATCGTTGACTGCCAACATTGTTTTTGATTGGATTACAAAGAAGCCGAGTATTCCGATAATGAAAACCCCACAATGCGTTCGTACTGCGTGCCAGTTGATGCTTCGACGATCGTCGTGTTCGATTGTGGTATCCATAACACATTCCTCTTTACTCTTTAGTTACCCTCGCTGCTTAGGATTTCAGAACTCAAATATGAAACCTAGTAAGCATGCCACAGATTTTAAAACTTGGCCCAATAAATAGATGTATTTCGAATGTTTAATTGAGCGAGCAGTCTTGTAATCCTGAAAGCATACCCAAATTAACATAACGGGTTAAGGACAACATTCACCTTAATTGCGTAATCGTTGATCAATTTCCTTTGGGCGCAGCAAAAAAGAAAAAGCCCGCTTTTGTTCGAAAAAAATCACTTTTTTCGTCATCTGTAGATTGAATGGATAGCACAAAAAAACGATCAATCTTCGGGTGGGCTAGATGCCTTTTTTCATGCAAATTATTTTTGCAGAATACAGGCTACGGACATCCATCATTGAAAGATTGCAGGAAAGCGGAGATGTCCAGGAAGTTGAATGAGCCGTCCTGTTTCCAATCGACGCTTTGTGCGAGGAAGAAGCTGACATCGAAGAAGTTGAGGTTTCCGTCGAGGTTGAGATCGGGTTTACAGAACTGCTTGATGACATAGGATCTGTTTTCGGAGATGACATCAGTGCCGCTTGAGGTGACGATGGTGCCGTCTTTGATCACTGCTGGTGACCCGAATGCTTTCCGGTCAGTGACCGATGTTGGGAGCATGATTTTTTCGGTCTGGGTCTTGGTGCTGAGGTCGTAGACATACAACGCACCGCGCAGTTCGCCTGCTTTGCCTGGGAGTCTTGGGTCGTTTGTGAAGGGTGCTCCGATGACGGCGGTGTTGCCTTCGATGCTGATGCTGGAACCGAAGCCGTCTTGGTTTGTGGTTGCGTCGGCGTCGAGGAGTGTAACCAGATCTCCGGTCGTTAGGTCGTACATAGCGACTTTGGCCCTGACATCTGATGGAGCACCGCCCCCGAAAGAGACGAGCAGGGTATCGTTTTCAAGAGCGATCTGTATCCCGAACTCATCTCCGCCGTCAAGGTCTTCGATCGGGCTCGTGAGACGGTAGAGCAAGAATCCGGAAGCGAAGTCATAGACATAGACTGCACCATCGGGACTGAAATCAAACTCTCCCTTGGCGGAGACGACTAGATATTGATCGTTGTGCTCGACTTTCCAGCCGTAATTGAAGTCATCGGTGGTTGTATCGCGCTCGAGTGATGTGAAGAAGCTGAAGGTCAGCGGGTTGTAGACGAAGACTTTGCCCCCACCGGAGAATCCAGGTGCGCCGATCATGACGGCGGAGTTTGTGACGGAGATGTCCAATCCATAGAGACCGAAGCTATCAAAGACATCGTCTGCGGTGAAGGTGTTGAGCTGGGTTGTATTGGATGGATCGAAGACATAGGCCGATCCGTTCTCGTCGTCGCCGTCGTCTGTCAGGGGGCGCCGACCCATAGGAGGTCGTTCTCGAACTCAACTGCGAATCCAAAGAAATCATCTTCGATGTTCTCTTGATCGCCCTCGAACTTCTTGACATAGCTCATGGTGTCGATGTTGTACTGATACACTCCGCAGGGTGTGAGGGGCGCGGATTCAACCTCTCCGAGTCCACCGACAAAAATCGATCCGCCTCCTATAGCCAGCCCTACTCCGAAGTTGACCGGGTCAACCTGCGAGGGCATAGGCAGTTCGACGGGGACGCTGATGAGCTGTGCAATCGCGTTCGTTGAGACCAACTGGCATATCAAGAAAATCAGTGAGCGAATGAACATGTTGAACTCCTTAGTGTATCAATGAATCGTTGTATCGTTGAATCTTTTTCTGAAACTGACTGCGACTCACCGTTTACGAGGGGCTGTTACGGACATCCATCATTGAAAGATTGCAGGAAAGCGGATATATCGAGGAAGTTGAATGAGCCGTCCTGATTCCAATCGACGCTTTGTGCGAGGAAGAAGCTGACATCGAAGAAGTTGAGGTTTCCATCGAGGTTCAGATCGGGGCGGCAGAACTGCCTGAGGATGTATGCAGTGCCGATTCGCTCACCGAACTGATCTTTATCTAGGCTCGAGGTGAGGATGGTGCCGTCTTGTACTTTTACTTTTCTTCCGAACAAGACTTGATCGCTCGTTGGTAGTGGAGGATAGACCTTGTCGATCATCTCGTAGGTATCAGCATCAAATACATAAACTGCCCCTGTGTTATCGCCGTCAAAGGAATTGTCATACTGAGCGCCGACCACCAGTGTGCTGTTCTCGGCGCTGATCGCGCTTCCGAATCCGTCGGAGTCATTTGTGGTGTTCCCGCTGAGGGTGGTGATGATGTTGCCTGTTGGGAGGTCATAGACGGTGACTCTCCCGAGTACACCAACCGGCGCAGCGAGTCCGGCTCCAACGAAGAGGCGGTCTCCGAGGAGTTCGATGTCATAGCCGAACTGTCCTGTGCCGTCCACATCGGGGACTGGGCTGGTGAATCGGTGCAGGCGTACGCCGGTGACGAAGTCGTAGACATAGATTGCGCCTTGAATCCCTGCGTTCCTGCTGCCTAGCGCGGAGACGATCAGGTAATCGTCGTTGTGTTTGACCTTGTAGCCGTAGTTCGTGTCGATGGTTCCGGGGTCTCGCTCGAGGGTGATCACGAGCGAGTTGGTCGCGGCGTTGTAGACAAATACTTGACCGCTCCTGCTTGGATCGTATCCGATCGCTCCGATCGCGATCGCGACATCATTGATCGAGACATCGATACCAAACTCACTGAACAATGTGGCGTTGGGCGATTCATCGAATGTATGGATGAGCGCTCCGGTGGTCGGGTTGATGAGGTGCGCTGCTCCGATGTCGAAAGTGCCTGTGCTTTGGTCGTTGATGGCGCCGACCAAGAGGACGCCATCGTAATATTCCATGGAGTAACCGAATGTTGATTCTTGTGGGTCTCCGATGGGGTTGTAGGTCTGCTGGTAGGTGAGCGTGTCTTTATCGAATCGATACACGCCTCCGGGCTCGTTGGGGAGCCCGGGAGAACTCCCGAGGCCTCCGATGTAGAGCTCATCGCCATCGACGCCAAAGCTTTCTCCGAACCACGCCGGGCTGACCGCGGGGTTTGTTGGGATGCGGATTGGAGCATACTGAACCTGTGCAAGTAGACTTGGACATACGCATGCGAGGATGATTAGTGCTGTGTGGGTTCTCATGTGTTGGCCTTTCAACAATCTACTTCGAATTGTGAAACTAATGAACAGTCTCTCATTTACGGACAACCTTCACTAAAACTTGCGAGGAATGCAGAGATGTCGAGGAAGTTGAAGTTGCCGTCTTGGTTGAAGTCGATTGCGAACTTGATGAAGGCGCTGACATCGAGGAAGTTCAGGGAGCCGTCGAGGTTGATGTCGGCTTGGCAGAACTGGTCGATGACGAATACATCGCGCTCGGGGTCGTTGTTTCGGAAGTTGGATGTGAGGATGTATTCGTCTTCGAGTTTGACGACTTGACCGAATGATTCGCCGCTGAATGGATCGGGTGATTCAAAGGTTCTGATGAGATTGAAGGTTGTTCGATTGTAGAGGCTGATGCGGCCCAGTCCCCCAAAGTAACTCGACGCTCCGACAATGATGTATTGGTCATTGATGTCGACCGATCTGCCGAACGCGGATTGTCCGGATTGATCGGAGAGCGTTTCGATCAATGCGCCGGTGGTCAGGTCGTAGATGAACGCGGCACCAAAGGTTAAGAGCCCCCCTCGCTGGGCTCCGACGACCAGCGTGTCTCCGTCGAGTGCGAGTGCGCCTCCGAAGCCATCGAAGGTGCTTGAGTTGGGCGAGACGAAGCGATGGAGAACGACGCCTGTGACGAAGTCGAGTACATAAACAACACCCGAGTTGTCAGCGCTTTGACGGGCGCTGATGACCGCGTAGTCGCTGTTGACGACGATTTCTGATCCAAACTGTTCATCATCGAACCCGGCGGGCACGGTGAGTGAACCGAACTGGGCGAGGTTGTCGGTGCGGTAGAGGACGACCCTGCCTCTTGGTCCTGCAAAGGGCGACCCGACGAGGGCGACGATGCCTTCAAGACCTACTGCTTCGCCCATGAGATCGCCTGATTGTCCGTTGAAGTCTTCGAAGCGTTCGATGATGTTGCCGGTGTTTGCGTTGAAGAGGTAGGCGGCGCCTGTGTTCCCGCGTTCGGTGTCCTGACCTGGTGCTCCGACGAGTAGGAGCCCGTTGTGGTATTTCATGGTCCAACCGAAGTCGTTGTCGCCGACATTGCCTGTGCTGAAGAGTTCTCGTTCAAAGGCGAGGGTGGTAGCGTCGAACTGGTAGACGCCTCCGTCTTGATCATTCCCGGAGAGTGTCCCGATGCTTCCGATGTACACATTTCCGCTGCCGGATGCGAAGGAGCGGCCGATGTCGTGTGTATCGACCTGGTTTGGGAGAAAGAGTTTCTGTACGAGCCAGAACTGCTGAGCGCTTACTGATGCAGAACAGGTCGCGATTGTGGCAATGGCCGCGAATAGGAAGGATCTTGTGTTCATAGTTTGGCTTTCGGTGTGCAATATCAATTCGAGTGGGTTATGGACAACCTTGGCAGAAGCTTGCGAGGAACGCATAGATGTCAAGGAAGTTGAAGTTGCTGTCGTTGAGCGATGTTGCGAGAAAGCACGATTGGGTTGGCAGTGAACAGGGGGGCATGTTTGGCACTCTCTCTATTTTGTCTCAAATGACTTGAGCTATGGTTACGCATGTATTTTATCAGAATCTGAACCCTGTTACAAGCTTGTTTTTGGCAGCATTTCACTCCTTTTCATAAGTAGTTTGTGTGTTTTTTACACACGATTGATGCGGATCTTGAGATCTAAGTTGTTTGATAGTTTCGATACATTCAATGGACTCAGCGAAAAACCCCTTGCAGACGATTCGCGATGCGGTATTCTGGAGTTGATGCATATCAACCTCTCCATCAACCTTTCAACACACACAGGAGCGAATCAGTCATGACCAAATCCTATATCACAGTGAGCGCTGCAGGCTTGGCATTCATCGCATCGGTGCTTTTGGCATTTGAGTTCGGAACTACCTTCACCCAGCCGGCGCAATCGAACTCGCTTGTGATGGTCAGCAACCAGGTCCAGTTTGTGCCCGCGTCTGTTGAGCCTGCCCAAATCTCCGATGGACAGATTTCCTCTCCGCAAGGTACTGCTGCAGGCAGCTTCATCTATCAAGGTGTTCTCATCGATTCATCGGGGAATCCCGCGACCGGGCCGCTTCAGATTACCTTTACGCTTTTTTCAATACTCCCAACACCAATCAACTTCACCTCCGTCGCGGCCATTGTCAACTTCGATGAGCAAGGCCTCTTCCAAGTGTTCATCCCCCTTCCGGACCCAGAAGAACTCGTGGGGATCGAGAGCCTTGGGGTCCGCGTTCGACTCACCGAAACCGGTGAGGTCATCGACCTCACCAATGTCCGCTACACCCCCATCGCATGGTTCAGTGAATACGCAGCAACAAGCGGATTTGCAGATGAAGCACAAGAAGCTGAGGTTGCCCAGACCGCTGATGCGCTGACCAATGACCAGACGGTTTCGATCACGCTTGGGCCTAACTTCTCGCCTGCGGTATTTGGTGGACAAGCACCCTACGCGACCCGGCTTGGAAACATGGTCTTCCTCAACGGCGCGTTCCGAACTGATGTCGATAACCCCAACAGCCTGACCATCGGAACACTCCCACCAAACATGCGACCATCAGCACCCCAGTTCCTCGCGATCCACTCCAACCTCTCAATGACCAGCGGCAACGCAGCGGTCACCGTCTCGACCGACGGCACCATCCGCATGCTCTCCTCGAACTACTCTGCCGGGATTTCATTCTTCCTCAACGGCGCGTACTTTACGATCGACTAAATATCACTAAACAGCTGTTCACGACATCCCTGCCGAGGGGTGGTGGAGACTAGGCTGGTTAGTTTTGATATGAGTTGAATGGGGCAATCCCGACTGGGTGCAAGACGGGAGCCAGCGCTGTTGGTTAAAAGTATAAATTTCGCCCCAACATATAACCAAGCCTCATGACTGTGAACAGCACGACAACCGACATCGCGGTGTAGTAGGTCGTTTCGAATGGTGAAACACATCGGCAGCAAGAAACCCGAGACCCAGCACAATGCAGACTGGGAGCAAGCCGGAGATCGTTGCGGAGAACAAGACAAAGAGCACATTGTCAACGTCAAGTATCGATTGAGATTGGTTGCTCAGCCCGATACAGGCGGTCACTACAGCCACGAAAGGCAGTGTGATCGGGAGGAGCCGGAGGTAGATGCTCTGGAATTAGATGGGCGGTTTGTCTGCATTCATATGTGTGCACTGACTCTGCACAATTAATCAATCGTCATACGATGCGAGCAGACCTTCTTGATCGCGCCAATAGCCAAGTGCTTTCTCGTATGCGGAACCGACCAGTCCAGATTCATATCGACCATCGAGTTTGGCAAATGCGTTTAATGTGACTCTCGTTGATGTCAACTGACGCTTGCCAGACTTTGATTTTCTGAGCACCGAAAGTCGCTCATTGTGGTACGCCTCGATGCACTGAATACTCAGAGTTACGTATTGGGATTGATAGTCCGTGAAAGTATTTGTCGCGTTCATAACCGGGGCTGAATCACCTGTTCGCTCTTCAATCCGCTTTGCTTCAACAACCGCTTTTTTTAACGCGTGGTATGCGAGATCAAACCGATCCGCCTTCAAAAGCGGACTCTTGATCCTATTCGCATCGGTCGTCATTCTTAATCCATACGCGAGATGCTGTAAATCAAACCTCCCTGCCTTCATAGCAGCTTGTTCGAATTCGCCGATTTCTTCTGCAGTAGAGTTGTGATCAAGTTTGAATTGCATCAAGTTTCCTCAACATGCATATTTACACAATTATTTAGCTTAAATAACCACTCAACACACAAAGCTCGTCATTTCTAAAATGATCTGAAAGAATGTATCTGTCTGCAACATTCCTAGGAATGTAGTTCTCAAACAGCCCGTATATTCGACACTGCCTTCGCAAATTTTCAGAAGCTGGATCATCAAGGTACATGGCTATGAACTTTCGCTCAGTATGATTGATACTTGAAAACAAAATATCAGCTTATTTCTTCGCCTTGGCATAATCTTTTTTCACTATGTCGTTCTCAGGTGTGTCTATAGATTCCATTGGCTTCGCAGGAAATACATACAGCGTGTCAACTAGGTCAAGTGTTGTTTCAAGAACTTGAAAAAACGGCCCCATCCATTCGGAAATATTTTTTCGATGATTCACATACGCTCCGTAAGCACACGCTCTCATGGTTTTGTCATCGCATATCCATTCTTTTTGTTCCTTCAGCGATGGTTTTGCACCAAGCTGCACGAGTAACTCCTTGATTTTCTTTCCATCCTTAACATACGGATTTCCAGCGGTATGCCGGTCAGAAAATATGGCTTGCCTAAAGTACGAACTGCAGTCGTTTACAAGTCTGGAATGATTAGATAACAACTCAGGCAGGAATTGCCCATTTTGAGAGATTGGTGTTGAACGGATTGCCCGAAATGCCGATTCCAATTGAAAAAATGTATAATCGAATCCTTGCTGCTTCATTGCATTCGCTTGAAACTTCAACTGAATCTGTTGCTGATCCATGATTGCTTGCGTGTCATCATTTTCCTTGCGCTGAGCTCTTAGTTCAAGAGTTTGCAACAACAAGGTGATCCCAACAAATGCAAGAGCAAGACCAGAGAATAACGCGTTGGTCATTCCAAACTGGTCGCCAAAAGTGCCGATACTCTCAACTTGAGCGTCTATACCTGACCACAATCGTACCGCATAGGGCGTTGCGGCAAGCAAAAGGATTGCTGCAATGGCCGCGATGACTAGCGCTATCCCCAGGATAGACCAGAAGAAAATCCCTTTGGCTATCTCGATCTGACTGTTAGAAATATCATATTTGGATAACTTCATAAAACCTCGGCTAGTTGAATATCAATACTAGGCACTTGTTCGGAATCTCGAATCCCCTCCCCAATCCTTCCACTCCTTGACATCCACCCCCATCTCGCCTTCAATCCTCTCCCCTTGGGCATTGTGCCCGGGCCAATCCGTCGGACCGAAGACTCGGCCCCCCGACATGGTCGCTACGCCCTGTAGCACCGCATGAATATCGCCCTCCTCACTTACAGAAGGTCGTCATCATGCGGACGGAAGAAAGGTAGAGCCGCTATGGCTACATATACAGGACCAAAAGTCCGTCTCTCGCGTCGTGTTGGTGTCCCCATTTGTGACACCCCAAAGCACACATCAAAGCGTCAACTCACCCCTCCGGGTATGCACGGCTTCCGCGGCCGTCGTCTGCGTGACTACGGCATCCGCCTCGTCGAAAAGCAGAAGCTTCGCTACCACTACAACATCCTCGAAAAGCAGTTCCGTCGCACCGTTGAAGAAGCGAAGCGCAAGCAAGGCAACTCGGGCGATGTGCTCATGCAGCTCCTTGAGCGTCGTCTGGACAATGTTGTCCGTCGTACCGGTATGGTCCGCACGATCTGGGCATCACGCCAGCTTGTTGGTCACGGTCATGTTCTGGTCAACGGTCACAAGTGTGACATCCCATCACGCCGCCTCAATGTGGGCGATGTTGTGACGGTTAAACCAAGCATCGAGAAGGTTGTCCGCGAGAACATGGAATCCATGGGCGGACACGAGGTTCCAGGCTGGATCGCGTTCAACCCATCGGAACTCAACACCAAGATCGCGTCCCTCCCAACCAAGGACCAGATCCCATTCGATGTCAACACCAACCTGATTATCGAATTCTACCGCTAATGCAAATCCAGACCCCCTCCGTCGTTTGCGACGGTCAGGGATGAACATGCAATTCATGCGAATCCTCGGCCAACGCCGGGGATTTGCTATTTGATAGCTGGTTTAGTCAGCATATCATCATCCACACCGGTCAACTCGTGACCGCATCAGCCCATACCGGAGCCGACATGCTCAAGTTTATCCGCAAATACCAGCTCATCATCCTCGCTGTGGGCGGCTCACTGCTCATGGTCGTCTTCCTGTTTCAACCGATCCTCGGGAAGCTCGCACCAGACCCACGCAAAGCTGCGGTTGCGTCCCTTGCTGATGGCACCAAGCTCAACGGGTTTGACACTTACCAAGCAAGCGTGGACATCAATATCCTCAAACGGATTTACCCCCGCGTCTTCGCGCCATTTGAGCAAGGCGGGCTCGGTCTTGACCAGCAATCCGACGACCGTACCGAAACACACTGGATGCTCCTCTCCAAACAAGCAAACGACGCGGGACTCGTCGGGGACGCTGGCGAAGGACGCACATGGATCCCCCTGATCGCTCAGCGCGAAGCGGGATCACTCGTTCAGCAGAACATTCAGCAAGGTCTCTACACCTCTCAAATCGAAGCCGAGCAAGCACTCTTGGACCTGACCGTCCAGTACGAAAACGGACTGAACCGCAATGTCTCCATCGCGATGGGCATGATGCGTGGGATGACCGAGGACGATGTGTTCCGCACGCTTGCGACCGCGCGAGGCATCGAACGCCTCTACCGCGTGTACACATCCCTCCCGACCTTCTCGGACATCGGCGCGATGCAATCTGCAAAGGAACGCTTTGACTCGATCGCGGTCGACGCTGCCATGATCAGCGCTGATATCCTGACCGAGCAGATCCCCGAACCCGATGAAGCAACACTCCAAGCATTCTTCGATCAATACAAAGCGGACGCCCCATCAGACAACGAGTTCCTGATCGGTTACACCCAGCCATCACGCGTCAAGCTGGGATGGCTCACCCTAGACAATGCAGTCGTGCGTTCATCAATCAAGATCGATCGCGTTGAGCTCAATAAGATCTACCGGACCGATCGAAAGCTCCCAGAAGCAAGCCGTAAATATCCCGGCGACTTTACCGGTGAACGACTCAACATCGAGAACGAATACCGCGCCGAGAAAACACTCGACATCATGATCGAAGCGGACAAACTTATCCGCTCCCAGATCATCACCGCGACCAGAGGCCTCTCCAAGGAAGGCCCCAAGTTCATCCTCCCAGAGGACTGGAACACCACGCGGCCAACACTCGAATCCATCGCTCAAAATGTTGTGACCGGACTTCAAGAGCAGTTCGGGATCGACTTCCCGCTCCCTGCTGTTCAGATCCGCACGGATCGTTGGCTCGATGGTCTTGCCATCTCGCAACTTCCGGGATTCGGTACCGCGCAGTACCGCATCGGTCAGCGTGGTCTGCCCACCCCGATGATCCCAGCTGCGAACGACTCCCCGGAGTTTGCAGAACTCATGACGCTGCAAGCGGGGATACCCCTTGCTGATCCAGCTGCTGAGGACGCGCAGGGGAACCGCTACTACGCGATTGTGTACGAGTTCAACACTGCGGGTCCTGCAGATTCCATCGACGACGCAGGACGCGAGCGCGTGCTTGCTGACTACCGCGCTGTCAAAGCGTACGAGCAGCTCGCTGCTCAGCGCGACACCCTTCTGAACATTGCTCAGTCCGCTGGTGACCTTGAACCTGCGATCAGTGCTGCGTCGGATATGGGGTCAGCTGATTCGATGAGACCCGGGGTTGCTCGCAACCTGCTGGTCCGCAAAGAATCTGTCTCTCGTGGTCGACTCGCAGCGTTTATCGAACCGGGAATCAACACCCCCGAGTTCCGCGACGCGGTTTTAACCATCGCATCAAATATCAATCCCCTTGCAACCCCAGACGAGGTTGCTCAGTCACCGCTCTTTGTTGCTGTCCCTGTACCAAGCGCCAAAGGCATCGCGATCGCCAAAGTCATCGCGCCGCGTCCGATGACCGCTGACGATTTCCGTGCTCAGATGAATCAGCTGTTGCAGTTTGAAGGCGCCAACCAGATCCGCGAAGCACTCGAAGATCTTGGAAGTACCCCGTTCTCGCTCGAATCTCTCCAGTCACGCTATGGATATGTTCAGCTAAAGAAGCGAAGCAACGAAGTTGAGCCTGTTGAGTCAGCTGAAGAAGAAGCAGAATCGGATGATGCATAATCATCGGTCGTTCATAATCATCGGTCGGTGGTGATCACCCACCACCGATGAGTGAGACGATCTCGATTTGCTGACCATCTGCCAGAACCACTGATGCTCGTTCCCGTTTGGGGACGAGTTTTTGATCGACTTCAACCGCGCACACCGAGTCACCCATCCCAAGCTGAGTGATCAGCGCTTCGATGGTGGTTCCGGGTTCGACTGATTGGGTTTGGCCGTTGATGGTGCAGGTGAGCATGTGGATTGCCTTGTGCATGAACTGTGTGCGTGCAGTACTACCTCGGTTGTCATTCACCCCTGATCATTGGCTTCTAAAAACCGCAAAGCCATCAGAACCGCTTCTCTTCGGATCTCGTCGCGCGAGCCATCAAACTCTGCGAGCGAGCACCGGACCTGCTCGTCGCCCTTCATCGCAAGCCCGAACCACACGGTCCCGATCGGCTTGTCATCGCTCCCACCTCCGGGACCCGCGATCCCGGTAATTGAGACGCATCGGTCCACACCAAGCACCGCCATCCCCCCCATCGCCATGTGCGCAGCGACCGGTGAACTCACCGCACCGTGCTTTTCAAGTGCTTCTCGGTCAACCCCAACGAGCCGGACCTTGGCTTCGTCTTCATAGGTCACAAGCCCACCAGCAAACGCATCTGATGCGCCGGGGACCGTGGTCAGCGCCCCGCCAACAAGCCCGCCGGTGCACGACTCCACGCACCCGAGTCTGAGCCCTTTGCTCGCAGCGAGTTCAAGAACCTGCTGGGCTGTGTTTAGGATTTCTTGATCGAAAATATTCATTGCATCCAATCATTCTGCTCTGGTTCGTATGCAGCTCAGTTGCTCAACTTGACAACTGGACTCACACAAACACTCGTTTACAAAATCCGGCCCGTCCCGCTA
>JBGCDI010000046.1:0-46429 GCA_045105315.1 Phycisphaerales bacterium | reverse complement strand
CGCTAAGCCCAAGGCCCGGTGATGGCCAGCGTCCATCCGGACTGCTGAAGGTTCACAAAGAAAGTCGAGCCATCAGGACTGAAGCACGCGCCCGCGAACTCGGAGCCGCTGTAAGCGTTCTTTGCGATGTGGTAGAGCTCGCCCTTTGGGGTGATCCCGACCAAATACTGCGGTGCTTCTCCGTCCTCGCACACCACGATGTCGCCCCAAGGCGAGAAGGTGATGTTGTCCGCATTCTGCAGCACAGAAGTATCATTGGGTTCGATCAAGAGTTCGAGCGTGTCGAGTCCTTCGCCCAATCCTGACGGGGTGAGCTTCCAGATTTGTCCCGCGCCGACCTTCCCGCCTGTGGTGCATGCGAAGTATGCGGAGCCGTAGGTGTCTTCGGGAGTTTGGCTCCCCCACCACATGCCTTCTCCGCGTGCAAACCGCGCTGCTCCTGCGTCAAACGCTCGGAATCTCAGGTCATCTTTGGGTGAATCGATGTGATCTAAAGTGATCCACCCGCAAGGAATTGATTGACCGACTGCAACACGCTGCGCATCCCAGTTGCGTGTATCCAGCGAATCGTTCCCGATCGCTTTGAGCGCTTGGAGCTTACCCGGTCCAAGCAGATCACCCGCTTTGGCTGGTTTGACATCGGGGACGAATCGATACAGCACGCCATCGTGACGGTCTTCGGTCAGGTACACGATCCCGCTTGTTGGATCAATGCAAACCGCTTCGTGCATGAAGCGTCCAAGACCAAGCATGGGCTTTGGATCCGCGATCTCGGGCTCGGTGGTCGCGGGAACCTCGAAGCAGTATCCGTGGTCATGCTCAAAGCGCTCGCCTTTGATCGATGCGGTTTCCTCGCAGCTGATCCATGAACCCCAGGGGGTTGGTCCACCGGCGCAGTTGCGTTCTGTTCCCGCGAGGGACATCCAGTGCTTCTCGCTCCGCTGAGTCTTGAGGTTGTAGACGACTGTGGTGCATCCGCCTTTGGATGGTCGACCGTGACCCGCGTCGTAGAGCTTGTTTGGTGGGATGAGATGCAGATGTTCACGGTTTGAACCAAACGCGCTGAGCGTGCGGTGAGCATCTTCGATCTCGTGATTACGGATCAAAATACACCGGCCAGGATCGGTCGTCCCATCGCCATTGACATACGGGAACGAAGCCATCGCATCGTGCTTACCCGGGACGATCAAACCGTCGTCCATCATGTTGCCCATCGGACTGATCACGCGGTACATGAATCCTTTCGGAAGATCAAGCACACCGTCAGGATCTTTAATCAACGGTCCAAAACCTAAGCCTTTGGTTGAACCATCAAGCGCGTGGATCGTCTCAGAGAGCACCCCCGCGCTGAGCGTAGACCGGAGACCAAGAAACCCAGCGGTGACCGATGCGGACTGCACCATAAACATTCGGCGTGTAATCTGATCCATAGACTATCCTATTCGATCAACTCTCCACGCGCGACACAACATACTCGCTTTCATTGAATCTTCAAATACAAACCCAAATCTAAGCGTTTCCACTCATGGACACCCAGCAGCAAATGCTGCAAGGAACGCACTCACATCGAGGAAGTTCCATGAACCATCAGCCTCAAAGTCAACCGCAGGGTCTTGAGCTGCGAAAGCTGCGAGGAACGCGCTGACATCAAGGAAGTTCAGATCTCCCTCGCCGGTCAGGTCCGCAGCACACACCGGTGCCTGTGCATAAAACACACGAATGCAGGTGTTTCCTGAGTATCCAATCACCAGATCATCACGCCCATCGTTGTTGAGATCACCCAGCGCCATCGATGTCCCCACTTCCGGCGCATCAAACGACCAAGACGGATCGGTATCCAGAACACCATCGCGGTTCAGATACAAATGCGCCCGCCCGTCAGAGAAATGGACCTCACCAAAATCATCATCCCCGTCACCATCGACATCAAAGAACCGCACCTCTTGCGGACCTGTAAACGGCGGGTTCGTTGTGGTCAGCGGAATGATCGCCCCGTGCACGCTTGTGAAGATCGTTGATGGATCACCGCCAAACGCGATCTCTGGGATGAAATCATTTTCAAGATCAGTAAACGCAGCACCTTTATCGGCACCTGTTCCCGGAACGAATAAAGACTGGAAGGTATCGGGTGTGCCGTTGGTGTTGTAGTAGACCCCGCTGGTGTAGTTGATCCATTTGGCAACCGCAAGATCGGGGAATCCATCTCCCGTGATGTCTCGAGCTGCGATACCGTTCTGGATTGAGGAATCCATCGACTGCCATGAAGGATTTGTTTCAAGACCTGACCCGTTGTTACGGAACATGAACATCGGACGCGAAGGTGAAGCTGTCCCTGCCCCTTGGTTGGTTGTCACAAGATCCAGATCCGAGTCGTTATCGATATCAATCAGCAGCCCCGCAGTCCCCCACGCGTTCGGGCTCGTGTTTGAAGTCCATCCCGCGACCGTATTCACACCTCCACCTGACAAACCGAAGTGGATTGACACATTATCCGTGCGTACCCCGCCATGAACAGTGACGACATCGGGGAAGGAATCGTTGTTGACATCGCCGATCTGAACATCGGCGCTGTGGGTCTGCTCTGCAGAAACCCACGAGGGTGTATTTTCTAGACCGCTCGAAGAGTTAAAGAAAATCATGTCCCGCCAATCTTCATAAGGCGGAAACGAGTTCGAAACATAACACCCCGCAACCAAGTCGTTGAGCCCATCACCGTTCAGATCACCAATCGATAACCCGCCCACCTGACGGCGCAGCTCAACAACAAGGTCAGGCTCAGTTCCGAACGGAACCTGAGCATTCACCGATCCAGAAGGCGCGTAGTACCGCTCTCCGATCGGAGCCAGCGTGCCAACTACGCGATGGTGACTGTCTTTACTGATCTCAACAGGCATCTGGTCATATTGATCTGCCCCCACTGCCAATCCAGAGATACAGGCGATGAGAGATATAGAGGTCAATGCTAAAAGCGTTGATCCGTGTACAGATTGTGTATTGAGAGCTGATGTGTTCATGAGTGATGCCCTTGTGCGCAGGAGTACGGAAGCGGGTTTGAATAATGAACCGACAGCCCATCTTATCATCAGCAGTTCATCACCACAAGCACAAAATCTTTACCCGCGTGCTCGGCATTCCTCTAAAAACTCCACCGCTCGTCGCAAATGCGGGATCACAATCGATCCGCCCACAATTAAGGCGATATCGAAGACCTCAAAGAGTTCTTCATCGGTCGCGCCGGATTGCACTCCTTGATCGATGTGGTATGCGATGCAATCGTCACACCGAAGCACCATCGATGCGCTCAGACCGATTAACTCCTTGGTTTTTACATCCAGCGCCCCCGCATCGTACGCGTTCCCGTCGAGGGTAAAGAACCGCTTGGTGGTCTTGGTCCCTTTCGAGAGGATTTTTTCATTAAGCTGGGTGCGGAACTCTTGAAACTCTTCGTATCTACTCATGTCTCAGTATAGAACCTATCGTCGTTTCTGATATTCTGAGAATTGGTGTCAACCCTGTGCAATCAGAGCGGTAAGAACCCAAAGAACCAGTACAACCGACAGCCAACAGCCGATTGCATACACAACTTCTGGAGACCCCGATGCGAACCGCTCACCGATCTGCCTTGCTCACCCTCGCCCTGTTGACCGCGATCCCGACCCTGAGTGGATGCTTGCTCCACCAGAGCAAAAGCACACGCATCGAGGGCGCGTATGTCCAGCCCAGCGAGCTCTCGAGAGTCAAAGTCCATCACACGACAGAGGACGAAGTGCTCAACATCCTCTCAGAACCCACTGCTCGAAAATCCAACGATGATGGGTCTGAAACATGGACCTGGAACTGGACCGAAAAACAAAAAGGATCAGGGTCGCTCTTCCTGATCTTCGCTGGCTCAAGCGAGAAACATATTGAAGAAACAGCCCACATCACTTTCGCCGACGGGATCGCGATCGACAAGTGGCGAGATTGATCTTCTAATCCTTGAAAATCACAATTAAATTTCAGCTCAAGTCCCCCGGGTATCACCGAACAGCTGCACATGCACGCGCGGGCAGTAACTCCATCCGCGCTTGATGCACGCATCAACCACCCACCGAATCGAATCCACCTCGGGAACAGTCACCCCCTCAGGCATCAACATCACATCAACCGGCGCATACCCATCAACCCGTTCGAGCAGCTCTTCAATCTCAGATAGATCGTCCGGGGAGCTGACCACAAACTTGAGCTGACGATCCCGTGATGATGCAATCAACTCATTGATCGCATCAACATTCAACCGGCGCTCCTCGTGCTTCTTTGCCCACGCCCCCGTCGGATCGCGCGCGTCATCATGCGGAGTAGAGTTGGCCAGCTTCGGTGACAAGCTCATCAAGTTGCACACCAGCCCTGGCAAAATAAGCGTACCCGCGGTCTCGACCGTGATGTGCATCCCTGCAGAAGACAACCGCCGAGAGAACTCCACAAGATCCGCAAACATCATGGGTTCCCCGCCGGTGAGCACCGCATGCTGAACCCCACTTCCAACCGCTTCATCAACAAGATCATCAATCGTCCGCGAAACCTTCTCCGGTTCCCAGCTCGCATACGGCGTATCACACCATGTACACCGAAGATTACATCCAGACAATCGACAAAACCAGCTCGGGGTTCCGGTGAGCTTGCCTTCGCCTTGGATGGACACGAAAGTTTCAGAAATCGGAAGGGCGATACTCATCGATCATCCCCGCCTTTGAATCCCGGGACATACAGCGTTGGGTCAGCAACCCCCGCTTGCTCAAATCCACTGCGGCGCAAGATGCACGAGTCGCATCGCCCGCACGCGCGCCCATCAACCGGGTCATAACACGAATGGGTCATCGAGTAATCCACCCCAAGCTCGAGTCCACGCAAGATAATCTGCGATTTGCTCATTTCCATCAATGGCGAATGCACCAAAAGCCCGCTGCGCTCGATACCCATCTTGGTCGCGAGGTTTGCGGTCGATACAAAGGAGTCGATGAACTCAGGCCGGCAATCCGGATACCCGGAATAGTCCACCGCGTTGACACCCAAAAAAATATCTTTCGCTTTGAGTGTCTCCGCAAGCGCCGTCGCGATCGAGAGAAAGACCAGGTTCCGCGCGGGAACATAGGTAACCGGGATATCAGCCATCGCAGATTCATCGCGGTCTTTGGGGACCTCGATCTCAGTCGTGAGCGCCGAGCCCCCAAACGCGCCGATATCAATAGGAAACACCCGATACGACGCTGCTCCCATTGACCTAGCAATGTGCTCACTCGCCATCAGTTCGTGACGGTGCCGCTGACCATAATCAAACGCAATAGCGTGACACGCAAACCCCATCTCGATCGCCATCGCCAGCACCGTCGTTGAATCCAATCCCCCCGACAAGAGAATAACCGCTGGGGTTGGTTGTGAGGATCCAGCTAATTGTGCGTCTTCAGAGGGCATTTGAAAGGGTAGGTCAGGAGTGCTGAGAATTGCTGTAGTAGCTTCTGGATGATTCTGTATACTTCAGTTGCCTCAGCGTTCATTCTCACAAAGATCAATACCGTTGACACACACAGTGCATGCAAAGTTTCACTCATCAGCTCCACTATTCCTTGATAAGATCGATGTACCCTAAATTCTGATCACGCACCACGCGGATACGGACCCCTTCACTGAAGTTTGTTTCTTCAAAGAACTCGACCAGTTGCTGAGCATTATCGAACGACCGGTTGTCGAACTCAAAGAGAATATCATCCGCTTCAAATCCCGCTTGCTCTGCGATCGAGCCCTTGGTGACTTCACGGATCTGGAACCCGCGAATACGGTTTGATCGGCGCACCCGGCTCGAACTTTCATAAGGCACCACCCAAAACCCGAGCTCATCAATATACACCCCGCCAGCAGCGATCGTCTGCTGAACATCACGGTCTCGCAAGATCGCGCTCCCGCTCCGTTTTTTGCCGTTTCGGTAGTATTCGATATCCACCGGAACACCGGGACGAGCGAGCATGATCGCGTTGCCCATCCGGATGAGATTTTCAGTGGCGCGCCCGTTGAGTGAAACAACAATGTCACCATTTTTGAGACCCGCTCGTTCAGCTGGGCCGTCTTCAACTACGCGGTCGAGGATCACACCACCTTCTATACCAAGCTCAATCGCTTTGGTGGGTTGGAGTCCGCTCATTTGGACACCGAGCCAGCCGCGATCGACGCGCCCGTTTTCAATGATCCGGTTCATGACCGCGCTGGCGATATCAATCGGTATCGCAAACCCAAGACCGTTGTTCCCCCCTGAACGCGAAAGAATCGCGGTGTTGATGCCGATCACACGACCGTTCAGATCCACAAGCGGACCACCAGAGTTCCCGGGATTAATCGCAGCATCGGTCTGTAAAAATTCCTGAAAGCGCTGGGGCGCCATCATCGCATCTGATGCTGACATGTCAACCGCGCCCCGGCCTTTGGCGCTGATGATCCCCGCGGTCACCGATTGCTGAAAACCAAACGGAGAACCGACCGCCATCACCCACTGCCCAACACGAATACCCTCTGAATCCCCAAACACAGCAGGAACCAGATTGTCCGCTTCGATCTTGATCACCGCAACATCCGTCTCTGAAAACGCTCCGACCAACTCCGCTTTGAGCTCGCGCCCATCGCTCATACGAACCTTGATATACGCAGCCCCCTCAACCACATGAGCATTCGTCAAGATATACCCACGCGTATCAGCAATGACACCAGATCCGAGCCCAGACTGCTGACGAAATCCGCGGCGGTTTTCCTGCTCTGTGATAATGTGCACAACCGACTGCTCGATAACCTCACTCGCATGCTCGAACGCGAGCGAAAGATCCATGACCATCGACATCGCATGTTCTTGAGATTTGGTAGGTTCTTTGGGCTGAGCATGATTCGTGAATCCTGCAAGCCCGATGATGCACCCGATCGATCCCGCTCCAGCGAGCAGCCCTGTGATGAATCGGCCTCTGGCAGTTCTTTTGGGAGTGTTTTTGGAAGTACATCTGCGAGTTATGATGATTCGTGACATTTCGAGACTCCTTCATTGACCTAAACAAAAAATCAGCAGCACAAGTCCTGCATGCTATCTATGCACCCAAACAATGCATGATGTCTATGCATCTACAGTGCATAACGGCTATGGATGCACAACTATTGCCCCGATATTCAAACTCTACGCCCAGAACTACGAGACCCCGTACTCCGCCCATGAGCTGGAAGTCTCAGTGACTCGCACGCGCTCAAGCGTCAGACCAGCGGGTAATGTAAACTCATTGCCGTTCTTGTCTGTGTAGCTACCGCCATCGACGAGCTGAGCTGACACAAACTCGTAGATGCGCCGTGCAAGAACTTCCGTCGTCGGATCTTCATCCTCGCAGATAATAATCCGTTCATGGTTGTCATTGCTCAGCTGATCCAGGATCGGGTCCTTGGAGTTGACCATCAGCGCGTGGTCGTATGAATCGATATAGTCCTCGACCGCGAGCTTGAGCGATTTAAAATCACACACCATATCCCCGTCACCCAGGCTCCCAGATGCGATCACAAGATCCACGCGCCGGGAGTGGCCATGGGGAAACTTGCATCGTCCGGGATGCTTGGACAGCATGTGCCCACTCTCGACTTCAAAGCTCTTACATACTCGATACACCATACCCGGATCGTATGCATGTGTTCTGCTGATATACTGTGATATGCCAGTCTGGAAAGCACCCAAACCATCGTTTTTCGTTTCCGTCCCAATGAGACAAGCGAAGACCCGCGCGTTGGTCCCCCTGTTGGTCCCATCATTATTCCCCACACTGCTGCCAACATTATTCCTCGTAATAGTCTCCGCGATCATGCTGATGCCGGTTGCCTGCTCTACCCGTCAAGCCCCGCCTCCCGTCACGGTTCTTCAAACACCTGCCGATCCAGATTCCACTCCATCATCACCGGCCGCTCGCGCACCTGAATCACCAAACCCAATCCAGAATCTGCACCAGCTCACCAGCACCCTGTATTCTGGGAGCGAACCCGCAGGCGCTCCCCACTATCAACAGCTCGCATCGCTCGGAATCCAAACCGTGATCAGCGTAGACGCCATCCCGCCAAACCCATCACTCGCAGCTCAGCACAACATCCGGATCATCCACCTCCCCATCGGATACGACGGCATCAACCAAGAACGCGCCGCACAACTCACCTCCGCCCTTACCCAGAGTGATCAACCAATCTACCTCCACTGCCACCACGGGAAACATCGTGGACCCGCAGCCCTCACCGTCGGCGCTATCGGCGCCGGTCTCATCACCACCCAACAAGCGACCGACTTCCTAAACACCGCGGGGACTTCCCCTCAATACCCCGGTCTCTGGGATGCAGTCAAAAACGCAGCTCCGATCGATCCCGCACGAATACCCCAATCCGCCGATCTCCCATCAAGTGCACCGGTATCAGACTTCACTTCTGCAATGGGAGAGGTTGATCGTCTGCACGAACGATTGTGGGACATCGCGATGAACAACTGGGAAACACCCAACGATCACCCAGACCTGACCCCGATCGCGGTCAGCGCCCAGATCCACAATCTACTGAGGTCGATGCTGGGATCTAAAATTGTTGAACAGGAAGGGTCTTTGATACGCGCCATGATGATCGAGAGCATCGAAGCAGCAGACCGGGTCGAGACCAGCCTGCGAAACGCAGATACTCAGCTCGCCCTCACATCGATGGGATCACTCAACAACTCATGCGTGCAATGCCACGAGAAGTTTCGTGATTGAGCGTGATTGACCAGAGGTCGTACAGTTACACTCTTCGAAATCACTCAGGCGAGAACCGGTATCGCAAACGATCACCGATATCAACCAGTCGGCCAGATTCAAGATCGCCGTTATCGATGTAGCTATCAAGCTCAAGTGCTGTCTCAAATGTGTATCGTTTGTTCCCCTCTTGCACGATCTCGATCGCGATCGGGTTCCCGTTGATCGGACCCAAATAGTCGTAGACCCCGCCGATCGGTGCTTCCTTTAGAAACGGGCTCTTGCCTTTGAAATACTCTTGTAGCATTGCTGCGTCTTGAGCTCGTGTTCCATTGACAGGATATGAGCCGTGCATGCCTTTGTAATAGGCAAGAGCGCTCGCAATATTCCTCAGGTCCTTTGCGGTACTCGTGTGGACAGTTTCTCTCTGTGCACTGGCAAAGTGAGGCACAAGCGCTATCGCTACTATCCCGATCACCGCAGTGACCAGCGCAAGTTCAAGCATCGAAAAAGCAGTGTACTGCGAAGTTGTAGATTTCGAAGACCGGGGATTCGTAGACATTGTGCGCCTCCTTGATTGCCGCGAGATCCGTCAATCAACTCATCGACCACTCAAGATCAGCGGTGCATCCCAAGCACAAGATTTGCTCACAGATATGTCAGCACATCCTGACACACTTCACACGCTGCGTGTTCGTGTCAGCTTGTCAAAGAACACCAATCAATATACAAAATCGATTTGACACCCGATGCAAATATGCACTGGCAAAGACTCCAGCCAACACGCCCGATCACTGTCCATTGAAGTAATAACCAAGCCGGCTCCCATGCTTCCGAATTTTACCGGTCCTGAGATCCCCGTTGTCCATGTACTCATCAAGCTTCTGCGCGATCGCATCGGTGTACACCTGGCTACCATTTTTGCGGATCGAGATCTGCATCGGGTCCCAGTTTGGTGGGCCTTCATAGTCATACACACCCCCTATTGGGGCTGGCTTAGCAAACGGGTTGTCGGACTTGAAGTATGGGGATAGATCCTTGACCACACGCATCCGCACAACATCCCGGGGGTAGGAACCAGTGGCTGCGTAATACATCGAGAGGGCATTGACAATCGCGCTCAGATCTTGACTCGTCGCAGCGATTGCCGCTTCTTCCTTCGCCTGGAGAAACTTTGGAGTCACGGTCGCTGCAAGGATACCGATGACCACCACGACCACGAGTATTTCGATCAGTGAAAATGCTTGATGAGCTCTCATTAGACTTCCTCGTTACCAGTCGAGCATCGCGCCCGTATTCACTTCAAGAATCGGCTTTCTTAGATATCCGATAAAGTCGTTCACAACTCTTTGAAACTGGTCTCCGGAAAAAGCAGAACAGATTGCCCCAACCCCGCACCGATGACCAGTTATGCGGACTTCGTCTATATACCGCATTGACCCCAGATACCACCGCACACCTGTTCTACATCTGATACCATCAACCCGTGAAATCACCAACCATCCAACTCCTGGAACCCGAACTCATCGAACTGCTCGATTCTGGTGACTTTCGGCAAGTGCGTGATGCGCTTTCGATTCTTGAACCCGCGGATGTTGCGGACCTGATCGAATCACTGCCTCCAGAGATCGGGGGGATGACCTTCCGGATTCTCCCGCGCGATATCGCGTCCGATGTCTTCGCAGAACTCGAACTCCAAGCACAAGAGCTCCTGCTCGATGAACTCGGCGATGAGCGCTCTGGCCGCGTGATCGAATCCCTCGAACCCGATGATCGCGCCGCGCTCCTTGACGAACTCCCGGTCGAGGTCGCCAAACCACTCATGGCGCGGATGAGCGCCAAGAACCGCAAGATCACCCAAGCAATCCTTGGATACGATTCTGAAAGTGTCGGGCGCTTGATGACCCCGGACTATGTCAGACTCCGCGCCGACTGGACCATCGCCCATTCGCTCGAGCACCTCCGCAAATATGGGCAAGACGCGGAGATCGTCCACTGGGTATTTGTCATCGCTGACGACGGGATGCTCATCGACGACCTCCACATCCGCACGCTCCTGCTTGCGGACCCAGAGTCAACCATCACCGACATCATGGACGACCAGTTCGTCGCCCTGAACGCAACCGATGACCGCGAAGAAGCGGTCCGCGCGATGGCAAGGTATAACCGCACAGCTCTCCCCGTCGTCGATTCGCTCGGTCTCCTAATCGGCATCGTCACCGCGGATGACATCGCCGATGTCGCTGAAGAAGAGTTCACAGAAGATGTCCAAAAGCTGGGCGGTATGGAAGCACTCGATGCGCCGTACACCACCACTTCCATCAAAGGCATGGTCCGCAAACGCGGGGTCTGGCTCATCGGACTCTTCGTGCTCCAGCTCCTGAGCATCGGTGTCATGGGCATCTTCGATGATCAGCTCGAAAAAGCAGTCATCCTCGCGCTCTTCGTCCCCCTCATCATCGCGTCGGGGGGAAACACAGGCACCCAAGCAGCAAGCCTGCTCGTGCGCGCAATCGCGGTCGAAGAAGTCCACCTCGGTCTCTGGTGGAAGATCATCCACAAAGAAATCCTCACCGGACTCGTCCTTGGAGCAGTCCTTGGCGCACTCGGTGTCCTGACCGTCCTGCTTCTTTCAATCGCCGGACTCGCCTACACACCGCATTCAATACCACTCGCGCTCACCGTCGGGGTCGCGGTATTCATGATTGTGATCTGGGGCACACTCATCGGGTCAATGCTCCCGCTGGTGCTCGACCGATTGGGCATGGACCCCGCTGCATCCTCAGCGCCGCTCGTTGCAACACTCATGGATGTCTCGGGACTCACCATCTACTTTGCCCTCGCGATCATCATCCTCAACGGCTCACTACTCTAACCACTCAGTTCCCCGCTGCGGTCTTGGCATCAGTAATCCGGTATTCAAGCAACGGCTCCATCCCGATCTCTGCGCGAGCTCGATTCGTCTCATCAATATCGACAATCGCTGCTGGCAAAATGCTTCGCGTCTTGGAATCAAACGCGAGCGACTTTCCGTACAACTGAGGCACCCCGTCATGCTGCTGTTTGCGATCGTAAATCATCGCATAGGGGCCAGGATCCATCCGCCCCGCAAGCACCTCAACGCGGAGCTTTGGAAGCACCCATTCCATATCCTCCATCGTCATATGAATCAGCACCGGAACCGGGCTCTCAAACCCCTCCCCAGCAGACTCTTCTGTTGGCCATCCATGCGCATCTATCAGACGCATAAGCTCTTTCGTATTGGCCCGGTCAAGCGGAATCTGCTTGTCCCACAGCGCCTGCTCAACATCAGGATCAAGCTCGATGCCCTCTTTGTTCCGCCTGACATACTCAGCCATACTCGCATCGTCATCGAGCGCTTGGAGCCGGGCAAGTTCATCAGGATCGGTCGTTCCCCAAGAGATCGCGGTCCGGTATCGCTGGTCCGCTTCCATGATCGCATCAAGCGCTTGATGGTACTGCTGGGGAGTGAATCCATCAGCACGATGCTGCCTTGATGAACACCCGCTATTGAGGGCGGTGACCACAACCGTCGCAGCCGTCACACAGACGGTCCGGACAGTGCACGCTTTATTCCATAAGGCAATCATGCACATACAGACGGTGCCCACCGAGATCCCTGTCATGATCCCAATCATAAAAATCGATTATTTGATCATCTCATCGATCAATGCTTTAAACCGCTCGCGTTGAGTGGTGTATGCATCACCGGTCGCTGGGCCGCTGAATCCGGAGTACACGGCTTGGACCTCGTTGTTGCGATCAAGGAAGATCAGCGTCGGATACGAGCGAACTTTATCAAGCACAGGCAGTGCTTCTGACGCCTTCGCTTTATCACTCAGCCCCGCGATCAGCACAGGCCAATCACTCCCAATATGCTCGTGATGCTTTTTAACCTGCGAAACCGATCGCTCAAAGTCCTCAGTAATCTCAAACGCCAATCCAACCACCGCAAGATCATCACCATACTGCTCCCGCAGCGACACCAACTCGCGTGCAGCATCGGAGCAGTTCGGGCACCAAGTCCCGAAGATCTCGATGATGCGTGCCTTCGCATTTGATTCATCAAGCACATCCAGCACCCGCGTCGGTACGCCCTGCAGATTCTTGAACACCATCTCATCGAGCGCCGCTTCATCCGCAATAACCGTCTGCTCAAACGCATCGGGGAGCGCCGCATCCTCATCACGCACCGCGGTCCATGTTTCATGCCACCAGTTGCCCGACCAGAAGTCGCCTTCGATTGTGCCGTCGTCTTGCATGCGTGCGTGGAAGAGGAACGCGTGCGCGCCGTCGAAGGTCGAGAGCCGCATGAGATTGCCGTCGACGCGGCCTGCAAGGTAGCGATAGTCACCGGTGGTGGTCATGAAAGTGCCTGAAGCATTCTTTTGATCGTCAACATTAAATATACCGATTGCGAGTTGATCGGATGACTCAAAATTGACCGACCACTTTCCATCGAAATCCATGAGAAGACCTGAAACATCGATATTTTCAAAGAGAGACAGTGTCGAATCCCGGATCGCATCAGCATCCACGATTGCGACCTTTCCATCACCACGATTTTTAGTCCATCTGCCATTGAATTCTGCGGAGTTTGCATCCGCCTTAAGTTTCAATACAGAATCATAATGTGGAAATCGAACTTCAAAATCATCCCATGCGCCAGTCATCTCAACTGGTATTCTCTCTAGATTACCCGCTTCCTGAAATCCTTCACCAATCTGAATAACAGCGGACCACTTGCCCCGATTACCTGACCTGTGTGCTTCTAATCGGAATGGCAATGGACCGCCGGGCGTATCCAACTGAACTCGATATCTATAGGCAATTGTTGGAATGAAGTTCCAAGTTGAAACCCAAGCACTCAAACCCAAAGCCAACAGCACAATTAAGACAAAACCAATCTTCACTTTACTCATACCCCACTCTACGACCATTCCCCCCGCCCCGTTCTACCGATCCATGAAACTACTGCTTTGTTGCCGTGAATGTCTCGTGCAGCCGATCCCCGACCCACAAATCACCCTTGAGCGTTCCGTCGTCTTGAATCGTTGCATGAATTAACGCTGGGTACGCATTGTCGAAACTCGCGAGGCGGATGCGATTGCCGGAAATTCGACCCGCGAAGTTGCGGTGTTTAGTTTCAAAGCACAGTAATACCGCCGGAATATCGGGTACAGGTGTATTATCGATGACCTTTCGATAGACTTGAATATCTAACATCCCACTCGAATTACTGTTTAAAAATTCTAGATCCCATCTCGCCCCGAAGGCCTCAAATCGAACCTCTTCCTCCGCCGTTGGAGATATGTCAAACCAGTTCTGATCCATTCCTTTGGGCATAGTCGCTTCAAATTCACTGACTGTTTCTCTATCATCCCGTACAATGAGCTTGCCTACAGCTTTATACTTTCCTCCCTCATCTTCAACTGAATCCATTACAAGCACTGTTTGCTCCCTGTGAAACTCGATTTCAAAGCTCGGAGAAGCCCACTCAAACTTGCGTACAAGAAAATCTTGATCTCGTCCAGCAACCAATGGCTCATTCGTAGCCCGATCACCATTTCTAACATCGATAACTGCCCAATCTTCATCAAAGAAAGTGATGCCCATCGGCACAGGTCCGCCAGGTGTTTCAATATGAATCACTCCTCCCCGAGGCGCTCGGACCCTAATCTGTGAAACTCCCCACAACAGCAGTCCCAGAACGACCAGCACAACACCAATACATCCAATCTTCCCTTTACGCATACCCCACCATACGGCCATTCCCCCCGCCCCGTTCTACCATTCCCTCAAATGCACACCCACACCGCTACAATCCCCACCATGCCTGATTCCGCCCTCTCAACCGCATTCTCGCCCATCGAGGACATCCTCGAAGAACTCCGTGCTGGACGAATGGTCGTGGTCACCGACGACGAATCACGCGAGAACGAGGGGGACCTCATCATCCCCGCGCAGTTCATCACCCCCGAAGCGATCATGTTCATGCTCAAGGAAGCATCAGGGTACATGTTCGTCTCGCTCCCCGAGGGCGACTGCGACCGCCTGAATCTGCATGGACAATCTGCCGTCAACACCTCCGCGCGCGGAACGCCGCTGACCGTATCCGTCGACGGCCACCCCAAGCACGGCTTCACCACCGGCGTCAGCGCCCACGAACGCGCCAAAACAATCCAGATGCTCATCGACCCCTCCACAGAACCCGATGACTTCGTCCGCCCCGGACACATCAACCCGCTGCGTTCTAGAGACGGCGGCGTGCTCGTCCGCGTCGGTCACACCGAAGGCATCGTCGATCTCTGCAGATTGGCTGGCTTGAATCCGGGATGCGTCGGGATCGAGATCGTCCACCCAGAGGGCCGCATGATGCGCGTCCCCGATCTCGCGGAGTTCTGCAAAGAGCACTCGTTCAAAATGTGCTCGATCAAACAGATCATCGAGTACAGACTCGCTAAGTCCTCGATCGTCCAGCGCCTCGACCCCGTCACTGGAACCACCATCAACACCCCTTACGGCGAGTTCAACCTCGTCGCGTTCCACACACCGAGCGACCCGATGCCCCACCTCGCGCTCACCGTCGGAGATGTCGGCACACTCGACGAATACAACAACCCGATTCCCAACCCCGAACCCACGCTCGTCCGCGTCCACAAGCGCGATCTGCTTGGTGATATCTTCGACGACATCAGCTCGAGCCCAGATCCGCAAGCATCCACCGGTCAAACCCTTCGCAAATCGATGCAGATGATCCAAGACGCGGGCCGAGGAGCAATCGTCTACCTCCGCCCCCACGGCACAGGCGACGCCCTCACCGACCAACTCAGCAGACCCCACAACCACAACACCGAAGACGCGGTGATCGAAGCCCTCTCGCCGCAGATGGTTGAGTACGGGACCGGTTCTCAGATTCTCAGAGCGCTGGGGATCAGCAATCTCAACCTGATCACCAACTCCGAAGCATCCTACCCCCACCTCGAATCCTTCGGACTCAGCATCACCAAACGCGTCCGCATCGATGACTAACGAGCAGATTCAATCCCAAGCAATTGAAAAAACACCTGCGCCCGGCAGGTGATTTTTTTGTGACGAGTACATCTGCGTGCTGGTTACCCGAGCAAACCGCCCAAGCCCTTCTTCGCTTTATCCATGAGATCGTTCGAGTCCCCGCCCCCTCCAAGGAGTCCACCCAGCAGGCTCATGGGATCATCGAGCTTGTCAAGTTGCTCTGCGAGTGGTCCCGAGACCGCATCGATACCTTCTTCCGCTTTCTCTTTACCACCACCAAGCATGGAACCAAGCGAGTCCATATCAAGCCCCTGCTTGACGCTTGAGAGATCGCCCTTCATCAACGACTGGATATCAAGCTTGCCATCACCAATGAGCCCTTCCATCATCGGCATGAGCTTGGAAAGGAAGCCGCCCGCCTGGTCGGTGTTGACCCCGAGCTTGCTGGTGAGGGCGCTGATGAGTGTGTCTTTGTGTTCGCTGAGTAGTTTTTCGAGCATGGAGTTCTCCTATTGACTTTTGGCAAGTGCCTATTGAATGTGCTGTCCCGAAATGAGTATGACCACCCCAGAGAGCAGGCCAAACCAATTCTCAATAATCATCTACTGATACAGGTCTTTGCGCACAATTTATACACAATCTGGCTAGCTTGTTAGGAATTTAATAGGAACCTCCGATAATTTCCGTGACAACCACCTCTCAACAAGAGACACTAGAGTGAAACACCCAGCGGCTACCCCGCTCTCAACCAACCTACCCAAGGAGACACACCACATGAACACACGCACCAACCAACTCCTCGCGTTCACAGCAGGCTCACTCGTCACCGCAGGAGCTGCGGTTCTGATCGCAGCTGGTCCAGATCACTCGAACGATCACAACATGGGCACCATGAAAGAAATGGACTCGATGAAGCAGATGGATCCCATGAAAGAAATGGATCCAATGGAGCACATGCCTGAGATGTCCGCTGAGGACATGCTCGCAGGGATGATAAAACTCAGCACCCCCAATGAACACCACGCAGAACTCATGGAAACAGTTGGCAACTGGACCGCCAAAACCAGCTTCGTCATGGACCCAACCCAACCACCAATGGAAAGCGACGCCACCATGACCGTCAAGTCACTGCTCGATGGTCGTCATGTCATGTCTCACTTCAAAATGGAACTCAACGGCGAACCCTTCGAAGGCTATTCCATCATGGGATACGACAACGCCCACGATGAATACAACTCCATGTGGATCGATTCCATGTCCACCAAAATCACCTACATGACCGGGAACAAAGACGAGCATGGCAACATCGTCATGCTCGGAACCGCATCAACCCCAATGGGTGACAACCCGATGAAAATCGTGACTTCCAAAGCAGATGACGGAACATGGACCGACCAGTTCTACGACATGATGCCCGACGGATCATGGTACAACTCAGGGTCCATCGCCTACACACGCGACTAATCAATAAACACCACACACCAAGCCCACGCCAGCGCGTGGTTTTTTTTATATACTGATTCAATGAACCAATACATCTGCTCTCTAACACCTGCCCGGCCGGACATGCCTGAGAATCCAACTGAAGAGGAATCTGCTTTAGTCGCGAGCCACTTCGCGTACTACACATCACTCAAGGACGCAGGAACACTCATCCTCGCGGGACGAACAATGCAAAAGCCCTACGCAGGAACGCTCATTTTCAAAGCAGAAAATGACGAGCAAGCAGCCAGCATCGTTCACCAGGACCCCGCTGTGGAGCAAGGCGTGTTCACCGCACGCATCGAACCCTTCAGCGTCGCTCTTATGAACGCACCTGATTAAATCCGCTCATACAACGGCAGATCACCAACCAAAGGTCGGCAATAGTCCAAGAACTTCTGGCTGACATTGTTATGCCCTTCCAAGAAATCCATCGGCATGTGCTTGGTCTTGGCCGCGACATCACTGAGCTCAATCCGCTCATACTTCGCTGCGTATGGCTGGCCCTCACCGATCGGGCTCGTCCGGATGATCGCGACCGATCCATCCAGATCGCCGCTGGTCGCAAGGCGCGCCGCGTACCGCCCGACCCCGCGTGCTTCTTTCATATCAACCGGTGATTGATCAGGGAAACACCGCTGCACATACCCAAAGGTATCGGCGCGAACACGAACCGCTTTCCCCCCTGCCGGTTTGAGCTTTGACTTGAGCAGATCCGAGAGCGCATCACCGAGTGCGCCAGACCCAGAGAGCTGAACATTCCCGTGCGCATCGGTTTGGCCGTCCTTGATAAGCTGACCACCGATCGAGTTGCCTTCCTTATCAGAGATTCCCTCAGACACCGCGATGTGGCATCGTCCATGACGATCATAAATCGTCGCGACGTCATCGACGAACCGTTCAGTATCAAACGCGACTTCCGGGACATAGATCAGCTGAGGACCGTCGGTTGACGAGCCTTCATGCTCGTACCGGTCGTCGCGCCGAGCAAGCGCCGACGCTGCGGTCAAGAACCCCGCATGGCGACCCATGATCACATTAATCTTGATGCCAGGCAATGAAATATTATCTAAGAAATCCGCCATGCAAGCTTTGGCAACAAACCGAGCAGCACTCGGGAATCCAGGAGTGTGATCATTGATCATCAGATCATTATCAACCGTCTTGGGAATATGGAAACACCGGAGCTCGTACCCCTTCTCGTTGGAAAGCTCGTTGACGATCCGGCAAGTGTCGCTGCTGTCATTGCCCCCGATGTAGAAGAAATACCGGACATCATGCTTCTGGCACGCTTCAAAGATCCGCTCGCAGTACTCCGCGTCCGGTTTATCTCGCGTCGATCCAAGACCAGCACTCGGAGTCTGGGCCAGAATCTGGAGACGATCATGCGGGTAATCTGTCAGGTCATACATATCGTCGTTGACCAATCCGGTCACGCCGTGTCGCATCCCCAAGATCTTTTTGATGGGGTTCCCGCTGGTGCCTGCACCAGCAGTGCGAAGACCCTCGACTACACCAACAAGCGACTGGTTAATGACCGCGGTGGGTCCGCCGGATTGTCCGATGACTGCGTTTCCTCGAATCAGATCTGCCATGACGATGCTCCTGTGGATTTGCCCCATCTTTACACATGCAAATGGGACGCTCCTGTGCGTAATACGGATCACGACGGTAGCGACGCATAACCCAAAAATCAGTGGTATATCGCTGAATATTGACGATTTTCAACCAGCCGCATCGCTTCTCTGCTACACTAGTTTCGCACAGGTTGTTAGAGAGCTTCCGATGCTGAGTGGTTAGAGGGACCACACAAGAGAGAAACCTTTAAAAATCGAGAGAAAGGCATTTATTATGTTGAAAACCACCGCTGCAATTGCTGCAGTATCGCTGTCGTCATTTGCTATCGCAGGAACCCCAATCGATCACGAATCGTCATTCCTCGCCTTCGGCGCTGAAATGCCATTCGGCGACGGGAACATGAACACCAACTACGCGATCGCACGCGGCGCCGATGCATTCGGCAGCCTCGAAATGGGACTCAAAGCAAAGGAACGCTTCACCGGCGACCTCACCACCGATGGTAACGGGCGCTACTTCGCTAACGCTGGATCACCAGACAACGATGGCCTGAGCTCATGGAACATCGACTTCGGATACGCACTCTCGCGTGACGCGCTCCCAACAAACTACGAGATGACCCTCATGGTCGATTTCGATTCAGGATTTGGCACCCAAAGCTGGGTCACCCTTGACCTCACCAACTTCCTCCTTGCAAACGCGATCGTCTCCCCATCAGGTGGCGGCAGCCAGAACCCAGGTTTCGGATTCTGGGCAATCGATATCCCCTTCATCCTTGATGCAAGCGGATACATGGCATTCGATGCCGACGCGCTCGGCGAGTACGATGTCAAAATGATCCTCAACGATGTCACCGGCGCTCCACTGCTCGAATCATCAATCGTCGTTGAAGTCGTCCCAGCACCAGGCGCTGTTGCCCTGCTCGGACTCGGTGGTCTGGTCGCGACCCGTCGCCGCCGCGCATAAATCAATCGCAAGATTGAACATTCTGGTTCAATACCCACAAGACTCAGCAGCAATGCTGGGTCTTTTTCTTGCGCGAATTCAATACATCAACCCCTTTTTGGAAGAACTGACAGCGACCAACCATATCCGATCCTGTTTCTGTTCAAAATTATCGCCACTTCCGGACAGTTTCTCGGTACCATCATGCTTCAAGGAGTCTCTATATTATGAAATCAGTTCCCAACGCATTCGCCGCCCTTCTCGCGATCGCAGCATCAGCCACCCCTTCCATCTCAAGCGACCCGCTCGCTCCCAGACCAAACGGGATGGCCCATGATCGACCAACCAGTCATGTCCTGACCGGCGCAACGGTCCATGTCTCCCCGACCCAGACCTACGACGCATCATCAAACCCAGCGATCCTGATCGAGAACGGGATGATCGTTGGTGTATTTGAATCCGCCAACACCATCCGCCCCAAGCCCGGATTCCAGTACCACGAGCTCCCCGAAGATTACCATATCTATGCAGGATTCATCGATCCATTTGTTGAGATCACGACCCAAGCTCCCGACGCGAACCAGCCGGGCAAACACTCCAACCGCTTCGTCACTCCCCAGAGAGACGCACTCGTCGGTCCCGGACTCCCAAGCGCTGATGCGAAATCACTCCGCGAGCTTGGATTCACCACCGCGATGATCGCGCCAGACGCCGGTGTCTTCCGAGGATGGACCGCAACCGTCTCCACCGCTGCCCCGTTCTCAGAACCATCACTTGGGTCCCCGCCAATCTACACGCCGCGCGCCGGTCAGATGATGGGCTTTGACCGCACAAGCTGGAGAGATGCGGACTACCCAACGAGCCACATGGGTGTGATGGCGATTATGCGCCAGACCTTCAGTGACGCATCCCACTACAAAGCAACCAACAGCGACACCACATCCTGCCTAGTCAATGTCGATCCATCCGCTGCCCCACTCATCTACGACACCTCCCACGAACTCGAAGCACTCCTCGCAGACAAAGTCGCCCAAGAGTTCGACCACTCCAACCTGATCATCATCGGATCAGGAACCGAGCACCGCCGCCTCTCTGCGATCCGCGACATGGGCTACCCAGTCGTTGTCCCGCTGACCTTCCCCAAAGAACCAGAAGTCTCCACGATCGATGATGCAGACGCTGCATCACTCGCAGCACTCCAGCACTGGGAACGCGCCCCCGCAAATGCACGCTGGCTCCACAACTCAGGGCTCGCTGTCGCGCTGACCACAAGCAAGCTCCGCTCAGATGAAAAATTCATGAGCAACCTCCACACCGCCATCAAGCACGGGCTTCCCGCACAAGACGCCCTCGCGATGCTCACCACCAACCCCGCCAATATCCTGGGACTCGATAACCAAGGAACCATCGAGAACGGGAACATCGCCAACCTCGTCGTTGCGTCCGACGACCTCTTTGATCCAGAATCCAAAGCCAAGATCATCGACACCTGGATCGATGGACGCAGACATATGATCAATGATGATTCCACCGATACCTTCGAAGGCACATGGAAATCAGTCCTGACCGCATCTGGATTTACAGTCGACATGAAGATCGCGGACAAATCACTGACCATCATCGAAACACAAGGCGACGAAACCGTATCAACCAAATCATCGTCATACAAATCAGACGACAACTCCCTCTCCTTCGTCGTCGACTACAAAGAAGACTCCGTCGGCGCATATGTCTCGACCGCGACCCTGCTCGCTGACGGATCACTTTCTGGTACCACACTGTCGCCAGACCAATCCCTCGTCCACTGGACCGCGACCCGCGCTCCGGACATGATCTCCATGTCCGATTTCCAAGGCACATGGAACGCAACACTCGCAGGTAAGTTTGAACTCGACTTCAAAGTCGGTTCAGATTCAGTCACGATCATCGAAACCTTCGACGATGACACAAACAAAGACGACATCACCCAAAAATCAGACACCGCAGAAATCGCCAACAGCACACTCAACTTCACCTTCGATCACACCCCCTTCGGAATGGAAGGCACCTTCTCCATCGCCTTCACCGCGCCCACCGAAACCGATGAAGGCACCTCACTCATCGGTATCGGTACCCGCTCAGACGACCAAGCCTTCGAGGTCTATGCGACCAAAGCAACCAAGGATGATGACAACACACAGTTCACCCTCCCCGACCTCCCAGACGCTCCCTTCGGCCCATACGCACTCGCTGAGCAACCGGAACAGCAGTCAGTCCTTATCTACAACGCAACCATCTGGACACAGTCCGACGAAGGCATCATCGAAGGCGGATGGGTACTCATCGAAGACGGGAAAATCTCAAGGATCGGTGAGCGCGGACAACCACGCATCTCCACCGATCTGAGAATCGATGCTAAGGGCAAGCATGTCACCCCAGGACTCATCGATGCCCACTCACACACCGGACTCTTCCGGTTCGGGGTCAACGAATCCGGTCAAGCGGTCACCGCTGAGGTCCGCATCGAAGACTCTCTCGATCCGGGATTCATCGGGTTCTACAGAGAACTCGCAGGCGGACTCACCACCTCCCAGCTCCTCCACGGCTCCGCAAACCCCATCGGTGGACAATCCAAAACAGTTAAGCTCCGCTGGGGCAGCCCTCGCCCTCAAGACATGTACATGGAAAACGCGAAGCCGGGAATTAAGTTCGCGCTCGGTGAAAATGTCAAACAAGCAAACTGGGGCGACGACAAAACAACCCGCTACCCCCAAACCAGACTCGGCGTAGAAACCATCATCCGCGATCGCTTCACCAAAGCACGCGAATACGCAGATCGTGGAATGAAGACAGCTTCGGGCGATCGCGATATCGAACTCGAAACCCTCGCCGAGATCCTCGCCGGTGAGCGACTCGTGCATTGCCACTCATACCGCCAAGACGAGATCCTCATGCTCTGCAGAGTTGCTGAAGATTTCGGATTCAAAATCGGTACCTTCCAGCACGGGCTCGAAACCTACAAAGTCGCTGAGATCGTCAAAGAGCACGCCATCGGCGCCTCCATCTTCTCTGACTGGTGGGCCTACAAAGTCGAGGTCACCGATTCGATCCCGTACGCAGGATCGATCAACCACGAAGTTGGCCTCCTCACTTCATTCAACTCCGACTCCGACGATGTCGCCCGCCGCATGAATGTTGAAGCTGCCAAAGCCCTCAAATACAGCCGCGCCTCAAACATCGCGATGACCCAGCAAGAAGCACTCGCGTTCGTCACCAACAACCCCGCGATCCAGCTCGGGATCGACGACCGCGTCGGTTCACTCAAACCCGGAATGGATGCAGATGTCGTGATCTGGTCAGGATCTCCCCTGTCCTCGATGTCGCGCTGCGAGATGACCTTTGTCGATGGACGCATGTACTTCTCACTCGAAGAAGATCAGCTCCACCGAGAAGCGATCGCAATAGAACGCAATCGCCTGCTCCAGCGCATCCTGACCAGCGACAATCCAAAGACCAAATCCGCTGCCAGCGATGAGCACTCTCAAGACGAGCACATTCATCACGCACACGCTCATACCGATTTCCACATCGACCAACGAGGTGACTGCGGCTGCAACCAACTCATGCCCGCATGGAACACGGACTACTAAACCTTCAAACCCAAACATTCAATACCAAATGAAAGCAATCCACATGATTCACACACATACATTCAAAGCCCTCACCGCAATCGCGCTGACCACCATCAGCGCACACGCAATCGCTCAGGACCTCGACCCCGCTGCTGATGAGCAGAGTCATCCAATCTTCTTAGTCGGCGCGACCGCCCACACCGTGTCCGGAGGGATCATCACCAACTCCGTGATCTCAATGAACGAGGGCAAAATCGGTGTCGTCGGAAAGGCAGACGAGATCATGCCACGCATCTCGCTCTCTGCAGACACCCAGATCATCGACCTCACTGGAAAGCATGTCTTTCCGGGACTCATCGATTCGGTCACCAGACTCGGACTCGAAGAAACCTCCGCAGTCCGCGCCACCCGCGACTACAACGAGGTCGGACCGATGACCCCAGAAGTCCGTGCCTACATCGCTGTCAATCCAGACTCCACCGTCACCCCCGTCGCAAGAACCAACGGCGTTCTCACCGTCGGAGTCTTCCCCTCAGGAGGCACCATCCCAGGACGCGCCTCGGTCATGACCACCGACGGCTGGACCAACGAAGACCTCGCGCTTGCTCGCGACGCTGGAATGATCATCTCACTCTCAGACAACAACACCGACGATCTCAACGAAATTTTCGACCAAGCAATCGCATACAACCAATCCCACACCAACTCAGATCTCCGAATGGATGCCATCGGTACCGTGCTCCCAGGACCTGACCAAAACCCAGTCTTCATGCGCGCCAGCTCGTTCGACCAAATCACCAAGTCCATCAACTGGGCAATGACCTACAACCTCAAACCAATCATCGTCGGAGGACGCGACGCACACCTCTGCACAGACATCCTCAAATCCACCAACACCCCCGTCATCATCGGAGGCACCTTCGGTTTCCCCAAACGCGCCGACGCGCCATACGACGATCCATACACCCTCCCCGCAAAGCTCGATGCCGCCGGTGTCCAGTGGTCACTCACCATGGCTTCTCGCTTCGGTCATGAACGCAACCTCCCAGACGCAGCCGCCATCGCTGTCGCCCACGGCACCGAACTTGGATTCACCAAAGACGCCGCCCTCAACGGGATCACTCTCAGCGCTGCAAAGATCCTTGGAGTTGATTCAATCCTCGGATCACTCGAACCAGGAAAGCACGCCACACTCATCGTCGCCGATGGACACATCCTCGAAACCACCACCGTTGTCGAGCACGCATTCGTGCAAGGCAAAAAAATCGATCTCGGGAACAAACAAACCGATCTCCGCGACACCTACAGAGAAAAATACCGCCAGCTCGGTCTGATCGAAGATCCTTCCCAGCCCGAAGATTAACCTCTATAAAACATCTGCTTCAGGATTCAGGTTTTAAGACTCAGGATTCATCAGAATCCGCACGATCTCAAAGTCGTCTTGGATCGCTTTGATGCTCCCATCAGTGCGAGCAGTCTGGAACTGCACACGCACGCGCCCGCGTCCCTCACTCTCGAACCATTCGGGAAGACCACTCAGCACAAACTTATATGTGCGCGTCACCGAATCGAAGTAGGACACATTGGTCGCAAGATTTCTCAAATCAATATCCCACCGAACGCCGCTGGTCCCCATCGTGAGTGCATCAGACCGGCGCAGCCGAACCGTCACCCGACCAACACCCTTGATGGTGTCACCCCACCCATCTCTGACTTCCATATGAAGCACAATCCGTGAATCATCGCCAACCTGCTCGAAGTGACTCAGCGGATGAATACGCATCTCCGCAGGCGCAAACGGACCCGGGATCCACATCCCGTCTTCCCCGACACTGACCTCTTCGCGAATACTCACGCCGCGCTGACACCCAAGCGAACTCGCAACAAGCGCACCCACTCCTACGCCAACCCCGCACCCCCATACTATTCGCTTCACCGATTTCATGTTCCAAGTTTAGCCGCCCGAAGAATGCATGGTCAGCACATCCTGAACTCGCCGCTGACCCGCTTCTAGCAACGACAACGCTTTGGTGTTATCCCGGATCACTTCGATTAACGCTGACCGATCATCCATATGCCCTATCAGCTTCGAATGCGCCTCAGAGATTTGTTGCTCCCGGACTGATGATGCCCGCCGCTCGACGAGCCACATCCCGCAGATCATCCCCGCAACACCAAACTGAGTGATCGCCCCCACCACCTCTGATTCAATCATCATTCAACTCCATCCTGAACTCACCCAGTCAATCGCCCAAACAACACCGTGTACCCAACCGATACGCGCCTGCCCCGCTGGGTCGGACCAGTCTCTTCATAAGTCAACAACTTCATATCATCCCACTCATACCCATGCTCATCGCGCAGCACTCCAGCTGAGACCCCAAACTCCGCTTCATCCAAAATATCCTCGCGAAGTGACCATAACAAAGAGTCCGAACTCGCTTCCAATCGACCACGAACCTCAACCCACACCTCCCAGTTACCCGATTCAATTGTCCCAGGCGTCACGGGATCGCCAAGCACCGCTGCAAGTGAAACTACTCGTCGACCAAGCCGACGATTCACAAACCGATGACCACCAGACCCAAACAAGTCCATCCCTTTAAACGACGACATCACCCACCCCCAATCACAGACACAGGATCAATATCCCCCGCATTGCTCACCGCAACCATCTTCACCAACCGAGTCGATCGTGATCCCGAAAATGAATACGACACATCCTGAACGACCGCAGACATAGAAATCGTCTTGCGATCTGCATCATTCCCACGATCAACCTCAATCACAAAGCTCGCTTCATCACCAAGTTCAGGATCATCAAGCGAATCACCTTCAATATCCTGAGACACCCGCACACTCGTTCGCTTTCGGGTTGAATCCGCGAACATCAAGTTCGGACCCTCATCATCCCACTGCTCCACAAACTCAACGCTCGAGGATTCGATCGCAATCCAGCTCACCGATTCCCACTTCTTCCCGCCAAAAACCACCACCGCTGGCCGACTCACCAACATACACACCTCCATATCTGCTAATGCACACCCTTCAAACTCTTCTCATCCCCGGCGAAGCACAAACGAGTTCGGATGTCGCCGAGTCTCTGCGATTCCATCCCCATCCAAATCAATCATCGCGGTCACAAATCCTCGTTGCATCGAAAATCTCTGCTGATATTGCTTAGAGCGATCCAAAAACGCTTCTCCGCCTCTTCCCGGCGCTCCTGCAGACGCATAAATCAGATGCAGCGCCCCCAGCGCTTCAAGCACCACAAGCCCGCTCGGATTGGTCACCGCACCAGCTCCAAGACCCGACTCATCATCAGGATCAATCCCGATCATCGCAAGCACCTGACGATGCACAATCTCGATCTGAGGCCCAAAGGTATACACCTCCACACTCGCGCCGCTCACCGATGTACCAGGCACAACATTCGAATCCGTATCACTCCGCATGATCGACACCGTCGCAGACACCGCACTCTCAACACTCACAACCTCCATAGGCACCGAATCAATCAACACCACATGACCCGCTGAGATATCACCCTCCACAAAGGTCCCGCTCGTCAGTGTCAATACCGCACCAGTCAAGTTCCCAGTCCCGCTCAGCAACCGCTGCCCGCTCCACACCACATCCCGGTACAAACCAGGCTCAATTATCAACAAGTCACGATCAGTCGCAAACATCCCAGCCCTCCCAAATACTCACTACACATCTCATCACCAACAAACACATCAACAACCATTCAAACCCGGGACGGATGTTTCCATCCGCCCCAAGCGTTCCAGCCCCCACCAGAACCCCGCATTCCAGATCGAATCAACGATCAATCAATCTCAATGCTTTCAGAAAGAACTCAGACCGCAAGCCCAGAAATCAACCCGTGCGCATTCTCGTTCTTGATCTCAGCGGTGTACTCACCAATCACCTGACCAGAAACAGAATCACCCGTCGCCGCCAAAGGCTTATAGTGAAAACTCCGGCCCTGCATCGGCATCACCGACACACGCGACGAATCCAAAAGCATCACCGTATCAGTCGGGACCCAGCGAGAAAGGATCACGCGACACACACCAAAGTCACTCTCATACACACTGATCATGTCCGAGTAGGTCTGATCATCAGGCAGATACGCCCTGCTCCCACTCGCAAACGCATTGATCTTCCGCTTCTGGGCCCCGCCCACAACAATCGTGTCCACACCACCTGATGACTGATCCCAGATCTGCTTGAGAGCCGCATTCAGCACCTCTTCACTCAGCTCATCCCCAGGCCCCTCACCATCAGGAATCGCCCCAACACCAGGCTCAAACAGATTCGTCTCCATCGAATGAATCAACCCATTCATCGAACGACGCACCGTCCCTGATCCCTGCTGAGTGCTTGACGGCGCAACACCATTAATCAGACAGTTCTCAAGATCCCGAAGAAGCTCACGCATCCGCTCCTGTTTCTGGTAATCCACCTCATCCGCAATCCCATACGCCCGCGACGCTTGCAATGAACCCGACACATCAATCCCAGATGTAAAGATCTGCGTGTAGTTGCTCTTTCGGATTCGATTACTAAACCGAGCTTCGGGCGAATCATCACCCTCAAGAGCCGCATTCCCCAGAATATTCAGCTCCATATTGTCAGTCAGAGTCGCCGCGGTAGTCCCGCCATACCCACGCGTCACCACGATAAGTGAACCACTAGAATCAACCCCAACAATCAGCATCACTTCACCCGTCCCACCAGGACGAACAAGATCCCCGACCTTAAACACCGACAAATCATCAACCACAATCCCGACCGCCGCCTGAGGGTTAGGACTAAAGCTCGTTTGATTAATCTGCCCCTTGTTCGGAAGCAGCGCATCCTCGATCCACTCATGAACCGTGGACATCGCCGACCGTTTCGCATCACCCAAATGATCAAGCAGCGGCGTCTCAAACGGACTCACAATCCCAATAATATCGCTCACATCTTCTACCAACTCCGGAAGCCCCGCCCCCGCTGAATAACTCGCCTTACCTGTAAATGCCATTCCTATTCTCCTTTAACTTTCGACCTGCATTCCCCAAACCAATCCATTCAACAATCCCGCCGAAGCTCATCCGCCACGACGAGCACGCAGATACCGAAGCAACTCATTCCGGTCCCCGCTCATCCGCGCCGACGACGCCATCGGACCAAGACCCCCACCACTCGCACCAGCACTCGCACTCATCGCAGAACCAACATGCGTCCCATGAGTCTCACAACTAAACAAAAAGGGCTTCCGAGTCTTCAGTTCACGCACCGCAACCGATACATCAGGCTCATCCATCTCACCAATCGTCGCCTCAGTCAACAAACACGCCGTCTCAAGATCCACCGCCCTCGCCGCAGTAAGCTCACGCTCAATCTCGCCGCGTCGCTGAGTAGAAACCACCGCCTCATTCGCTGACGAAAGCTCTCGCTCAAGCTCCCCGACCCGCGCCTCGTACACCGCAAGCTTCTCTTCCGCCTCTTCCGCTCTCGCTTTCCAGATCACATCCTGACTCACCGCGACCTCCGGCGCTTCCACAACATCAGGCATAGTCAACATCTGCGGACCGCCACCAACTTCTTTCTTATCCATCAAAATTCTCCTTCTAAATCAGTACCAAAATCGCCAGGCCTCAACCACCATCACACAATCCCAGAATCCGCATCATCAAGACCAAGCTCACGAATCACACGATCCTCTGACACACCAAGCTCAATCTTCGCCCGTCCAACATCAAGCGATTCCTCTTCCCCAACAGGACCAAGCACTCCCCACACCACACGCACCCCACGATCCGATGCACCAGTCCGCAACACGCCCGCCTCATCAATCGCGCGAAGCACAAGCGAGCACACCTGCTCAATCCCGCGCCCATATGTCACCCGCTTGCGCATCGTCTTGGCAATCAACCCCATCAGCGTCACCCGCAACGCATTGGCACTCGACAAGTTCCCAAGCTTCGCCTTCACCACCCCACCCGCAAGCGGAGGAACACCAGAAATCTTGTCCATCGCTTCCCGGATCTCATCAATATGACGATCCTCACTCGGACTACTCGCATCACCCCCAAAGCCCACAATCGATGCATCAGGATTATCCGTGCTCCACACCGTCCCAGGCCCAACCCCCGACCCATCAAACCCCTCAATACCACGAGCCAAATACATCTTGAAACTCTGAAGCGTCACCCGATTGGCCCGATCACTCAGACGAGTATTCAACTCATCCTGAAGACCAAGCAAAGCCTCCACCTCACCCAACCCCGAATACACAAAGGGCTGACTCAAGTTCTGTATATGCACCACCGGAACAACCCCAGACAACACATTCCGCGTTCCATGCGATACCCGTTCATCCGCTTCAAACAACTCCCACCCATCGCGGGAAATCACCTCAGTCACCGTCGATCGCTTCCGCGTGCGCTCATCACTCGTCACACCAACCAATCGACCAAACCGATTCCGCATCGTCTTCTTCGCATCACCCTCATGATCAAGCTCATTCAGCTCTCGCTCAAAGTGAATCACATACCCCTCAAGCACCCGGTAATCCGAATCACTCACCACAGGGACACCACGCCGAGGCTCGATCGGTTCAATCGAAATCGCTTCGTGCACATCATCAATCGTCGCGCCAACTAAACGATCCTCATCAATCCGAACAAGCAGATCCACATGCCCATACACATGCCCAAGCGTCGCAATATCCTGCATCAGCGATATCCCCCCGCTCTGCTCCCACACCCGCTCAAGCACACCCTCAATCACTTCTCGCTTCTGATCTTCATCAATCAACGACTCAATCCGAACCGGTGATCCAAACATAAAGTCAACCATCGTTCCAATGCGCCATCCAATGTCATTCTCGATCACCACCTCGCGCCGCCCAGTCGCGCCGCTCACCCCATCAATACTCTTTCCTGTAACCCGTTCCGGAAGTCCGCGCTCCTGCGCCACCCGATACGAATCACCAATCGCATGTCCACTCCGCCCAACCAGCTCGAGTGGGTTTCGGTAATACGCCCACAACTTTTCTAGTCGAGGTAAATCCCGACTTTCGTGCGTATCGATTAACGATCGCACAAGATCAAATCGCCTTTGAGCATTTCCAATAAACCCACTCGAACTCTGGTCAGACATGTCCCGCCTCCACTTCCCGGCGTGCATCCATTCACACGCTCACCTAATGGATCAAACGGACACATCTGTGCGCACAAACCATGTCACTGCAGCGCAAAAACACCGCACCAAAATCGCGCAAACCCTTGGAAATACACAACTGAAAAAAATCTCAGAATTATCCTGAGCTGTCAAAAAACATGACAAAACTGTGCGCACAAAAACAGCGATCCATATGAATCGCTGCTCAAATCACACAAAAAACAGACCCAAGAACCCACCAACTGATCACTCAGTCAATCACTTCCACCCGCGAGTACTGATCAAGATTCACCACCACAAGCTCGCCGTCAGCCTTGCGAAGCTCCAACCGATCAAGCCAAAGCTTCTTGTCACGCCCGTGCGCAAACCACGACCCGGTCTTCTGCTGACCCATACGAAGCACAACACCCTCGACCATCGTTGCCTTCGAGCTCGTCCCAAGCATCACCTGCTGGGACACGCGCACGCGCGATCCGATCTCATAGTCCTGAATCTCATTCTCAGCTGTGTTCATATCACTCATGCCCCAAGTATATGCCCATCAATCTCCGCCGCCACACGCTCCGCCTCCGCCTTACTCGGCGCCTCCACAATCACCCGCATAATCGGCTCCGTATTACTCGCCCGAACATGCGCCCACACCCCCCGCTCATCCCAGTCAATCCGGATCCCGTCCTGCAGATCCACCCGGCACCCCCCCGCCTTGCTGTACACCCCCTCCAGATGCTTGACCACAGGCACCGCATCCGACTTGGACGCCAGATCCGACTTCGCCTTGAGAATCGTGTACCCCTGCTCTCGGACCTCATCCGTAGGCCCCATCTCATTGATCATCGAAACCAGCTCACTCACCGATTTCCCCGTCCGAGCCATCAGCGACAACACCAGCGCCATCCCCGACAACGAATCCCGCACATAAGTCACCTCCGCCCAGATCACCCCGCCGTTCCCTTCACCCCCAAGCACCACATCCCGCCCCTGTGCCTTGAGCGACTTCATGACTTCAACAACATTCGCCTCCCCCACCGCCGAGCGAACCACCTCGCCGCCGTAATGAGCCGCCACATCATCAATCATCCGCGAAGTCGAAAGATTCACCACAAACTCAGGCTTCCCATTCCCCTCACGCTCATCATCCCCCATCCGCGCTTCCATCAACGCCATCGCGCACAACACCAGCGTGTACTCCTCCCCGATGTACTCGCCGCGCTCATCCACAATCGCCAGCCGATCCGCATCCGGATCCTGCGCAAACCCCACATCCGCTTTAATCCCAGGCACCACATCACACAACCCCCCCTCACCCGAAAGATTCTCCTTCGTCGGCTCAGGCGTGTGCGGGAATCGCCCAGACTGCTCACCATGCAGGTTGATCATCCGGCACGGTGTATCCTCGTAAAACAACTCTGAAATGTACGACCCACTACAGTTCACCGAATCCATGACAACCGACAACTTCCGCATCGTTTCAAAGGTGTCCCAATATGATTCCTCCGCGGCTCCTATCAACGGCTCACAAGCTGTCAGTACACGAAGACAATGCGGATCCTCAACATCATTTTCAATTGTTGAATCCTTGATTTCATCCCCACACCACCAATCGATCTTCCCCTGAGCATACCGATCCAAGATCTCCTGAGCCGTCGCCGCATCAGGTGCGCACGCATCACTCACGACATTCTTAATCTCACGCCCATCACGATCTTGATGGACCCAAGCCGCACGATTGATCAGAATTTTGATCCCATTCCATTCCTGTGGATTATGACTCGCTGTGATTATCAACGCCGCATCTGCACCCACATAATCACACTGCATCCCCACAGTCGGCGTCATCGCCACGCCCAAACGCTTGACCCGACACCCCACTGCAAGCAACCCGCTAATCGCCGCTGTGTAAGTAGACTCACCGCCAATCCGACCATCACGAGCAACCAGCACATGCGGACGCCGGTCCTCAAACTGATCCTGCAACCAAGTCCCAACCGTCGCCGCATACCGCACCGCAAGCTCAGGAGTCAGACTCTCCCCAACAATCCCACGCAACCCACTCACACCCAAAATCAACGGCGAATCACCCATCACAAACACTCCTTTTTGAACTCCACCACTCTAGCAGTCTCCGCCCCTACCCTTCCCCCTATGCCAGAATACATACAAAACTTCCTCTTCTCCTACTACGGCCTCGACTGGGCCGCCGCCGTCTTCATGTTCCTCTCCATGCACAGACTCGGAATCCACAAAAAAGACGGCTTCATCTTCGCCGCCCTCGCCTCCATCTGCTGGATCGCATTCAACCTCATCGCTCAGTCCGCCGCCGGGGTCGTCGCCAACTTTATTATCGCAATCATGGCCTTCCGCTCCCTTGCCACCTGGTCAAAGACCCACCCATCAACTCCGACCCAGAATGATTCAAGCCAGTAAACCTCTCCTTTCCAGGGCTTGCGGGGGAGGTGGCCGCGTCTTGCGGTCGGAGGGGGTCAATGAAAACCAGCCCTCCTAAACTCACACATGTTTACGATCCAGGTCACCCACGAGTTCTGCGCCGCCCACTCCATCATCCTCGCCGGCACCCCCGAACCCATCCACGGCCACAACTTCAAAACAACCGCAACCGTTATCGGCTCAGCCCTCGACAACGAAGGACTCCTCTGCGACTTCCATCTCCTCGAGCAAACCCTCAAGGACATCTGCCAACCCTTCACCAACAACAACCTCAATACCACCCCTCCCTTCGACGCGCTCAACCCCTCCGCCGAAAACATCGCCCACTACATCGCCGATCAACTCGCCGATCGTCTAGATTCCTCCCTCGCGCCGCACGCCAAGGTGCACTCAGTCAGCATCACCGAAGCCCCCAACTGCCTCGCGACCTACACCCGTCCATAACCAAACCCAGACCCTGGACCATCAGCGCAGATAACGCGCCGGACCTCCCAAGATGGTTCAGCGGAGACACTTCCGCACGATTTCTCCGCGCTCACACCAAACTCCCCCAGCTCCCTTACCGATCAATCACCCAAGACCGCGAGCGCGGTCAAAAACCAACACAGATCAACAGATCAAAGGGATCATCCATGTTTAACACACCATTCAGCTCACCATTCGCATTCCAAGGCTTCCAGTCATTCCCAACCTTCAACGGGTTCAATGGCTTCAACGAAAGCCCACTCGGATTCACCCCAGCATTCAACTCAATCTGGAACCCATCATTCAACACCCCGTCAAACTTCAGCCCAAGCTGGAACCAGTCATGGAATCAAGGCTGGAATCAGCCATGGAACCAAACCGCATCAACCAACTTCAACACCCCTTGGAACTGGAACACCCCATCATTCCAATCACCATTCGCATCAAGCTTTGGCTCAAACTTCAACACACCATTCTCAAGCCCGTTTAGCAACTCATTCGGCAACTTCTCCCCATCATGGAACCAAGCGCCAACCTCACCATGGAACTGGTTCAACTCACCAGCATCATTCACACAGTTCGCGTCCCAATCACCGAGCCCATTTGCAAGCCAATTCGGAAATCAGTTTGGTAATCAGTTCGCCAATCCATTCGCATTCAACTGGTGGAACCAAGAAGCAACCGCTTCAGACACCACCACTCCAAACTTCGCAAACACACCATTCAGCGCTTCACCATTCGCAGGATCACCATTTGCGTCAGCGCCATTCTCAGGGTTCAACCCGAACTCAACTCCAGCAAACCAAGCTGCGTAATGTGCTGTATTGACCAATTAAAAACCCCAGCATACACGCTGGGGTTTTTTCATGCGCTCAGCAAATGCGCCCTCTACTCGTTCACAAGTTCTACCCGAAAATGCACACCCGCGTTGTACCATCGCCCGAAAGCTTCATTCACTTCTTGGACATCGATCCCAGCATACGAACGCTGAATCGTCCAGATCGAATCTACATCCCCGCCCCGATAACCAATTTCTGCGAGCCGCTGCGCCCAGAACTCCGCACGCTCCACGCCGCCCCCAAGCACCCGATCAATCATCGACATCGGGCCCGCAAGTTCTTCCTTTTGAATCCCGTCAACAGCAAGAATCTCAAGTTCCCGATCAATGAACGACGAGTACGAATCAATCATCCCAGGCTCACAATCAATGCGCGCAAACACCACCACCTGCCCCCGTATCACATCAAGCACAAGCACCCCGCTCGTCGACTTCACTTCTGATACACCTTCACTCTCATGATTCATTTTCGAGATCGCGTCGTCGATACGATGATCCAAAATCATCCCAGCTACAGTAAGCGCGCGCAAATCACCCAAATCCTGAACTGTGCACGCACTAAATCCGATCACCACTCCCTCGCGCCCAGACGGATCACTCAACCGGCAAACATCTTCAGCACCAAACCCCTCCACTTGCAAAGACGCATCCAAACTGCTCAAACTCGGTGATTGTTGGTCTCCCCGCAACTCTGCAATCCCGCCAAGCTCCTGCGCACACGCAAGAATCGCCCGCTCAGAGTCAATGTCACCCGCGATCCCGATCTCGATCCCTCCTCCCCAGACCTGCATACCAATCCACTCACGAACACTCCTCGCATCAATATCATCACCAAAAGAATCCGATGGACGAAGCTCATATCCCGCTCCCCCCATCTCTCCGCCAATCCCGCGCCCGATCCCCGCTTCCATAGCCCCAATCGGAACACCAATCATCCGTGCCCCGTCCGATGCTTCCCTCCGCATCGAATCAATCAACGATTGCTCAATACGAAGATCGGTAAGCAGCGCATACACAAACTCGATGCTGCGCTCAAACGACTCCGCAGGCGCGCTAATCGCAATCTCAAGACCCCAGCTCCCACGCACTGTCTCGTATTCGATCTCGTTCTCAATCAAGATCCCGCGCACTTCACGCTCCGTCCGCGAGCGGATCTGCCCATTCTCAATCGCTTGAGTAAAAACATCGCCAGCACCGTGCATCGCCGCAGATTCAAGCTCATCAAAGCCAACCCGAACATGGATACGCACGCGATCAGGCTCATCATCCATCTGCCGGTGATGCACGACCAAACCATTGCTCAATGTCACGCTCATCACACCCGCTTGCGGATGCACAGAAAAACCCTCAACCTCACCCCCCGCGCCCGAACGATCAAGGATTGGACCGCTCAGATCAGCAAACCAATCCGCCTGAAGTTCTTCAATATCCATCCGAGCCGCCACTTCAAGTACACCCTGAACCCGGTCAACACCAAGCTCATCATCAACCCCGCGCACAACAATCACCGCAGGATCACTCTTTCCAAACAACCCGCGAATCTCACTGTTCACTTGATCAAGATCGACATCCGCTACCCACACTTGTGCTCTATCTAACCACTGATCTAATTCCATCAAAGGCTGACCAGTTGCAAGCATCCAACTCAACAAACGCGCACGCTCCGCATTGGTCATCCCATCCCACTGATCGATCTGATACCCCCACTGCTGCATGAGCCAATCACGAGCACGCTCAATCTCCTGTTCCCCGACCCCATCACGCACCACCCGCCGGCGCTCCGCCTCCATTGAACTCAGCACCTCACCCCACTCGTTGAACTCAACACCGCTCCCAGATCCGCGCTCAGCATCTTCCAGCTCAACAACTATCTGCCCAAACGGCACGCGCCCCATCAAAAGCCCCATATCAACCTTGGCCGCCGTCACCACACCAAACTCGCGCCTAAGCAATCGGTTAATACGGTACCGCATCGCTTCGCCCGCAACCGATCGCACAAGCGACTTCCTGTACCCCGCTTCATCCCATATGTGCGTGCGATCATCTCCAAACCAAACCATCCCAAGCCGCGTACCGGGAAGCCGCCCATCATTCGCGGTCACGACCCTCCCTGACAAACCATCCTTAATAAACTCAACACTGCTGCTCGCGGTCTTGACTCCTTCAGGACGCTCTACACCATCGAAAACTTCACGCGCAAGAGCAAAGACTGCAGATGCATCCACATCACCCACCACAAGCACATTTGCTTGATCCGCGCGCCATTCCCGCTCAACAAAACGATTGACATCCGCTACAGAAATCAATCCGCACTCCCCGATCGTTGGGAGCGGAGTCTGCGAATATCCACTCCCATCAACAAGGTCAGGCAACCACCGTCTGTACGACGCCCTCTCCGCATCTTCTTCGATTTCAACAAGTTCCTTCATCAACGACTCTTGAATCAACTTGAAATCTTCAGAGCGCAGCGCAAAGCCCTCAACAACTCCACGAGCAAGACGCAGCCCATCAACCATTGCGCCGCTATCAACACCGAGCATGAACGAAAGATGATCAGTCATGGCCATCACACCCCGCCCGCCAAGCGCCTGATCTAAATCGTTCCCAAACACACCAAGCATGTCTTCACGCGTGAACCCCGCACCCAAACCCGCCCCAGTCAACACCGCACGCGCAGCGATCACTGAAGCGCCGCGTTCGGTCCATGCACGACCACCATCCTCATCCATCCCCCCGCTGCGCTCCGCCATCGGACCCCGGTGAAGCATCGTCCACACCTGCACTTCATCATCACCCGTCCCCGCGCGAGGCACGACAACAATCTCGATCCCGCACTCAAGCACTTCCCGCTCAACAGCAGCGCAATCCCCGTCAAGCACAGGATCAGACGCATGCACAAACCCCGCGCTGATGACAAGCACAATCACCCCAACCAAAGCCGGGGTCAATCGCAACTTCATACATGAAATCAACGCTGTCATCAAAGCTGGGCTCGCACACACCAAGAGTACATCAAGACACACGCTCAGCAGAATACTGAACCATCCCAATATACCACCAAATCACGCCCGCGATGCACCCAACCCACCAGAGACCACCGATTCACACCCATCAAACCAAAGACTACGAATCCGATCCAGATTCCGCATCATCCCCGGTTTTCCGCATATACAAATGGATCGCGGTCGATCCATACGCATGCGTCTCAGGCCCATAAGCCCCCTCCATCTCCAGAGAAATATCAAAGGTCCGATACTTGGGCTTTCCACCATCATTGACCACAGTCGACTCAGACTCCCACGCGTCAATCCAATCCCCATCAATCTCAACCATCTCTTCGCCATCAATGACTTCGACCGTGTTCTTCTTCGGCTTGGACTCTTTCGAATCCTTCTTCGCGTCAGTCTCAGGCGCGAGATCAAGCTCAGTTTCAGTCTCGTCTTCTATCAACTCACGATGATAAAAAGGCCAAGGCGTACGAATAATCGCGTACCCCGTGTCATCAAGCATCTGGATCAACCGCTCAAACTGCTTCTTGACCCGAACCCAATCCTCCCGGTCCCGCACCATCGGATAAGGCGGATCCATAAACACAATGTGCGCAGGTTTAGGACAACGAGCAAGCGTCGCTGGACCAAGCGCATCACACGGCGCCACCTCAACACGATCCTCACACCCAAGCATCTCAATATTATCCTGAAGCGTGCGCACCATCCTACGGTCACGCTCAACACACACCACCCTGCTCGCGCCCTGACTCGCCATCTCAAGACCGACAGATCCGGATCCCGAGAAAACATCAATCACCCCGACATCCTCAAAGTGACCACGAAGCAAGTTAAACATCGCCTCCTTGACCATGTCTGGAATAGGACGAGTCTCAACCCCCTTAGGAAGCGAGTGCAAACGACGACGACGGTACTCTCCACTGATAATGCGCATACCCAATCAAGCCCCCCCGCACCACCAAAGTAAACCCCATCACCACGCTGAAGAAACAAAAATCTGACCAAACAAGCCAACCCAAAAGCCCAGCAACAAAAAAAGCCCCTCAGGCTTCATACTTCATCACTTCAAATATTGGACATGCATGATCACTCAGCTAATTCTGGACTCAAACACCAGAGTCTGCAAGCAACCGATCAATCGAGCAAAGCGTCGTACGAGGAGTCGCTTGACCGCTCACGAGTTCCCAGAATGGAATCTCACCACCCTGAGCATCACTCCAAGAGTTAAGCCTGGAATCAAACCGTCGAGCTTCCCGCTCAAGTGCTGAAGATCCAACATAGACGCAGCGCTGGATCAAAACCGCACCGTCATCTGCGTATTCCATCTCGGCGCTGACCCCCGCCATCACCTCAACGAGGTCCTGAAACAGCGATCGATCCCGCCGAACGAGAAGATCTGCATCGTGCCAAATGAACACACGCATTCGATCTGACCCTCGCCCTGGAACGCTGTTCCGCTGACGAAGTATAGATGAAACACCCCACGGGCCATCGACTGTCCTGTTCAGTTTATCCACAGGAATCAAGCGCTCAAGCTGGTCACACAGGTCCCCAACCGTAGAAATTGCGCGGCCATGAATAACACATATCTGTGTGTCAGCCATCCCCGAAAGATACTGCTGAAAACGGGCTGCGAACCGAGTACGAACACCAATGTCATCGCCCCACGCGACAAGGTGACGATCTTCCAATCGCGCCAACACCTCAGGCTGCCAGGTAATCGGCTCAAATACAAAACTGCGATGTCCCGGAACTGCGGACATATACATCCCTTCGAGATGGTCCCCATCTCAACACTCTCTCGCCAAGCCCAGAAATGAACCAGACCGTCCACGCCATCACTCTCGCAGCGTGCACTTCCCAAATATGCGCCCAAAGTCGGGGTAAACCAGTAAACTGCAGACTTTTAGACATCCTGCAAGAATGGATTCCAGACTCAAAAACCATGACACAAAATACTCAAAATACAATATATTGCACAAATATATGCTTTTTCACCTGCCAGCTACATCACTCACAAACACCTTTTTTCATCACAAATACCCCCTTAAATGTGATTCTTCATGTCAAAATTGCCTGATGATAAGTACAAATATTCGAACATTGCTTCGAAAAAAATACTTATGAAGAAAGCAAATAGATGAACGGAACACCAAACACCAACGCCCACATTCTGGCCCAAATTATCCTGAATATCAGCAAACTTTCATCCGCTCCGACTGATCTATGGACCACCCTCGCTGCCCGCTGCATCGTCTCTGAAGACCAGAATATCTCGATTTCAATCGTCATCGCGATCGTGAACCACGCCACAATGGTTGTCCGGACAGAATCAGCTGGAGTCTCATTAAGCAGCTCTCAGCAAACCAAAATCAACGCGGACCTCGCCCGCTGCGGAATGGATCACCTTGGTTCACTTACCAAAGTCACACTCGAGTCCCCCGTAGACACCCAAAACGAGACTCATGCACAAGGCGTTGTAGGATTCGCTCAAGACCTGCTTCCCAAATGGAGCCAAAGCCATCACTCTCAGCACTGGGTCAATCAGCAAGAATCAGATACGCTCGCTGCCTGCATACCGCTTCAAGGCTCCTACAACAAAGCATTCAACTCGTCGATCGCGATGATCGCAATTGCCAAACCTTCGCCCACTACTCGGGAACAACCAAGCTGCATCACTGATCCACACCAGTTTGCTGCCATCACCGCTGCACTCGCTGACAAAGCAACCACATCGCTTGCACGACAAAACAACGGTTCAATACTCTGGCTCACCGAACGCGAACACACCATACTCAACCACTTGATCGAAGGATTAAGCGTCCGCTCAATCGCTGAGCACATCAAACGCTCTCCCCACACAGTCCATGATCATGTCAAAAATCTGCATCGAAAGCTCGGCGCTTCCAGCAGAGGCCAGCTCATCGCCATCGCGACAGGTCATCAAGCGACAGGCACACACACCCGCTTACAACAACCCCGGATACTGCCCTCTCTCCTCCAAAGTCCATACCGGTCACCACAATCATTGGATTCCCAGCACTACGCTCAGCCTGCATCAGTACCCACATCAATGCCAACACAATCGAACAAGGAAGTTCAACACTCGCTTAAACTCACTAAAAAAATGACCCCATACCAACCATCTGCTGCAAAATCAAAACATCAAATCCAGGACGCCAAGCTCATCAGCGCCGGAACCAATATTCAAAACTACCAACAGATTAACCAAGAATCAAAGCCAGCACGACTCAAAGCTACCCCGCTCAACCACCCTGGGTCGGGCTACCCGAAGTCGAACTACTAACCAACCGAGACTGAATCCGCTCTCCGATGCGCCGAGCAAGTTGCTCATCTAATCCGATCGGGGTAACAAACTGGCTTGGCTGAGCATTCCCGTCGCTATCAATAACCGTTGCATGCGTCGATAGCCGAATGCTCTCGGTCTCGACCCGCCACTGCGGCCGGTGAACCCTGCGGACAACCACCGAGACCAGAACCTGGCCATCATCATCGATTAAAACCCGCACGCCTCGCTCATGCTGATTCACAAAGTCAGCCATCTCGTGATTCAAAGACCCCTGCTCACTGTCCCAAGGCGAAGCAATCCCTTGTGTGCTCTTATACGCAGTCGTCACAACTCCCCGGCGAGCATCAACCCGATTAATCTCGAACTGATAATCAATCAACACATCACGCGTCGCATCAATGATCGCTTGACGATCCCCAACCGACACCCCATCACCATCGCCTGCAGTGGGAGCAAACGAATAGTCAGCCCCGCTGTACAACGAAGAGTTCATGCATCCGCTTGCAAAGAGTGCGGATGCCAGACATACAGACGAAACAAGTGTTGCTCGGAGTTGCATACATGAGTCTATCGCCCGTCCGCAAGCTGATCTAGGACAATCCCAATCTCATCGACCAACACCTCTATATCCGCTTCAAGCACCCCCGGAGTCCCCACACTCACCCGCGCAATCGACCGCTGACTTCGATCAAGCCCAATTGGAACACGCGAATGGGTAATCATGACCCGCCCCCTCTGGTTCACCATATCCACTAGCGCCTTGGTCTGACCAGAATCAAACTCCAGATCATCACCAACCGAGAAGCACACAAGACCAAGCATCCGCTCACACACAACTGCTACACGATCGTCTCCTGCTGCCCATGCTTCAAACTTCTCAGCAAGCCCCACATGCCTGCGGATATGTACTTGCAACCCTTCGACCCCGAAACACTTGATCACCATCCAAAGCTTAAGCGCCCGCAATCTTCTCCCGAGCGCGACATGCCAATCCCGGTAATCCACCGCCCCCTCATCGCTAGCACTGTTCCGCAAATACGCAGGGGTGATACTCATCGAGTCAGTCAACACGTCACGATCACGCACCCAGAAAAGATCACAGTCAAAGTTGGTCAACAACCACTTATGCGGATTGATGCAAATCGAGTCCGCACGCTCGTGTCCATCAAGCAACTCTTGATACTCTGGACACACACACGCCGCCCCCGCCCACGCAGCATCAAGATGCAGCCAAGCCCTCTCATCGCCCATGGACCCAAGCACCTTCGCGATCGCGCCCACCGGATCAACCGCACCAGTCGAGGTCGACCCAATCGTCGCCACCACCATCGCAGGCACCAAACCCGCTTCAATATCCGCTCGCATCGCGTGCTCAAGCACATCAGGATCAATACGTAGATCCTCATCAGTCTCAAGCACGCGCACCCTGCTCCGGTCTTCTGCATCATCAGCAAGACCCGCAATCATCGCTGCCTTGACCACCGACGAATGCGCCTGGTCACTTGTATACACCGTGATACGCGACCGATCTACACCGCGCTTCGTGCATCGCCTCCGCGCAGCGCACAGCGCAGCAAGCACCGCTTCAGACGCGGTCCCCTGAATACACCCACCCCCAAGCGCCGAACGATCAAACCTAAACCCATCATCAATCCCAAACATATCAGCGCACCAGTCCATCATGCGGACTTCTAGTTCTGTGCACGCCGGGGATGTCGACCACAACATCCCGTTGACATTCACCACCGCGCTCATCAACTCCCCAAGAATCGCAGGCACCGAGTTCGAACACGGAAAGTACGCAAAGAAGCGAGGTGACTGCCAGTGCACCAATCCATCAACGACGCGTTCATCGGCCAATCCAATAAGATCCTCAAGACCATCAACCCCGATCCCATCCATAGGGGGCTGCGCATCAATACCCGCAAGCACCTCTCCCCAACTGGTATCGGGCCCCACATCACGATCACCCAGCGATTCCAGGTATCCCCTCGCCCAATCCATCACCCCATCAACACCTCGGGTCAGTGCCTCGATCCCCTCAGGTCCCTGTGCTATCCAAGGCCCCAACGCTCGTTCATCGCTCATATCTCACTCCATAGATCCCGCAATCGTGTGTAAGGGGATTTAATTCATTCAAAAAGGTCTTGCAGACTACAGGGTATTCTGCTAATCTGCGTGTAGTTCACTCGAACGCCGTGGGGGTGTTTCAAGTGCCAATTTGTTTCAGGCAGTAAATGCAAAGGTCTCGCATTTCCAACTCAGCCCCACCGTGTTGCTTCAAAGCCGCGTGTAACTCTGCATGCACACGCTTTTGAACCGGGTTGGTGTCGTGTGCCAACCCGCGAATCAACTCTGCGCGGTCTCTGTGCGCCCTTAGAACCAAGGGTGGTCTTTCTGCACGGACACCCTGGAGCACGGGTTATGCCGTTTTCTGTTCACCTTCAGAGTCTTTCTCTCTGTTCACTCACCTTGCTAGCCTCCAGTCATACTTCCGCAACGGCCGGTCCAGATACACCTACATTACAGTTCGTCGAGCGGACGATCGAAGCTGGTCTCCAATCACACAATGCGTTCCACAGCGCCCAAACCTACACAATCATGGCTGGGAGCGGGCTGGCTGCTGACTTCAACAATGATGGCTACGACGATATCTTTCATCTTGGATCAATGAATCCAAACTCCCTCTTCATCAACAATACAGACGGCACCTTCTCCAACCAAGCGCAGAGCTGGGGGGTCGCCGGACCGTTCCACTCATGGGCCGCCTCTGCTGCTGATTTCAACAACGATGGATTCATCGATATCTACATCACCGCCTTTGGTTCAGCAGATCAAGCACCAACACATGGCCAACATCTCCTCATGAAAAACAACGGCCCAGACTCAAAAGGTCAATGGTCATTCACCGATGTTGCGGTTGAAGCAGGTGTGAACCATCTACTCCCAGGCACAACCTTCAAAGAAGGCACCGGATCAGGATGGGGAGACTACGACCTTGACGGAGACCTCGACCTCTTTGTATGCGGGTACAGCGCCATCCGATCTGCGAACCGTCTCTATCGCAATGATGGCCCAGACACCAATGGAATATGGCGCTTTACTGATGTGACCGCTCAAGCTGGAGTCGAAGACATGAGCGTCTCAGGATTCCTCCCCTCGTTCATTGATCTCAACAATGATCGGTATCCAGAACTCGTCATCGTTGGCGACACAGGGACAACCAGACTATTCGTCAACAATCACGATGGCACATTCATCAACGCCACTTCAACAGTTGAAGACATCCAGACAGCCAACGCGATGGGAATCGATATCGCGGACATCGACAACGATGGACTGCTCGATTTCTTCATCTCAAACATCACTTTCGACAACACCGGAGGACCGGGCAACATCATGCTCATGCAAAATCCCGATGGATCGTTCGAGAATAAAGCACGACAAGCCGAAACCCATGACGGTCACTGGGGATGGGGATCACTCATCAATGACTTTGATCACGACGGCGACAAAGACATACTCGAAACCAACGGGTACCTCTTCGGATTCGCGGGAGATCCTGTCACCCTATTCCTCAATGACGGGGACGGGTCTTCATTCACAGAATCCGCAGAAGCATGTGGCATTGACCATGTATCGCAAGGGCGAGGCCTCGTACGACTCGATGCAGACAACGATGGCGACATCGATGCCATCCTCTTCAACTGGACCCAGCAAAGCGCCTTCTACCGAAACGATCTTATCACACCAAAGACATCCCAAAACAACACGCACTGGGCGCGCATCAAACTCGATACCTACGCACGCGACTCGCTCGCGCCCCAAGGAATCGGCGCAATGGTCACCGTCAGCACCGACGAAGAGAGCTATATCCTCCCGATCCACAACAACACAACCTATGCAGGGACTTCTCCGGTCGAAGCTCATATTGGACTTGCTGACAACCAACTGATCAAATCCATCCAGATCGCATGGCCAGATGGTTCATACGACACCCACACGAATCTGCAAGCAGACCAAATCTTTACCTTCCGCGCTTCAGCATTTGCTGCAGATTACAACCAGAACGACTCGGTCGAGTTCCAAGATGTTCTCGATTTTGCTTCGCTATTGAAAAACCGCAACCTCTCAGCAGACCATAACGGAGATGGACGACTCAACTACTTCGATATCGTCTCGTTCATCAATGACTACCGAATAGCACTCAGCCCATAACACTCCCTGCACGCACCACACGAACGACGGGCGTTGTTTCGAGAATCCTCGGATCACAACGCTCGTTGTTTTTTTTCACAATCTGAAAATCCTGTTCATGCGTCCTCATTCGTCCAGTCAATCGAAGGGCGAATCCGCTCAGTAACATCCTTAGGTTTCCCACCATTACGCAGCTCCTCGAGCAGCCGCACATAAGTCTCGTACCGAACCGATGAAATCTCACCCCGTTCCACCGCCGCTTTGACCGCACACTCCGGTTCATGCTCATGCGAGCAATCATTAAACTTGCAATCATGCACCAGATCCACAAACTCAGGGAACATCCACCTGAGCTCCTCAGGGGTCACATCCGCGAGACCAAAGAACCGCACCCCAGGCGTATCAATCACCCGAATCTCTGCGTCTTCCCCCTTGTCCGTATCAATAAAGTGCATCGCACTTGAAGTCGTGGTGTGCCTGCCTCGCTGATCGCGTTCGCGTACACGACCAGTCTCAATCATGAGCTCCGGATGGAGCGCATTGGCAAGCGAACTCTTCCCAACTCCAGAGTGACCAACAAACGCGCAGGTCTTCCCGCCCAAAAGCGACCGGAGCTCATCAACTCGCGACTCACTCTGGGAAGAAGAATCATCACCCGGAACCGCAGCACACACCGCGATCGGGATCCCCGCTTCCCGGTAAGGGTCCAGCTTACGAAGCTCGGATTCGTAGTTGGTATCATCAAGAAGATCAACCTTATTGACCGCGATAACCGCTTCGCATCCGCCCGCTTCGATCGCCACCAAATACCGATCAATCAATCTCGGATGCAGCGGAGGAGAAACCACCGAAACCACAACCACCACCACATCAACATTCGCAGCCACCACACGCTCTACGCGAGGATCATGTGCATCAGGACGCGCAAGCTTCGTGCGCCGCTCAAGCACACTCACCACTTCAAACAAATCCTCGTCATCGTCTTTCGCATCAAGCGTATCAAACACCACGCGATCCCCAACCGCAATCCCAGACTGCTGCCTGCTCGCAAGCTCGGCGCTCAGCCGGCAATGCACCGCGTTGCCCACATCGCGCTCGCTGTCAGCAAGCACGGTCGCGCGCCGGCGGGTCAGCTCAACCACCCGCCCCTGTTGCATGGTCGTATCTTCATCTGTCGATTGCTCGTTTAATCGTTGTGCATGCCCGTAATCCTTTTCAACGATCCTCAGCACCCAATCGATCAACGGATCAGCGCGCCGCTTACCCCCGATCCGCTCACCGTCCTCAGTCTCCCGCGCCTTGGACTTGCGCCGTTTTTGGGCAGCAGACCGCTGCTCACGAGCCAGTTCATACACACGATCCCGATCCGCCTTGCTCAGCGACTCCAAGATCCCTTCTAACTTCGTTCGTTGATGCTTGTTCAAGTCATGATCTTATCTCCCTACAATCAACAACACTGCTCAATTCAAGGAAACACGCATGACAACCACCGCAAGCCAATCCCCATTCGCCCTCCGCACCCGCGAAACCCTCCAGCACCTCGAATCCACAGGACAAACCAAAGTCCTCCAGACCCTCGACTC
>JBGCDI010000045.1:0-4508 GCA_045105315.1 Phycisphaerales bacterium | reverse complement strand
GCGCAGATCATGGGGAAGTGCCAGCCCACTTTCTTGGTCGCTGATCTATTATACTAATGGGCAATCCGATCAAGGATATTCCTGGCGAGTTGGCCGGATGACCGCATCACAGATGTGCACACCCGCTGGCTGGGCGACGATAAACCCGATCGTCCGCGCGATATCCATTGGGGTCAGTACGGGAGAGATCGAATCCATCAGATCACCGAACTTGTGTTCGTCATACCCCGCGACCTGCTGAAACTCGGACTGCACGATCCCAGGCTCGATGAGTGAAACACGCACGCCTTTGGGGCCGAGTTCTCTGCGAGCTGCTTCTGCGAGCGAGTTGACCGCGAACTTGGTTGAGCCGTACATTGAGGAGAATGGGGAGATATGACGACCGACGGTGGATCCAAGGACCACGATGTCCGCTGAGCCCCCATTGGGCCATTCCCGGGATTCTTGGAGCTTGACGAGTGATTCACCCGCGTTTCTGATGAGAAGAGCCGCTCCGATCAGGTTTGTGCGAACCATCTCCTCCCATTGCGTCGTATCAGAGGTCATGACCGACCCATTGAGTCCTCGGCCCGCATTGACGACCACGATATCAGGTGTTTGCCCACCAAGTTGTGTGGATGCCCCCATCATTTCGTCGATAACAGACTGGTCAGCAGCATCTCCCGCGACCACGACCGATCTGGGGGAGCTGTCAGGAACTGGGAACTGATCGTCAAGACGCTGAGCGAGCTCAACGAGTTTGGATTCTCGGCGAGCATTGAGGATCAGCTTGGCGCCAAGCGATGCGAGATGAATCGCACAGTCGTACCCAATCCCAGCTGAAGCGCCGGTGATGAGTGCGATGCGAGACGAGAGGGGTTGGTCGGATGAATGCACAGCAGAACTCCTTTGTCCAGTGTACGCGAGCAGTTGAACGAATAGGATGAACCATGACCAAGACCACGCACACAACTCCACACTCTATCACTCGAACCACATCGAGTACACCAACACAGCATTCCCGCTCTCGCATGGGTCATGCACCGCTCGCTTCTGCGATGGTTGCCGTCACATGTGCAGGTCTGCTGATGACTTCAGCCGGTGGATGCAAAGCGATTCAGCGCCAGCAAGAACGCAAAGCTCAAGAACGCGAAGCAGAGCAGCTCCGCGAGATGCAAGCGGCTTCACCAGAAACGCTCACCGAGAATCAATCAGCCAATCAATCGATCAGTCAACCGATCAGTCAACCTGCGAATCGCCCAGCCGGTCAACCCACAGCCCAAACTCCCAACGAGCGGAACACGCAATCTGAATGGATCCAGCAACAGCGTCCGCGTGAAACAAATAACCAGACCGCCCAAACCACTGCTGGTGATTCTCTTGACAAGGTTGTGATGGAGATCGTCGATGATCGCCCATCTGCATCCAGCACTCAATCAACCCCCCGCAGCGTCAACGCAGGTGACCAAGCAAACGAACCACTGATAGATCTGCCCGCTCCCAAAACCACAGAAGAACAGAGTCTCGCAAGAGCTGTGGAGTTGTATGCGAGCGGTGATCTGGAGTCCGCGCTCCGAGAGCTTGAGCGAGCGATCGCGATCAACCCGCGATTCACCCGCGCCTACATCGAGCTCGGTGATATCTATATGGAGATGGCCGAGTACGACCTTGCAGAACGCAAGTTTGCAGCTGCGGTTCGCAACGAGCCCCGCAACTACCTCGCGCAGTATCGTCACGCCAATGTGCTTCATAAACTCGGAGCACTCGATGAATCAAAGCGTGCATACCTCCGCGCGTTGTCGATCCGTCCAAGCGCCTTTGATGCTAACCTGGGACTTTCGCAGGTTCAGCTCGAATCTGGCACTCCAGAACAAGCACTCTCATATGCTCAGCGAGCTGTCCGCGCCGACCCGCAAAGCGGACGAGCACGCATGCATCTCGGGAATGTGCACGCAGCGCTCGATCAACACGAGCAAGCGATTATTGAATACCAGCAAGCCGCCGATGTGTTTGACCAACCCGGTACAGGGTTGCTCTTGAACATGGCGGATTCCCTCAATCAGCTTCAGCGATATGCAGAAATGGTGGGGGTCCTTGAGCAGATGGTTCTCGTCGAACCCGACACCCTCGCGTACGAACGATTGGGATCAGGATACTTCAGGCTCCGCAGATATGACGAAGCCCTCGTCGCGTTCAACTCATCAGCAAACCTCGACCCAAACCACTTCCCCGCCCTCAACGGGATCGCGGTCTGTGAGCTCAACAACTACCTCTGGAACGGCAAAGTCGACGGCGGCGCACGCGAACGAGCAGTCGATGCGATGCGTCGTTCGCTCAGACTCGAGCGTCAACAGCCCCGGATCGTCGAGTTGCTCCGCAGGTACAGCCAGCCCGCTGGATCAGAGCAATAGTTCAAAAGATATCCAAAGAACGAGTCGTCCGTATCAACAACTGCCCGTTGTGCTTTATGGGCATCCTGAGCTGTAGATGCTCAGGAACTCTGAGATATCGAAGAAGTTGAGTAACGCGTCTCCCGTGAGGTCTGCTCTTAGATCTTGCGCTGAGAAACGGGCAAGATACGCACTCACATCAAAGAAGTTGAGCGTGCCGCATGGGGTTGCGATGTCAACCGGGCAGCTATTGTCTTCTTCTGAGCGTGATACCCATTCCATCAAGTTCCCGAGCAGGATCTGGAAGTTTGGATCATTGATCTGGTTAATCCCATTGACCGTCGAGAAGTTGACGACGCGCCCACCACAAATATCCCAACCGACCACGGCGCCGCCTGTCTGGTCACCGATGACCCAATCGGAGTCGTAGAAGACCGTCGCGTTTTCCTTTGGGGTCAGGAAAGTCTCGGTACCTGAGAATGATGACAGGGGCATAGTAAAACTTGTTGGGAGACCCGGAGAAACAAATGGATCATTCACATTCTCGTTGAAAGTTATTGTTGAAGTTGTTCGGAAAGTGGTTGTGGGTTCAACAGGCATGCTGGCAGCAAGAACCTGGAACACATTTCTCGCTTGAACCATCCAGACTACCCACTCAGAGAACACGACACCCGCGCCTTGCTGAGCGAAGTCCAGGATCATGGTCTGTGCATCGATGGGCATGTCGCTCTGGGTCCAGTTGCCGTTGCCTTGGATGTACACGACATCGTATGGAGACAGATCGACACTGGTATCAAACTCCCAGTAGTTCGGTCCGATGTCGGCGGTGTGACCTTGCGCGGTTAATCCAGCAACCAGTGCATTGTCCGTCGTCACTGACCCAGCAGAAACGATGAGAACATTCGCGCTGTGAGCAGCGGTCGTGAGTGCAGCAATACTGAGCAAGGCAGGGATGGCTTTCATTGAGATCTCCAGTTGGTGTGTAGTTGAGCAGAGATTGTATTTGATGGGTAGGGAGAGGACAAGAAAAAAGGCCCTCAAGTTCTGAGGGGCTTCTGGGGTCAATTTTGCTTGAATTATGGGAAGATGCCTCGGACTTTGTAGACATCACCGATATGGTCGAGTGCTGATGCGAAGGCGGCTTCGCGGAGTGGGCACTTGAGTTCGTTGCGGCGGGCGAGCACACGCTGGGCCGCGACGACCATGTGACGGTTGAGCTCGCGGTCGACCTGCTCAGCAGACCAGGTCACAGCATTCTTGTTCTGGACCCATTCGAAGTACGAGACGGTTACGCCGCCCGCGTTGGCGAGGATCGCGGGGATGACTTCGATGCCTTTTTCCTGACAGCGACGATCGCCCGATGGATCACACGGAGCGTTCGCAGCTTCAGCCATGACCTTACAGTCGAGCCAGTCCGCTTGCTTCTCTTTGATCATCTGCTCGAGTGCGCCGGGAATGAAGACATCGACGGGAGTGCGGTAGAAGTCTTCCTCGTTGATGACATCGGCTTCGCTGTATCCTGCGATGCCTCCGGTTTCCATGTTGTGCTGGTAGAGCGCTTTGCAGTCGATGCCGTTGTCGTTGCGGATGAATCCGGTGTGGTCAGCGACCGCGACGATGGTGGCGCCCATGTCTTGGAGGATCTGTCCGCCCCAGCCGTTTACATTACCGAAACCGAGGAGCGAGACGCGCATGCCTTGGAGCGGGATGCCGATGCCTGGGAGCATTTCTGCGAGGGTGTCGGCAACACCTTGGCCTGTTGCTTTTTCACGGCCTGCCGAACCACCAAACTCGACTGGCTTACCGGTCACGACGCGGAGTGCGTCGTGGTGTTGGTGCTTGGAGGACATCATGTAGGTGTCTGCGAACCATGCCATGATTTGTGCGTTGGTGCCGACATCTGGTGCGGGGATGTCGACATCGGGTCCGATCTGATCTGAAATAGCAGAGCAGTAGCGGCGCGAGAGTCTTTGGAGTTCTCCGTCGGAGAGTTCGCGTGTGTCGACTTTGACGCCGCCCTTACCACCACCGAATGGGATGCGGACGACTGCACATTTCATAGTCATGAGGAATGCGAGTGATTTGACATCATCGAGGTGGACATCTGGGTGGAAGCGGAAGCCGCCTTTGTATGGGCCG
>JBGCDI010000044.1:0-5975 GCA_045105315.1 Phycisphaerales bacterium | reverse complement strand
AGTCGTCAGCCCTTTGGAGAGTGGGTGATCGAGGGGGAGTCCGCCTCCGATCTGGATGATTCCGGTGCGGTCATCGCCGAGGAAGATGGGTCGGGTTGGTGCGGGGGGTTGCATGGTTGATTCTAGGTACTGTGACTATGTGTTGTTGGTTCGCTCAGGAGCGGGATTTGGACGCGAACGGTTGGCGTATTTGCATCGGCGGAGACCGAGGTAGGCGAAGGTTTCGAAGAAGAGGAACCCGGCGAGAAAGCTGAACAAGATGATCCACCAGCCGATCACATTGAAGTCGATCCGAACTGGGATGAAGTTTGAGTCGATGATGTCTGGGAGTAATATCAAAAGGGCTCCGAGGGTGCTCCCTAGTCCTATGAGCAGCCATCCTGCAGCTCCATGAGCGACGATGTTGTTCGAGATTATTTTGTCGATCCTGAATCCACGACGATTACCAATGAACCGCAACCCAAACGACTCGGTCGCGGTCAATGCCATTAGAGTGAGCCAAACGGGAACGAAGGAGAAAACACAAAGCAAGATAGAGGCGATGCGACTGAATGAGCCGTCGATCAGTAATAATGCAAGTGTGGTGCTGATAGGAACGAGATGCGTCGCGATGCAAGCGTATGCAGCCAGATCATTGTATTCGGACTCATTGAAACTCATCGTGTCCAATGTTGATTTCGGTCTCCTGATAGTCATCCACCAAGTATGCATAAAGGATTTGAATTTTCGCTTCTGCTGCCAAGGAGTAGCCACTCGGCGTTCGGGGAGTGATTCGGTGATGGGCTTGCCGCATTCTGGGCAGGGGAGGGATTGGTCGAGGTCTTCGATGATGTAGCCGCAGCGTTCGCAGAGGAGGGTGTATTCGTCTTTCCAATCAGTCTTTCGGGAAGCGGGCGTGGGCATGAACAACGGTACGGCGGGTTTGTGTTGTAGATTGTGAAATGTAGTTTCGATCTTGTAAAAAACAACCCCGGGATTGAATCCGGGGTTGTTCGAGTTGAGATTTGATTGAAGTTATGGGCAGCCTGCAGTGAAGGTGGTGAGGAACTGCGAGATGTCGGTGAAGTTGAAGTTGTTGTCGTTGTTGATGTCTGCAGATGCATCACCTGCGGAGAATGCAGAGAGGAACGCGGAGACATCGAGGAAGTTGAGCTGATCGTATGGAACCGCAAGATCCGCAGCAGAGCACGATGCGTCGCTGATCCGGGTGATGCGGAGGGTGCCGATGCGCTGGGTGCCGGTGAATGGGAACTGGTCCGCGATGTTGGCGATCGGAAGGTGGGAAACGATGTTGGAGTTTGATGAGGTGTAGTTGACGCCTGCGTCGGTTCCTGAGTCGTATGGATCCAGATCGATGATGACTTCTTGAATCCAAAGCCCGTCTGGACGGAGATCAAGATCGTGGATGCCCACGAACCAGTCTGGGCTTGGAGCGATCATGGTGACCAGGGAGAGGAGCGGGAAGTCCGAATCGACTTCGATGCTTCCTGATCGGGCGTTGGGCGAGAGGGCGATGCCACCCAGGTCAATGAACTGATCTGCAAGGTTGGAATCAATGTGTGACATCACTTCAATCCGAAGTGCTGTCCGTGACCCAGACTCTGCCATGACTTCGATGCCGTTGGTTGCGATGGCTCCCGGCGACCAGAGGCTGACTTGATCGTTGTGCGTTGCGCCGATGAGGGCGGAGAAGTGGGGGTTGTTGGGAAAGCTGGTTGGATGGTTGGTTGCGCTCCACTCAGCGACAAACTCGACTTCATAGGTCGCGGAGTCTTGGGCGATTGATGCTGAGACTGGGAGTGTTGAGAGGGCAGCGATGGTTGTGATGATTTTGGGAACGATGTTCATGGGTGGATTCCTGGTTGGAATGGTCAATATGGGTGATGGAGTATTGTTCAGGTTACTGAGTACTGAACTCTAGGTAAACGATCGTTATTTCACTCGGTCAATAAATGTCCGAATAAATCCGAGTTCCTGAACTCAAGGCTCAGAATCGGGCTTTGCGGTGATTCTTTGGGGGGTGGTGCGGGTAGACTTGGACCATGAGAACGACCCAGATTGTGATTGCGTTGTGTTTGCTTGTTGTCCTTGGGGTGCCCTTTGCGATGAGCGGGGTCAAGCGCGGGGATATGCATGTTGCGGGCGCCAAGAAGCTGATTGTGGTGACGCCTCATGTGCCTCAGATTCGGGATGAGTTTGCGCGAGCTTTTAGCGAATGGCACATGCGTGAGTATGAGGAGGCGGTGGTGATCGATTTCCGCACTCCTGGCGGGACTTCCGAGATCCGCAAGCAGCTGTCGGCGATGTTCACCGATGCGGTCAAGCGACAATACAACGACCAAGCAGGCAACTGGGATGTTGATGATCTTTTGGTGCTTGAGCCTGGCGCGATTGCGTTTGATGTGATGTTTGGTGGGGGGTCGTACGACCACTCCGCTCTCAAACGCGGGTCGACCGTTTCGGTGAAAATGAACGAAATGACGACGCTTGAGCTCAAAGTTTCCCAGTCTGCGCCGATGGACTTCACGCAAGAGGAGCTTGATGAGTTGTTCGGTGAGAACAAGATCGGGCCTCAGTTGCTGTATGACGAGGATCAGTACTGGATCGGGACCGCATTGTCGTCGTTTGGGATTGTTTACAACCGCGATGTGTACGAAGATCGATTGGGACTCCCGATCCCGCAGCAGTTCTCGGATCTAACCAAGCATGAGCTCGGGGGCTGGCTCGCGCTGGCGGACCCGCGTCAGTCTGGTTCGATCACGACGACCTTTGATTCGATCCTTGGGAATGAAGGATGGGAAGAAGGCTGGCGGATCTTGCGCGCGATGTGCGGGAACACGCGGTACTTTACAAACTCGTCGACCAAACCCCCGATCGATGTTTCTAACGGAGAAGCAGCAGCGGGGCTTGCGATTGATTTTTATGGTCGCGGACAAGCACAAGTCATCAAGGATTCAGGGGGCGGGGATCGTGTTGGGTATCAAGAACCTCAGGGCGCTGTGTATGTGGATGCGGACCCGATCTCGATTATCAATGGGGGACCCAATCCAGAACTCGCCAAAAGATTCGTGCGGTTCTGCATGACCGAAGAAGCGCAGGCGCTTTGGCAGTTCAGCAAAGACAACCTGGACAATCCGATCGGTGTCAACGGCGAACCGATGGGGCCAGAATGGAATGAGCTTCGCAGAATGCCAGTCCGCCGGGTGATGTACGAGAAGTACTTCAGCTACTTTATGGATCAGGTCAATCCGTTCGAGATCGTTTCGGATGTTGAGAATCCGGGATGGCGGACCGGTGTGCAGGTGATGATGGGATGCTTTGGGATTGATATCGCGGTTGAGTGCCGGGGGGCGTATGAGGCGCTGGGGAGAGCGAAAGCATCGGGCAAGTTTTCCGAGGGTGAACTCGCAGAGCTGGATCGCTTGTTCTTTTCATTCCCCGATACATTGATTGATGGCGAGATGGTGCCCTTTACCCAAGAGAATTTCCATAAAGTCCGCAACGAATGGAGAGAACCTGGAAGACAAGCGAGACTTGAGATCGCATACACCAAGTTCTACCGCACCATGTATCAACAGCTCATGCGCACAGTCAATGAGCGCCTTTGATTCTTTGATCTGGAATCAGTTGATCGCGCTTCGGCAATCTGAGCAATAGATTGATGGATCAAGAAACGCACTTGCTTGTGCTTGCTCTTGCGGTGTTGGCTCGGGAGCTGCGGGGAGAGCGCGGAGACGGTCGAGCATCCGTGCTTTGTATCCCGTTCGGTTGGTGATGAACGATGGATCTCCCTGCGTGTAGGCATACTCGCTTGATAGATATTGGTTGATACGGTCGATGCGGGATTGCGGGAGCGGGTGGGTGGAGAGCCATTCGGGTTGGCGCGGGCCTTGTGATTCAGCTGCGAGGACTTGCATGACTTCGAGCTGACCTCGTGGGTCGTATCCGGCGCGGGTCATGTATCGCATTCCAAGCATGTCGGCTTCGAGTTCTTCTGATCTTCCGAATCCGAGCAGGAACAGGTTGGATCCCACCGAGACCGCGGGCAGACCGAGTTGACCGTATCTGCGGACATCAGAATCGGGATCTGAAGCACCAACCGCAACGGCAGCGGCGCCGATCGCAAAATTCAATCCCATCTGCGCGGACATTTGTTGATTGGAGTGACGCGCGGTGACATGACCGATTTCATGACCAAGCACACCTGCGAGTTCTGCTTCGGAGTCGAGCTTCTCTGCAAGACCTCTAGAGAGAAACACTTTGCCTCCAGGGAGAGCAAACGCGTTGATGACCGGAGAGTTGAGCAGGGTGAATTCCCAGTCCAGATCGGGGACGCCTTCTTCGACACCGGTGACCAGACGAGCGCCAATCTCGTGGACATAGTCGCTGACTCCTGCATCGGGTACATCACCCCCGAATGCTTCGGCCAGCTCGGGAGCAGCTGCAAGACCAAGGGCTTTCTCCCTATCCCATGACATCAGCGTGAACGATCGCTTCCCGGTTGCGGGATTGACTGAGCACGCGGTGAGGGGCAATGCAATGAGGATGGTGAGTGTCAGAGTCAGGAAGAGTTTCATTTTGGTGGTCATTGTCGTTCTCCATGGGCGAGCTTTGGCAAGGTGAATCCTGTGATAAGTCTACACTTGCTTTGCTATGACAGAACTGCAGACACACGCGAAAGAAGCTGAATCACCCGCTTGGGACGAGCAAGAGCTCTCTGGTCTTCATGATAATGATGCCAAAGCGGTCAAAGTGCAAGCGATGTTTAACGCGATTGCGCGTTCATATGACCTCAACAACCGAGTCCACTCCCTCTGGCGCGATGAAGCGTGGAGGAAACATGCAGTCAAGAAATCCAAGGTTCGCAAAGGGGACCGGGTGCTAGATGTCGCATGCGGGACCGGAGACCTGACCCAAGCATTCGCAAAACAATCTCAAGCAGGTGAAATCATCGGGGTTGATTACACAGAAGGAATGCTTGATATCGCTCGACATAAACGCGAGAAGCTGGTCGCGGGGTTATCCGGACGCGTTTCGTATGCACACGGCGACGCGATGAATCTTGACTATGAAGATGAATCCTTTGATGTGCTCTCAATTGCATTCGGCATTCGCAATGTGCAGGTCCCAAGCAAAGCGATGGGGGAGTTCTTTCGGGTGCTCAAACCGGGCGGGCGTCTTGTGGTTCTGGAGTTTGATACTCCGAAGAATCCCTTTATTCGTTGGTTCAATAATTTCTACTGCGGATCGGTGATGCCTAGGACAGCGACTTGGATCGCGCGGGACACATCAGGCGCGTACAAGTATCTCCCCAAATCGGTGAGTTCTTTTATGACCAGAGAGCAGATGCTCGGGTGTATAAAGGATGCTGGTTTTGTCAACGGGAATGTCCGCGGACTGACTTTGGGTATTTGTGCGTGTTATGACGCTTTGAAATCTACATAATCATCTGATTGAAACTACCTAATTTGCCATTTGATAACTGCACACGGGACCCCATTTTTGTGTGCGGTCGTGGTCTTGATATACATTCTCGGACCTCAGCGCTCTTTAGGTCCCAGAATAACCATGTTTAAACATACAAAAGAGAGGTTGCATGATTCTGCGCAGAAATCGCAGTCAGATCGTGCAAGGCTTTGGGTTTGAGTGTGGTGCGTTCGATAGCTTGGGCTGAGCGTCGGCGTCGTCTGCTCAACACAACACTGAACCCACCCTCATGTGAACCATGACGGAAGGGCAAAACAACGACGAGGTTACGAATGAGTGTGCATGTACTTAGCGAGCGTTTATTCGAGGCACTGATCGAAGGCAACCGATCAGAGGCTCGCGGAATCATCAACGAACAACTGAGCGAGGGAATCTCTCCCGAACGCATGCCGAACGATCTGTTCTGGCCGACCTACGAGATGAGCGACAAATTCGACCGGGAAGAGCAGAGCTGAGCACGAGCGTACAACGTATAGACATGACTGTTT
>JBGCDI010000043.1:0-55113 GCA_045105315.1 Phycisphaerales bacterium | reverse complement strand
CCGCCGGACATGTCGTAGACCCAGCCTTCGATGGCGCGGTCGAGGTTCTGGATATCGCCTTCGCCGAAGAAGAGGCCGATTTCTTTGGCTGCTGCTTCAGGTGAGTCTGAGCCGTGGATCAGGTTGAAGGAGTTCGAAACGCCGAAGTCGCCGCGGATGGTGCCGGCGTCAGCTTTGGAGCCAAAGGTCGCGCCCATCATCGAGCGTGCGATTGCGATCGCGCCAACGCCGCGGATTGCCAGGACGCACACTGGTGAGCTGGTCATGAATCCGACGAGTCCGTCGTAGAACGGCTTGCCCGCGTGGTCCGCGTAGTGCGTGCCTGCGAGTTCTTTGGAGATGGTCATCATTTTCATGCCGACAACGGCGAGGCCCTTCTCTTCGAAACGGGTGATGATCTTGCCCATGAGGCCGCGTTGGACCGCGTCTGGCTTGAGGATAATAAGGGTGGTTTCCATTGGAATAGCTCCGGTTTTTGTGTCTGGTTTATACAGGGGGTAGACCGCCCAAGGTCATCCCCGGCGCGGTCAGAATCATAGCCTGCACAACAACCTGCATCCAAGGATGTGGATCACCGAGCAGCACAAGTGAAGCCCATCTGATGATGGCTAGAAGTCCATAAAATCAGCCCCGACCATATTCATGATGAAGACCGACCCCAGAATGCCTCCAATACACCCCACTACCCCTGATCCGATCCAGATCATGAAGGCATATAGCGTGTGGAGCCACGCCGTGGAACTTGTATTTACTATTCCCAAGTCATTGAGAGTGGTCGAGTATCGATCGATCCAGATAGCGATGCACGCAAAGAACACGATCGCCCACGCGAAAAAACAGATCACGATATAGATTATCATCACGGTGGCTCCGATTTCTGGATCTATCAGCCGAAATGGGAGTGCAATGACCAGTCCTATCGCAGTCATTGGCCCGATCAACAACCAGGGGGCATGAACCCACCAGAGCTTATTGATCCAGGTGTTCGCGTATAAACGGAACTCGTGGGATGGTCCGAGTCTGCAGATACCGACCCCAAGCCCAAGCGATGCGCTAATCCCGAAACCAATACCCAAGAATGAGGCTGCGAGTGACTCCCATGATCCCTCTGAAGCCAAGAAAGCTCCGAGTGAGTAGAGCGTCAGCAGAATGAACCACCAAACGAGGTTTGCTCGCGTGACCGATTGGAAGTGTGTATGGATATTGCTCCGAAATTCGTCACGATGACGAGCTTGTGTATCCCAGACACTTGAACACTCCGGGCAAATCATCCCAAGCGTTGGTGGGATTGAATATCCACATCCCTGGCACTGAACGAGTTGGGGCACAGAGCTTTGCGTAGTCACGGTTGACATACGATCGGCACCTTGTTGATGTTTGCTGTATCTTTCAATCCCCTGAAATCAAGCATAAACAGTATGAATCGGGTATGCTGTATCTCTCGGTATGATTTAACTTCGAGTTCAATTGCCCCGCCAAGGAGGGTGGAATGGCCAAAGGTACGAAACGAGCCAAAGCCGACGCTGAGTCGATGGCTTCCAAACAACGCGACATCTCTGTATCAGAGTTCTTTGCGAAAAACCGTCACCTGCTGGGGTTTGACAACCCACGCAAAGCGTTGCTCACAACGGTCAAGGAAGCCGTGGACAACGCCCTTGATGCGTGCGAGGAAGCGAGCATCCTGCCCGAAATCGAAGTGAAGATCGAGGAGGTTTCCGCACCGACGCATGCGTCCAAGCCTGGTCGATACATTGTGACCATCACGGACAATGGTCCGGGGATTGTCCGCAAGCAGGTCGAAAATATCTTCGGCCGTCTGCTCTACGGCTCCAAGTTCCACCGGCTCAAAATGTCACGCGGGCAACAAGGGATCGGCATCTCTGCTGCGGGCATGTATGGCCTGATGACCACCGGTAAACCGATGGTCATTACCACTCGTCCAAAGAAAAACAAGCCGGCGCTCTATCTTGAGCTTGCGATGGACACCACCAAGAACAAGCCCGAAGTCACGGTCGACCGCGAAACCGATGACTTCCCAGATGGGACCGGCACCCGCGTCGCGATCGAGATGGAAGCCAAGTTCTTCCGAGGCAAAGGGTCGGTAGAGACCTATCTAGAACAAACCGCGATCTCCAACCCCCACTGCTCGATTACCTTTATCCCTCCTGATAAAGCAAGCGAGAACCCTGATCTGGCAGAATCCAAAGAGCAGATTGAAGCAGACGCACAAGGCATCGTCCGCACCCAAGAGTTCAGCGACCGGATCATCTACCCTCGGACAGTCGACGAACTCCCCCCCGAAACCGAGGAGATCAAACCTCACCCGTATGGCGTCGAACTCGGAACATTCCTGACGATGCTCAACAAGACTCAAGAAAAACAACTCAGCGGCTTCTTTCGCAAAGAGTTCTGTAGAGTGCCGCCATCAACGGTTAAGGAAGTGACCGCCGCTGCATCAACCAAGGGTAACTCTTACTCTGGGAGCACTTGGGTCAAGACGGTCGAATCCAAAGACGCCGAAAAGATCTACAAAGCACTCCAAGTAGCCAAACTTCGCAGCCCCCCTACCGACTGTCTATCACCAATCGGTGTTCAGCAGATGCTCGCGGGATTGCTGAAGGGCGTGAAGGCGGAGTTCTATACCGCGTCGACCCGCAAGCCCTCGGTTTATCGTGGGAATCCATTCCAGATCGAAGCCGCGATTGCGTTTGGCGGGGACCTCCCAGGTGATCAACAGGCGCGAGTGATCCGCTATGCGAACCGGGTACCCCTGCTCCACCAGCAGAGCGCGTGCTCGTCATTCAAATCGGTCATCGATACCTCTTGGAAGAACTACGGGATGCAGCAACCTCGCGGCGGCGCTCCGGTCGGACCGCTGGTGGTGATGATTCATATGGCGAGTGTGTGGGTGCCATTTACTTCTGAATCCAAGGACGCGATTGCGGACTATGACGAGATCAGAAAGGAAATGTCGCTGGCGCTCCAAGAGTGCGGACGCAAACTCGGGCAGTACATCCGTCGACGCCAACGCATGAAACGCGACGCGCAGAAGCGTGATGTGTTCGAGCGTTATATCGGCGAAATCAGTAAAGCATGCAACTACCTCACTGGGACCGACACCCAAGAGCTGTATGATGCGCTGCTCGCGCAGGCGAAAGCAAAGACCGAGATCGCAGACGCTCAGCTCGATGATGAAGGCAACTTCATCAAGGATGACCAAGGTCGACTGGCCAAAGCTGATGATGTGATTATATTGGACAGCGCGATCAGTGCACCTGATGATGACTCAGTTGCTGAAGCCAAACCAGTAGTCAAGAAGAAACGAGTGAGTAAGGCAACCAAGAAGAAATCATCGAGTAAAAAAAAGTCAACATCTAGGAAGGCGGCCGCGGGGCTGTTCGGGGGCTAATCATGGCAAAGAAAGTCACCAAGAAAAAAGTTGTTAAGAAAGTTGCAAAGAAGAAGATCTCCAAATCAGCTTCGACGACCTCAAAGAAGAAATCAAGTAAATCAGCCGGTCGGACTGCTCCCAAGAAATCAAACAAAGCCGGCGCACGCGATCAACAAACTTCCGTCAAGCTTTCGTCCATGGCTCAAGAGATCGTCACTGCAGTACACAGCGATCGCGAACCCGAGATGGATGTCCCCATCCGTGCTGCCTCCAATACGAACTGGAATGCCAAAAAAGGCATTCTTGAAATGGGCGATTCTGTTGGCACACGCCAGCTCTTTAACCTCGGGCAAGCCCGCAAGTTCATGCAGACACTCTTACATGGAAAGTCTGTCGATGAACTGCTCGTTGCGGATAAAACACTGTCGCTTCGTGGAATGTTCTACAAATCGCTCCACACCATCGAAGGCACTAAAGAGAAGACCTTCGACGATCAAACCGAATCCGACGGGATCCTCGAAGACCTTGAAGTATCGCTCGGGTCACTCCGTGAAGAACTCCATATCTTTGCCAAGAAACGCGGAACGATGGTTGGGAATATCACGGTCGTGGACAACGGGGATGAGATTAACTGCCGAAAGATGGGCTCAGGCGGCTACGCTATCCCATCTATCTGCGAGCCTGAAGTGATCCAGTTCAAAGATGTGAAAGCCAAGTTCATACTTCATGTCGAGAAGGACACCGTTTGGCAACGCTTTAATGAAGATCGGTTCTGGGAGAAGCACAACTGTATTCTGACAGAAGGATCTGGCCAGCCAACTCGAGGGGTTCGCCGCATGCTTCACCGACTCAACAAAGAGCATGGTCTACCGGTCTACTGCTTGCTCGATTGTGATCCTTGGGGGCATTACATTTATTCTGTGATCAAACAGGGCTCGATTTCGCTAGCGTTCGAGTCCTCTCGCTTAGCTATTCCTGATGCGAAGTATCTGGGGATCCGCTCAATAGATTATGATCGGTGTGGATTGAGTGATGATGTCAAAATCGAACTCAACGACCGTGACATAAAACGCGCGAAACAGATTGCTGCCTACCCGTGGTTTGAAAAGGACAAACCATGGCAAAAAGAAATCAAGAAAATGCTCACCAACGGCTTCAAAATGGAAGTTGAATCACTGATCACCAAAGACATCAGTTATGTGACCGAGGAATATGTTCCTGCACGACTCAAAGCAAAGGATTGGCTTGGATAACTCCGGTACACCTACTACTCGACAACTTCATGACCACTCAACAGCAATCCAAGTAGCCACCACCAAGATCAACATCAGCGCCGTTTCTACTTGCTTCCTAGGAGCACCAATTGCCTACCACCAAGATCGAGTTCACAGGATCACTTGGTTCGAACCTCGCAGCAATTCTTGATGAGCCCAACACCGATATTCGGGCGTACGCAATGTTTGCTCATTGCTTCACTTGTTCCAAAGATGTCATCGCGGCCAGTCGAATTTCCCGCGCACTGGCCAAACTCGGAATCGCTACATTTCGGTTTGACTTTACTGGTCTAGGCCATTCTGAAGGCGAGTTCAGCGACACAACTTTCTCGTCAAATATCGGCGACTTGATTGCGGGAGCGGACTGGCTGCGCGAGCACCGGGCAGCTCCATGTGTGTTGATCGGACATTCTCTGGGAGGAGCTGCGGTACTCGCTGCGGCATCTGGTATCCCTGAATGCACCGCGGTCGCAGTGATCGGCGCTCCCGCTGACCCTGAACATGTCACCCATTTATTCGACTCAGTCTCGGAAGAGATCCACTCAGCTGGCAAAGCAGATGTCTCGATTGGCGGTCGTCCATTCACAGTCGGCAAGCAACTCCTTGACGATCTTCGTGAGCAAGACCCCGAATCTCGCATTCGTTCTCTCAAGCGTGCGTTGCTTATTTTCCACTCACCTGTTGATCAGATTGTGGGTGTCGAAAACGCAGCCCAGATATTCACATGGGCAAAGCACCCCAAGAGCTTTGTATCAATCGACGGCTCTGACCACATGCTCACAAATCCCAAGGATGCGGAGTTCGTTGCCAATATGTTGAGTTCATGGGCCTCCCGATATGCTTCGATGAGCGTGTAAACCTGCCCAATTTGACAACTCGAATACCAGTTGATTTCGCAATCCTGGCAGTGGGTAATGGAGTTCAGGGATTGAATCTGGACTCAGGCCACTTCCCATAACTCTTTTACATAAACTTCATGCTCCACGCATCTCTTTCTGAATCTTTGGTGGGTAAACTTGTCACTTGGACAGTTCAAATCAGCTCGTCAATCCCTGCGATCAAGGTTGCTAAGAATGAGATTCACGCCTCAAAGATCACATGTCAATATCGCTTTCATAGCAATGCTTGCTCTTGCTCACCATGCATTTGGCGAGGTTACTCGTGTTGGATCTGATGTACTTGCTGACAACACCCTCTTTATCACATCTATTGATTCATCTGCCCCTTCCACTACTCAAAGCGATTGGGAATCACCGGTTGATGTACACTGCGTTGGCTATCAAAACACGAGTCATTTGATGACGATCGATACACAAGGCGTGTGCGCTGAGCTCTTTGAAACAGAAGATGCATTTGCAGCTCAAACATACAACTCGCAAACCCCCAATCAGTTTGAAGTTCTAAAGCTCAACTATCTGAACACGCACCAGATTCTGCAATCGAAGCTTGACAACCTAGATGATCAAGCTGACTCGATACACAATACGAGCATGAATAGTTATCGCTGATCAGGAGTTGAGTGCCTGCGTGCGTTTCACGCTTTCGCGGATCAGCTTTTTGAGGGTGGGCATATGGATATCTTCAAGCTTTTTAATATAGAGACAGCTTTTGCCGAGTTTGTATTTTCCAAGTTTCTCTAGAAGCTCTGGGTAATGCTCAAACCCGGACATGATGTAGACACTGATTGCTGAAGCGCGTGGTGAAAATCCGGTCAGCATGAAATCACCCTCGCGACCAGAGTCGTACACATAGTGATACTCCCCAAAGCCAACAATCGAAGCGCCCCACATCACCGGCGGTGCTTTGGTGATCGATGACATCATCTCAGTGAGTGTTTCGCAATCTTCTTTGTATTTGTCCGGAACTGATTTGAGAAAACTGGAAGCTGATTCCTTGGTAGCCACTGTTTTGTTACTCTGTTTTTTCTTTGGTTTGTGAGCAGTGGTTGTTTTTTGTGAAGTTGATTTCTTCTTTGAGTTTGATTTGGCCATCGTTCCTCCCGGTATGAAATCTATTGAAAAACCCCAGCGAAACTGTTCGCTGGGGTGCAAACTTTGAATGAGTTCCTGAGTGCATCAATCCTCAAGCATGCCCAGCTGCCACATCATGAACATCCGCTGATCTGCAACATCGCGGATTCGAAGGTGGAGCGGCTTGCCCCCGCCATGCCCAGCTTCGCGATCAACCCAAAGCAAAATGGGTTCTGCATTCTGATCTGACCCTGTAGAGTTCTGCATGATTGCAGCCATTTTCCGGGCATGGAGCGGATGCACACGCGTATCGTTTTCACCAGCAGTGAACAGCACTGCGGGGTACTTCGTGCCTGGTTTGACATTCTGATACGGGGAGTACTCTTTGATAAACTCGTACTGCTCAGCATCCTCAGCGGTTCCGTATTCCGGAACCCAGTAACGAGCCATCAGGAAGTTCTGGTAACGGACCATATCAAGCAGGGGCACTGCACTGATCGCTGCGCTAAAGAGGTCAGGACGCTGAACGACCACCGCTCCGGTGAGGAGCCCGCCGTTGGACCCCCCAGCAATACCAAGCTTGCTTGGATTGGTGTATCCATTTTCAACGAGCCACTCTCCGGCACCGATGAAATCATCGAATACATTTTGTTTCTGATCAAGCATTCCAGCTTCGTGCCATGCATTGCCATACTCGCCGCCGCCGCGGAGGTTGGCGACCGCGTAGACGCCTCCATTTTCATACCATGGGAACATGGTTGATGAGAACCGTGGAGTCATTGAAACATCGAATCCGCCGTACCCATACAAGATGGTCGGGTTGTTCCCGTCGAGTTCAAGCCCCTTTTTATGAACGATGAACATCGATACCGGAGTACCGTCCTTTGAATCATACCAAACCTGTTTGACCTCGATCTTTGAGGGATCGACCGGAACATCAGGGCGAGCCCAGAGTTCGGATTCCCCGTTTGCGAGATCAACCCGGTAGATAGAGCGGGGCATGTTGTAGCTTGAAAAGCTCAGGAACGCTTCTGTGCGATCATCGCTGGTCGAAAGCCCGCCAGTTCCGATTCCTGGAAGCTGGAGATCACCCTTAGATTTCCCATTGAAATCAAACATTGCGATTCGGGTCTTGGCTGCTTCGAGATATCCGACAGAAATGATTCCTCGTGAGAAGTTAACTCGCTCAATAACGAGGTCTTGATCATGCGGAACGATTGCTTTCCAGTTGTTGAATGAAGGGTTCGTAAGATCAACGACCGAGACTGTACCGTTGGGTGCATCGAAAGAATGCTGAATAAACATCCGATCCCCGTCGTATTGCATCCCGCCAACCCGTCCCATCTTCCCGGTAACCATCGGGACTAGGTTCAATTTGCCGGTTCTAAACCAGACGGAAAGATCTGCGATCCACAGATCCAGCCCTGCGGTTCCAGTCCAGTATCCAACCGTCATCCATCGGCCATCTTCAGAAGGTGATCCAAATGGACCCCATGTTGTTTTGAGCGCTTCGAGTTCTGCGGCTGATTTGTTCATATCGCCATAAAAGAAGTTAATATCTTTTTGACGAAATACAACTTTGTCTTGACGATGATGTGTTCCGATTTTGTGCAAACGCATCACTGACGAATAGGCATCATCAAGATTTTCGAGTGCGGAATAGAAGAATCCGGAAGAGTCAGGGAGCCAACCCGAGAGGCTCACTTTCCCTGGAATCTCATCAGCGAGCCATTCACCTGATTCAACATCCATCACATACAGCGTCGAGTTCTCATCGCCCGCAGTGTACATCCCGAATGCCATCAGCGAACCGTCCTTATTTGGCGCGGTCCAAGATACGGTTGTCAAACCGGATGGGTCGATGGTTTGCGGGTCAAGAAGGACACGCTCATCACCATCAAGACCATCACGCACATACCGAACCGCTTGCGGCTGAGAGCCTTCTCTGCGCGAGAAGAAATACCGATTCCCATACGCAGATGGTGAACCGATCGAGGGAACCTCCATCAGTTCTCTTAAGCGGTCCTCTAACGCAGCACGACCGGGCAATCCGTCGAGCATTGTGCGCGTGTATGCATTTTGTCCATCAGTCCATTCGACGACTTCCTCGGTCAACAATCCCATATTATCGGGGTTCGAGTTATCACCTTCGAGCCACCGGTAGTTGTCAACGACTTTGTCGCCATGAATTGTTTCAGCGATGGGGACAGATTTCGTTGCGGGCGGATCAGCCAGGACAGTTGATGCGATTGCAGCGAGCAGGAGGGAACAGGTGTGTACTTTCATCAAAATCTCCATAAACCAATGCGAAAGATCGCCTTGGGATTGTGACGGGTGAGTCCTAATGATACCGGAGAATGCAGATCTAGATGCAGCATTCAGCTCTCAATCAGCAATGAATCGAGACCGTCAATCCAGACCAACAATCCAGATGATCAGTAGATGTAGATCCGCCAGAAAGAAGACAGATGCTATTGAACGAGTCCCTTGGTCAACCGCATGAATGCTGTTTCAAGGTTGACTGGCTCTTCTTGGAAGTGTGTCATTCGTAAACCGTTGTTGACCAATACATTGGGGATATCGGTAAAGTTCCCGCCAAGACGGTCATTGAACTGTGCGTGGATAAGTTGACCAGATCCACCGCCGTGGGCAGTGCCGTCCCCTTGAACGATGGATACTTTTTCGACCCCAGGCATGGTCTGGAGAACTTTGGCAGCGTCTTGCAATCGCTCAGCGACTCCCACATGGATCACATGCCCTACTTTGGCTCTCCGGAGAATCTCATCGACTGTGCCATTAAACAGCAGCTCGCCCTTCTCGATGATACCGACCGTGTTACACAACTCCGCGAGTTCATGAAGGATGTGGCTTGAAATCAGGATCGTCTTCCCCATCTTCTTGAGCTCTTTGAGAAGTTCCCGGATCTCGATGCGCGCTCTGGGATCAAGACCAGATGCAGGCTCGTCCATCAATAAAACTTTGGGATCATGAAGCAGGACCCGAGCAATCGAAAGACGCTGCTGCATCCCTCTTGAAAGCCCATTGACCTCAGCTGTTTGTTTGTAGGTCAGATCGGTGAGTTCCAAGACATCGTTCACAACTTTCTTCCGCTGCATCCCATTGATGTTGTACGCAGCAGCGAAGAACTCAAGATATTCATGAACCACCATGTCTTGGTATGCGCCCATGAAGTCGGGCACATATCCAATCAACGGACGGATCTGACGATTCTGATATCCAACAGTCAGCCCTGCGATCTGTGCTTGACCAGAGGAAGGCTTGAGTAGGGTTGCCAACACTTTAATTGTCGTTGTCTTGCCGGCACCGTTGGGGCCGATGAAGCCAAAGCAATCACCCTCGTTGATGGTCAGGTTCAACGAGTTGAGCGCGGTTAGATCGCCATAGCGTTTGGTCAGGTTGATTGTTTCAATCATCGGCATACATGCACATCCTCAATGGGCTCACTGGTCACAAGCATTATGGACTGTCTTGGGTACGGTTTTCTGGATCTTCATCCCCGGCGTCTATTTCTGGCTCCGGATCAAAGACGCCTGCGTACCGGGGTGGGTTGGGTTCAAACGGGTAGATCCAGCTCACGATCGTCTTTCCTGATGCTGGAGCTGGTCGACCATCGACAAAGACTTTGGTCGGCATGGACTCCGGTGAAGCATCATTCGCATCGACCTCAAGAATCCCAAGCACGATGAGCGTGGGCTGGGTGAACCACTTACCAAGATCCCAGCCGTGAAGTTGTCTCCGGTGAGCGAGTTTGTTCCCAACCGGATCACTCAGCACACCATAGCGCGGGGGCTCAAACTGAGAGATGAACCGGCCTGCGATCAGCTGATCAACTACATCTGTGCGTCCGGCCTGCAAACTCAATGAGTCGGATCCCTTACCGATCGCGGATATGAAATAATCACTCGTGCTCGTTGCTCTGGTAGCTTCGGAGGGCTTGGTGTAGTCAAGCATGTTGATTTGCTCGCCGGGCTCCCACGCTTCTCCGGGGATCTGGGGCGCCCAGGTTGTAACGCGAGAGATCATGGAACGGCCAAGACCTTGCCCTTCGATTCGTATCGGTGACTGCCTAGAAATAATGACGAACATCACATCTTTCAGTGCTCCCGGGAGGCTGTGTTCGATGATTCCATTGACCTGCGATCCGTTGAGTTCGAGGGTGGTCTCTTTAAAGACTGTTGTATCGACAACAGGCTTGGGCATTGCCCACTCGCTCTCGCCGCTCCAGTCTATCCGGAAATCCTTTACAGTCGCGCGCGTGGGAACCCGGATAGATTCTGGGTTTCTGCTTTCAACACGATACCCGGTATTGTCGGGGAATCCTGATACCAACGATGCCGATGCGGAGCTGGGCTGCCAAGGCGTGAGCAAACCTCCCATTTGATCACTACCGAGAGTTGTCGTGTTGTTTGGATCTTGGAGAGCAACTTCGGATTGCCCATAGCTGGGGAGCATCACACTGAACCATGATCGGACCCGGCTGGTGGGCTGGCCGTGTACTTGTTCGAAGAGTGTGAGATGCGTGATGTTCACACGCTTGGGGCGAAGTGCCGACGCTCCCATCCATGCGAGTGTTGTAAACAACGCGATGGTCGTCACAAAGCCCACCCATGCGTGCTGACTTTTATTGCGGAGTTTGAGCATCGCAAATCCGCCTGGTCCTGCGATCACCCAGTACACGATAAAGACGACCAGACCAAAGAACACGCCTTGGATAGCTCTCCCGGTTTTGGCAATCTCTCCAGAGACATTGGTATCAAACTCGAGTATTGACCTAGATCGTACATCAGCGAGCAGCTGGTCCCGCATATCGCTGGGACGCTGAATATCACCTCGCATCCCGAGGATTCTGTGCCAGAATGGTTCTGCTTCGGGCAAACCCAATCTACGCAGCTCACCGTTGCCCAGATCTAATCCGATGACGGTGACCATCCCGCTTCCATGAAGCTTTCTGATCGCAATGATGTCACCAGATCGTGTTTTTAGAACCGGAACCGCTTCCCCGACCATTGCGTCTTCTGCTGGAAGAAATGTCGTTATGGTGCCGTTACTTGGGAGTGGTATATCTGCAGACTCAGTCACAAGCTGGCGGACCGTGTTGTAATCAACACCATCATTGCGCTCTGGTCTCTGAATCTTTGGGAGTATGGAGCTCAACGGATGATTGCCGCCATACCACGGATCATCAGAAGGTGGCATCATAACGATCAGATGACCACCCTGCTGAACCCATTGCCTGATCGCTCTCGCTCGTTCTGGTGATAGCGCCGAGGGGTCATGCTCACGAAGAGTGGAACTACCCCAGAGTAAAAAGTCCAGCTGAACCAACCCTTGCCAACGATCTGGGAGCGTTGTGTTCGTGAGTCCCGGAGCGATCCGGACAAGTTCATGTCCAAGCGGCATCCAGGTTCGATTGTCAACAGTGATGCCATACTGCTCGACACCAAGTTGGCGCGTACCGACAATTCCACCGATCGCAATCCAAGGCTCTTGCATGATCGGGTTATACACCGAAGCCACACCGAGCAATCGACCTGCACGATATCCGAGCTGACCTGCATCTGTGGAACCTGATTCACTCGCTTCAAACGCATGAATTTCGAAACTTGATTGATCAAACTGGAACGGGATCCAGCAATAGATCCAGAAGCTTTGGGGCAATCCAGGATTGGCACTGACCACCCGATCAAACTGGGCATCATCTCCGTCAGCATCTCGAATAGTGACTCGGAGAATGACCTCACGCTGAGATGATCCCTGATCCAGCATTTGAACCTGGATCCCTGCCCAGTCCCCAGCACGGATCATCCCCCCCACTCCAAGATTCAGAATGGTCAGCTGAACATCCCCGGTGCCCTGCTCACCAATCGGGTCTGACCCCTGAGCACGCACGCTTGATATCAAGAGAACCTGCGTCAGCACTGCTGTGAGGGTCAGAATTGCTCGTGATGTCATTCGCACGGACTGTGCCTCCTGTGTCAGCGACGCTGAGTGCTCCCAGCGAGTGAGCTTTGGTTTGATTCTACAGCTTCTGGGACATTCTTGTGTGCTCCTCGAAAGTTTCTACCGGAATAGTCCGATCATATTACCATCATGTTTGATACAGGTTCCATGACAGTCTTCATAACGCTTGCAACTGCAGGAATTACAGTGCTTTGCCTGTATACGGTTTATGCAAATGTTATTCGGCATGAAACAACTCTGCATGATCTGCGCAACCGGGTTGAAGAACTCCAGAACCAGCAAGCGATGCATCTTGCCAAGCTTCGCGGGGAACTTCCCGATATTCAGCCTCGGAAGCACAATGACGGAACGGAATCTGAACTTGCCTTATCCGATCAGATTCCGGGCTCAGATGTTGTCATTCTTGATACCATCGAGGATCAGGAACGAAACGAGAGCAGTTCTTCGACCAAGGCTGCGTGACTCCTCGCTCCCATTCTGAAGCAATCAAGTTCAAACTTCTCGTTTGGTGAATGCACCCGATCATCCTCGAGACCGAAACCCATAAATATGGTTTCAAGCCCCATCGTTGTCTTGAGTAATCCGGCAACTGGTATTGATCCACCAGATTTGATCATCGCCGGTTTGATTCCGCATGCCTTTTCAATCGCACGGAATGCAGCTTGCAGTGGTGCGGACTCGGTCGCACATGTTGCGGGGGCACCGCCGCCGTGATTGATGAACGACCATGAGCAGCCAGGAGGCGTCCGATCCTTGAACCACTGAATCACCGATTCAGCGATGGCATCAGAATCTTGGTCATCGACCAGCCGGAACGAAAGCTTGGCTGTAGCTTTGGATGTGATTACGGTTTTCGCACCTGGCCCGGTATACCCACCGATGATCCCATTGATGTCACATGTCGGGCGTGCCCACTCGCGTTCAATAAATGAAAATCCTTGCTCTCCAAGACTGGCTTCGATTGGTAATCCAATCCCGCGGAGTGCCGATTCTGGATCAACCCCAAGCGCGTCCCACTCATCACGCTCAGCTTGTGTCAAATCGCGCACACCATCGTAAAAATTTGGAATCGTGATTCTTCGGTTGTCATCCCAAAGCTGGGACAAGATCTTGGTGAGTTCATTGATCGGATTTGGAACCTTACCTCCCCAAAGACCGGAGTGCAGATCTTGATCGGGTCCGGTGAGCGTGACTTCTAGGTAGGTCAGCCCGCGGACGCCATAGGTGATTGCGGGCTTTCCTCGTCCAAGCATCCCGGTATCTGAGATGACACACACATCCGTCTTTGAGAGCAAGTCTTTGTGCTGCTCGACAAAGCGTTCTAGATTCACCGATCCAGATTCTTCTTCGCCTTCAAGTAAGACAGTGTACTTGACTCCGCCCCCTGGCTTTCCGGATGTTTCAAACCAAGCACGCATCGCTTCGAGATACATCATGACCTGCCCTTTGTCATCACACGCGCCGCGAGCAACGATCCGTTCTCCCATCTCCCCCTCAGCGAGTTTATGGACCGGATCAAATGGGTCACTCTCCCAAAGCTCGACGGGATCTGCGGGCTGAACATCATAATGCCCATAGAACAGGATATGAGGGCCGGCATAGTCCGCATCACCTTCGGTCGTCCCGATGACGATTGGTTGTCCTGAACCAGCAGGATCTCCGGTTTGCATGATCTCGACATTGAATCCTGAATCACGCAGATGATCCCCAGCCCAATGGGCAGCCTTCACCGTGTCTGGATCGTGCTTCGGATCCGTACCCACTGAAGGCATGCGCAGCCATTGCATGAACCGGTCAATGGATTGAGATTCGTTTGAGTTCAGCCACTCGATCGCTTGTGATGTTGACATTCTGGTCTCCGGAAAACAAAGGAAGTGTGAATAGGAGCATAGAGCATGGACATGCAAAAAAGAACCCGCCGCCCAAGCTGGACGGCGGGATCAAATCTGAGTTGCGTGTCTGGTTTACCGCAGCAAACAAGACACAGCCGAGACCGGATTAGCGGCGACGACGAGCGGTTGCAAGACCACCGAGTCCGAGGAGTGCAAGAGCACCTGGAGCTGGGATGTTCGCAAAGCCAGCGGTTGCTGATGCAGGAGCCTGATCAAACTCGAGGATGCCGAAGGTTGAAGCACCATCGCCAACACGGTAGAAACCAGCTGGGAGGAACATGCCGTCAGGACCAACAACTGCGTCTGGTGTGATTGCAACACCAGCTTCGTTTGCAACACCGTCGTCATCAGTGACGAGGATCGACTCAACGATTGAGCCCATTGCATCACGGAGGATGATGGTGTACGAGCCGTTCTCGATTGAGTTGGCACCGATGGTTTGGTCTGCAGAGAAGCTCAGGAATGATTGAGCTTGTGCGTTTGCCAAGGTGTAGTAACCACCAGCGGTGATGGTGCCGGTGAGTGCGTATGGAGCACCAGCGTCGCTGCCACCAAAGCCAGCGGTGGATGAATCTGAGTCCCAGAGCTCGATTTGCCATCCGGAAAGATCTACATCTGCTCCGGTGGTGTTGTAGAGCTCGAAGAACTCTGAGTCAGTTGATGGGGTTGAACCCAGAACTTCGTTGATGGTGACGCCTGCGTTAGCAACGGCGGCGATGCCTGCGACGGCAACGATTGCAGTGGTGATCTTCATGATCTTTCTCTCCAAAAAAAGGTTTCTCTCTACTCATTCTCTCATAACCGATCATCAACTTGTTCCACGACTACCCAGTTCTCAGTGAGCAGAGGATGTGTTTCAAGTCAATCTCGGACACTATGCTAGCATAGTCGAAGCTCCAAATACATGCAAATTCCACAGAAATAAGGTTCTGTGAAGATTCTTTTTCGATCATGATCACGAATCAATCGAGACCCGACCTTGACACGAACAAAAAAACCAGCCCGAAGGCTGGTTTGAGAACTTAGTCAAGATAGAGAAGCTTTCAGATTTAGTTAATCTTCGGATTTGGGCGTCCATTGCCTTGATCTTCCATGAAGGCATCTGATTCATCGGTGTTGTTGTTACCACTCCATACTGTGCCAGTTGGGAACCATGGGTTGGGATCTGTGTAGCTGTCAATTTGGTTTAAGGTGTCTACCGAAGCATCGAAACGAGCTACATTAATAGATTCACTGTGACGGTAGGATAGCAATAAGTTGTTTTTTGTCTCTGTAGCGAAAGGGCTAGTGCGGCCATAAGCTCGTGAATCTTGAAATATCGGCGAAGAACTTGTAAAAGAACCAAAAGTCCCGTTCGTCCCAGCATCAAAGTCTAGCCCATCATCATCGGTCCAGAAACGTGTTCCATCTGCGAGCATGATCTTGCTCGAGGGGCTGATACCAACTCGATCTGTACGGTGACGGAAACCTCGAGGTTGTTGTGGCCCTCCTGCGTTTGAGAGCAAGGTCCCTACATTTGCAGCCACATTGACGTCTGCACCAGGAATTCTAGACGCAAGTCCTGCGACATACGGTCTATCTGCTTGGCTGAGATGTGCAAATCCAGTTGGCATTAGATAACTTACTTGCTTTATCCCATCTTCAGCAGCTTCTAAGAAATCTTCCGAATCTCCGATATTATTACTTTCAAATACAAAATCATTGAATACATTAGCTCGAGCACACCCAAGAGTTTCAAACAAATCACGAGTTCTCTGTGCTCTATTTGTAGACAAACCTACAGAATCACCTGCGATTGGAGACAACCAATCTTGAGTAGATGTTGGAGTCGTAGATGTCGAGTTCCCTTCTATTGCATCAGTGCCAAGCTCAATACCTTCGCCTGCAAACACACCCCGCCCAGTGTATTGGGCACCGACATTTACTGGACTAGAGTAAGACTCACGATTGTCATTTGCATACAGGAAGTTCAGCGTTGCGATACTGCGCATCGTAGAACTGCAAACCAAATTCTGTGCACTTGCGCGAGCTTGGCCCAAAGCTGGCAGCAAAATCCCGATTAATAACGCAATAATCGCGATTACTACCAACAGTTCAATGAGAGTAAATGCTTTATTCTGACATTTCATTAATAAACTCCTCAAAGACGAGAGTATCTTTGCGTTACAGATCTCGGCTATTTCTTAATAACCGTCACTATGGGTTTTGCTTCATCAATCTTAATTAGCGAAGTAGATTCAAGGACTTTAGAGTCCTCGATCATATCATCAGATATTCCGGCAGCAGTCCGTGGATTCAGTTTCCACTCTCCTGTAGTGTCATCCTTGATCACGGGGTAGAGAGTACGCTCACCCGTATCGGGGTGTTTAGCGGGGTACATAATCCCCTTGGCTTTACCTTTTTGAACTAAATAGAGCTGCCCAGTCATGACATCAACGGTCATGTGACCAGTGGGTTGATCGATCTTGCCACCGCCGAGCATGCGCATGCCGCTGAAAGCGAGCACGACGACCGCTGCGATAATCAGTATGATCTGCCAGGGTTTGATGTCACTCATGCGTCCTGCCTCGTTTCACATCGTCAATGGTCAGTCTGAGTCGCAGCTGCTCTTGACAAGCCCAGCTCTTCAAACATGTTTTGCTTACCGGGAACGCGGAGCACTCGGCTCGTTGCACATGTATTCTACACACTGTTTTGACAATCTCCAATTTTCATTCAAGAAGTCTACCACAGAATCCACGAACTTGTGCTCCCTATGGAAGTCGATTCTCAGTCAGCGTGAATCTTGCTGATTTCAATCTCGTGAGATATCCACACTCACCGGGTAATGATCCGCTGCATATCCCTCAAAGGTCTCCAAATCTCTCCACGAGACACCGTCAGGGCGGGCTGCGGTGCCGTAGACGAATGCGCTGGAAGTCTGCATCTTTGAAAGAGCGTTGGGATGAGCAAGAATCAGGTCAATCCGTCGATTGGACTCATGGGTCATGATTTCATCAGATCGGGGTCGATCGCTGAAGATATCGACAAACCCTGCATCTAGATAGGTTTGCACCGATTTCTCATCTGGTTTTGCGTTGAAATCACCGAGAATCGCGATCGGACGATCTGGATCAGATTCGAGAATCTCATCGATGAGTTTGAGGACGCCCACGGATTCTGCTTCGCGCCAATAGCTGTTGTATTGGCCAGATTTATGGTGCACTACGAACACTGTCATGACCCAGCTGTCCTGCTCGTCGGTACTTGGGATCTGGAGATCTACCATTAATGGGGATCGACGAAACGCGATGGGCTCACCAGCGTACCAGTTTGCTCTATTTCCATATTTTTCGGGATGGACTCCGCCGAGGGGCATGAGAGGCCAGTTTTTGATCTTGCTGATTGGATAACGGGAGAGTACGGAGTTCTCAATCCCACGATCATTCCCAGCATCTATAGACGCGACATAGTCATACCCCATGTCCGCGAGGTACATATCACGGTATTCGATCAATGCTTCTTCGGATTCGACTTCTTGGATACACAGAATATCGGCATTGACTTCCCGGATCGCCATCGCAGTTGCTACCAGCTCATGCTTGGGTTTGGCAGCTTCTGAGTCATCATTTCTACCGGTGAGTGTGGGATCATCGTTGGAATCAAATAGGTTCTCAATGTTGTAGGTCGTCAAGCGAAATGTGCCGCTCTTGGTTTCTGGCGCAGAGCTGACCCCGAAAATCCGGAGCATTTCTCGTACTTTTGTGACTTCAGCTTCGCTCACTTCCATCTCCATCTCAGGTTGAGCAGCAATCAAGGGTCCCGATGAGGCGAGCAATATCGAGCTTCCAGCGACAAGGGTTGCTGAAGCGCGAAGTGCTTGCTGGCACAGTTGAACAGGTGTGATCATGGGCATTGGTCTCTCCGTGTTTGTGAAGGTAAGTGTAGGTATCTCTGAGCTGAATGTGATTCTGCAGCGCTCAGACAGCGAAATTGCAAGCGATTGGATGGGCCGGGATACTATTGGTATCCATCGCGGAGGCACCTGTTGCGGGGCTCGCGATATTGATTGAAGCCAACTCAGTGGTAGTTGAGTTCATGAAGTGCTGTGGAGAGCGATTGGCATCCGCTGTCTGTTTGTGGTCTTTGTTTGATGATCGGGTGAGATTCGTGAAGATAGTCCTAGTCAATCCGCGAGGTTTCTGTGCTGGTGTGCGAATGGCGATCGATGTCGTTGATCAGGTCATCGAGCTGATTCCTGATGAGACTATTTATGTATATCACGAGATTGTCCACAACAGGCATGTGGTTGAACGCTTTATAGACCAAGGGGTTGTTTTTGTCGAAGACCTTGATGAGGTGCCTGAAGGTAGTATCGTGGTGTTCAGCGCTCACGGGATTCCGCCTTCTGTTCGAGAGCACGCCAAAGCACGCAACCTGACCTCGATTGATGCGACCTGTCCTTTGGTGACCAAGGTGCACTCGCGCGCCGTTCGATATGCTCGTCAGGGATATCAAATTTTGCTGATTGGACACAAGAATCATCAAGAAGTGATCGGGACTTTCGGTGAAGCGCCGGAACAGACACAAGTTGTTGAATCCCCCGAATGTATCCCTCGTCTGCATATCCAAGATCCAGACAAGCTGGTTTACCTAACGCAGACGACCCTTTCAACTGATGATGCTGATCTGATCATCAATGCGCTCAAAGAAGCGTTCCCCAATATCAAAGCGCCACCGACTGAAGACATCTGTTACGCAACGACCAACCGCCAGCAAGCAGTCAGGCAGGTCGCACCGATGTGTGATCTCATGATCGTGGTGGGTTCTGAAAACTCTTCAAACTCAGTTAGACTCATGGAAATCGGCGAGAACATGGGCACCTGCAGCGTTCGCATCGATGATGTCTCTGAGCTGAATCCCGCATGGTTCCCGAGTGGTGATGAAACAATCATGTTGACCGCTGGCGCGAGCGCCCCAGAGCATCTGGTGTCTGCTATTTGCCGGTACTTTGTGGAGTCCTACGACGCGTCGTTGCATGTTGCGGAAGTGTCTGAAGAATCGGTTGAGTTTGGTTTACCATTGTCGCTCAAACGATTGATGGAAGCGAACGGTGTGGATCATAAAGATCGAAGGATTACGGTCAGCGCCCCCACCATCACACGATCAGAATATGGGAACACACCCGTTGCCCTGACCATCTCTGAGAGAGATTCATGAAGCACCCCCAGCATCATTTTTTCTCGATGACCCCTGAGACACTGACTGATTGGTGTTTGGAGCGTGGACTCCCCAAGTTTCGCGCGAAACAGATCCTTGAATGGGTGTACCTTAAGGGGGTTATTGATCCACGAGAGATGAGCAATCTATCTCACCGAGATCGAGAGCTGTTGATATCTGAAATGACCTTTCTGAGTGGCCCCACAGTCGCACACCAACTCGCGACCGATGGAACACAGAAGCTGCTCATTGATTGGTCTGATGATGCACAAAGCCAGCCTGTAGACGCTCGCGAAGCATCTGTTGAGCATGAATCAAGACTCCCGATTCTTGGTCAAGAAATGCCATACTCGGATTCAAGGCTCCAGACTGAATGCGTCATGATCCCTGCGCCTGATAGCGATCGGCGCACCGCGTGTATTTCTTCGCAGGTTGGGTGTCCGGTTGGATGTACATTCTGCGCTACCGGGATCGGTGGTCTTGATGGCAATCTTTCTGCGGGACGCATCGTCGAACAGGTCTGGAGATTAAATCAACTCAACGGTGTTGATCGGATATCCAATGTCGTATTTATGGGGATGGGTGAACCGCTCGCAAACTTCCGTCCCGTTGTTGAATCCGTGCGCACGATCGCAGCTTCGTGGGGATTGGGAATCAGTGCACGCAAGATCACGATCTCGACTGTTGGGATGCACAAAGCGATTGAGAAACTAGCGGACGAGCTTGAGCTCCCTGTCACCCTTGCGCTCTCACTCCATGCACCCAATGATGAGCTACGCCGGGAGCTGATTCCATGGGCAGAGTTCACGACGATTGATCAACTCAAAGATGCGTGCAGGAAATGGTTCACCAAAACCGGTCGCGAAATAACACTCGAATACATCTTGCTTGGTGGAGTAAATGACCAAGCTGAACATGCGTTTGAGCTTGCGCAATTATGCAAAGATCTCCGCGCAAATGTGAACCTGATCCGGTATAACGAGGTCAAAGGACTCTCGTTTGAACGACCTAGCACCGATGATGTGCACCGGTTCCAGTACATCCTCCGTGAATACGGCATCAACTGCCATATCCGTGCTAGCCGGGGAAGGGACATCGCAGCGGCGTGTGGCCAGCTCCGACACGAGCATGCCAATGCCTGAACTCCCAATCGACTCTCCGACGAACCGCCTCCCGTGATGGATCGATAGATCAATGTCTTTACTACCCCCGACCAATACTGCTGAACTATGGAACTGGTCGCAAGAGTTCAGGGCGCACACTGCTCAGCACGCTGTTGTTGGGGCGATCTGCCTTGGGCTGATGATCGCTGCATGTGTCGTTGGCCGTGTGCTTCTTGGCAGCGCAGAGACTGAAGGGCGTCAACGCGAGCGAGCATTTCGACACGTGATCGGGTGGTCGATACTACTCAGCCAAAGCTTTATCTTTGTCCGACGGTTTACTCCCGGACAATGGGACCTAGACGACTCGCTCCCTTTTCATATGTGTCGATGGACGGTGTGGATTGCTGCGTGGATGATGCTGACCCTGGATCGACGGGCAAGGTCAATCATGCTGTTCTGGGGATTGGGACTGAGCACGCAGGTGTTCTTTACCCCGTTCTTGGATGAGGGGCATGGGTCGATGGGATTCTGGATTTATTGGCTGAATCATGTGCAAATTGTTGGTGTCGCGTTGTATGACATCGTGGTTCTCGGATTCAGACCAAACTTCAAGGACCTCCGGTTCGGTATTTTAACCGGGATAGGCTTCGCGGCTCTTGTATTCGTGATCAACATATTGCTTGGTACAAACTATGGCTATCTGGGCGCTGCGGATCACGAAGTTGCTTCGTTGATAGACAAGCTCGGGCCCTATCCACTGAGGGTGGTCTGGATGGTGCTTGCGTCTGCGGTTGTGATGGTGGTGATGTATCTGACTTCGAGATGCTTGATTGCACTGCGCGTAAGGGTGCTCAAAAAACCAATGCCGCGATTCATTTCTCCTGATGATTCTGAGACGATTGCGGATCACACTCCCGTTTGAGCGATCAAGGGCTTCGCCGCGAGCAGTTCCCTACACTGGTTCCATGGTATTGATTTTGGTCATCCTGTGTGCTGGCGCATGTGTGCTCTCGTTTGCGGGAACCGGGGTATCGATGATCTTGAGCACCCGTCTTGGGGCGATGGACAGTGCGCCAATTGCCGGCCAGATCAAGAACGAATCGCGAGCCATCCCGAACACAGGTGGAATCGGGATCGTGCTGGCGATTTGGCTGCCAATGCTGATCGGATTATTGAGCATCTCGATACTCGAACCTGATCAGCTCACTGGATGGCTTGAACCGATCAGTGGTGTTTGGCAAGACCTCCAAGAAAGAGTGGGTTTGGGGTGGGGATTCTTGCTGTGCATTGTTGGGCTTCATGCACTCGGATTGATTGACGATCGAAGACCGATGGGCGCTGTTTCCAAACTGATTATCATGCTGATCCCAGCATTGATCTTTGTGGTGGTCTTCGACACGCGGTTATTGACCATGCTTGACAGCTATGTTGGCGGGAGCTGGCTGAGCATCATTTTGAGTGTTGTTTGGATTGTTGCTATTACCAACGCGATGAACTTTATCGACAACATGGACGGGCTGAGCGCTGGTATCGCAGCGATTGCCGGGGCCTTATTCTTGGTTGCTGCTGTTCTCAATGCACAGTGGTTTATCGGGGTCACTCTCGCGCTGCTTGTCGGTGGATGCGTTGGTTTTTTGATATGGAACTTTCCCCCAGCCAAGATTTTCATGGGAGACGGCGGCTCACTCGTCATTGGATTCGTGCTGGCGATCACGACAGTGCGCACGACCTACATCCCAGCAGAGAGTAGCGGTCCGGTTTCCGGGGGGTGGTACAGCTTGTTCATGCCCATCGCGGTACTCGCGGTTCCTTTGTATGACTTTGTATCAGTCACAATGATCCGTATTTGGCAGGGCAAAAGCCCGTTTGTCGGTGATCTACAACATTTTTCACATCGGCTCCGTGATCGCGGGTTAGGAAACAGAGGGACGATATTGGTGATCTATGCACTGACTGCGAGTTCTGGGATTGCTGGAATTCTGCTCACCCGCGCTCAGGACTGGGAAGCGGTGCTCCTTGGAGTGCAGGTTCTGCTGGTGATTGCAGCGCTGGCAGTGTTTGAATACCGTTCAAGACATTTGACCAAGAGCGGGGCTTAATCCGATGGACTCTGCTGAATCTACACACGACCTCTTTCCCATAGAAAAGCATGAGTTGATTGCAACTGCAGCGATGGTCGCACTTGTGGTCTGCGTTTGTATCCGAGCACTCAGCGCGCATGAGCCCTTCCCTATGTGGGATTCTGACCCCTACAGATTTGCATCCCCGCTTGTTGGATTGACTGCTGGCTATGGGATTTTGCTCAATGGAATCATGATGTGTCTTGGTTCCCTGGTGTTGTATTTGACTCTCTGTGCACGAGCACATGCATTGAGTAAAGCTGAACTACTGATGCACCTGCTAGTGATCGCGGGACTGGTCGGGATATCTATCCACGCACTCTCAGACCCAGAATCACTCGTCAACGGCTCGGCGCTTGGCGCGATGATGACAACACTGGTCGCAGCCCGAAACTTTTTGAGCATCTACACACGATGGGTTTCGGTACTGGTCCCCGTTGTGATGGGCATCAGTGTCATGCTCGCCCTCTATGGGCTGCATCAGGTGTATGTGCAGCATCCACTTACTGAAAAAATGTACCTCAGTAACAAGCGAGCCTTCCTCGAATCCCGAGGCTGGACAGATGGTTCGTTCGAGGTTCAATCGTACGAGCGGAGACTGTTCCAGCCAGAACCAACTGGATGGTTTAGCCTTGCCAATGTCTATGCAAGCTTTATCGCTTGCTTTGCGGTGGGTGCCTGTGTCATTACTCTGAAATCATTGAGAAATCGATGGTGGATGATCGCAGGCTTACTCAGTTTCGGGCTCCTCGCGGTGCTTTTGCTCACAAAATCGAAGGGCGCAATCGGTGCAGCTGGGCTGGGAGGCGCGTGTGTTCTTTGCTTAAGCGTGTTGCAGAACTCTGCTCAAGCATACCGAAAGCACTGGATATTAAAGATAGTGATCATTGCATCCATGTTGACCATTGCGGGGGTCATTGCCGGGGCTGTGGCTGGACAACTCTCGCTGTTATTTCGCGGGCAATACATAGTTGGAGCACTTCGGATATTTGCAGATTCTCCGTTGATTGGCGCGGGTCCAAACGGCTTCCAAGATGCATACATGGTGCATAAACCAAGCACGAGTCCCGAAGATGTCACCAGCGCGCACAATCTGATCTTTGATCTGATCGCGCAGCTTGGGATCACAGGATTTGCATGGATTGGTTCTTTGATCTTGATTCTGTGGACAGCAGGTTCAGGATTCTGTGCATCAAACAATCCTGGTGATCAAACAGCAACAATTCCTGCTCGCATACGGATCCGCATGGTTCCACTCATCGTCCTTGCTGTGGGGCTCGGGGCAATTCGTTTACAGACCAACGCGATGGATGTTGATCTGATGATCATGCTGCTTATCGCGGTGACTTGCTGGATGCTGATCAGCACGCTGGTATCCATGAGTGTTTCAATCAACATCCTACATCTGGCAATGCTCGGCTCAGCGATCACTCTTGGTATCCATGGTCTTCTGGATCTGACTCCAGTATGGTTAATTAGCGCTCCGTTGTCTGGACTCGCTGTGGGCATGGGGCTTTTAAGCGCGGAGCCCGAGACTCACCGAAAGACAAACAACGTTAAGCCTCAAATACACATCTGGGCGGTTGGAATTGCGATCACCATATTAGTTGCTGCGGTCTCTGTATCTGTTCAGAGTCTTGGTGTCATCAACCGAGACCGGACGCTCATTGCGATTGCTGCCAATGCAAATGAACTCTCTGATATTCGGGCAGAACTCGCGCAATCAGCACAAATGGGATCTCGGCGGATAGATCCTGTACTTGGTGCCCGGATTGAAGCGTTGACTGGATCGAATCTGTCAGCCGGGAAGCCATCCGCAAATGGAGCAGGAATCGATATCCATCGATTGCTCTATGAAGCAGAAATTAACGATCGATTACAGAGTTCACAATCCCTCGTAGCGCTGGCCAATACCACTGGAGGCTCAACACTCAGGACTGCAGCTCTTGAGCAGAGTCTTCGAGCAGCACTTGCTGCGGACAATTTTAGTGATTTTTCAGGTCAGCCAATCGAGCACCAACTCTGGGAATCCATTGAACTGCAATCCTCAGCCCTCATCGAATCCTCCACTACCTTCAGTGAACTCAAATGGGCAGGCGATGGCTTACGCATGCTTTCTGAGCAAGCTGAAGAACCTCAAATCGGCACAGTCCTCCTCAATCGCGCATACCAAACTTGGGAACTTGCTGACGGGCTCAATCCACATGACCCGAAACATGCACTCAGGTTGATGGATCTTGCAACTCGTCTTGATGACCAAGAGCGTGCTGAGAGGTGGGCACAGGAAGCGTTGGACAGATCGTCTCGCATGAGGCTCGATCCGCTCAAGCAGCTCAGAAACGCTGATTTAGAGCGTGCAAGGGCTATTTTAGGATTATAAATCATTATTTGAATCGGTTTCATGTCTCATGCTTGAACCAAGCTGATCAGATTCTGTGGTTATCGATTTTGCGTGATCTCTCTACCGGTAACTTCCGTCAACAATGATGGTTGCGTATGGGCTGTCTTGCTTGAATAAGTGGAATTTGGGCCTAGGATTTGATCTTCCAGATTGAGTCTCCATTGAGACATGTGGAGGGTCACGAGACCTGTTCGTGGATGCTTTATCTGGATTCGTTGAGATGGATTGAGGAGTATGAGTTATGGATGAATCATCAGACCCAGAACCCGACCGAGGCTGAGCCTCCAGCTTGCCCAAGCACCTAGTGGGTGTTTCCCAGTAAGTGTTTATTGAGCAAGCCTACCCGACACTCTGGATCATCCACAGACCCATCAACTCAATCAACAGCAAACCATTTAAACATTACAGATTCGAAGTGCAGCATAGATCAGAAGGCTGATCTACCTGTTTGCCACCAAACGGCTCAGTAAGAGTCGACAATCCAAATAACTTTCGTTTAAACACAACCAGTATTGACAACATTTCACCACGGATCACACAGCAAGATCCGCAACCAGTTCCAGTAAAGGGATCACATCATGGCCACCGACCAAAACTTCATCCGCAATATCGGCGTATGCGCGCACATTGACGCGGGTAAAACCACCGTGACTGAACGCATCTTGTTCTACACAGGAAAGAGCTACAAAATCGGTGAGGTGCACGAAGGCACCGCAACCATGGACTTCCTCCAGGAAGAGCAAGAACGCGGGATCACCATCCAATCAGCAGCGACAACCTGCCCTTGGACTCACAAGGGTCAAGAGTACAAGATCAACCTAATCGACACTCCTGGTCACGTGGACTTCACGATTGAAGTTGAGCGTTCACTCCGTGTTCTCGACGGCGCTATCGCAGTCTTCGACGGCAAAGAAGGCGTTGAAGCACAATCCGAAACTGTTTGGCGCCAGGCTGATCGTTACAATGTGCCTCGCATGTGCTTTGTCAATAAAATGGACAAGATGGGTGCGAACTTTGAGTACTCATTTGACACAATCAAGAAACGCCTTGGTGCTAACCCAATCGCGATGCAGCTCCCATGGGGCGAAGGCGATGACCTCCAAGGAATCATCGACCTCCTTGAAATGAGAGCGTACCACTTTGACAAAGAGTCACAGGGCGCGATCGTTACCGAGATGGACATCCCCGAAGAACTGCTTGAAAATGCTCAAAAATGGCGCCACGAGCTCATCGAAAACGGTGCAGCGCTTGATGACAATCTGATGGAGCAGTATCTCGAAGACGAGGACTCAATCACTCCAGACCAGATCCGTGCAGCTATCCGTAAGGGCACTATCTCCCTCGAGTGCAACCCAGTCTTCTGTGGTTCAGCACTCAAGAATATTGGTGTCCAGCGTCTCATCGATGCAACCATCGACTACTTGCCAAACCCTGAAGAAGTCCCCGACACCAAGGGAACCGATCCTAAGGACAAGACCGTCGAGATGTCCCGCAAGAATAACGAGAAGGATCCATTCTCCGCTCTCGTGTTTAAAGTCGTCTCCGATACACACGGCGACCTCACCTACATGCGCATCTATTCTGGCAAGCTTGTGAAGGGAAGCCGTACGCTTAACCCAACCAATAACAAGCGTGAGATCGCGTCGCGTATCTTTGAGATGCACGCGAAGGATCGTCTCGCACTCGACGAAGTCGGAGCGGGCAACATCGTTGCAGTTGTTGGTATCAAGAACTCAATGACCGGTGACACGCTTTGTGATCCGGATAACCCGATCGTTCTCGAACGCATGGAGTTCCCACCACCAGTTATCTCGATGTCGATCGAGCCTAAGACTGCTGATGACAAGCGGAAGCTTTCCGAAGCTCTCGTGACTATTCGTCGCGAAGATCCTTCGTTCCGCTCAGAGTTCAATGAAGAAACCGGCCAAACCATCATCGCAGGGATGGGCGAGCTTCACCTTGAGATCATCAAGAACAAGCTGCTCCGCGATATGAAGATCGGTGTTGAGGTTGGTCGTCCGCGTGTGTCATACCGCGAAGCGATCAAGAAAGCAGCAGATGGTTGCCGTGGTGTACACAAGAAGCAGTCCGGTGGTCGTGGTCAGTTCGGTGATTGTACCATCAACATCGAGCCATACACTCCTGAGCAAGCCGAGGCAGAAGGATTGGACTTCACAGACAGCGTTGCATTCGTGAACGGCATTGTCGGCGGTTCGATTCCTAAAGAGTTCATCCCATCAGTTGAAGTCGGCGTACGAAACACAGCCAAGAGCGGTGTCTCTGCACCATTCCCACTGATCAACATCAAGGTCACCCTTACTGACGGTAAGTACCACGATGTTGACTCCTCACAGATTGCGTTCGAGCAAGCTGGCCGACTGGCGCTGCGTGAAGCGGTATCGCGTGCAGGGTCGATCCTTCTTGAGCCAATCATGAAGGTCGTCATCGTGACTCCTGAAGAGTATCTCGGGAATGTCACTGGTGACATCTCCTCACGCAGAGGCATGATCTTGGACACCGAAGACAAAGGGATCATTAAGGAAATCACCGCTGATGTCCCGCTGAGTGAGATGTTTGGTTACACCACTGATCTGCGAGGTATGTCTCAAGGGCGTGCTGCAAACTCAATGGAGTTCAAGGAATACCGTGAGATGCCGATGAATCTTCAGAAGGAAGTCATTGAAGCGGGCTCCTGATCCCGGTGATTGGGCCAATCTCCAAATAGCGACTGGTCCCCAAGTTTAAAGATACTCACGCAGGGCGATTCACACGGATCGCCCTGCTTTCTTTTTCTTCATGATGTCTGCTCTTGATCAACACACGAATGGAGAATGCCGACCTATGGTTAAGACCCGTTCACAGAGCGAGGAATATCGGACCCCCGGGACGACTACAGGAGTCAAGTCCATGACAGATCGGTATCAAACAGTTCTACTCTTTGGCGCACCAGGCGCGGGCAAAGGCACCCAAGGCGAGCTGCTGGGCAACATCCCCGGCTTCTTCCACATGTCCACCGGTGATATGTTCCGCACGATCGACCGCCAGTCTGAACTGGGGCGCGTGTTTGCAGAATATTCGAGCCGGGGGGAGCTGGTCCCTGATGAAGTGACCATCGAAACTTGGCGAAAGTATGTGCACGCACAAACAGTGCTGGGACTCTTTAAGCCTCATGCCGACCTGCTGATTCTTGATGGAATTCCTCGGACCGCGGCGCAAACCGAGATCATGAACCAGTACATCGAAGTGCGCGGAATCATCCATCTGGTTGCTACCGATTCCGAGGAGATGGTGAGCAGACTCCAGAAACGAGCGATCGAGCAGAAACGCGTCGATGATGCAAAGATTGAAGTGATCCGAAACCGACTCGAGGTTTACGAACGCGAGACTCGACCCGTCCTTGATCAGTTCGACCCCAGCATCATCCATGAAGTGGATGCAATCGGATCACCGGCACAAGTGCTCAGTGAAGTACTCAGCAAGCTTGCGCCGATTCAGGTTGCTGCGAGCCAACCCGTCAGCTAACTGCTCTGCGACTCCCCCGCTGCTGATTCACTTGTGGTTTCCTGTTATGGTTTCCTGACCGGGTCGTCTCCACGACTTGCGGTGTTGTTGACCTCAATCAAGATTCGCTGGGTGACTCGATTTCCTATGTCAGGTTGTGCGCGAAAGCCGTAGAGTCCTGGGAATGCGTACGCTTGGTAGTTTGCTTGTGGATGGAAATAGTGCGCGAGTGGCACATAGAAGTTGAGTTCATCGTGATTACCAAAGTAATCCCAAGGCTGCTCGTAGTACGCAGATCTGCGTCCATTGTCGAGCAGCTTCTCCACATCGATCGGAATCCAGAGGATTTGATCGTTCTGTTCATCGTATAACGCGAACTCAACAATCGCTTGGATGCGGTCACCCTCTTCGATGAACACATTATTGTTATAACATACAACTGTTCGAGCTGGTATACCTGCAGCACGGAGAACAGATGTGAGCATGCTTGATAAATCTAACCGAGAACCCGCGGGCTCTAAAGCAATCTGGTCTGCTGATCGCACTGCTAACCCGGAAAATCCATTAGATAAGTTTGTGAGTCCGTCGCGAAACTCTTGATTAAAGAGGACCCGTGACGAAGCCCTACTCGCGATACTTCCATGCACAATGCGGACATGTTCGATGACTTTACCCGTAAGGAATTTTGCTAGCGTTACCTGATCAATTGACTTTGGGTCATTGCCTTCGATCCACTGATCAAGGAGTTCTATGAGTCGATCTTGACCCTTTGTATCGATGGGTTTGTCGACGCGATCGATAATCGGCGCCAAGAACTTTGTAGCTTCGGTCGACCAGCTGTCGGGCCAGGGTATCTGCTTTGCTTTGCTTTCATCAAACTTTGTGCTGGCACTCACGACATGTGTTGTCTGGATGACATGAAGCTGATTGACATGGTCGGTTACAGCATTAGATCGCCACCATAGATATGGCGATCGTGTTTCCTCTGTGAACAAAACTTCTGGTTCTGGCACATACTCATCGTCATCTATGCGTAACGATGTAGTGAACTCTTCGTTGGGTGTCCAGTAGTGCCCGCCTTGACGGACCAGCGGAAAGATGTACTGAAAATTCTCAATGTCCCAAGACCCGCTGAGTTCTTCACGGAACTCGCCGTTGAACCTTCCGATGAATCCCGCTCGAAGAAACACCTGTGTGCGTACATCCCATCTCCAAGGATCTTGGTGTTTGATATATGGGTTTGGTTTCAGAGGCGATACAGAATCTGGATGCGATGAACTTTGAGCGATCGCCTCCCCCGCGGTGAAGGACTGAATCCCAACCAGTGCGGCCACCCCCAGCATCTTCAGAGATCGCCCGGATGCTCTTGCGTGTAACGAGAGCGGCGCTGTTTTTTTGGAATCATGTTCAAGAGTGTTTGCTGATTGTGTCTGCATTGAGATGTCCCTTCTGATACTCAACAATACGGCATCAAAAGCTCACGGTTTCGATGTGTTCGGTTTGTAGATGAGAACTATGATCAAACAGGTTCACACAACAAGGAGATGACCATGACCACCAAAGCTGCAATCTCGGAGACTACCCGCGTTGAAAAGGACTCGATGGGCGAGATGAATGTCCCCGCTGATGTCCTCTACGGCGCTTCCACTCAGCGTGCAGTCTTGAACTTCCCGGTCTCTGGTCGCCCAGTCCCAGAATCCATGATTCTCGCGTATTCACTCCTCAAATCCGCTGCTGCTCAAGTGAACTTTGATCTTAAGAAACTCAGTAAAACGAAGAAAGATCGTATCGTTGATGCATGCAAAATCATCAATGATGGACTAGGCGAGCACGGCGGCATCGAGCGTCACTTCCCAATCGACATCTTCCAGACCGGATCGGGCACTTCCACCAACATGAATATCAACGAGGTGGTTGCCAACCTGGTATGCATCGCCAACGGTGTTCCGATCGGATCCAGCAAGGACCAAGCCTACCTTGAAACCGAAGCATCAATCCATCCAAATGATCATGTGAACATGGGGCAATCCAGCAACGACACTTTCCCGACTGCGATGCACATCGCGGCTGCAATCGATATACAGAAACGCTTGCTCCCAGCTGTTCAATCACTGGCATCAGCACTGGAGAATAAGGCGAAACAGTGGGATGATGTTGTGAAAATTGGCAGGACCCACTTGCAAGACGCGACTCCAATTCGTCTGGGTCAAGAGTTTAGTGGATACGCATCACAGATGCGTCACGCTGAGGGTCGCTTGGAGCGGGCACTCTCAACTCTCACCGAACTTGCGATCGGGGGAACGGCAGTTGGAACTGGCATCAATACCCACCCAGAGTTCAGCTCACGAGTTTGTAAGAACTTGGCTGACACATGCGGCATCCCATTCCGAGAAGCGGACAACCACTTTGAAGCTCAACACGCAAAGGACGGGTATGTAGAAGTCTCGGGGATGCTTCGCACAGTTGCGGTATCAATGAGCAAAATTGCAAACGACATCCGATGGTTGGGTTCAGGACCCAGATGCGGGATTGGCGAACTCAAGCTCCCAGCTGTTCAACCTGGATCCAGCATCATGCCCGGCAAGGTCAACCCTGTGATTTGCGAAGCGGTCGTGATGGCGAGTTGTCAAGTGATCGGGAACGATGCAGCGGTGACGGCTGGGGGGCTGGGCGGAGTTGGATCGTTGCTTGATCTCAATGTTGCCATGCCGATGATGGCTGCGAATCTACTGGATTCGATTCAGCTTTTGACAGGTTCATGCTCGATCTTTGAGAAGAACTTGATCAAGGATCTTGAGCCTGATCACGAGCGGTGCGAAGCGTTGATTGAGGGGTCGCTTGCAATGTGCACAAGCCTCGTCCCTGTAATCGGTTATGACGCGTCGGCAAAGCTTGCATACGCAGCATACGAGCAAGGTAAAACCGTACGCGAACTGGCACTGGAAATGGGCGAGCTTGATGCGGACAGACTCAACGAACTTCTTGACGCTCGTTCAATGACCCATCCGGATTCCTAACATACGGCTTTTGGAATCTTAAAACCACGGATTACTTCAACTGAATACAGATCCTGAGGGTGCCCTTTCCGCGAACGCATATTCAAAGAACTGATATGGAACCCGAACACAACTTGATCCGAATAACAATACATACACGAAGCGTTTGCGCTTTGGTTGTGACCATCGCTGTCTTGGAACCCGAGCCAAGGCACAGAAACACTAGATAATCGTTAATTTGGCCACATTGTGGCCTCGTTGACGATATGATGGCCATTCATATACCCGGACCCACGACGAACACAATTGGAGCGCTTGTATGCGATCAAATAGCACGATGAAGATCTACTCCCAGAACCTTCTTAAAGGCATGATTCTCGCCTCAATGGGGCTTGCTGTGTCTTATGCGTCAGCTGCACCTCAGACGGGCACCGCATCTGCATCTGGTGCAGACAGGAGTGAACTCGTTGCTCTCAAAATCCGTGGCACTCAACAACAGAGCCTCCAGATTTTGAGCCCAAAGTCCACACTCAGCTATGCCAACCTTACCGACAGCAACGATCCTGTCAAAGTTGTGCTTCGAAACAAAGTCGTTGTTCGCGTAGAAGGCATCACCAAACTGCGTGCGCTCATAAATCAACTGCCCGACGAACTCGGATCTGTGATTGTTGAGGGCAACCTTGCTGGACGCAACGATGCATGGGAGCTTACTACTCAGGATGTGATCACTGCTGTCCGTGTAGCTGAGTTGCTCGATGCAGATAGCTCAGTTCGCACTGCGTTTATCGATAGCGGACGCGTAACTGATCCAGTGGCAATGAAGGAATGGATGAACAATCGATTCCCAAATCTTGCTGCAAATCAAAACACCACAAACCTGACAAAATCAACGAATCCGGGTGTGACTGATTCAACTGTTGAACCAGCAGGTACATCTGATCCACTGCTCGCCAACTTCTGGCACCTTCAGAACAGCGGGAGTGGCGGCTTTTACATTGGTAACGATAACAACGTTACATCACGAATCTATGACACGCTTGGGTATACCGGCATGGGTATTACCGTCGGTATTGCTCGGCCTGGATTTGTACAGCATCTTGAATCCGAACATACCGATTTCGATGCAAACTTTGATGTAAATCTCACAATGCCCATCGACACAGAGTTGCTCCCAGACGACCGAGTACTCACTGGTATTGCTGGCATGATTTCTGCAGAGCGTGACAATGGCGAAGGCGGGCATGGAGTCGCTCCCAACGCACAGTTTGCAACCATGAGCACAGGGACAGACTTGGTCTATGCTCAGATGCTTGACTACGAACGCAACAACTTGGATTTGAAGGTAATCCCGGTCCCCGCTGCTGAAGATCCGTTTACAAACTTGGGCTTTGCTGGCCAGTTTAATGACGGTGCTGGAAGCGAGTTTGTCAAAGACTTCTTCGAGAACTCTTTGAAGTTTGGTCGCGGCCAATTGGGCTCGATCTTTGTCTTCTCTGGTGGTTTCTCTCAGAGCGCCATGCCATTCTTCCCCGACCCGTACCCTGACGGGATTGGTTTTGACGACCTACTCATTGGAAATGTAGTTGACACCATCGATGAGGACGAAGGCGGACTCTTCTCATCAGGACCTGCATACATCCGATCTCAGGCATATTTCTACCCGTTTGCAAGTGACCGAAGGACCTTCTTGATTAACAGCGTAGCTGAAGACGGTTTTGGTGATATCAACCAAGCAATCGGATCATCAGTATTTGCTTCAGTCTACACAGGAACTTCTAACGCGAGTTCATTCGTTGCCAATGGTGCGATTCCTGGATTCCCTGTCCCACGCGGGATCTTCTCTACTGTCCCCGGAAGTATTTTTGAAGAAATGCCGGACCGTGTTAATGATTTTACAGCTAACTTTGAGCAAGCTCAAGATGTGACACAAGTTAACGGCAGCAGCGCTGCAATCACTGGCGGGATCATCGCTCTCATGCTCGAAGCGAACCCTTCGTTGTCAATCCGCGATATCCAACATATCTTCTTCGAAAGCATCTTTGAAAGCACACGCCCAGATTCTGTCCGCTTCCCAGAGTTCAACCCATTCCACACATACATTGCCCCAAGAGCTCAGCCAGGTCAGCTTGACACTTGGTCCTTCTGGCAAGTTAACACTGCACTGCATCCACTACCAGCTGGTGGCGTAACGGCGGTCCGTCACTCAGACCAGTATGGATTTGGTGTGATTGATGCTGAGCTTGCTGTCGAAAAAGCGATGACTTGGTCAGGAACTCCACAGTTGATACTGCTTGATAGTGGCCGTCTGGACGATGAAACCGAAGGGGATGACGATGCTGCTGCTCGCGTACCAGTGACAATCTTGGATGCAGAGTTTATCGAAGTTTCTGATACAGCAACTACCTTGCGTGATGGCGCTGCTAGAAACGACACGAATGTAATCAACTTCTGTGTACGCAACAACATCATCATTGAATCAATCGTTGTTGAACTGACGGTAACGGGATCTGGATTCAACGACATCTTCACCAGACTCGAGAGTCCTTACGGCACATTCACAAACTTCTCATATCCAACAACTCAGAATACCGCTGGAACTTCATTCCCATTGGTGTTTGACGATGATGAATCTGACGCAGGATTCGGAGCTGGAGTTCTGGGAACTGACCAGATGGCTCTGATTCGACATGAGTTCAACACCTTCAAGCACTGGGGAGAACTTTCAGGCGGAAGATGGAGTTTGAGATTCTTTGATTTCGGCCCCGATGATGAGAATCCTGATGGCGAAGCTTCAACAGACACTGAGCCGGCAGTTCCAAATGTCAATACGCTTGGTGTGTTTGGCCTACCTGGCAGTAACATCCGTGATGAGAAAGAAGTGATTGCTGTTCGCTTCAAAATCTACGGCTACGAATCAGGAGAACCTGCGTTCTTGGGTTGTAATCCTGGAAATACTTCATGCCCCGGTGACCTCAACGCTGACGGCGTAGTTGACGCTGCAGACTTTAACCTCTTCTTGCTGTGGTACACCACTGGTGATATTCGGGCAGATCTCAATGACAACGGAGTTGTCGACTTCTTTGATATCAGCGCGTTCCTAGCAATCTTCCAGCCTGGTGTCTGTACGACTCCAGGTACTGGTCCAGCAACCCCCGGTGGTCGCCCGCTTGGTGGACAGGATGCTTCAGATAGCAACCCACCAACCCGTCCGATCTGATCTGATCTGATATCTACTTCCATAAACAAAGCCGCCCATGAATCATCATGGGCGGCTTTTTACTGCTTCAAGTTTTCGCATTAGATGCAACGGTTAGTAACAGATGGCAACAGCAACTCAATCGTGATCGATTTCGACCTCTCCATTTTGAAGAGCAAACTCGATCGTGATGTCGCGTGCTTTTTGTGCACCGTAATCGAGTACGACTGAGTCACCGTCTTGGCCATTGACTAGGAAACGGAATGTACTGATTGCTTCACTCCCAATACCTGCTTCGATAAGCAAGCGATGAGGGCGAGTATCAACTGGGAGTATTGTGCGATCAAACCGGTCTGACAGTGTTCCTGAGAGGATCGTTTCAACGCCTTGGATAGTGAGGATGTCAGGCAATCCAATGCCCTTTGAACTCGCGAGAGCAAGTCTTGTTGGGATGATTGCTTTGTTCTCAATCTCAACTGTAATCTGCCACAAATCACCATCGAGTTGCTCAACATTGATCCATTTGTATGACAGATCGGGCATGCTCTGCGCGTGGAACATAGTGAACGCAAAGTTGCGGTGACACCCTTCTTCAAGCATGAACGGTGGAGTGACGCGAGATGAATACTTGGTGCCCCCTCCAATCAGCACTTTGCCGTGGGTCGGGTGGTCATGTTCTGTGTAGTCTGTGAAGGTTTGACCGAAAAGCATGCGGTCTTGCCAGTGCATGCGTTCTTGTTCAGTGAACTTTCTGCTCGGATCGGGCATTCTACGGGAATCGGTCCAGAGCTCATTAGTGAAACTGGTAATCCCAAGTCCTTCTGCGAGCCAGTTTACGAAGCCGCCATGAACGGTGTAAAGATCCGCGTGGATGATCATGTAGTCATAATAAGGCAGCAGATCCTCCCCAGCAGTCCCTAGCTTGTCATAGACACCACGATCGGATGCTGGGTAAAGATTTCCCAGATAGCTTGCACCAGGCCCTCTGAGCAGCATCCCGCCGGTGTTGTGGTAACTCTGACCCGCTGCAATATTTGGATGCTCAAGGATGAACTGGGCGACCGCATTGGTCTCTGGGCTATCGAATGGGAACTCGCCTGCTCCGTACTGGATGTAGTTAGGCTGCCAATCGCTGGCCCAGTTGCGGTTCATGTCGTACCCGCCCGGTCCGTCTTCATTGATCTGTCCGTCTCCGTCGTTATCAATGCCCTCTGAGCCCGCCCAGCTCAGATTCCCCACTACTCCATCAGGCACACGCTCAATAATCCGCGGGTCGACTTCGTTTTGTCTGTGGGTCCCGTTGGGGTCAAACTTCCACATGCGGGTGATGTGACCATCGCCGTCGAGGTCATCAGGACCATCTTCATCCAAGAGTCCATCAAAGTCGTTGTCGGTTGGACGCTGCCCTGTTCTCGCGGAGTGCGGGGTATTGGGGTTTGCAAACCACTCCGCTCGCCCATCCGGGTTCTGGGAGGGGACGAAGTAGAAACTCACCCTGTCCATGAGTTCAGTCAGCTGGTCGACCTTTCCATAGCTCTTGGTGAGGTACCAGATTGAATAGAGCACCGTTTCTGATGCTTGGACTTCATTGCCGTGCACATTCCCATCGATGTACATCGCGGGTTTCTCTGAAGCTGGTCCGGTCTTTGGATTGTTGAGCGTGATTAACCAGAGGTCTCTGCCTTGCTCACTCTTACCAATGGATTCAACAGTCAAGAGCTCTGGGTATGCGTTGACCAGATCTTTAACAATCTGCTCGATCTCTGTGTAGTCGTAGAAACGGTTCCAGGAAACATCTATTTCTGAGGGCACCTGCTGCTGAGCTATGGTCGGTGCTGTCAATCCTGCGACTCCAACGAGAGCAGCGATCATCAGTGATTTCGGGAAACGGGCTTTGCTTGTATGTGTTTTCATGACTGGTCCTCCAAACGGAGCGTGTGGTTCCCGAATCGGGGGTCAATGATTTCGATTTTTTCTGAGCTGAGGTCTTTTGTGCGGATGATCCATCGGTGTTCCGTGCGCTGACCGTGGGCGCTGATCCCCCACACTTTATGAACGCGTTGACCTGTGACGATGTGATCGACTGGACTTGAGATCCGGATCACGACTGGCTTGACTGTTCTTCGGGCTTGTGAAAATGCTGTTGAAGTTGGCATCATCCCATCATTGGCCATTGCGATTCGTACCTCGTACAACCCATCGGAGAGCTCTGTAATCTCGGGTCCGATGATATTGACTTGCGGGCGAGCGTCGATGAGCTTTGAAACAAACTCTGCGAACACATCAGTTAAATTGTCGAGCTGAGAAGCGGGCGGGTTGATCTTACTCAGAGGATGAAAACCACCGATGTGGACCTCTCCTAGGGTTGGGTGCTGGTAAGGCGTCCAATCAGTGAATCCATCAATATCGTTGTTCTCAAAGTACTCAAGCCATTTCGCGTCGATGCTTTTTTTCTTCGATTTTTTTGCTTTGCTAGATGGATCTGACTCTGATACTTCAACCTCCGCTGCTGATGCTTCAACTACGCGCTGAATCTCGATTCCAGCTTGTGTTGCAAAGGTCTCAATCATTTCTTCAGTCACATTGGCGATCATGCTTTGGTCAACCTGCTCGCCTGACTGGGCTTCGAATGCAGCGATTAACTCATCAATCGTTTCCTGGCTGATGTCACCGATACCTGATGGTGTGAGCCCGTTTCCCTCCTGCTCATCGACTACAGGAGTAGCAGATTCATCCGAGTCGTTCTCAGCACCCGCAGCATCGGTCATCGTCCAAGGCACCGCAGCAAAGCTGGGGATTCCACGCTGAGCGTAGAGCCACGCATGGAAGCTCCCTGCAATGTCGTGTTTTGGAAGCTCTTTGTATCCGGTCGCTTCATCAAACAGCTTACCGATCCGTTTATAGAGATCCGCGTCATTGGCATCGATTGCTTTGGGCGCGGTCCCGGTGATGTCCTTTGCCTTTGAATCTGGCTGAGTAATCAGATTGTCATGGCGTCCAAGAGTCAGTGCCATCACGATGTTCGGGTGGGCAAACACGAAATCAGCTATTGCACGGGATTCTGGCTCAGATAGCGGGTATCGACCGGCATTGGGAGCATGCTCTGGCCAACGGTGCATGAAGTTCTGGTCGAGGTCCACCCCACCGCTCCCGTCTTCATTGAACTTGCCATCCCCATCGTTGTCGGTTCCTTCTGAATAAAGCGTGAAGGTTGCGCGCTGATCCTCATCTGAGCTTGGCTCTATGCTCAGCCGCGGGTCATCTGGATCTTGCAGGTGTGTTGGCGATTCTTGAACGGGGAGATTCAAACGACGCATCATGGTGATGTATCCATCGCCGTCCAGATCCTCGTGCGGATCTTCGTTCGCGTTGCGATCTCGATCATCATCGGTCAGTCGCACATTGGTATGGTGCCCAGTATTGGTATCCAGGCTGATCTGTGAACCATCGGGGTTCGCTCTTGGGATAATGTAGATCGACATGGATTCGAGCAGATCTGGATGATCCGATACGATCCGTTCCGCGAGTCTGATCGCGACCTCCGTACTGACGAGATATCGTCCATCAAGACCAGCGGTAATCAGAAGAGCTGGAGTCGTTTGAGATGTGTTTGATGGGTTGGCAAGGGTGATCACATGAATTGGGTTGCCTTCGATGCTCTTTCCAAGTGTGTCAACTTCAACACTCGCGGATGATGCTCTCAGCGAGTTGATCGAATTACGCAGCGAATGGTTGGTGTGATAACCCGACATGTCAGTTTGGTACATTCCAAAGCTGCTCATGCTGGGCACGATGAAAGCTGCACAGAGGGTGATTTGAGCGATCACTCCGATATTCTTTGATGAGGCCATATGGATCCTTGGTTGTGATAGGATATTTGGATTAAATCATGGGCTGCGTAGACCACCAGTGGAGTCACTGTATGAGCAGTCTATTCCAGCATAGTTCCAGCATGGTGATCAGGTTGCGGAAGTTGGTCGCTTGGGTGGTTCTTGATTGAGGGGACTTCTTTGCGCGTGGGCTTTGCTTTCTGATCATCAGCACGCGTATGTCCTTATCTTTCAGAGATTTCGTGATTGATTCGGCCTATCATTCAGAGCTTGCAGGACTATCGGGATTGCGAGCATCCAATAGACGCCGGTCATTTGCTTTGTGCGTATGTGCGTTGAGTGAGTATTCCGGTCATCGCGGGTCCCCGATACCCGATCACACCGGTTTACGAGATTTTCAGACTATGAACTTTAATGAACTTCGGCTCGCTGAGCCTATCGTGCGCGCTGTAGCTGCCAAGGGCTACACCACCGCTACTCCTATCCAAGCGCAATCCATTCCATTTGCGATTGATGGCCGAGACATCCTTGGATGTGCTCAAACTGGTACCGGCAAAACCTGTGCATTTGCGCTGCCAATCTTGCACCGTCTCAGTGAACAGAGCAGTGCATCACGCAAGCCCAATCGCAAGAACGGGTATGGCAGACCACCGCGTGCGCTTGTGCTCTGCCCGACTCGAGAACTTGCGATGCAGATCTTTGAGAGCTTTGTTGGGTACGGGCAAAACCTGAAACTTCGACACGGCGTGGTATTTGGTGGCGTGCGTCAATCCAAGCAAGTCCGGGACTTGCGATCGGGTCTGGACGTGCTTGTTGCGACACCTGGCCGCTTGCTCGACTTGATCAATCAAGGCCATATCGATCTGAGCCAGATTGAAGTGCTCGTGCTTGATGAAGCTGATCGCATGCTGGACATGGGGTTCATTAATGACATCCGTAAGGTTGTTGACATGATTCCTGAGGATCGCCAAACGCTCTTCTTCTCAGCAACTGTGTCTAGAGAAATCCGTCGACTCGCTGATGCGATTCTTCACGATCCCGCATCAGTTGAGACCGCACCAGAATCCACGACCGCTGAGCTCATTAAGCAACAGATCTATATGGTTGATCGCGAGAATAAGCCCGAGCTTTTGGAGCGTGTTCTCAACGGCGCCGATGTGGGCAGGGCGCTTATTTTCTCCAAGACGAAACACGGCGCTGACAAGCTCGTGAAATACATGAATCGAGCGGGTATAGACGCAGAAGCGATTCATGGTGATAAAACACAAAACGCTCGCACCCGAACGATGCGCCGATTCAAATCAGGCGCTACGAAGGTTCTGATTGCGACTGATATCGCTTCCCGCGGAATTGATGTAGATGAGATCACCCATGTGGTCAACTTTGATATGCCCATCGATCCAGAAACATATGTACACCGGATCGGTCGTACAGCTCGTGCTGGCGCGTCGGGGATTGCGATCTCGTTCTGTGGCCGCTCAGAAATTGGTATTTACCGCAGCATCGAGCGCCGGACCAAGGTCACCATTGATATCAATCGCGATCACCCGGACCTGCTCTTTGAAGCACCGACTGGACCGATGCGTTCGGGACCGAGCCGTGGTCGCAAGGGATCGTACAAATCTGGTCAAGGCAACTATCGCGGACAATCCGAGCGTCCAGGCAAGCGCCAAGGTGCGGGGAAAGCCAAGAATAAGAGATCATTCAATGACAAACCGAGCGGTGGACGCGGTTACAAGTCACAGAATGCATCCGAATCAAGCTCTAAACCCAGTACCCACCGGGGTCAAGGGGGCAAAGTCAAGCGAGGTGCTGGAGCTGGCAAGCCCAATACTTCCGGACGGGTTCACAAATCAGCGGTGATTGGTGTCAAAAAACGGACACAGAGGGCATCTGTTTAAGGGTGTGATTTGTTGAATGTTTGAGCCCGATACTTGGGTTCTGCATGATCAAGAATCAAGGTTCTTCAACAAATCACGGCTACGATGTATGCTATATGACTACCAGTTCACACCCAACTCTAATTCAAGGCGGCATGGGTGCAGGTGTATCCAGTTGGACGCTTGCCAACGCGGTTTCTAGAGCAGGCCAACTTGGCGTTGTCTCCGGGACGGCGCTGGATGTGATTGTTGCTCGACGGCTACAAGTTGGCGATCCGGGAGGTCATGTGCGCCGAGCACTCAGCCATTTCCCGATCCCGGGAGTAGCACAGCGCATCATTGATCGGTATTTCGTAGAAGGTGGTAAAGCAGAAGATGTCCCCTTCAAACCCAAGCCCATCTTGAATATGAAACCTTCGAGCCAGCTCGAAGAACTCTTGGTCGCTTCGAACTTTGTTGAGGTCTATCTTGCGAAAGAAGGGCACACTGGACTGGTGGGTATCAACTACCTTGAAAAAATCCAAGTCCCGAATCTCCCCTCAATATTCGGAGCGATGCTCGCAGGGGTGACCCATGTGTTGATGGGCGCTGGTATTCCCAAAGCGATTCCTGGGATACTGGATCGACTTGCCAACAAGCAGGATGTTGAGCTTCGGATTGATGTTCAGGATTCTCTTGAGGGTGAAGAGTTTACAACCAAGTTTGATCCTGTCGCGTTTTGTAACGGGGACGTCCCTGATATTGAACGCCCACAGTTCTACGCGATTGTTTCATCAGCACCACTTGCGAGCATGCTCGCACGAAAGGCAAGCGGTAAGGTCAACGGCTTTATTATCGAAGGCCCAACTGCTGGCGGTCACAACGCGCCTCCTCGCGGGAAAATGCAGCTGAGCATCGAGGGTGAACCGGTCTATGGCAAGAGGGATGTCTGCGATCTCGATGCGATCAATGGATTGGGTTTACCGTTCTGGCTTGCTGGTTCATACGGAGAACCTGACCGGGTCCTAGAAGCTTTGAAAACAGGCGCTCAGGGAGTGCAGGTCGGTACAGCCTTTGCATTCTGCGAAGAATCCGGGTTGACCGAGGAAATCCGCAATGAAGCGATCGAGCTGAGTATGAGCGGGAAAGCGAAGGTCTTTACTGACCCGGTCGCATCCCCCACCGGTTTCCCTTTCAAGGTTCTTGAAATGGAAGGCACGCACTCGAGCCAATATTCTTACGAAGAGCGTCCACGAATCTGTGACCTCGGGTATCTGCGCCACGCGTATCGAAAAGAGAATGGCAAGGTTGGTTGGCGCTGTCCATCTGAGCCTGTTGAGGATTATCTCAAAAAGGGTGGAGCACTTGAAGACACTGTTGGACGCAAGTGTGTGTGCAACGGGTTGATGGCCAACATTGACCTCGGACAAATCCAGCGAGTTGGCGGGCTTGAGAAACCCCTGATCACCTCGGGTGACGACGCTGCTCACATCTCACGATTCTTGAAACCTGGCGCGAGTTCGTACTCAGCACTTGAAGTCATCGATTATCTGCTGAGTGAATGCCCAGATGAAGTTCGTTCTGCGCCCGAATCACAAGTTCTTCCACAAGTCTAAAGCAAGGCTCACGCTGCGATAGACTTTTTTTATTGATTACAGCATTGGCAGAAGGGGCTTGCAATGTCTGAACCCAAAGTACTCTGGGATGCGACTTTTGATCCTAAAGTCAAATCATACTATCTCTGGTCGACTTCACTGATTTTGTGCGCGACGATAGTCGGCATCCCATTGGCAATCATCTATATAATTCTTGGGAACTGGCTGATTCAGAAGCACCTCAACAATCTTGGGTGCACACTCAGCGAGAAAACTCTTGATATCAAAAAAGGGATTGTGAACAAAACAGAATCAACGATCCCACTCGAAAAGATCACTGATCTACAGATGTTTCAGGGTCCAATCATGAGGCACTTTGGGCTTCGTGGATTCAAAGTCGAAACAGCTGGGCAATCTTCTGGCCCAGGTGGATCGCTGGTCAACATCATCGGTATTGTTGATGCGATCGAGTTCCGCAAAGCAGTGCTCCAACAGCGAGATGAACTAAACACAGGATCCGGGAGCCAATCCAATGCATCACACCTGGTTGATTCCGCGCCGCCCTCGCTCAACGCTGACACACTCGTTGAAATACGAGACATTCTCGTCAAGATCGAGTCCAAACTCAACAGCTAGAATGCGTGTATGTTGTGATTTTCTTGACTCAAGGTCGCGATTCTCAACGCAATAACGGTGTATTGTGGGTCCTGATCGGTCTATGATTGCACCCTGAAATTGTCCATCTCAAAGCGAGGAACCAGCTGTGGCCAACACGATCCAATGCCGACTTGTTACCCCTGAACGCGAACTGCTCAGCGAGGAAATCGAATACGCTTCAGTGCCTGCATGGGATGGCCTGATTGGCTTTCAGCATGGCCGAGGCCCGATCGTTTCACAGCTCGGTCTCGGTAAGCTCCGGTTAGACTTCCCAGCATCAGCTGGCAGCGGTTCACGAGAATACTTCATCGATGGTGGATTCCTCAAGATGGCCCATAACGAGCTTGTGATTCTCGCAGAGCGTGCGATCGCCGCTGAAGAAATCATTGAGACCGAAGCGCAGGCTGAGCTTGCTGAAGCCCAGGCACGAGTGATACCTGATGATGCGACCAACCGAATGGATGCAGTGGAAAAGCTCAGCAGAGAACGCGAAGCAGCATCACTAAAGCTTTCCATGGCAAAGGCATCTAAAGTAGCGGGTATCTGATTCGCAAGTTGCCCTTCAGTTTCGCTCACTGACTACAAATGTAAACCGGCGTACCCTCTTTGCTTGTATCTAAGCATAAGAGAAGTTTCCATATGCCTCTTCATTGCGTGAACTCTGATACATGGCTGCATTTTTCCAGATAGTAAATCAAGTCACTACAATTTATCCTGTGACTCCCAGACTGTACATACCGATAAATCCTATGTCCGGTTCATATTTCCTCAACGCTCATTTCTAGGATTCAACTCCCCTTACTCATCATTACGGTAGCTAGTGCTTCGATGGTAGAAAGTGCCTTAGGGGCTTGATCGTCGTACAGCCTTCGCTTGGTTTTGTATGTATCTTCAAGAACCAGAGCAGCCTTCGCGATCCGCTCTGTTCGTCTGAGCAGGGCGCCAAAACTCCTGATCAGCCAATCGAAAATTGACCGCCTTTGCAATTTCTATGGAATTGATCGTATCGCTATGAACACATAAGAGATCACAACCGAAGTCACGAACTAGTCGCTCGGCTTGCGATGCTGCAAGTTCAGGATCACTGATGCATGCCCCCGGATCGTTACGATTGCGCAAAGTTCCATCAAGCTCATACACTCGATCACAAAATCCTTCAGAGAGTACCGGAATTCCCGCTGCTCTAAAATAATCAAGAACCGATGCCCCAATTGGTCCAACAAATCGGGCATGGGGGAAGATAGAACTACATATATCCCAATACCAGTGTGCGAGAGAAGTGTCTTTTGCAACCTCGTGATAGAGTGCACCATGCGCTTTTATGTACTCTACAGATGCTTTGCACTCCAATGCTATCCTAGAAAATGTGCCTAGCTGATGCTTTATTGAATTTCCAAGTGACAACCGATCAATCTGGATCCTTTGTCTTCCAAATCCTTGCCTATCAGGATACGAGGGATGCGCTCCGATTTTGCAGCCGTGTTTGCACGCCGCTGTGATTGCCTCTCGAATGGAATCATCGTCCAATAGAGGTCCCGCTACCCTCTTCGGAAAACCAACAGAGACACATTCCTGCGTCCGCTTGAGAATCTGGGGCAGGTTACGAACTTCGACCCGCCAGCTATCTATTTTTTGGCTCCTATGCGGGGGGCCAGCACTTTGTGATGCCCCCAAATCGTCGAATCTTGCTGTAAAACGACCATAACATCAGCTATGTACAGTCTCCGAACACGAAGCGTGTGGCACCTAGTTGATTCTGTTGCAACAGCCATGTTTCAATCATACGGCATCTCGAAAGCTCGTGCGCTTTCCGATCCCCTCGCTTCTGTCCGCATGAAGGCACAGCGTGATCATCTGTACACCGAATCCGCCATGCTCGAACGAGAGCTGGATACCTTCCAATCGAGCAGATTGGCCAAGCCACCACGAGAACGCCCCCGCTTAACCCCCGAGCAAAGGGCGCAGATCACGCAGCTAGCATCGCTGAGACAGTGGAGCACAAAGCAAATCGCCGATCGACTCGGACTACATGCAAACACCATCAACACCTGGAAGAAGGCATTGCTTAATAAGAATCGAACGGAAGAGTGATTCCATCGACACCCTCACCGCCAATCTTACGCCTCTTGGTGATTCTCAGAAGCGTATCTCAGTAGAGAATGAATCGATCAAAGAACTACTTAAGATGGATCACTTTGAGCTGGATCACTCGAAGAACGCCGTAAATGATCACGCGATACCATATGCAGAAAGAATACAAGCCAATCCAAAACAAGCAACTCGTGCATATCGGATTGCATCCGACACTATCGAGTCAATGTATAGGTCAGGGGCAACCAGAATTGAACGCCAGCAGGAAGGCGCTGACATCGAAGAAGTTGAACTGACCATCGCTCGTAAAATCTGCAGCTGGGTCGGTAGAGGTGAACGCCGAAAGAAACGCGCTGACATCCAAGAAATTCAGTTCGCCATCTGTGTTGAGGTCTGCTGGGCAGGTATCCGCGTCTGCGAGCATGAAGGGATCAACGAAGGGGAACTTCACATACTCGATGAGTGCATCCCGTTCTGTTGCAGTCATCGCGAGCACCGCGTCGCGTGAGCCTGCACCATCGCCGCCGTGCCAGAGTATGGCTTCCATCAATGATCGTGCACGACCATCGTGAAGGAAGTTGGGTTCGGCGGGATTCCCGTTTGGATCGAACGCGTTGGTTGGTGTTCCCATGACATGCCCGACGTAACCCAGGCCCCAGAGTGGGGCCGTACGCCATTCTCTTCCGGTCGCGTTGTATTCTGGGCGGTTGTCAGCAAGCTCTTCGCCCATGTCGTGCAGGAGCAAGTCTGTAAAGGGCTGGATGAGTAGGTCGCGATAAGGTGCAAACTCTGCGTCGGGTGATGTACGCATCGTTGGGCGGTGACAGTCCATGCACCCAGCAACTTCGAAGAGTGCCTTGCCTTCGATCGCGGCTGGGTCACGATAGTTCTTGCGGGGTGGCACCGCGAGTCCGCGAAGGTAGGAGACCATCTTGTCGAGCATGATCGCATCCACCTCTACTGGTGCGTTGCCTACGAGTTCGGACGGCATACCTAGGTCGTTCGAAAAGGCGGTCGCGGCCTGCTGGCGGATGCTTGGCTGGGAGGCTTTCCAACCGAATCGTCCAAGTGCGCTCTCGCCTGTGCTCATGTCGGTAACGATGTTTGCGCGACCGGAGATGCCATCGCCGTCCGCGTCGTGCTCGTCTGCCCATTCAAGAATTTCATCGTCAGCTACGGCTTCAAGAAGCCCGAGCCCGATGAGCATGGGTGCGATGCGAGCAGAGACTTCAGCTTCACCGTTGTATTGGTCACCCGATGGGTTCGAGCTTGGCAGTCCGGGGATGTTGTTGCCGATCTGGCCGTGCGCGAGCTCGGTGAACTCGTAGCGTGGTTTGCGAAGTTGGTAGGCGATCCCGTCGTCGAAGACGCCCTTTACAATTTCCCACACGATTGATGCGTCCCCTTCGGGCGTGTTTCCTGGGGTAGCGCGGGTGTCGAGTTGGTGGCCGTAGAGTGGATGGGGTTGGGGTGCTTGTCCGGTGGGTCCGGGGATGCTCAAAAGGATGGAGTAGTCTTCAAGCGAGTCGGCGCTGGTTGCTGGCGCGGTCCCTCGCCCGTCGAGCATGTGGCACTCGATGCAGGAGTTGTTGGTGTAGAGCGGGCCGAGTAAGTTGGGTTCAAAGACGGGGCTAGGGCCCATGTCGAAGCCGACAGGTCCCCCGTTGCAGTCGAATGCAGTCGGTGGATTAAAGAGCAATCCGTCGTCCCAGCGGGTTTCGAAGATGACCTTGCCGTCCATGAACGAACGGAGGGCGTCGGGTGGGAGGTTGAGTGCGTGCTGATTGAAGGCGAACTGATCAACGGTCACAACAGGGATCGACGCGTCTCCTGCGGCAAAGGCGTAGGGGTGCTGGGTTTCGCGTTGAAGGCGTGGGTCACCTACATAATAATAGATGAACTCGCTGTAGTAGGTTTGGCCCGCAAGGAGTGTGAACTCAATATCAACTCGTTGACCGATGGTGAGATTATCGATCGTCGAGGTGAACATGCCATTGCCCCCTTCCATGCGTTTGCTTATGGCGGAGATATTGCGATCACAGAATCCGACATCACCCGCTTGATTGTACCACTTGATGTCTACAGCACCGACGGGGACTTCAGGCGCGGTGGTGAGCTCGAAGTCAAGACGATCTCCGTGGTCGATGATGCGAAGGTCAAACGAGCGGCCGACATCGTACCCGGCGGGATAGTGATCGAAACGCCATTCGTTTTCATGGCGATCCCTAAAGCGGATCGCGGCGATGGTCTCAATGGGGAAGTCTGGAATTGCAGATGGTTCTTCGCCGACGGTGCGCTGGAACCATGCGGTTTCGACGGGCTCGACGCCCACTGTTTTCACGAATGAGTAGGAGATGATGTCGCCGGGTGCAGCTTCGGGGATGGTGCGTCCCCAGATGAAGCCGCCGAGGTTTGACATGCTGGCTGTTTGCATCGGGGCCTCATTGATGCGGTATCGGAGATCAACGCGCGTCACGGCGGGGAGTGGTGATGCGGGTTGTCCAGTCTCGAGCAATACCGTCCATTGCTCGTCGGACTCGCGGACATCATGGCGGAACGCGCGGGAGTGTGGGAGGCCGCCTTGCCCGAAGTCGCCTGGATCGATGCCACCACCACCACCGCCGCCATTACCATTACCATTACCACCCCCACCATCACTCCCTGCAGAGTTGAAGGGGACGCACCCTTGCTCAAGGGTCACAGCGTGTGGGGGGTACTCATATTGATTGGGTGCTTGGACGACGAGTCGGAAGTTGAAGTTGGTGCCTGCGGAGATCCCGTTGAAGCTCGCGGTGAAGGTGCCGGATCCGTCGTTAGTCATGTAATACCCGCCGCCAGGTGGGGTGGGGTAGATGAGAATGGCGGTAGCAGTGGGCGAGGCAGTCACCGAGATTGTGACGGTTGAACCATTTTGGCAGACTTCACCTGAATATGTAGGGGCACCGGATTGTGCGTTTAGGGTTGCTGGAGCGAGCAACAACGTCATGAGGACGAATAGATGGCGAATCATTCTGAGAATCCTTTGGGTGAAATTTTTACGCCTCGAACGGGCGCGATGTCACCATTGTAACAGTTACACAAGTAATCCGCAAGCCTGTTTTTGATATGCTTAGACTGGATTTTTATCAAATCAATAAAGGCACAGACACTGTGGGATTACATGCTCGTGAATCAGAGACTCTGTCGACACATGTCCTTGTTGATTTACTATTTTACTAGAGCGTTGAGATATGAGTTGGTGTGATATTTGAGCGATCAGAATAGAGGCCCGCGACCCTCTTCAAAAACCGACAGAGACACGAATCTGAGATTAGTTGTAATACCGGGCATAGCACTGAATCCAAATTTAACGCTCCCATGAGAGGGACCAGCTAATTGTGGTGTGACCTCGAATCGCCGATTCCGTTCCGTAAATAAGCGTCGCATCCGCCATGATGTGAATATCCAGATCAGTAGGGACTCTGAGCGACACAGGAATCGCATACGCCAGAGGATAGAATCAGAGGAATAGATCCGAGCTCAATCGTTTATACTGCAAACGGCGGCATTGAACCAGAGATCAGGGTCACACGACAGTCCGAAACTCTTACGGCTTGAGATCAAAGTCAGAAAGCAATGAGAACCGCATAAAACGCTGCATATACACCATAAACAGAAGAATACTAAATTGCACGCTCGTTACTCCGGATCGCTGCGAATGGAACAATAGCGGGGGAACAGATTGATTTGACTCACACGATCAAATCCGCCATTCTGGCCTATAGGCAATGATCACATAGACGATCAATCAGATTCCCCAAGCCGACCGCCCCACTCCTCAGCCTTGGTGTCGTAACCGCCGTTGGGCTTGGCGGCGTGCCAAGCGGTGTAGAGATCGACGACGCGTTGGATGGCTTCGTCGCGTCGAAACAGGGCCGCTTCCGGCGGTTGGATGTTTTCCGCTGCTTCTAACAGCAACACCTCGGCCTCCACAAAGTTGGATTGCATTGACAGCGTCTCGCCGAGCAAACTCTGGGTGTTCCAGATGAGCCAGTGGCCTTCGGGCAATATACGCTGTCGGATCTCTAAACACTCTGCCAATACAGGCTGGGCGTCGGCATGTCGATCTTGTGCGATCAAGTTGATGCCGAGTTGGACCAGTGCCGAACCAAGTTGTGCTTCGGATTCTGGTTCAGCGCGGCGAACTATCTCCACTTGCATTCGTCTAAATTTTTCTGAGTCAGACCAGCGGCTTTGTTCGTCGAACAAATTAATCAATGTTCTGATCGAAGTGATGGTGTATGGATGGTTGTCCCCAAGAACATGCCGATTCCCCTCAACCGCTTCTCGCAGATAGGGTTCCGCCTCTTCTAGTTTTCCTTGGCGTTTAAGCAGCACACCCATGTTAGATATAGCTGTCAATGTGTTGGGGTGTTTGTCGCCGAGGATGCGCCTTGTACCCTCCAAGGCCATGCGTCTATATGGCTCGGAGTCGTTTAGTCTTCCTTGTTGAGATATTACTGTGCCTAAATTGCTCATCGCATTTAGTGAGTCTGGATGGTCTTTACCCAGTACGCGGATAGTTAGTTGTAATACTTCTTTGAAATACGCTTCAGCTTGGTCAATTTTTCCTTGCTGGTATAGCACGGAACCAAGGTTGCCCATCATTTTCAGAGTTGTTGGATGGTCATCGCCAAAGGCTTGGCGGTAACCCTCTAACGCCTCACGTTGATATGCCTCCGCCTCTTCTTTTTTACCCTGATCCCAGAGAAGCCAACTCAAGTTGTTGATATTGATCAGCGTTTCTGGGTGGTTCTCTCCAAACGCTCGCTGACTCCCTTTCATTGCTAAGCGATAAAACATTTCCGCTTCAGCTAATTTCCCTTGTTGTCTGAGCGTGTAACCCATGTTGTTCATCGAGATCAGCGTAGCCGGGTGTTCATCACCAAGTATTCGGCGATTAGCCTCGAGTGCTTGGCGTATGTAGAGTTCGCCCTCATCTAGTTTGTTTTGCGAAACAAGCAGCATCCCAATGGTATCGACCAAATCTAAAGTGTCTCGGTGATTGTCGCCGAGCGTGCGCCGGTTACCTTCTAACGCCTCACGAATGTATGGATCTGCCTCCTCAAATCTGCCTTGGGTATAAAGTTGTGAACCCATGGAGCCAATCGAATACAAAGTGCTATGGTGATTGTCGCCAAGCAGTTTGCGCCTGATCGCCAAGGCCCTTTTTTGCGGATCAAGAGCTATTTGCAGTAATCCAAGCTCTCTCAGCGTATCAGCTGTGGATTGCAGCATCTGGGCTTGTATGAGGGGCTGATCGGCAAACTGTGAATCGATTGTCTTGATCGTACGCTCGAAGATATTGGCTTCCAGCGTGCCCAATGCGATGCTTGTGAAGTTCACACGGGCAAGTGAGTCAGCGAGATTCTCACGGGACTCTTCTGGGGCACTCTCGATGATTGAGTCGCGGAGTTGCACGCCCATCATCTCGACTTCAATCTGTCCGAGCTGCTCGCTTTGGAAGTCGGCGACCTGTTGGAGTTCGTCGGCTCGTTTGGCTTCTTCTGCTTGAGCAAGCTCGGCTGCCTCTTGTGCTATGCGTGCTTCTTCGGCGGCGTTGAGTGCGAGTTGTTTTTGCTCGGCTTCGCCCATCGCGAAGTTGATGGAGATCAATGCACCCGCGACCGACACGATGAGCACGGCGATGATGCCTGCGACGAGGGCTCTGTTGCGCCGGGAAAACTTGCTGAGTTGGTACCAGGTGCTTGGGGGGCGGGCCTCGATGGGCTCGTTGCTTAGGTAGCGTTCGATGTCGCTGCCTAGATCGCTTGCGGATTGGTAGCGGCGGTCTTTTTCTTTGATGAGCGCTTTAGAGACGATGATCTCGACATCGCCTCGGAAAGTCTTGTTGATGGTGCTGAGGGTCTTGGGCTCATCTTCACGAATCACACGCACGGCTTCGTGGATCATCTTTTGTTTGAGATCGTAGGGCATCTGGCCGGTGAGCAACTCATAGGCGATGACTCCTAGCGCGTAGACATCGCTTCGGGTGTCGAGGTCGTCTGGATTGCCCGACGCTTGCTCGGGGCTCATGTAGGGGATGGTGCCGATGAGCTGACCGATGTCGGTCTGCATGGTTGCGGTCTGGATGTCGGCGTCGGTGGCGCGGGCGACTCCGAAGTCGAGGACTTTGATCTGGCCTTCGTTGTTGACGAGGATGTTGCCCGGTTTGAGGTCGCGGTGGATGATGCCTTTTTGGTGCGCGTGTTGAACTGCGTCGGCTATTTTGGCGAGGAGGGTGAGGCGGTCGCGTGTGCCGAGCTTTTTGGAGTTTGCGTAGTCGAGGAGTTCTTGGCCTTCGATGAACTCCATCGCGAAGAATGGTTGGACGCACTGTCCTTCGTCGAAGGTGCCTGCTTCGTAGATTGTTGCGATTCCGGGGTGGTCGAGCTTGCCGAGGATTTGGGCTTCGATCTCGAATCTCAGGAGGAGGCTTCGGGAAGCGACGCCTGCCTTGATGACTTTGAGGGCTACGGTGCGGCGAGGTGAATCTTGCTCGGCTTTGTAGATGGCGCCCATGCCGCCTTGGCCGATGAGGGATTCGATGCGGTAGTGGCCAATGGTTGCAGGGAGTGGTGTGTTTTGCTGTTCCGATTGTAAATCGGCGTGCGTGGCCCGCGTCTCGGCTTGTGACTGGGAAGGATTCGTGGGATTGGTTTCGTCAAAGTCAGAATCAGGCATGGTGCAATAGTAACTGATCCCATCCTGATTCACACCGTCTTTTGAAGCGATCAGCAATTGAAAAAGAACTCGCGATTACTCGCAAGTTCTCGAATCAAAAAAATAGAGATCGCGCAACCCTCTTCGAAAAACAAACAGAGAAACTTTTCTAAGCGCGCTTCTAAATCTGAGATGGGTTACGAACGTTGCCCCTCCGGTTATGTGCTTTTAGGTTCCTATGTGGCGGGTCAGCACTTTGTGACGATACCAAATCGTCGATTCTGATTCAAAAATTAGCATAGCATCCGCCTTGCACAGTCTCCGATCCCGAAGCGTGTGGCACCTGGTTGACTCTGTATCAACAGCCATGTCTCAATCTGACGGCATCGCGAAAAATCGTGTGCTGACCGATCCCCTCGCTTCTGTCCGCATGAAGGCACAGCGTGATCATGTGTACATCGAATCAGCTATGCTCGAAAGAGAGTTGTATATCTTCCGATCGCGCAGATTGGCGAAGCCGCCTCGAGAACGCACCCACTTCACCCCCGAGCAGCGGGCTGCTCTGAGACAGTGGAGCACGAAGCAAACTGCTGATCGATTCGGGCTTCACGCAAACACCATCGACTCGTGCAAAAAGGCGTTGCTTAAGAAAGGACGGGCTGATCAGTTGCTCGACTCGCAACCCTGGAATCGATTGCATGAAGGTGTGCAAAGGACCGTTGATGGGATCCGCAGACTCTGCCCTGAAATGGACTTCGGATTACGCAGCATCGCGAGGCAAATGGTGCGTGCAGGAAACCAGATCAACAGGGCTTCAGTGCGGCGGATACTCGAAGAAGACTTTGTCGAGCCGAGGCGGGGGAGTCGGGCCGCTTCGACACCGCCGACACACCATGCCAATCATCTGCTCAAGCCAAACCGCCCCCACCATGTCTGGCACACCGATATCACCGAGATTCAAGTACTCTGGAAATGATTCGAGATCGCGGCCGTGCTCGACGGATATTCTCGCAAGTTTTTGGCAATCAGAGCCTTTGCTCGTAGACCGAATACACACGTTATGAATCTTCCGATCAAAAATGCCATTATATCTTCTGGTTCATCACCCATGTTTCTTATCAGCGATCACGGCTCGCAGTTTCGCAGGCGTTTCAAGGAATCGTGCCACCGTCAAGGGATCATATATGTGAAGGACAAGGTGCGAGTATGGCAACTCAATGGATAGATCGAGCGATTCTTCCGCACGATGAAGGACTGGATGTGATCAACATTGATGATTCCTTCAATCCATGGAATGCAGAGAAGGCTCAACAAGTATCAAGTTTGGTATAATGAGCACCGAGTGCATGCGGCGCATGAAGCCCATACACCGAATGATAGAATCAGAGGCGTAGATCCAAGCCCTATCCTTTATACAGCAAACGTAGGCATTGAACCAGAGATCAGAGTAACCCGGCAATAAGCACGCGGCGATCCGAAGCTTTTTCGACTTGAGATAAAATCTAAACAGCGAAAGAAGGTTGCCTGAGCAACCTCTCAAAAACCAAAACAGAAGAACACTGAATCGCTGTACCGCTAGTCTACTCGATTAGTCTTTCAGTTACTCAGGGGCATCCAGCACCAAAGGCCAAGAGGAATGCACTGACATCAAAGAAATTGAAATTCCCATCGCCATTGAAATCTGCGGCCTGACCTTGTTGACCAAAGGCGATCAGAAAGGCAGAAACATCCAAGAAATTCAAGTTGCCGTCGTTGTTGAAATCAGCGAAGCACGATGAAGGAATTGTGATAGTTCCGTCGATGAGCAGGTTGCTTGTATCGACATTCAGAGCGAGCAACTCTTCGTCGATAGTCAGTGACGAGAAGCCACCAGTGATCGCGCCGAACTCAAGCAGCTGGAATGTATCGCCCGCAGACGGCACAAAGCCATCGATCAGCTCAATGCTTGCGCTGCCACCAACACCGAACGTGCCGGCAACTACGATTTGATCGTGGCCAACGGCGCCGGGCGAAGTCCCAGCAATTTCGAACAGGGTTGAGCCAGTTTGCCCAAGCATAAGATCACCGTCGAAGCGTGCGATGCCGGGGCTAAAGCCGGGGCTGATGCCGTCTTCGACAAAGACCATCCCCGCGGTACCTGGACCGCCTGGACCCAAGATACCGTTACCTGCTAGGCCGCCAAAAATCACCAGCTCAGAGTCGCTGGTCAGGACAATGTTACTCTGATTTGTGAGGTCGTCAGTAAACAGGGCGCTCGAACCACCCGAGATCGAGATCAAGCCTAGAGGCGTGAAGCCTCCCTTCCCGTCGGGGGTGCCGAGGTTGGTCACATCGCCGACGATGTCAGCATTATTTGTGAACCCGATGGAGATTTGTCCAGCATTGGAAAGACTTGACGAAACGCTGAGTTCTGTCACATCACGGCGCATTTGGATGATACCAGTTGCTTCATTCGAGAGTGTTCCAACAATATCCAGCGACGCACGGCCTTTGGAACCCGCATTGGCGCCGTCTAAATCAATCAAAGCGGAATTCGTAACATCCGACAACACAAATAGTTGCTGCGATGCGATTTTACCGTTATTTGTGAGGCCTGCTTGTGCTACGAGAACCCCCGAACCAGCGAGCGCTGCAGAGTCAGGCATACTGAGAGGATCATCGAGACTCAGCAGGCTTGAAGGACCGATGTTGATCGTGGTCACACTTTGCTCTGACCCAATATTGAGTCTGCTTAGAAACAAGTCAATGGGTTGCGAAAGTGTGATCGTCCCACCAAACTCTGGCTCGATAGTGACCGTACCTCCTGTTGGGCTCATACCCGAATCCCAGTTGCTCCCCGTTTCAAACGCTCCCCCGCCAACTCGTGTCCACACCTGTGCGAACCCTCCAAAGACCACATAGCTCTGGCCGGCATCATTGATCCCGTACGGATCGGCATCTGGCGCCCCGATGATGAGGTCATCTAAGCCGTCGCCGTTCACATCGCCAGCAGAGGACACGGAAACGCCGCTGTAATCTCGCAAGTCAATTCCGTTGAGCACGAAACCGTTGGCACCATTGAGCGAGGACAGTTCGATGACCCCACCCGAGCCCACGCCAAGACCGCCGAAGACCACGTAGCTCTCGCCGGCATTGCTGATCCCGTTCGGATCGGCTCTTGTCGCCCCAATGATGAGGTCATCAAAGCCGCCGCCGTTCACATCGCCAGCTGACGACACAGAACCACCGCTGCGATCGCCCTGGTCTTTTTTTTAATGCTCCGGCGCCTTCCGAGCACTACGCGCTTTCACTTCGATGCGCTCTTCCGAGCTCACGCTAGCACCGCCGAAGACCACGTAGCTCTCGCCGGCACTG